>CAIKRR010000045.1 GCA_903829815.1 uncultured Pseudomonadota bacterium | reverse complement strand
ATCCGCGCACGGATCAGTCGGTGTAGGCCGGCAGTGCCACCGCCGCCAGAATGCCGATGATCGCCACGACGATCATCAACTCGATGAGGGTAAAACCCGCTTGCAGGTTGGACTTCACATGAGGCAAGTCCATGGGAAAAATGCGTTATCGACAAGCGACTTGAATCGCAGGCACTGGACCCGCCTGGCAATTCAAGTCACCGTCGGACCGTCACCGGACGGCAAGCAACACCTGCCATCAACCGCGGCAGGAAGTCGGGAGATACTTCACTGGCGTTGGGGTGGCAGCCGCAGGACCGCACTTCCACCTGCCGATAGTCTTGGGGGTACCGGCTGCAATCGTCAGGTTAGTCGATGCGTTGTCCTGCGGCGTCAGCGAGATTGCCGTGCTGGCGGCCGTCGAAAGATCGGTATTGGCTGTCGTCGTGACCGTGATGACCCCATTGACATCGGTGGCGACTGAAGCGACATACTTGGTCACCTGAGTCGCGCTCTCGCAGCCAAAATTACCGGCTCCTGGGCTTGCGCCTGTCTGATAGGCCTCGGTGACGCTAGTCCGGCAGTTGCCAGCGGCAAGAACCACCTCCGACATCCGCGCACGGATCGTGTAGTCGGTGTAGGCCGGCAGTGCCACCGCCGCCAGAATGCCGATGATCGCCACGACGATCATCAACTCGATGAGGGTAAAACCCGCTTGCAGGTTGGACTTCATGTTTGCGTGTCTCCAGTTCAGGTAGAAGTAAGTCACGCTGGCGGGCCGCAAGGCCTGACAGCGCACACCAATCCGTGGCCTTGTAGCATCAGACCGTCCGCACGCCAGAGCTCCTGTCGCGCGGCATTGCTGATCTGCCATCAACCGCGGCAGGAAGTCGGGAGATACTTCACTGGCGTTGGGGCGGTAGCCGCAGGACCGCATTTCCAGCGGTCGATGGTCTTGGGGGTACCGGATGAAATCGTCAGGTCAGCCGGTGCGCTGGTCTGCGGCGTCAGCGAGATTGCCGTGCTGGCGGCCGTCGAAAGATCGGTATTGGCCGTCGTCGTGACCGTGATGACCCCATTGATATCGGTGGCGATTGAAGCGACATACTTGGTCACCTGAGTCGCGCTCTCGCAGCCAAAATTATTGGCTCCCGGGCTTGCGCCTGTCTGATAGGCCTCGGTGACGCTTGTCCGGCAGTTGCCAGCGGAAAGAACCACCTCCGACATCCGCGCACGGATCGTGTAGTCGGTGTAGGCCGGCAGTGCCACCGCCGCCAGAATGCCGATGATCGCCACGACGATCATCAACTCGATGAGGGTAAAACCCGCTTGCAGGTTGGACTTCATATGAGGTAACTCCATGACAATGTTGATGGACAGGATCAGTCGGGTATCAGACCCTCGGCAGGAGGGCATGCGCTTCAAACGGGGTGACCGACCCTTCACCGCTCGACAAGAGACGATTTCTTGAATCATCGAAATAAAAAGAAATATTCGTGCCAGGCGGCCGACACCGCACAGCACGTCAGAAAAATCTCTCTTGATCAGTGACTTGGAAGAATCGCAGGCATTATTTCCGCCTGACGCTCGACGTCACATCCGGGCCAGCACCTGACGCACATCGTCAGTCGGCTCCGCTTACTTGATGCAGACCGCGCGCACCTGGGCCATGTCGGTGAGGCCGGCAAGCACCTTCTCGACGCCGTTCATCTTCAGCGTGTGCATGCCCTCGGCAAGCGCAATGGTGAGGATGTCGGCCACCCGCGCGCGCTCCTGCACCATCTTCTTCACCGGGTCGGTCGCCACCAGCAACTCGTGCAGGCCGATCCGGCCGCGGTAGCCCGTGTCGTTGCAGGCGGTGCATCCGGCGCGGCGGTAGAGGCGAAACTGTCCGTTCGGGTCGCCATACATCGCCACCCAGTCGGCCAGGACCGCGGCCTCGGCAGCCGCCCGATCGGCCTTGAATCGCGGCGTAGCCTGCAGCTCGCTGCAGTACTCACCCAGCAGGGTCTGCACTTGGACTGCATCGGCCACCTCGGGCTTGCGACACTGCTCGCACAGCCGCTTGGCCAGTCGCTGGGCCAGCACGCCGAGGAGCGCGTCGGCAAAGTTGAAGGGGTCCATGCCCATGTCGAGCAGACGGATGATGGACTCCGGGGCGCTGTTGGTGTGCAGGGTGGCAAACACCCGGTGACCGGTGAGCGAGGCCTCGAGCCCGATGGCGGTGGTTTCGGCATCGCGCATCTCGCCCACCATGATGATGTCGGGGTCGGCCCGCAAGAAGGCGCGCATCACGGTGGCGAAATCCATGCCGGCACGCCGGTTGACCTGCACCTGGCGCAAGCCTTTCTGGGTGATTTCGACGGGATCCTCGGCCGTCCATATCTTGGTGTCGGGCGTATTGAGCGAACCGAGCACCGAGTGCAGCGTAGTGGTCTTGCCCGATCCGGTCGGACCGCAGACGAAGAAGATGCCGTAGGGTTTGGCAATCACGGTCTTCAAGGCATCGAGGTCGTGCGGCAGCAGCCCGAGGCGATCGATCGGTATCGGCTCGCCCTGCTGCAGCAGTCGCAGCACCACATCCTCTACCCCACCGGCCACCGGCACGGTGGCCACACGCAACTCGATGGCCAGCGGCCCGAAGCGACGAAAGTCGATCTTGCCGTCCTGCGGGCGGCGCCGCTCGGCAATGTCAAGACCACACATCACCTTGATGCGTGCCACCAGCGCATTGCGAAAGGTGGCCGGCACTTCGATATAGGGCACCAGCGACCCGTCGATGCGAAACCGAATTTCAGTGCGAGCACGCCCGGGGTAGGACTCGACGTGGATATCGGAGGCACCCCGCTGATGGGCGTCACCGATGATCTTGTTCACCAGCTTGACGACCTCGTTGTTGGCGACCGACTCCTCTTCGCCCTCGAGGGCACCGGGTTCTTTTTCGGGCGCGCGTTCGGCCGACTCGGCCTCGAGTTCGATCAGCAGATCACCCAGATTGCCACTGCCACCACGCTGCCCGAAGAACAGATCGATGGTGGACCGGAATTCGGCCTGGGTGGTCACCACATAGCGAGCCCGGTCCAGGCCGAGCACATTGCGCGCAACATTGGCCGCCAGCGCGCGCTCCGGATCGAGAGCGACAATGACGACACCTTCAGCACCTTCGCTCAGCGGCAACCACTGATTGGCCTCGGCATACTCGCGGCGAATATTGCGCAGCAGTTCGACCGGCTTGTCGCGTCCGGGCTTGAAGGTTTCGTAAGGCACCCGGAAGAATTCAGCGAGCGCCTGCCCGATCTGAGCCCGGGTGATGGCAAACTCCTCGATCAGCACCTGTTCGACATCGGCACCACGCTTGCGCGCCGCCCGCACCGCCAGCGCAAAATTGCCGGCACTGATCAGCCGCTGCGCAATGAGCGCGTCGTAGCGCGACCGAGCCGGTCGCTCGATCTCGGCACCGGTGCGCACAGCCACGGCCACCACCTTGGCAAGCGCCTGTGCGGCCTGCTCGGCCTCGGCCGAAAACCGGCCGCCGCGCCGGTTGTTGAGCAACTGCACCACGCCGATCACGTCGCGGTCGTCGGCCAGCACCGGAACCACCAGCATCTCGCGGGTGCGAAAGCCGGTGCGCTTGTCGACTTCGGCCAGAAAACGCAGGCGGGGCGCGTAGGCCACCAGCTCGGCCGGGTCGTAGGCATCGGCCAGATTCACGGATCGACCCGACAGGGCAACAAATCCGGCGACGCTGTGTTCACCGATCGGCAGTTTCAGATCCTTGAACGAGCGCAGTCCGGTCTTCACACGCGAGACAAGATTGAGCTTGTCATCGGCCACTTCATAAATGGTGAGCCGCTCGGCGGCGAAGGCGGCGAGGATGTCGCGCGCAGCATCGTTGAGCGCCTCGTCGAGCGGCACCTTGGCGCGCAACTTCTCCAGGGCCACCGGCAGGTAGCGCTCGAAACGCGCCTGTCCATCGTCGGGCAGAACGATGTTGGAGGGCAGAATGGTCTGGAGATCAGAACTCATTGATACAGACGGTCATGATGGGAACGGATCGGGCTGCACCCGGGGCCAAACCCCCGTAGGGTAGCAGTTAACAGTTCTTCATTGTCCCACAGCCGACGGCCGCTGAGACAGCGCCTGCCTCAGAGCTCGAATTCGGCGTCTTCGATCAACCGGCCGATCCGCAGCGCCGGCACGAGGCGGACGACCTCGGCCATGGTGCGCTCGCTGTCGCCCGGCTTCAGATGGGTCACGTGAATAGCCGGACCCGGCGCCCCGTTCGACAGCGCCAATAGCGTTGACTGCGACGCGTGCGACGACACGGCGGCCCCTGACGGCATCGGGTTCAGTTGCGCCAGTTCGAGCGCAAGGAGGCTCGGGCAGAGGTGACACGACAGTTGTGCGAGCGTGCGATCGGCCTCGCTGAAGGCACACTCGATGATCAGATGACGCAGATTCGATATCGCATTCACGATCGGCCACAGGGCAGGGTTGGGTGCCGTGTCGCCCGTGAACACCAGACTGCCCTGGCCGCTGTCGATCTGATAGCCCAGGGCCGGCACCACATGCACGGCGGGCAAGGCGGTCACCCGCACCGTCTTGCCGATGAAAACCGTCTGGCCGGACACGAGGGGAGAGAATTGCAGACCCGGTTCGGCAGGACTCGGGATCACCGTGAAATCGGGCCAGATCGTCCAGTTGAAGAGGTGCTTGCGCAAGGCCTCGATCGTCGCCGGCAAGGCATGCACGGTGAGTGGTCGCTTGCGCATGCCCCCCACCGCATCGAGGATGAGCGGGATGCCCAGCACATGGTCCAGATGGCTGTGGGTGACAAAGACATGGTCGATGGCGCGCAACTGCAGCAGATCGAGCTCGCCCACGCCGGTGCCTGCGTCGATGAGGGTGTTGCTGCCCACCAGAAACGATGTGGTGCGCTGGCGGGCCCCGCCTATGCCTCCACTGCACCCCAGCACCCGCACGTTGACCCGCACCTTGGCCTCCTTATTTCCTGTCGAACACTGTCACGCCGTTCCATTGGGCAGGCGGGGGTTCGGTCCGGAAGCGAACGATACGTGACCGATACAGCTGGTAGAGGCCGGTATCGGCACAAGACTGTTGAAGTTGCAACAAAATGGCATCGGCTTCCTGCCAGCGTCGCAGCCGATAGGCCTGGAGCGCGTTGGCCCAGGCTTCGAGTTCATCGAGTATGGCGGCCGCTACATCATCGAGATGGCCCACCGGCTCGTAGATGGTGACCACACCGCCGCGCCCCTTCACCTGAACCCAGTCAACCTCGCGACAGATCAGATCGGGCACGCGAATGCGCGTCTGCTCGCCGATGAGGATGCCCACGCCGTAGTACCGGGTGAGACTCTCGACCCGCTTTGCCAGGTTGACCGAATCGCCCAGCACCGTATACGAGCGACGAAACGCCGAACCCATGTCGCCCACGCTCACCAGGCCGGTGTTGATGCCGACACGCAGATCGAGCTCTTCACCATCGACCGGCTCGACACGCGACCGAAGGCGCTGTATCGCCTCGCGCATGCGCAGCGCCGCCAGCACGGCATGACGCGCATGGTCGAGGTCGGCAAGGGGTGCTCCCCAGAAGGCCATCACCTCGTCGCCGATGTACTTGTCGACCGTGCCCCCGAATTCGTGCACGACCTCGCTCATCTCGGTGAAATAGTCATTGAGAAAGAGCCGGACATCTTCCGGCGCCATCCGCTCGGCCACGGCAGTAAAGCCGCGCAGATCGGCAAACAACACGGTCAGCGTCTCGTTGCGCGGCAGGATGAGGCTGCGATAACTGGACGGATCGCGCGCCATCTGTTGGACGAGGGCGGGGGGCACATACGGACCGAAGACCGTGGCAAATTCGCGCTGCATGCGTGAGTCATCGAAGTAGCCATGGACGATGTCGAGCACGAGCAGCGCGAGCGCACTGCAGGCAAGCCCGCCTGCGGGCAGCAACCCGCCCGCAAGCCCTGCCAGCGCGAAGGGCACGAGTACGGCCGCGGCCACGCCCGCCACGGCGGCTCCCAGCGTGCGCAAGGGGCTGAGAACCGGCAGGCAGGCGAGAAAGAAGAGGCTGGTGAGCACAACCACGAGTGCCCACGCCTGCACGGCCCAGTGCGCGGGCCGTGCACCCGGCGAGACGTCAGACAGCGGGCTGCCGAGCCACTGCTGCTGCATCGATGCAAGCGTCGCATCCAGGGCCTCGACGGGCCCGATCGCGACCAGACCGGCCAGGTGTGCACCCAACGCGAGGATGATGACCAAGCCCAGCCCGAAGAATCCGACCGAGCAGCCGGCTGCGATGACACGCACACGCCAGCGGCGCCACCCGGCCAGGGGGGGCGCCGTCGAAACGGGTTCGCTCCGATCACCGCCTGCGCTCACCCGCTTCAATCCTTGTAGTAAAACTCCAGCTTCACACTCCCGATCTCGACGATATCGTGATCGTGGAGTTGCACCGCACCACCCTCGAGTTCACGCCCGTTGATGGCAGCCGGCGACTGCCCTTCGACATGCGTCATGAAATAGCCGTTGGCACGGCGGGTAATCACCGCCACCTCTTCGCCAGGGCGCCCGATGGTGTTCAGTGGTTTCACCAGATCGATGCCCTGCCCGGCATGACTGCCTGTGAGTATCTGGACCGCGGCGGCACGCTGCGAATCGCGCACGACGGGCAAGCGTGGGGCAGCGGTCGATGCCGCTCGCCCGGCCAGCGCGGTGTAGGGAATGGCCGGCGCAGGTCCGGGTACCACCGCGGGCCGGGCCGGCGCCGGCGCCGCCGCCGCGGTGACCAGATTCCGGTCGGTATCGACCAGACCAGCCGCCGGTGTGGCGCCGCCGCCATAGGCCGTGGCAGAACCCGTGACGAGCGGGGATTCAATGGCAGATACCGCATGGGGTCCGCTTGCACCGGCAGGGCCGCGGGTGATGAGTTGTGTCTTTTCGATGACCGCTGGCAATTCGGCACCCTCGGCCTGATCACTGACGTAGCGCAGCGTGTACTTGCCCAGCTCGATCACGTCATTGTTGCGCAGGAAGTGCTTGCGCACCGCGGTGCCGTTGACCAGGGTGCCATTGGTGCTGCCCAGATCCTCGAGAAAGGAATCAGCGAGGATGGTCACGACCACGGCGTGATCGCCGCTGACCACCAGGTTGTCGATCTGGATATCGTTGGAAGGCCGACGTCCGATGGTGACGCGTTCCTTGACCAGCGGAATCTCCCGCAGAACCAGCCCGTCGACACCCAGTACCAGCCTTGCCATAGCCGTACCCTCCGCCGTCAGCCCAGTCGCGATTTGAGTCGTGCCAGGATGGAACGCGACACACCATACTCGCGATCCACACGCACCAGAACGACCGATATGTTGTCACGCCCGCCATTGTCATTGGCCAGATGCACCAATTGGTCAGCGGCCGACTGGAGGTTGCCACCCAGCGCATTGAGCGTCAGGGCAATATCTTCATCGGGCACCATGTCGTTCAGGCCATCGGAGCAGAACAGGTAGATGTCACCGACACGAACCTCGAAATCGGCCAGTTCGGGCTCGACGATCGGATGGACCCCCAGCGCCCGCGTAACCAGATTCCGGTGCACTGAAACCCGGGCCTGTTCAGGCGAGATGAGACCTGCGTCGACCTGCTCCTGCAGCAGCGAGTGGTCGCGGGTCAGGCATTCGAGTTCGCCATCGCGCAGTCGGTACATGCGCGAATCACCCACATGCACCACGACGACTGCGTTGTCACAGAAGAGCGCGCTGACCAGCGTCGTACCCATGCCCGAAAACGCCGAGTCGTTCTGCGCAGTCTGAAAGATTGACACATTGGCGTGATGCACCTGCTCGAGCAGCAACTCACGCAACCGTGCGCGCAGGGCGCAGTCGTCGAACTGGGCGACATCGAGGTGCGGCAGCAAACCCTCCAGTTGCGTGGTGATGATGGTGGTAGCAATACCGCTGGCAACCTCACCGGCATTGTGCCCGCCCATACCATCTGCAAGCACGACCAGTCCCATTGCCGGATCAGCGGCGATGGAATCCTCGTTGTGCAGACGCACTACACCGGGGTCGGTGCAGGTCGCGTATCGCAGCGCCTCACCTAGGTTCATGAACGACTCCAGGGGCCTGCCGCGCATGGTCTTGAAAACGGCTCGGGACATCAAGGTCACCGAACGCATGCCGCGCGGTCATCCTCAAGTAAACCAGCAAAGCACGCCACACGTCAAGCCGGCCAAGGCGCACAAAGTCTCGAAACCAGCACAACAGACAGAACGGGCACCGACTCGTGACACGACCCTGTGCCCAGCTCGGGCAAGCGCCCGGAGCGCGTCGATTGCCCCGCGGTTCAAGTACCCAACGGCGTCCCGACAGCAAGGCCAAGCGCCACCGCGAGTTCGGCGCCGGAGAGCTTCTTCGTATCCTCACCCTTGGCCTTGAACACCTCGATCTGACCGCCCTGACAGGTGACGCGGAAACTCTCGGCACCGATCTCGGACACCTCACCCACCTTGCCCTTCACCGCACCGAAGGTACGAAACAGATGCTTCTGCGCATCGAAGATCTGTACCTTGCGACCCGCATGCGTGGTCCAGGCCCCTGGCGCGGGATTGCAACCACGAACGAGGTCGTAGACGAAGTCGACATGATTCGACCAGTTGATGCGCGACTCGGCAGCGCGACACCAGCCCTCGTAGGAGGCCAGGCTCTCGTCCTGGATCACTTCGGTATGGCGTCCTGCCACCACCTGATCGGCCGCCTCGAGCATCGCCTGCACACCCAGCGGAAACAGCCTGTCGAAATAGACACTGCCCAGCGTGTCATCGGCACCGATCGGCGTTTCCTTTTGCAGGATCACAGGGCCCTCGTCCAGGCCGTCGGTGGGGCGGAAGATCGTGATGCCGGTCTTCGAGTCGCCGCGGATGATCGGCCAGTTGATGGAACTGGGGCCCCGATAAAGCGGCAGCAGCGAGGGGTGATACTGGATCGTGCCATGCCGCGGAATCGATACAAAATCGTGAGGGGCAAACTGCAGCACATAGGCCATCACGCCGATGTCCACCCCCAGGGTGGCCATGGCATCGCGCGCCTCGCCGGTCTTGAGCGAGGGAAACTGAAAGGTCCGCACCCCGGCTGCTTCGGCCGCCAGGCGCAGCGGGTCAGGCCGCGCGCCCTCCTTCTCGGGCGCGCAGAAGACCGCCGCAACCTCGTCGCCGCGTGCCATGAAGGCCTCGAGTACAGCCTTGCCGAAATCCTGTTGTCCGATGATCGCGATCTTCATGGTCAGACCTTCTTGCGGGCAGGCGCAGTGAACGCACCGGCACCCTTGAGCGCCTCGATGCGGGTCGAGTCGTAACCGAGCACGTCGCCCAGGATCTCCTCGGTATGCTCGCCCAGCAGCGGCGAACGACGAATGGTGGCGGGCGATGCCGAGAGTTTGATCGGCATCCCGACATTGAACCAGGGGCCTCGCTTGGGATGATCGATTTCGACATACATTTCGCGCCCACGCACATGCTCGTCGTCGGCAAGATCCTCGGTCGACATGATCGGGCCGCAAGGCACATCCAGATCGTTGAGCACCGCCATGAACTCCCGCTTGGTGTAATCAGCAGCAAAGGCGGTGAGGAGACGCCAGACTTCCGCCTGATTGCGACGGCGTTCGCCGATCGTGGCAAAGCGCGGGTCGATGGCCAGTGCTTCACCACCGATGCGCCGGGCCAGGGCTTCCCAGACGGCCTCCTGCACGACCACGTAGATGTAATCGTTGGTGCCGTGCGGCTTGCAATGGATGGCGTTGCCCAGTTGCCCACCACCCGAATCGTTGCCGGCGCGTGGCGTGAAAGGCATGCCCTGCTCGGTGTGTACCGAATATTCGGGCAGAGGCCCGCGACTGAGGCGCTGGTGATCACGCCACTTGACCCGACACAGATTCATCACCGAGTCCATCATGGCCACCTCGACATACTGACCGAGGCCGGTGCTGTTGCGCTGATGCAGGGCTGCCAGAATGCCGATGACCAGATGCAGACCCGTACCGGAGTCACCGATCTGCGCGCCAGTGACAAAGGGCGGGCCATCGGGAACGCCGGTGGTGCTCATCGCGCCACCCATGGCTTGCGCCACGTTTTCATAGGCCTTGAATTCGGCATAGGGTCCGGTCGAGCCAAAGCCCTTGATCGATGCCATGACGATGCGCGGGTTGATGGCATGCACCTTTTCCCAGGTGAAGCCGAGTCGGTCAAGCACGCCCGGACCGAAATTCTCCATGATGACGTCGCAATGCCCGAGCAGTTCGGTGAACACCTGCTTGCCCTCGGGCGACTTCATGTTGACGGTGATCGACCGCTTGTTGCAGTTGAGCATCGTGAAATAGAGGCTGTCTGCATCAGGCACATCACGCAGTTGACCACGGGTTGCGTCACCGGTCGGCGGCTCGAACTTGATGACATCGGCCCCCATCCAGGCCATGAGCTGCGAGGCGGTGGGCCCCGCCTGGACATGCGTCATGTCGAGGATGCGGAAACCTTCGAGGGCTTGGCTCATTGCTATCTCCAATCTGCTGCTGACATCGACCCGCCAGAGGTCGACCGGCACCGACAGGGTGCCGTTGATGAGGGATCGGCACGGCGCCGACGGCGAAGTCTACGGGAGCGCGCGCTGAGCGCTCCTTGACGAACATCAATTGGTGATTATAACATACTGTTTTGATTGAATAAAATAATGAAGATACGAGCCAGGAACACGTCAGCCGCGACAGACCGGTGCCGCGTCACGATCCGATCGGCCGCCAGCGCTTCGGGCCTCGCATGACGACCACCCTCGGGCGTCATGCACTGCGTCCCGCGATCCTGCTGCAACTGAAGCAGAACCGTATCCTGCGCGAGATTCCGGTCGCCGCCTGGGAGCATCTGGAGCGCGTGCTCGAGGTCTGCCAATACCGCAAGGGCGAAGCCCTGGTCCACCAGGGCACCACCTCGATGGAGCAGTTCTTCATTCTCGATGGCATCCTCAAGCGCGTGGTGTCCAATGCAGGCGGCAAGGAGATGATCCTGCGCTTTGCGGCAGAAACCGATATGGACACCTCGTACGCGGCATGGCGCCTGCGAACCCCGGTGCCCTACAGCATCGTGGCGGTCACTGCGGTGCGCGCCGCACGGGTGTCGATGCCCCACTGGGTGGAATTTCTGGAGGCACAGGTCAGCGTGAAGGGACAGTTCGAATACGAGGTGATGCGCCTGATGTCCGAAGTGATGGCCCACACGATCACCCTGCACCTGCTTGACGCACCCGGTCGGGTGGCGCGCTTCGAGCGCAAGCACCCCGACCTGGTGGGCCGCATTCCGAACAAGGAACTGGCCTCCTATCTCAACCTGACGCCAGAAACCCTGTCACGACTCAAGCAGCGACGCGGCAGCGCGGCCGACTGAAGCCCGTCGCACACGGTCCCATCCGGCAGTCGGTGCCGGACTCAGCGCCACCGGTCGCCGCCGGCGGCCGGTGGCGATCAGGCCTGACTGGCGCCGGATGCTCCCTCTGAGCGCCCGGCAAGATGGCGACCCACCACCACCACGAGCGCCGCACCCACGAGGCCTGCGACGTGCAGGGTGCCAAGCCACGGCGCGGTCGAGTCGACCCAGTCGCGGATGACTGGATCGGTCACCGCCATCTCGCCGGCGATGAATCCAAGCAGTGCCGCCCCGAGCGTGATGATGATCGGGAAACGCTCCATGGCCTTCATGACGAGCGTCGAGCCGAAGATCACGATCGGAATGCTGATGCCAAGGCCCAGCACCAGGAGGACGTACTTGCTCGCTTCACGGATAGGCTCGGCGATCGAGCCGGCAGCCGCTTCGGCTACGCCGGCCACCGCAATGACGTTGTCCAGACTCATCACAAGATCGGCAATGAGGATGGTGCGGATGGCAGTCATCATGTGCGAATGCCCCTGGATATTGTCGCCATCATCATCGCCCCCACCCAGCAACTGGACCCCAACCCAGAGCAGGGCCAGCCCGCCAACAATCTTCAGCCAGGGCAACTGCAGCAGAGCCACGGCAAAGATCGTGAGCACGACACGCAAGAAAATGGCAGCGCCACTCCCCCAGAAGATGGCCTGCTTCTGCTGGCGCGGCTCGAGCGAGCGGCAGGCCAGCGCGATGACCACCGCGTTGTCACCCGAGAGAATCAGGTTTGCCCACAGAATGGCCAGCAGGCCAACCCAGAATTCATGAGCAGACAGCATTTGCATCAGCATGGTTGCAATCGATTCCTTGAATGGATGAACAGGTCGGCAGCACACGGCACACGGCACACGGCACCCGGCCTGTGCCCGACGCACGGTTCGTGCGATCGGGCGCGAACCGGCGGATTCTAAACAGGTTTTGCTGGCAAACAAAGCACCACAAACGGGGCTAGAACAATCCCACGACCTTGCCATCGACCAGATCGATACGGTCGGCCGACGGCACCTTGGGCAGTCCGGGCATGGTCATGATGTCACCGCACACCATCACGATGAATTCGGCACCCGCCGAGAGGCGCACTTCGCGCACATTGATCGAGTGATGCTCGGGCGCACCGCGCAGCCCGGCATCGGTCGAGAACGAATACTGGGTCTTGGCGACGCAGACCGGAAAGTGCCCGTAGCCATCTTCCTGCAGCTTCCTGATCTGTCCACGCACCTTGCCATCGGCAGTCACTTCGCTGGCGCGGTAGACCTTCCTGGCGATCTTGTTGATCTTGTCCCAGAGCGTGTCGGCGTCCTCGTAGACAAAGTTCATCGACGAGGGCTGCTCGCACAGGTCGACCACCAGGTGGGCCAACTCTGCCGCGCCCTTGCCACCATCAGCCCAGTGAGTTGCCAGCACAACCTTGGCACCGAGTCGGGCCACGCGCTCGCGCAGCAACTCGATCTCGGCCGCCGTGTCGCTGTTGAAGCGGTTGATCGACACCACGCACGGAATACCATAGACCGTGCTTACATTCTCGACATGGCGCTCGAGATTCACCAGACCACGCTCAAGCGCACCCAGGTCCTCGGTGGTGATGGTCTTCAGGTCGGCACCACCGTGGTACTTGAGCGCACGCACGGTCGCCACGATCACGGCGGCCGAAGGACGCAGTCCCGATTTGCGGCACTTGATGTCGACAAACTTCTCCGCTCCCAGGTCAGCGCCGAAGCCGGCCTCGGTCACGACATAGTCGGCAAGCTTGAGCGCCGTGGCCGTAGCGATGACGGTATTGCAGCCATGCGCGATATTGGCAAACGGTCCGCCATGGATGAAGGCCGGGTTGTTCTCGAGCGTCTGTACCAGATTGGGCTTGAGTGCATCCTTCAGCAGCACGGTCATCGCGCCATGCGCGTTGAGGTCGCGCGCATAGATGGGTTTCTGCTCGCGGTTGTAGGCCACCACGATATTGCCCAGCCGGCGCTTGAGATCCTCGAGCGAGGTCGCCAGGCAGAAGATCGCCATCACTTCGGAGGCCACCACGATGTCAAAGCCATCCTCGCGCGGATAGCCATTGCCCGGCCCGCCCAGCGCAATCGTGATGTCGCGCAGCGACCGGTCATTCATGTCCATCACCCGCTTCCAGGCGATGCGACGCACATCGATGCCGAGCGTGTTGCCATGGTGGATGTGGTTGTCGATCAGCGCCGCCAACAGATTGTTGGCGAGCGCGATCGCGTTGAAGTCGCCCGTGAAATGCAGATTGATATCCTCCATCGGCACCACTTGGGCAAAGCCGCCGCCGGCCGCTCCGCCCTTCATGCCAAAGACCGGACCCAATGAAGGCTCGCGCAAGCAGATGACGGCCTTCTTGCCGATGTGATTGAGGGCATCACCCAGTCCGACAGTGGTCGTGGTCTTGCCTTCGCCAGCCGGTGTCGGGTTGATGGCAGTGACCAGAATCAGCTTGCCATCGGGCCGGTCCTTGAGCGAATCGACATACTCGAGGGAGACCTTGGCCTTGTAATGCCCGTAGGGCTCCAGATGGTCCTCCGGGATGCCCAGGCGATCGAGCGCAACCTTCGAGATGCGCTGCATGGTAGCGGCCTGGGCAATTTCGATATCGGAAGCCATGTGATGCTCCTGGGTAAAGGTCGGAAAAAAAGGGTGCAGACGAGCGCGGCGGTAGCTCTGCACGAGCGCCCTGCGCGGGTCATCGAACCCGCCCCGGACGGCACTATAGGTTTCGCGAAGCCCGCCCGACATTGACCGTGGTCAATGTCGGGCGGCCGTCCGCTCCGCCGGGCCCGCTCGGCTCAGGCCACCTGCCCGACATCCATCGGGTGCCGCGACTGATCGAACGGCGCACGGCCCCCGCCATAACTCGAGCCCTGCGGCGCGGCCCCGCCTGCTGCAACCCGCACCGCGCAGTACTTGAACTCCGGAATCTTGCCAAAAGGGTCGAGCGCCGGATTGGTGAGCAGGTTGGCGGCTGCCTCGTAGTAGGCAAACGGAATGAACACCGAACCTGTCGGCATCCCGTCATCGACCCGCGCGTACAGCGATATCTCACCACGGCGCGAACTCACCGTAATGACATCGCCAGGCCTGACGCCGAGACGCTCGAGTTCAAGCGGATGCAGGCTGGCTACCGCTTCGGGCTCGATCGCATCGAGCACCGAGGCACGTCGGGTCATGGCACCGGTATGCCAGTGCTCGAGCTGTCGTCCGGTGATGAGCACCATCGGATACTCGTCATCAGGCCGCTCGTTGGCAAAGACCAGATCGGCCGGTACCAGCCGGGCACGACCGCTCTCGGTCGGGAAGCGATCGGTGAAGACCACCTCGGTACCTTCGTCGCCCACGTTCTCGCACGGATAGGTCACGGACGATTCGCGCTCCAGGCGCTCCCAGGTAATGCCCTGGATCGAATCCATCGCCTGACGCATTTCGTCAAACACCTCGCGCGCGCCGGCGTAGTGCCAATCGAGCCCGAGCCTGCGTGCAATCTCCTGAATGAGCTCGATGTCTTCGCGTGCCTCGCCCGGTGAGTCGATCGCCTTGCGACCGAGTTGCACCTGACGATCGGTGTTGGAGAAGGTACCGGTCTTCTCGGGGAAGGCGCTGGCCGGCAGGATGACGTCGGCAAGATAAGCAGTCTCGGTGAGAAAGATGTCCTGCACGACCAGATGCTCGAGCGCAGCCAGTGCTTCGCGCGCATGGGTGGCATCGGGGTCCGACATGGCCGGGTTCTCGCCCATGATGTACATGCCCCGTATCCGACCTTCGGTGGCCGCATGCATGATCTCGACCACAGTCAGACCGGGGTCCGGATCGAGCGATGCGCCCCAGAGCTTTTCAAACCGCTCACGGGCGCCGGCGTTGGCCACGCGCTGGTAGTCGGGATAGAACATCGGAATGAGGCCGGCATCGGAAGCGCCCTGGACATTGTTCTGACCCCGCAAGGGGTGCAGCCCGGTACCTCGGCGACCGATCTGGCCGGTGGCCATGGCGAGCGCGATCAGGCAGCGCACATTATCGGTGCCATGCACATGCTGCGAGACGCCCATCCCCCAGAGGATCATCGACCCACGCGAACGGGCATAGAGGCGCGCCACCTCGCGTATGGTCTGGGCATCGATGCCGCACACAGGCGCCATCGCATCGGGGCTGAAGCCGCGTACATTGTCACGCAGTGCCTCGAAGCCGCTGGTGCGATCACGCACGAAGGCCTCATCGACGAGCCCCTCCTCGACGATCACGTGCAGCATCGCGTTGAGCAAGGCAACATCGGTATCAGCCTTGAACTGCAGCACATGGTCTGCATGGCGTGCCAGTTCGCCACGACGCGGATCGGCCACGATGAGTTTTGCACCCGCCTTCACCGCGTTCTTGATCCAGGTGGCAGCCACCGGATGATTCACCGTGGGGTTGGCACCGATCACGAAGATCACCTCGGCCAACATCACGTCACGCACCGGGTTCGACACCGCACCCGATGCCACGCCCTCCATCAGGGCGGCCACACTGGAGGCGTGGCACAAGCGAGTGCAGTGGTCGACATTGTTGCTGCCAAAACCCACACGCACGAGCTTCTGGAACAGATAGGCTTCTTCGTTCGAGCCCTTGGCAGAGCCAAAACCGGCCAGCGCGCGCGGGCCATCGCGATCACGAATGGCCCTGAGGCCGCCGCCTGCACGATCGAGTGCCTCCTCCCAACTGGCTTCGCGAAAGATCGACTGCCAGTGAGCCGGGTCGAGCGAGAGCGCAGCATCCTTGGCCACGCCATCACGCCGGATGAGTGGCCGGGAGAGACGCTGCCGATGATGCACGTAGTCGAATCCGTAGCGCCCCTTGACGCACAGGCGTCCCTTGTTGGAGGGGCCATCGCGGCCTTCGACCCGCACGATGCGGTTGTCCTGAACGTGGTAGGTGAGCTGGCAGCCGACGCCGCAGTAGGGGCAGACCGAGTCGACGGTGCGGTCGATCCGCTCGAGCCCGGCCTTGCGCGCCGGCATCAGGGCGCCGGTCGGGCAGGCCTGGACGCATTCACCGCAGCCCACGCAGCTTGACTCGCCCATCGGATCGTCGAAATCGAAGACGATCTTCGCGTGTTCGCCGCGAAAGGCCAGGCCGATGACGTCATTCACCTGCGTTTCACGGCAGGCGCGCACGCAGCGGGTGCACTGGATGCAGGCATCGAGATTGACCGCAATGGCCGCGTGCGACAGATCGGCCGCCGGTTGCTCGCGCGCCGGGAATCGAGAGCCCACCACACCGAGCTCGACAGCCCAATGATCGAGTTCCGAGGCGGGCGACTGGCGCTCGGCCGGCATGTCGGCCAGCAGCAGTTCGACCACCAGCTTCTGCGAGGCGATCGCACGCTCGCTCGTCGAGGAAACCACCATGCCCTCACGCGGCGTGCGGCAGCACGAGGGTGCGAGCACCCGCTCGCCATCGATCTCGACCACGCAGGCCCGGCAGTTGCCATCGGGGCGCAGGCCCTCGCGGTAGCACAGGTGCGGGATGTCGACACCGGCGCGGCGGGCCGCCTCGAGGATGGTTTCACCCGCCATCGCGGCAAGCGTGTTGCCATTGAGGCTGAAGCTGACCGGTGCCGTTTCAGTCGCCAAGGCCTGGCGCTGGCTGGAAGCACTCATCAGGCAACCTCCTCGGGAAAATGCTTGAGCACGCTCAGGAAGGGATTGGGCGCGGCCTGACCCAGACCGCAGATCGAGGCATCCGCCATGACCCGCGCCAGATCGGCGAGCAGGGCCGGATCCCAACGGGCTTCGTTCATGAGGCGTACCGCCTTGGCCGTGCCGACGCGACACGGCGTGCACTGACCACAGGACTCATCGGCAAAGAAGTGCAGCATGTTGCTGGCAGCATCGCGCGCACGGTCGTGCTGCGAGAGCACGATGACCGCCGCCGAACCGATGAAGGCGCCATGCGGATTGAGGGTATCGAAATCGAGCGGTATGTCGGCCATCGAGGCAGGCAGGATGCCGCCAGAGGCTCCCCCGGGCAGGTAAGCGTAGAGCGTGTGCCCGTCGAGCATTCCGCCACAGTGTTCATCGATGAGTTCGCGCAAGGTGATGCCGGCCGGTGCAACATGAACACCCGGACGCGCCACCCGGCCGCTGACCGAAAAGGAGCGCAGCCCCTTGCGCCCGTGACGTCCGGCCGAGGCAAACCACTGCGGACCACGCTCGATGAGATCACGCACCCACCAGAGGGTTTCCATATTGTGCTCGAGGGTCGGACGGCCAAAGAGACCTTCCTGGGCGACATAGGGCGGGCGCAAGCGCGGCATGCCGCGCTTGCCTTCGATCGACTCGATCATCGCCGACTCCTCGCCACAGATGTAGGCCCCGGCCCCTCGACGCAGATGAATGACCGGCAGACGGCAAGGCGGCTCGGCGTGCAGTCGAGCCAGTTCCTGCTCGAGCAGCGCGCGAACGCCGTGATACTCGTCCCGCAGATAGATGTAGACCTCGGCGACATCAACTGCCCAGGCCGCGATCAGGACGCCCTCGAGAAAACGATGGGGATCGCGCTCCAGGTAATGACGATCCTTGAAAGTGCCCGGCTCACCCTCGTCGATATTCACCGCCATCAAGCGCGGCGCCGGCTCGGCAGCGACGATGCGCCATTTGCGCCCGGTGGGAAAGCCAGCACCGCCCAGCCCGCGCAAGCCGGCCGTCTCGAGCAGCGTGAAGATGTCCTCTCGCTTCCTCTCGCCGCGCGCGCAGGCGGCAGCGAGCCGATAGCCCCCAGCCTTGCGGTACGCGGGGTAATCGACATGCCCCGGCGCGGCCTGGACCGTGGCCGCATAGTCGAGCGGCTTCACCGACTGGGCATCGGTCGCAAGGGATGCCGGGTGTTCGAGCGCGCCTGAGGCAACTGCCTGGGCGATCGCGTCGGTGGTAGCGTGCAGGATCGGGTTGCGATGAACCACCGCCACCGGCGCGGCATCGCAGCGGCCGACGCACGGTGCTGCAATCACCCGCACCTCGGACCCCAGGATGCCGGGCAAACGCGCGAGAAGATCGCGCGCACCGGCCATCTCGCAGGACAGACTTCCACACACTCTGACGGTGAGTGCCGCGGGTGCCGCCTCTCCCTCACGCACCACATCGAAGTGGTGATAGAAGGTTGCCACCTCGTAGACCTCGGCCAGTGCCAGGCGCATCAGGCTGGCCAGTGCCGCCAGATGGCGATCGGACAGGTGACCGAAATGATCCTGGATACGGTGCAGATGCTCGATGAGCAGGTCGCGCCGCAGCGAGGCCTCACCGAGCAGGGCACTGACCTCGGCCACGGCAGCCGGCTCAGCCTGGCGCCCCTTGCTCTTCGAACGCACCTTTACCGCCCCTACCGGGATGGTGAAGACCGTACCGCCCTGCGCGGCCTGCTCCGTCATGATGTCTCCTGCCCCAAGCGGTTGCCTGCCCTGTTCTCGCAGGATGCTACAGCACACTCTTCAGAAGTTTGCCCATTTCGGCCGGATTGCGGGTGACCTTGATGCCACAACTTTCCATGATGGCGAGCTTTTCCTGTGCCGTGCCCTTGCCGCCCGAGATGATCGCACCGGCATGGCCCATGCGCTTGCCAGGGGGCGCCGTCACACCGGCAATGAAGCCTACCACCGGCTTCTTCATGTTGTCCTTCACCCAGCGGGCCGCCTCTTCCTCGTCGGATCCGCCGATCTCGCCGATCATGATCACCGCTTCGGTGGCCGGATCGTCATTGAACATGCGCATCACATCGATGTGCTTGAGGCCATTGACCGGATCACCGCCGATACCGACTGCGGTCGACTGGCCCAGCCCGAGTTCGGTCAGCTGACCGACTGCCTCATAGGTCAGCGTACCCGAGCGCGAGACAACCCCGATCGGGCCCTGCTTGTGGATATGACCCGGCATGATGCCGATCTTGAGTTCACCCGGGGTGATGACGCCGGGGCAGTTCGGCCCGAGCAACAGGGTGCGCTTGCCGCGCATGCGGTCACGCGTATTGATCATGTCGCGCACCGGGATACCCTCGGTGATGCAGATGACCAGATCGAGATCGGCGTCAACCGCCTCGTCAATCGCGGCGGCGGCAAAGGGCGGCGGCACGTAGATCACCGAGACATTGGCACCGGTCCTTTCCTTGGCCTCGCGCACCGTGCCGAAGATCGGCAGACCCTCGAAGTCCTGGCCGGCCCTGTTCGGATTGACGCCACCCACGAAGCAGGTGCGCCCTTCGGCGTAATCACGGCTGGTGCGGGTGTGGTACTGGCCGGTCTTGCCGGTGATGCCCTGGGTGATGACCCGGGAATTGCGGTTGATCAGAATGCTCATTGGCTCAGCTCCCTGCGCGCGCGGCGGCGACGACACGCTCGCCGGCCTCGGCCATGTTGTTTGCAGCGATGATCGGAAGGCCCGAGTCGGCAAGGATCTTCTTGCCCAGGTCCTCGTTGGTGCCCTTCATGCGCACGACCAGCGGCACGCCAAGGCGCACTTCGCGCGCTGCCGCCACCACACCCTCGGCAATGGTGTCGCACTTCATGATGCCGCCGAAGATGTTGACGAGAATCGCCGCCAGGCCGGGCCGTGCCAGCATGATCTTGAACGCCTCGGTGACCTTCTCGGTCGTGGCACCGCCACCGACGTCGAGGAAGTTGGCCGGGCTACCACCATAGAGCTTGATGACATCCATCGTTGCCATCGCCAGACCGGCGCCGTTGACCAGGCAACCGATGTCGCCATCGAGCGAGATGTAGTTCAGGCCATGCTTCATCGCTTCGATCTCGGCCGGGTCTTCCTCATCGAGATCGCGCAGGGCGGCAATGTCGGGATGTCGGAAGAGCGCGTTGTCGTCGAAGTTGAGCTTGCCATCGAGCGCGATCACGCGACCGTCGCCGGCCAGCACGAGCGGGTTGATCTCGGCAAGACTCGCATCACACTCGACAAAGAGGTTGTAGAGGCCGCGGAACGCCGCGCGCGCGCCCTCGAGCGATGCGACCGGCACACCGATCGCGGTTGCCACACGGTCGCAATCGGCATCGGAGAGGCCGGTACGCGGATCGATGAACACCTTGTGGATGAGCTCGGGGGTGTGCGCTGCAACCTCCTCGATGTCCATGCCGCCCTCGGAACTGGCCATCAGGCAGACGCGCTGGGTGCCACGATCGACCACCATGCCCAGATACAGTTCCTTGCGGATGTCAGCGCCTTCTTCGACCCAGAGCCGACGCACCTTCTGGCCTTCGGCGCTGGTCTGATGGGTAATGAGCTGCATGCCGAGGATGGCCTGCGCATGGGTGCGCACCTCGTCGATGCTGCGGGCGAGCTTGACGCCACCGCCCTTGCCTCGGCCGCCAGCATGAATCTGGGCCTTGACGACCCAGACCGGGCCACCGAGCGTCTGGGCAGCGGCCACTGCCTCATCGACCGTGAAGGCAACATGGCCTCGCGGCGTGGTCACACCGTACCTGCGCAGCAGTTCCTTGGCCTGATACTCGTGAATATTCATTGAAGAGGTCCTGTAAACCAGCGGGGATAGAACCGGCGCACCGTCGCGCCGCCCGTGTCGAGCGCATGGCAGCGATCGAGCTGGAACGGCTTGGTCTCGGTGGTCGAACGGTGAAAAACCGACTGCACGGCGGCGGTCGGAAACGAGCCCAGCATCTCGGTGATGTGGGTACAGCCTTTCATGCCGCCGAAGATCTCGGCGACCCGGGCGCGAAAGCCCTTGAGCAGATTCAGACCAGCAAGACGCGCGTAGGCGGGCCCGATGAGATCACACGAGCCGGCATAAGGCACGTCATCACTCACGGCTTCGGCAGCGATGATCGTGAACTGTGTATCGATGGTGAGCCGCACACACATCCGGTGAATGAACTGCCCGGCGGGTCGCACCCCCGATTCGAGGGGACAGTCGATCGTCTTCACGTCTGAGAGCGTCCCTTCGATATCCCACAGTCCATCAGAGCGTTGGAAACCCTCGAACTGCACACGCCGCGTGTGCATGTGGGTACGCTCGACGCTGGGAGTGGACAGGGGCACGGTCGGATCAGACTCCGCTCAGTTGGGCGGGCACATGCTGCAAAGCCGCAAATGGTAGCACGAGTGCTAGACTCGACTGACCCAGCCCTGCGTGAAGAGCGCCCACGGATGATCGATGCCGATGTGTTCCAGGCCTGCCGGCTGCCGATCGGCGAGGTCGAAATTGCCTTCGAGTCGGGCGGCAGCGGCCCACCGCTCCTCCTGCTCCACGGGCACCCGCAAACCCGCATGATGTGGCACCGGGTTGCCCCGGCACTGGCGCGGCACCATACGCTGGTGATACCCGATCTGCGTGGCTATGGCGAGAGCGGCAAGCCGGCACCCGTTGCCGACCACGCGGCGCACGCCAAGCGCGCCATGGCAGCCGACCAGGTCGGACTGATGAGAGCGCTCGGCTTCGAGCGCTTCGACGTGCTCGCTCATGATCGGGGTGCACGTGTTGCGCACCGACTGGCGCTTGACCACCCGGAGGCCGTCGGCCGGATGATGCTGCTCGACATCGCGCCCACGCTGGCGATGTACGAACAGACCTCGATGGCCTTTGCACGTGCCTACTTTCACTGGTTCCTGCTGATTCAGCCGGCCCCCTACCCCGAACGACTGCTCGGCGCCGATGTCGAATTTCACCTGACCAGCGTGATGGGCGGCCGTCATGGTGGGCTCGCCCACTTCGCCCCGGAAGCATGGGCCGATTACCTGCGCTGCGCACAACTGCCTGGCACCATCGAAGGCTGGTGCGAGGACTACCGGGCAGCCGCCTCGATCGATCTGGACCATGACCGGCTCTCGCGCGAGCGCGGTGAGCGGGTCGGCTGCCCACTGCAGGTCCTGTGGGGGCAGCATGGTGTGATCGAGCGGTGTTTTCGCCCCCTCGAGGAGTGGCGCAAGGTGGCCACCACGGTCTCGGGCGAGGCACTCGACTGTGGTCACTACATCGCCGAGGAGGCTCCGCAAGCCCTGCTCGAGCGCGCACTGCCCTTCTTTGCGGGCGCAGCCCAGGGCGTCTGAAGAAGACCGACGTTGCAGGCCTTGCCCTTGATCCACCGACTTGAAGCCCTCGAGGAGTACCAGGCATGAGCATCCACCACATCGCAGTCATCCCGGGTGATGGCATTGGTCGGGAGGTGATGCCCGAGGGCATCCGGGTCGTCGATGCCGCCGCACGACGTTTTGGCATCGACCTGGCCTGGGACCACTTTGACTGGTCGTGCGAGAACTACTCGCGTCACGGCTGGTGGATGCCGCCCGACTGGAAAGACCAGATCGGCGGCCACGCATGCCTCTTCTTTGGCGCCACCGGCTGGCCTGCCACGGTGCCCGATCATGTCTCGCTGTGGGATTCGCTCATCCGGTTCCGGCGCGAATTCGACCAGTATGTGAACCTTCGACCGGTGCGACTGATGCCGGGCATACGCTCGCCACTGGCCGACCGTGCCCCGGGCGACATCGATTTCTACATCGTGCGCGAAAACACCGAGGGCGAATACTCTTCAGTTGGCGGGCGCGCGTTCGAAGGCACCGAGCGCGAAGTGGTCATGCAACAAGCGACCTTCACCCGCCGCGGTACCGATCGCATCATGAAGTTTGCGTTCGATCTGGCCAGTCGGCGACCCCGACGTCATGTCACCTCGGCCACCAAGTCCAACGGCATCTCGATCACCATGCCCTATTGGGATGAGCGCTTCAAGGCGATGGCCGCGCAGTACCCCGAGATCCGGGCCAGCCAGTACCACATCGATATCCTGTCGGCGCACTTCGTGCTGCACCCCGACTGGTTCGATGTGGTGGTGGCCTCCAACCTCTTTGGCGACATCCTCTCGGACCTGGGCCCGGCCTGCACCGGTACCATCGGCATCGCCCCCTCGGGCAACATCAACGCCGACCGCGTGTTCCCTTCGCTCTTCGAGCCCGTGCACGGCTCGGCGCCCGACATTGCCGGACGCAGCCTCGCCAATCCGATCGGCCAGATCTGGTCGGGCGCGATGATGCTCGAGTTTCTCGGTTACCCGCAGGCCCACGATGCCATCGTGCGCGCGATCGAACAGGTGCTCGATCCGATATCGGGTGCACCACGCACACCCGATATCGGTGGCCGTGCAAAAACACAGGATCTGGGTGCGGCAATCGCCGAGGCAGTCGCAAGCGCCTGAGGCTTGCCTCGGACGCTCTACCTCGGACGCTGTACCTCAGGCACCCAGCCTCAGGCGGTGCCGCCCACGGTCAGGCCGTCGATGCGCAGCGTCGGCTGACCGACACCGACCGGCACGCTCTGCCCGTCCTTGCCGCACACGCCCACGCCGGTATCAAGTTCGAGATCGTTGCCCACCATCGTCACCCGCTTGAGCGCATCGGGACCGTTGCCGATCAGGGTTGCACCCTTGATCGGCGCGCCGATGCGCCCACCCTCGATGCGAAAGGCAAGCGTGCACGAGAAAACGAACTTGCCGTTGGTGATATCGACCTGTCCACCACCGAAGTTCACCGCGTAGATGCCCTTGTCGACCGAGGCAATGATCTCCTTCGGATCACGGTCGCCCGCCCGCATATAGGTGTTGGTCATGCGCGGCATCACCACGCTGGCATAGGACTCGCGTCGGCCGTTGCCGGTGACCGGCATGCCCATCAAGCGGGCATTCATGCTGTCCTGCATGTAACCCCTCAGGATGCCATCCTCGATGAGCGTGGTGCACTGGGTCGGATTGCCCTCGTCGTCGATATTGAGCGAGCCGCGCCGCTCAGGCATGGTGCCGTCATCGACCACGGTGACGCCCTTGGCAGCGACGCGCTTGCCCAGCCGCCCGGCGAAAGCCGAACTGCCCTTGCGGTTGAAGTCGCCCTCGAGGCCATGGCCAATGGCCTCATGGAGAAGAACTCCGGGCCAACCCGGTCCGAGCACCACGGTCATGCTGCCGGCCGGTGCTGCCTGCGACTCGAGATTGGTCAGTGCGTTCTGCACCGCCAGTGCCGCGTACTCGGCAAGCACCGTATCGCTGAACATGGCATAGCCGCGCCGGCCACCCCCACCGGCCGAGCCCTGTTCGCGCCGCCCGCCCTGCTCGACGATGACCTGGACCGACACACGCACCAGTGGACGTACATCGGCCGCGCGCATGCCATCGGCTCGCGCGACCAGCACCACCTCGTAACTGCCTGCCAAAGAGGCCATGACCTGCGTGACCCGAGGGTCGATCGCCCGACACATCTGCTCGAGTCGTTCCAGGAGCCTCACCTTCTCGGCCTCGGGCAGGGAGGCCAGCGGATCATCGGGCTTGTAGAGCGCGTGGCCGCCCGGCGAATGACTGAGGCCTACCCGGTTGTTGCCACCCTGACGGCCAATGGCCCGGGTCGTATCGGCCGCAGCCAGGAGCGCTGGCATGCCGATATCCTCGCTGTAGGCAAACGCCGTCTTCTCGCCCGAAATCGCGCGCACGCCCACACCCTGCTCGATGCTGAAACTGCCCGACTTCACAATGCCTTCCTCGAGACTCCAGCCCTCGCTCCGCGCGTACTGGAAGTACAGATCGGCATAGTCGACCTCGCGCTGCATGATGTGGCCAAATACCCGATCGAGACTCCCGATATCGAGCCCGCAAGGTGCCAGCAAGACGGCATTGGCGGTGGCAAGCATGGATGTCTGGGACTGTGGCATGAGTATCCTGGATCAGAACCGGCAGAAAAAAGGAGAAGACAGACGCGGCATTGCCCCCATTCTACTGGGCCTGCGCACCCAGCACCCGATGATCAAGCGCAGGCAGCGCTGCGCGCAGTCGGTCGCGTTCAGCAGGGCCAAGGCGGGCCGTCACGACACCCTCTCCAGAGGCAAGCCGGCCAAGCACGGTACCCCAGGGATCGACGATCATCGTGTCGCCATGGGTGCGGCGCCCGTTCGGATGCAAGCCCCCCTGCGCCGCAGCCAGCACCCAGGCCTGATTCTCGATCGCGCGGGCACGCAGCAGCACCTCCCAGTGCGCCGCGCCCGTCGTGGCGGTAAACGCCGAGGGCACCAGCAGCAAATCGCACACGCCCAGCGCTCGATACAACTCGGGAAAGCGCAGGTCGTAACAGATCGACAGTCCGACCCGCATGCCCTCCAGATCGAACGCGACCGGCGTGTCGCCCCGCTCGATCGTGTTGGCTTCGCGGTAACGCTCGGCACCGGACTCGAAGCTGAACAGATGAATCTTGTCGTAGCGCACCCGGCAGCGGCCGTCGGGGCCGTAGACCAGACAGGCACTGCGCACCCGGCCAGGATCATCGCAGGCCAGCGGCACACAGCCTGCTACCAGCCAGATCGCCTCGCGCTCGGCCCGTTCGGCCAGAAAGTCCTGGATCGGTCCTTGCCCGGGGCTCTCGCAGGCGGCGACCTTGTCGGTTTCATGACGCCCCATCAGACAGAAGTACTCGGGCAAGACGACGAGGCGGGCGCCGGCGTGGGCGGCCTCACGCACGAGCTGCCCGGCCGTACGCAGATTCTCTGATACCACCGGGCTCGAAACCATCTGCACTGCGGCAACCGTGATCGGACTCATGGACCGGACTCCCTGGCAGGCACTGCCGTGCGCATCGGCGGCGTCGTGGGGCCGGCCACATGCGATGCCACCCGCGGCTCCCGCCACGAACCGCTGATGTCGTAATCATAGGAAAAGAGCAGGCCCAGCGGATCGTAGAGCAGACGCTGCGCGATGAAGGTACCCAGGCCCACCAGCGGGTTCACCAACGCGATGCCGGCAACCGCCGCGAGGCTGTCGCGCACCTCCGGGATGACCCGCGCGTGCAGATTCTGGGTCTCGTTGGCCAGGTCGAGGCTGCCGGTCAGTTGCACCGAGGCCGAGGGCCCCCCCATGCGAAAATCACGCAAGGTGAGCACACCGCGGTCGACCGGGCCGCTCGCCTCGATCTGATCGAAGGCAAAGCCATCACTGAACACGTCGTGAAAGTCCAGGGCGATGCGCCTTGGCAGGGCCTGAAGACTCAACACCCCGAGCAGTCGCCCGACGCCGGGTTCCACCTTAAGAAACTGGCCGCGCCCGGCCTGCAGGCTCATCTGGCCGGACAGGCTGGGAAAATCGACCGCATACGGCACCCCGCGCCAGCGCAGATCGCCCTTGAGCACCCCAGCCGCCCCGCTCAAGGTGCCTGGCTGCCCGAGTCGGGCGAGATAACGCCCGCCGTCTTCAAAGGACACCTGGACGCTTGCATCGACCTCGGCGTCGGTGCCCGGATGACGCCATAAACCCTGCGCACGAATGGCGCCTTCGGGTGCCACCACCTCGAGCCGACCGATACGCCAGCCGGCAGGCTCATTGGCGGCGTCGAGCGCAAGGCGCCCCAGTTCATGTCCGCCTGACCGGAAACGCTCGGCCGTGATGGTCATCCCCGGAAGCTGATTCAGGCGAGGGCTGGCGCTGCCCCGCGGCGGGGCCGTCGCTACGGGTAGCGCAGGCTCAGGGATCGCGAGGTGACTGAAGTGGCCGGCAATGTGGCCCTGCTGGCGCGGGTTCCACGACAGATCGCCAGTGGCTTCGTCCGAGGCAATCGACAGCGTCCATCCAGTCTCGGCCGGGTGCGCCCGCACACGCGCCTGATGTAACACGCGACCAAAGGCAGTCAGGCTGCGGGCCTGCAGATTGATTGCCTTGAGCGCTGGCTCGGGCGCTGACTCGGGTCCGGGAGCAAGCGCCCCACCGGGGCGCTGGAGGGCGCCCGATCCGACCTCGATCAGCCCGTTCCAGGCGTCCAGATCAATGGCATCGAGGACTGCATCGACGACCAGACCCGGGTTCTCGGGGGCCGTGGCGCGTACATTGCCCAGGGCGATCCCGACCCGGTCGCCACCTCCTTGAACGCCCACGACCGGTGCAAACCGGGCATCGACCGCCATGCGTTGCCCCAGGGTGAGTTCGAGCGTCCCACCGGCGCCTTCGTTTGCATGGGCAGGGTCGAAGACCCGGCGCGCATGCAGGGCAAGGGATTCGCCCGCAGCCTTGTGCAGCGGTGCGGGCAGGGCAAACGCCACCCCCTTCAGATCGCTGTCAATCGTCACCTCGACCGCCGCAGGCGTGAGGCGCAACGCGGCCCGGTAGGCGGTCTGCCCGTGCAGGTGCTGAGCCAGGGGAAAAGGCCAGACCGCAGCCGCTTCTCGAACGCCCGCCGTCCCCTCGAGGGAGAGCAACACATCGCCCTCCCGGCCCGAGGCCACCGACAAGGCCACTGGCGCATCGAGGAATCGACCGACGCCACGAGCGGTCGCACTCGCATCGGTAAAATCGACACGGCCTGACAGGTCGGTCAACCGGGGCATGTCGCTCGCAAACTGCACCCGATTGGCATACAACTGCACCGTGCCGCTGGCGCGGGTTCGGGTTGCATCGAGCAGTGGCACGTCCAGTTTCAGGTCCATGCGGGTACGACCCTCGATGTCAATCCCCTGCAAGGGCGCAGCAATGGGCGCGCCGAGCGGCGTCTGGGCGAGATAGCGCACAAGTTCACGCGTCTCGCCATCGGCATAACCACTGGCCAGCAAGGCTGGCGCGCGACTGGCCAGATCCGGCACCCGGACCAGGGCATCATGGAGGGCAACCCCGGTCGTGCGGGCCTGCGAGGCGATGAATTTCAATTCGCGATCGCGCACCGTCAGCACGCCTGCTACCTCGTCGATGAGCGGCCACTCGGGGTGGAAGCGCACTGCCGCGTGCTCTACCCGCGCCCGCACATCGACCTGCGTGCCCAGGCGCGACAGGTCTGCGCCCAGGTCTTGCGGGTTGCCATGAAAGCGTATGAGCCCAGCACTGAGAGCCCCCCCTTGCAGGGCATTGCCCAGCCAATCGAGCAGGTCAGGAGGCATCCCGGGCAGATAGCGATCGAGCGCACGCAATTCAGCCCGCGGCACTTTGATCGCAAGATCGAGCATGCCCGGTGCGCTCCCCGACGCCGACCAGCGCCCGGTGGCCGACAGACTGAGGTCGCGGTTGGACGCTTCAGCCTGCAGGATGCGCAGTGACGAGGGCCCGGCCCTGGCGGCAAGATTGCCCTCCCAGGTCAGATCGAGATCGATACGATCCCAGTCGATCGTCGGCGCCTGCGGCAACCAGGCGGCAGCACTCATCCTGAATGCATGCCCCCGGGCCAGCAGATGGCCGCTGCGATCGTCAAAATCGAGCCTGCCCTCGAGGTGCTCGAAGCCGGGCACCCCGTTGTGCGCACGCAGAGCCAGCCCGCTGAATCGCGTGCCGAGTCGCCCGCGGGTCGGGGCATCGAACGAACCCGACCAGTTCGACTGAAGGTCGGACAGCACGCCTCGCGGCACGGCCTCGGCAAGCCAGGAACGCACGACCGCGGGCAAGGGCAGCGCGCCCGCCAGCGGCACGAGCGCCGCCAGATCGATCCGGTTGATGCGCAGGCTGCCCTCGCCGGCCTGCGCCGGCTCGCCACCGCGCCAGTCGAGCAGGATGTCCACCTGCTCGGTCAATTCGCCGCCGATGGGCTGAATCGACAGATCGCTCGCTTCGAAGCGGTAGCCCGCATACCGTTGACCAAAGAACGAGAAAGGCCCACGGCCTGTCGCGGTCTCGCGGCCGGTCAGTCGACCGCTCAAGCGGGCCAGTTCGAACCAGGGCGCTTCCGGGGCAAGGTGAACCCGCACCTGCTCGAGCGAAAGGTCGGCAACCGCACTCACAAGGCGCGAGTCCTTCAGGGTCGCCCAGGCGGTCAGTGCGCCGGCCCCGGTCCGGACCTCAGCCGGATAATCGATCCAGGGCGTAAAGGCCGCCAGATCGATCCGCTCGAACCGGACGTACAGGTCACCCGTCCAGTGTTCGAGATCATCGAGGCTCTCGCCACGCAGATTTCCCCTGAGGTCGATCGGCGAGGCCAACTGGGCAGGTGGCCGCGCCTTGAGCGCAACATCGTGACGACCACCGCGTCGATTGCGAAGCCGAAACTGTACCTCGTCCAGATGCAGCACCGGCGCAGCACGACGCTCGTCGACCCAATCGACGCGACCACTGGTCAGAAGCACGTCACTCTGACGCAGCAGCCAGTTGCGCAGGCCTGCACCGACTGGCGCCGGGCCCGGCATGTTCACCCCGGCGACGAAGAACGCCCCATCGCGATTGCGCCCCACGCGCAGCGCCGGACTTTCGAGGACGAGATTGTTCAAGCGCAACTCGAGTGCAAACAGCGAACGCCAGGACACACTGGCCGAGACCCGCGGCAACTCGAAGACAAGCACCCCGTTACTGTCGTGGAAGCGCAATTCGCTGATCGCCACCTGCGGGTTCAGCCCGCGCCACTCGGCCTCCAGCGCGCCGATGGTCACTGGTTCGCCGATCGCGCGTCCGATGAACTCGGCAACCGCGATGCGCTGCTCGGACAGGCGCGGCAACACCCAGTGCTGCACGCCCACAATCGCCAGTCCGAGCACGATCCAGACGACCGCCACCGCAGCCACGCCCTTGGCGAGCAGACCTCGCCAGAGCGCACGCCGGCCCTCGGACACATGGGCAAACAGGCGCTTGCCCGCCTGCGAATCGGCCTCGGGCGACGGTCTGAAAGAATCGGTCACGAGCGGATCAGCAACACGGCCGGTGCCGGGCCGTCCTAGAATGAAGATTGCTCATTGTAGATCGAAGGTCCCCATGGCCGGCCAACACCCGATCGACGACGTTGACACAAGCGACTTCTCGGCAGATGGCCCGGGCTTGTCCTTGGCTGGATCCCGCTTTGCCTCCCGGGCCTTGGCGACACACCCGGGCTGGGCGATGGAACACGCGTTTGCCCGCTTCTCGGGGTGGACACGCGAATCGATGCAGCGATTTCTCGACGCGCGGGCACTGGGCGAAACGAAACAACTGGGCGAAACGGAACAACTGGGCGCAGTCCTGCGCGAACTGCGGGCGCGGGTTCTCATCCGGCTGGCCGCGCGCGACCTTGGCGGCATCGCGCCATTGCAGGAAGTGCACGAGACGATGACTGCGCTGGCCGAGGTGAGCCTGACGGCGGCGCTGCGCCACTGCACCGCCTCACTCGAGGCAAGCTTCGGCACACCCCGTGCCGAGGGCGTGCGTCAGTCGCTCATGGTCGTCGGCATGGGCAAGCTCGGCGGGCGCGAACTCAATGTGTCCTCCGACATCGATCTGGTCTTCATCTACGGGGCCGAGGGCCAGACCGATGGCGACCGGGCCCTGGACAACAGCGAATTCTTCCGCAGGCTGGGCCAGCGCATCATTGCGGCCCTGGATGAAGCGACCAGCAACGGGCGCGTCTTTCGAGTCGACATGCGACTTCGCCCTTGGGGCGATGGCGGTCCGCTCGCCACCAGCCTGGATGCCCTGGAGGGCTACTTCATCACCCACGGGCGCGAGTGGGAACGCTACGCCTGGCTCAAGGCACGCGTGGTTGCGGCCTTGCCCGATGCCCCGGTGGCAGAGTTGGCGACCCAGACACGACGTTTCGTGTTCCGCCGCTATCTGGACTTCGATGCCATCGGCGCACTGCGTTCATTGCACGCGCAAATCCGTACCGAGGTACGACGCCGCGACCTGGCCGATCACGTGAAGCTCGGCCCAGGCGGCATCCGCGAGATCGAATTCATTGCCCAGGCCCACCAGCTGGTTCGCGGCGGGCGCGACCCCGGGCTGCAGGTTCAGCCCACCATCGCAGCCATCGAAGCCTTGAACGCACGCGCCCTCATCAACGACGAAACAGCGGCAGCCTTGCTCGACGCCTACGATTTCCTGCGGCGCGTCGAACACCGGCTCCAGTATCTCGACGACGCCCAGACCCACAGCCTGCCAACCGCGACTGAAGACCGGCTGATCATTGCCAGGGGCATGGGTTTTGCAGATATCGCCAGCTTCGAGCAGGCCCTGGCAAGCCGGCGCGCGGCGGTCGAGCGCGTGTTTGCGGCGACGCTGGGGCGCGATCCTTCAGGGGAGACCGCCAGCGAGCCTGGCGCACTCGAGACCCGTCTGTCAGCGCTGTGGCAGGGTTCGAGCGGCGATCAGGAAGGCGCGGCCCTGCTGGCCACACTGGGCTATACGCAGCCCGAGGAATCGATGCGCCGACTCCAGGCGCTGCGCTCGGGCACTCGCTACCGGACCGTACCTGCTGTCAGCCAGACACGCATGGATGCCTTGGCACCCCGGCTGGTCACGGCCTGCGCAAGTGTCTCCGACGCTGATACGACACTCTCTCGCATGCTGACCCTGATCGAAGCGATCGCGGGTCGCAGCGCCTATCTCGCGCTGCTCACCGAACGGCCCGACCTCTTGAGCCGTATCGCCAACATCATGGCGGCATCGAGCTGGGCAGCCGGTTACCTCACACGGCATCCGGCCCTGCTCGACGAAATCATCCTGCCACGCGACCAACCGGCACCCGACATGGCGCGGTTCGCGCGCGACCTGCGCCTTGCCATCGAGCCCCATGCGGGTGATACCGAACGGGCCATGGACGTGATGCGCGAAATGCATCACGCCGAAGTGTTCAGGCTACTTACACGCGACCTGGCCGGCGAACTCACCCTGGAACATCTGTCAGACCACCTCTCGGCACTGGCCGATGCCGTGATCGAAGCCACGGTCACCGCCTGCTGGCAGCGTCTGAATGGTCGGCACCGCGACACGCCTCGCTTTGCCGTCATTGCCTACGGCAAACTGGGCGGCAAGGAACTGGGTTACGCCTCGGATCTGGACCTGGCCTTCCTCTTCGAGGATGAGGACCCGCGCGCCGTCGAGCACTACGCCCGGCTGGCGCAACGCATCTGTTCCTGGCTCTCCAGCCGCACCGCAGCCGGCATCCTCTTCGAGACCGACTTGCGCCTTCGGCCCAACGGCGAGGCAGGTTTGCTGGTGACGGGCATCGAAGCATTCCGCGATTACCAGCGCACTGCCGCCTGGGCCTGGGAGCATCAGGCACTCACACGTGCCCGATTCTGCGCGGGCGACCCGACCCTGGGACGAGCCTTCGAGTCGGCGCGGCTCGAAGTGCTTGCACGAGCGCGCGAGTCAGCCGCGCTTGCCGTCGAGATCCGCGCGATGCGCACGCGCATCGATCAGGCACACCCCAACACGAGCGGTCTGTTCGATCTCAAGTATGGCCGTGGCGGGATGATCGACATCGAGTTCGCGGTGCAGTATCTGGTGCTGGCCCACGCAGGCCAATACCCGAGCCTGTGCACCAACAGCGGCAACATCGCCTTGCTGCAGGCAGCAGGCCAGCTCGGTCTCATCGCGCCCGAGGTGGCTCTGGGGGCCGCCGACGCTTACCGCGCGATGCGACGGCTGCAGCATGCGCTGCGCCTGAACGAAGCGCCTGCTGCACGCGTGCCCTTTGACAGCGTGGCCAGCCAGGCGCAATGCGCACGGGCACTGTGGCAGGCGACGCTTGGCGAACGCTGACTGCGGGAGGCCGCGCCTGATGGCTTACAATTACGCGCTTGCACAGCACCACTGGCTTCCAGTCGGGGTGTTTGCCCGGCAGCCCCAGCGCTCGTGACTGGAGGCCCGGCTCAGTTTGGAGATCCGACCCATGTCGATGGCCGATCGCGACGGTTTCATCTGGTATGACGGCAAGATGGTGCCGTGGCGCCAGGCGAACACGCATGTCCTCACCCACTCGCTGCATTACGGCCTGGCCGTTTTCGAGGGTGTTCGCGCCTACAAGACGAAAACGGGTAGCGCCGTGTTCCGCTTGCGCGAACACACGCAGCGACTGCTCAATTCAGCCCACATCTACATGATGAAGATCCCCTACAGCGCCGAGGAACTGATGGCGGCGCAGCTCGAGGTGATCAGTGCCAACAAGCTCGACGAATGCTACATCCGCCCGATCGCCTTCTACGGCTCGGAAAAGATGGGCGTATCGCCGCGCGGCGCCCAGGTGCACGTGGCCATTGCTGCCTGGCCCTGGGGCGCCTATCTGGGCGAAGAAGCGCTCGAGAAAGGCATCCGGGTGAAGACCTCGTCGTTTGCTCGCCACCATGTCAACGTATCGATGTGCCGGGCCAAGTATTCCGGCACCTACGCCAACTCCATCCTCGCCAACCTCGAAGCAACCCAGGATGGCTATGACGAGGGACTGCTGCTCGATGTCGACGGCTTCGTAGCCGAGGGCTCGGGCGAGAACCTGTTCATGGTGAAGGACGGTGTGCTCTATGAACCCGAACTGAGCTCGGCCCTCATCGGCATCACGCGCGGATCGATCATCCGCCTGGCCAACGACATGGGCTACAAGGTCGAGGCACGGCGCATCACGCGCGATGACCTGTACATCGCCGACGAGGTGTTCTTCACCGGCACCGCGGCCGAGGTGACCCCGGTGCGGGAACTGGACAACCGCCTCATCGGCAGCGGCGCACGCGGCCCGATCACGGCGAGGCTGCAAAAGGCGTTCTTCGACGTGGTGAAAGGCCGCAACAGCACCTATGGTGAATGGCTGACGCCGGTGAAGGCAAAGGCCGCAGGCGGCAAGGCGAGCGCCAGCAAGGAGGGCGGCAAGAAGACAAGCAAGAAGGCTGCCGGCAAGACCGCAGCAGACACGTCGGCCACCAAGCCTGCGCCGCGCAGCAAGGCCGCAAAGGCCTGAGACCCGACCTTCCCGACCCGCCCAGGAGTGCCTGCCCATGACCGACCCTGCGACGGGTGCGTCAACGATTGAAGTGACTGCTGCCGACCTGCCCCTGCACTGCCCGACCGCGCACATGCAGGCCTGGAGCAGTCACCCTCGGGTGTTCCTTAAACTGGCCGCGCAGCCGGGCTCAGCCGGACTCCAGGCACGCTGCCCTTACTGTGGTACGCGTTACGTGTTCAACGGCGAGTTGCCGCACGGGCACTGAGCAGAGCGTCCTGACATCGAGCGCGCAGGTCGGGCCGTGACGACCGAACCACGCCACCCCGACCCGATGGTGTTGCGCAGGGCACTGGTCGTCATGCCCTCGTGGATTGGCGACACCTTGCTTGCGCAGCCGCTGCTCGCACGCATTCACGCACGACATCCGGGCATCGCCCTCGATGCGCTGGCCCCCGACTGGACCGCGCCCCTCATCGAGCGCATGCCCGAGATCGCCTCGGTGATACCGAGCGGACTCGGGCATGGCGATCTGCGACTCGGTCACCGCTACCGGCTGGCACGGTCCATCGCACGCGCGGATCATGACGCGGCCTGGGTACTGCCCAACAGTTTCAAATCGGCGCTGATCCCCTGGCTGGCTGGCATCGGGCTGCGCATCGGGTTCACGGGCGAATCGCGACTGGGGCTCATCAATCGCCGACATCGGCTCGATGCCGACCTGCTGCCGCTGATGGCCGAGCGCTATGCGCAACTGGCCGAGATGCCCGGCACGCCCCTGGAGCGGCCCCTGCCCACCACTCGGCTTCGGGTTGATACCGCGACGCGCCAGGCCGCACTCACGCGTCTCGGGCTCTCGAGCGAGCGAGCGGTCGTGGCCATCTGCCCGGGCGCCGAGTACGGGCCTGCCAAGCGCTGGCCGCCCGAACACTTTGGTGCCCTGGCCAGTCGGCTGGTAGCCCAGGGCGCCCAGGTATGGATTTTCGGCTCGGCGCGTGACCAGCCGATCGCACAAGCCGTGATCGCAGCCACCGACCCTGCAAGGCGCGCCAGTCTCCTGGACCTGTGCGGACACACCCGACTGGGCGAGGCCATCGACCTGATGTCGCTGGCAAGCGTGGTTGTCGCCAATGACTCGGGCTTGATGCACGTTGCAGCAGCACTGCGTCGGCCACTTGTCGCGCTGTACGGTTCGTCGAGCCCGCAACACACACCGCCGCTGGATGCGCAGGCCCACCTGATATGGCATGCGATCGAGTGCAGCCCGTGCTATGCCCGCACGTGCGCACCGGGCCATTTCCGCTGCATGCGCGAGATCACCGTGGATGAAGTCGAGCGCTCGCTCGGGGCCCGCCATCACAGGATGGCGGGCCCTTCGCATCAAGATTGAAGTCGGCCGTTAAGCCGGGTTTTGTCGAGGACGATCATTCATCTGGGCGACACGTTACCGTGCCGCTCTAGCCACCAACCCGCGGACTCAGCGGGCAGCCTCATCGTCCGCCTATTCGGTGTTGCTCCGGATGGGGTTTACCATGCCAGCCGTGTTGCCACGCCTGCGGTGGGCTCTTACCCCACCGTTTCACCCTTGCCTGATCCCGGACACGCAAGCGTCCCCGGGCCATCGGCGGTCTGCTCTCTGTTGCACTTTCCATCGCCTCACGGCGTCCGGCCGTTAGCCGGCATCCTGCCCTTTGGAGCCCGGACTTTCCTCTGCCCCGCCAAAACCTGCGTGACAGCGATCGCCTGGCCGACTTCAAGGTCGATTGTACTCACCGCCCTGGCAGCGTGCCGCGAAACACCTGCGGGTCGTCATAAAAGGTCGGATTGGCATTGGCGCCCCACCAGCCCGGAATGCCCAGCACCGGCAGATGCAGCAAGCCCCGGGTACCGAGGCGCGCGGCCGCCTCGCCTTCGATCCATCGTGCAGCCGCCTCGTCAACGAAGGCAAGCCGCGCGGTGCGATCAAGATCGACAAAGGTCTGCTCGACTGGCAGCACCAGCACCCGTGCGGTGAGTCCCTTCCAGGGGCGCCGACCCCGATCGAGAACCGCATGGCCACAGGTGAGGAAGTGCATCGACCGACAGACCGCTGTACGCCGGTCGACAAACAATTCACGCCATGCGCGGGTGGCCAGTGCCTGCACCAGCGTCGGGTCGTCGCAGGCCAGCACCAGGCCGCTCTCGTCGATCAAGGTGGCAAGGTCACGCAGTGCACCGCGACCTGCGGCTTGCACGGCACCGGCACGGTCATCGGCCAGTGCCCGCACATGGATACGATTGAGTGCGAGTTTCAGACGCGGAAAGCTCAGCCAGACCAGCGCGTTGAAAAGGTCATGCCAATCGCCATGACGAGTCGGCACCCGGCCGGATATCGCAATGCCGCGCTCGTAGGCCGCGGCCGTCAGAGCGTGGTGGGCAACATCGAAACCAAAGCCCGGTGGCAGCGCCGGCACCTCCGCAGCCAGCGCATCGAGATCCTCGACCGAGGGAAAACGCCCGGCGGGCAATCGATGCAGCCAGTGCGCGATCGACTCATGCAGCGGCGAGTGTGTCAGCGCCCCGATCGAGGCGTCCGGATCAGACAAGTCGCCAGTGCAGCGTATGCCCGGCACGCAGCGGCACCACGGTGTCATCGCCCATCGGGTAGCTTGCAGGGACGGTCCAGTCGAGGCGCTCGAGGGTTACTTGCCCTTCGTTGGCCGCGAGTCCGTAGAAGCGGGGTCCGTTGAGACTGGCGAAAGCCTCGAGCCGATCGAGCGCGCCTGCCGCCTCGAAGGCCTCGGCATAGAGTTCGATCGCTGCATGCGCACTGTAGACACCGGCGTGACCGCAGCCCGATTCCTTGTTGGCTCGGGTGTGCGGCGCACTGTCGGTGCCGAGAAAGAAGCGGGGATTGCCGCTGGTGGCGGCAGCCAGAAGTGCCTGACGATGGGACTCGCGCTTCAGGACCGGCAGGCAGTAGGCATGGGGCCGGATACCGCCATCGAAGATCGCGTTGCGATTGAGCAGCAGGTGCTGTGCCGTCAGGGTCGCGGCAACAGGCCCGGTTGCCTCGGTGACGAAAGCTGCAGCCTCGGCCGTGGTGATGTGCTCGAGCACGATGCGCAAGCTCGGAAAGCGCCGCCGCAGCGGTTCGAGCACCGTGTCGAGAAACACCCGCTCACGATCAAAGATGTCGATGGCCGGGTCGGTAACCTCGCCGTGCATCAGCAGCGGCAGCCCGTGGCGCTCCATGGCCTCGAGGGCTGCACTGGCCCGTTCGATGCGGGTCACCCCTGACTCGGAGTTGGTGGTTGCCCCGGCCGGGTAGTACTTGATGCCATGAACGTGATCACTGGCAGCAGCCCTGGCCACCTCATCGGCCGAGGTATTGTCGGTGAGATAAAGGGTCATCAGCGGCTCGAATGCCATGCCGGCAGGAACGGCCGCCATGATCGCATTGCGATAGGCAAGTGCGGCTTGCACAGTGGTTACCGGTGGCCGCAAGTTGGGCATCACGATGGCACGTGCGAATTGTCGGGCCGCAGCCGGCACCAGCGAAAGAAGGGCGGCGCCATCACGCAGATGGATATGCCAGTCATCGGGGCGGCGCAAGACGAGGGTCTGGGGCATCAGGGGCTCGGAGTGAGGGGCAAGGCAGGCATCAGGGTTCAGGAAGATCGCGTCTCAAGGCGCCGCGCGGGAGGGGACTCGCAAGGGGAGGATCAGGCAGCGGGTCTGGCCGAGGCCCCTCACCGGTCTGTCCCATCAGCATCTGCGTTATCAGCGGTGTCGCTGGTGTCACCGGTCGATTCACCGGTCGATTCACCGGCCGCATGCTGACGCTGCAATGCATGGGCATACAGATCGTTGCGGCGCGCACCGGTGATCTTCTGGGCAAGCCGCACGGCCTGGGCCAGCGAGAGTTCCTCGAGCAGCACATCGAGGACGGGAAACGCCGTCGTGCCGATCTCGTCGGCGGCTGTCTGGGCACAGGCCTCGATCACCACCACGAACTCGCCGCGCACATGATTCGAATCGGCCGCGAGCCAGGCAGGCAACTGGGCGATCGGCAGGCGCACCACCGACTCGAAGCGCTTGGTGAGTTCGCGCGCGATGATCACGGCTCGGGTTGGCTCCAGGCTCGCCACAAGATCATCGACCAGGGCCACGAGCCGATGCGGGGACTCGTACACCACCCAGGCGAGACGAGCCGACTCGAAGGTCTTGATGCTGGCCTGTCGTGCAGCGGCACGCGCCGGCAAAAAGCCGGCAAAAAGCACCGGCCCTTCGATGCCGGCCACCGACAGCGCTGCGGTGAGCGCGCTCGGGCCCGGAATCGGAACGATCGTATGGCCTGCAGCGCGCACCTCGCGCACCAGATGCGCCCCCGGATCCGAAATACCCGGCGTGCCGGCGTCGGAGATGAGTGCAAACGATTCACCAGCCGCCAGCCGCTCGATGATCCGGGCGCCACGGCGCGCTTCGTTGTGCTGATGCAGCGCGCTCACCGGCGTTGCAATGCCGTGGTGTCGCAACAGGGTTGCACTGACCCGCGTGTCCTCGGCAAGAATGCCATCGACAGCGGCCAGCACCGCACAGGCGCGCGCCGTGATGTCGGCAAGATTGCCGATCGGGGTGGCCACCACGTAGAGGGTGGCAGGGTCTACGCTTGAGTTCGACATGAACCAATGGTAACCCGATGGGACGACAGAGCCCTTCAATCGGCCGCTGTGCCGAGATGCGCGCAGCAGCGCACCTGAGCGCGCTCGGCGTGGAAATTCTCGCTTGCAATGTGCGTCGGCGCTGCGGCGAGATCGACCTGATCGGACGCGAGGGCGACACGGTGCTCTTCATCGAGGTGCGCAAGCGTTCGAGCCACCACTTCGGCGGCGCTGCCGCGAGCATCACGGCACGCAAACAGGGCCGCATCGTCGCGGCTGCGCAGGCCTGGCTCGGTGGCCGCATGCTGCCATGCCGGTTCGATGCAGTGCTGATTGATGGGTCAGAAGGGACCATCGTGTGGCTGCGTGATGCCTTCCGATGCGAGGCGCGATGAACGGGCGATCCAGGGCTGCAACCATTGCAGCCTTCTGCACGGGCTTGATCGCAACAGCGGGCGCCGTCGTATCAGGCCGCGCGGCCACCACGGTCACAACGGCCCCCTCTCCTGTTGCGCAGATCGCCAGCCCCACCGCTTCAGGCAGGCACGGTGCTGCGCTCATCGTTCAGCGCTCCAGAGTGGCGGGCCTGAGGCATCATGCCGGCCCGCCGGTGTGGTCATCGATCGAGCCTGGCAGCGCGGTCGAACTGGTGCGCGAAGCGGCCAATCCGCACGATGCCCGCGCGATCCGGGTCGACTGGCGTGACATCGCCCTGGGCTATCTGCCGCGACGCGACAACGACGCAGTGGCCTGGGCCCTCGATCGAGGCGAGCGCTTGAGCGCGCGCATCTACCCCCACCCGGGCACACGGCCCGGACGGTTCGCCTTCGATGTCGAGATCCTCCTGCGCTAGAGCACCGCTTGCGCCAACAAGGCGCCCGGGCAACACCGGCCGCTGCAGATGCAGTACCAGCGCGCTACACTCGGTGCTCGTTTCCCTACCGGATGCCTGATCCATGATGATCCCGATCGCCTGCCACCGGATGCGCTGCACCCCGAGTGCCGCACGATTTCTCGCTACCGCCCTCATTGCAGCCTCCACGCTGCTGTCCGCCTGCGTGCCTGCGCTTTTCATCGGCGGGATGGGCGGCGTTGCCTATGTCGCAAACGACCGACGTACCAGTGACACCGTGCTGGCCGACCAGCGCATCGAACTCGCGGCCGCCGGGCGGCTGGGACAACTGGGCAACGACATCCGGATCAGCACCGTGTCTTTCAATCGACAGGTGCTCCTCACCGGACAGGCACGTACCCCTGCAGTGCGCGATCAGGCCGCCCGATCGGTGGCCAGCATCGAGGGCGTTCGACAGGTCTTCAACGAAGTGGTGGTGTTCGATCCGCTGCGCGAATCAGGCCTGCCCGACGACGCCCTGATGAGCACGCAGGTGAAAGCCCGCATGGTCGGCAATGGCGTCTTCAATCCGCTCCATGTGCGGGTGAACTCGGACCGCGGCGCGGTTTTCCTGATGGGCCTGGTGACACGCGCCGAGGCCGACAGTGCCGGGCGCATTGCCTCCACGACTCGCGATGTCTCCCGCGTGGTGCGCCTGTTCGAGATCATCCCGGTTGCGCCTGAAACTGCGCCGGCCCAGAAGGCACCAGAGTGAACTGACCAACGTCACAGATGCCGGCGTCGAACCCAGCCTCGCAGTAGGCAAGGTAAAACACCCACAATCTCATGAAGGCGGTATCAAAGCCCAGTGCGCGTACCGCCTGCTCCTGGCTCAGGAAAGTCGCGCGCCACCGTCGCAGCGTCTCGGCATAGTCGCCACCAAAATTGAGTGAGCGCTCGATGCGCAAGCCCTGCGACGCTGCCTCGGCGGCCAGACGCGAGGGGCTGGGCAGCATGCCGCCCGGAAAGACGTACTGCTGGATGAAGTCGGTACCGCGGCGATAGGCCTGGAAATAGCGATCGCCGATGGTGATCGCCTGAACCAGCGCCCTGCCCGTGTCCTGGAGCGCCCCCCGAATGGCGGCAAAGTAGCGCGGCCAGTAACGCTCGCCAACGGCCTCGATCATTTCGATCGAGGCGATGCGATCGAAGCGTTCGCTCACATCGCGATAGTCACGGATCTGAAAGTCGACGCGATCAGCACACGCAGCCACTGCCGCTGCCGAACGTGCCCAGGCCGTCTGGGCATCCGAGAGCGATATGCCGGTAACCTGCGCGCCACGACTTGCTGCCGCGATCGCCAGAGTACCCCAGCCACAGCCGATTTCGAGCACGCGCTGGCCTGACCCGACGCCCAGTTCATCGAGTGCGCGTCCCACTTTGGCACGCTGTGCCGATTCCAGGGATTGCGTCCGATCCCCCTGGAAGAACGCCGACGAATAAGTCATCGACGGATCAAGCCACAGACGATAGAAGGCGTTGCCCAGATCGTAATGGGCGAGGATGTTGCGCCGGGCACCCCGACGGGTGTTGGCATTGAGCAGATGGCGAATACGCAGGAGCAGTCCGCCCATGCGCCCGCCGTAGACCAGTCGGTCGATGGCGTCACGCCCGCGCGCCAGCAACACCAGCAGGCCGGCGATATCCTCGGAGTCCCAGTCGCCATCGATGTAAGTGCGCCCCAGGCCGACATCGCCTGAGCGAAGCACGGCACTGAACACACGCCACTGACGCACCGTGAGGTGCGCTTCGAGGGGCCCGCTACCGCAGGTGCAACGCGACCCATCGGGCAGATGAACGGTGAGGCGCCCACCCTCGAGCCGCCCGAGCAGGGCGAGCACGACACGGGCTGCCCAGGGCCGGCGTTCGCGCAGGGAATGGCCAGAGCTTGCGGCAGAGCGATCTTCGGGAACGGAGTTCATGACGAGCGGGTAACCGGTTTGGCAGGGGGCGGCGGTTTGCGATGGATGCCCACACCACGCAACCACAGCACGAGAGCCTGAAAGTGGATTCTGACAATGACCGCGACAGCCATTGCCGGCGAGCGCACGAGGGCGGCGAGCAGTTTACCGTTGCCCCAACCCAGCGTGCGTCCGGTGATGCTGGTATGCAGCAGATCGCCTTGCGCATCGGCGTAGTCGATTGCAACGCGCGTCTCGCCCGGGGCAAGATGGAAACGGAAGCGGTACCCACCCTCGACCTGATTGAACGGCGAGACATGCAGCGACTTGGTCGCATCGATCGTCTCGCCATCACCAATGGGCCGCGCCTCGCGATGCCCGAGCACATAGGCATGCCACTCGCCAAAGGTATTGTTCACTTCGACGACGACCGCCTGGAGAGCACCTGCGCGGTCGTGACAGAACCAGAAGCTCACCGGGTTGAACGCGTAGCCCAGCACCCGCGGCAGCGTTTGCAGGGTGACCGCGCCATCGGCTCGCTCCAGACCGGCTTCGGCCAGGCGTGCACGCACCCAGAGCAGCGGATCACTGCCATCGCGCGCGCCATAGTCGGCAAGTCGCAGGCTGAACAGATTGGGCCGACCTACCGAGAACACACCGCCAGAGAGGGCCGCAAGGTTGTTTGCGGGGAGCAGCAGATAGCACATCGGATAGACAAACCGATGCTCGCGGGGGCGCAGTCGATGATGCATCACCCGACCCTGCATCAGCATCGGCGTGGGGGCCAGTGCTTCTGAATGCAGCTCAGATGCGTTCTGTGCGCTCACCGGATGGACGGGGCGGTCGTTTGCCAGGGCGCCCTCACCCCCAGTCCGTTGGCGACGGCCAGCGCCGAGCGCAAGCCATCTTCATGAAAACCATGTCCGGTCCAGGCCCCCGCAAACCAGAGGCCGTTGCGCCCCTGCAGCGCCGGCAGCGCCTTCTGCGCGGCCACCGACGACGGACCGAATACCGGATGATGCCAGGTGAGTTGTCGCAGGACGCGCGACCGATCGGGCGCACGCGGCGGGTTCAGGGTGACCACCACGGGTGTGCGCACCGGCAAGGGCTGCAAGCGGTTGATGAGGTAACTGACCCCCACCGGCACGCCATTTGCGCCCGAGCGGCCGGCAAGATAGTTCCAGGCAGCCCAGGCCCCTTGCCGACGCGGCAGCAAGGCGGTGTCGGTGTGCAGCACCACCTCATTGGCTTGCCAGCCGAACGCCGACAGGACCTCGCGCACGCCCTCCCCGGGCTGCGGGAGCAGCGCGAGGGCCTGATCGGAATGACAGGCCAGAACCACCTGATCAAAACGCTCGACCGATTGATCGGTACGCACTTCGACGCAAGCGGGCTCACCGCTGGCGATCGATGGCAGTGGCTGCACCTGTCGCACGGCGCTGTTGCAGCGCACATCGGCCAGGCGCGCGAGGATGCGCTCGACATAGCCCCGGGCGCCGCCGGCCACGGTGTACCACTGGGGTCGATCGGTGATCTGCAGCAGGCCATGATTGGCGCAGAAGCGGGCGAACGGCAGCCACGGGTAGTCGAGCATCGTCGCCGTCGGACAGGACCAGATCGCCCCTGCCATCGGCAGCAGATACCAGTCGCGAAAGGCTCGACCAAAACCCTCGCGGCGCAAAAGATCGCCCAGGGTGAGGTCGTGATCGGCAGCGGGCAGAGCGCCACTGCCGCGCCGGGTGGCCAGGGGCTGGGCGGCCGCCGTCTGCGCGGCGCGACGAGCGAGGCGATTGAATCGCAGTACATCACGCAACATGCCCAGGAAGCGCGGGCGCACGAGATTGCGCGGTTGCACGAAGAGACTGGCGAGCGTGCTGCCACACCATTCGATATCTTCTTCGCTCAGGCTCACGCTCAAGGACATGTCGCTGGCAACCACCGGCACCTCGAGTGTCTCGAAGAGCGCGACCAGATTCGGATAGGTCACCCGGTTGAACACCAGAAACCCGGTATCAACCGCAATCGGTGTGCCCTCCACCTCGACATCGACCGTGTGGGTGTGTCCACCGGGCGCAGACCCCGCCTCGAACAAGGTCACCGCATGGCGCGTGGAGAGCAGCCAGGCTGCCGCCAGTCCGGAAATGCCGGAGCCGACGACGGCAATCTTCATCGGATCAGGGGGGACACCTGCGCAGCAGGCAGCGATGCAGCGGCACCGCTCTTGCGCTTGTCACGAACAATTTCGGCGTAGGCCGAATGGTTGTGAATCGACTCGAAGTTCTCCGACGACAGACTGTAGGCAAGAACGCGCTCGTCATGCTCCAGCGCGGTGGCCACGTCGCGGACCAGATCCTCGACAAACTTCGGATGATCGTAGGCAAATTCGGTCACATACTTCTCGTCTGGACGCTTGAGCAAGCCCCACAACTGACACGAAGCCTGCTCCTCGGCGATTCGAATCAGATCTTCGGCCGCGAGGGTACCACTGGCAATGGCCTCGATAATGATGTGCGAGCGCTGGTTGTGCGCGCCATAGGCGGATATTTCGCGCGAGCACGGACACAGGCTGGTGACTGGCGCAAGGATGCGCACCGTGGTTTCCGGTTCGGCGCCCGGCACGCTTGCAATGCGGTAGGTCACGTCGTAGTCCATCAGGCTTTCTACGCCCGATACCGGCGCGGCCTTGCGCAGAAAGAGCGGAAAGCTCAATTCCAGATGGCCACCGATGGCCTCCAGCCGTCCGAGCATGTGGCGATAGAGCGCGCGCAGCGAGTCCAGTGACAGCGCTTCGTCGTGGGACTGCAGCACGTCCAGAAAACGCGACATGTGCGTTCCCTTCACCGCCGCGTCCAGGTGGACGTACATGCCGACCACCGCCACGGTCGCGAGGACGGATCCATCCTGCAGCAGCACCCGCACGGGATGCCGCACCGATTTCACGCCGACGCGATCAATGGCGATGGCACGGGTATCAGCAAAAGCCTGAACGTCAGGCAACAAGCCACGATCGGGTGCATTCATAGGACGATCTCCTCTCCAAAGGGGCCCATCGACAAGGTCGAGCGCCGTGGACTGCGGCCCGCGAGCAACCGGGCGCGTTTGTTGCTTGACGATCTGTCTGCCGGACTGCAATTGGCGGACCCCGAGTGGTGCTGAGCGGGCCGTCGGCCGATTCCGACCGTGCTGCCGCGCACAAACGCGAAACTTAGTGTACAACAGTGTTATCGTTTGTCCTGGACAAACAAAGGCTGCAACGCCGGATTTGCAGCATATTCATCAAGCAGCCCTTCTTTCCGCAGGAGATGTCCATGACAGTTTCCGAAAAGAGCCTTGCCACGAGCGGGTACAACATCGGTGCGGTCGAACGCAATGCGGGCCTGTCCAAGGACACACTGCGCGTATGGGAACGACGTTATGGCTTTCCTCGCCCGATCCGCGACGAGCACGGCGAGCGCATGTACAGCGAGGCCGATGTCGAAAAACTGCGTCTGCTCAAGCGTCTGATCGATCGCGGTTACCGGCCCGGGAAGATCGTCGATCTCCCTAGCGGCGACCTTCGCAAACTGGCCGACACTCTCGGAGAAGCCGAGACCCCGCCCGCGCTTCGCGTCCTGATCGACCTGGTGAAATCGCATCGGGCCAGCGAACTGCATGCGGTACTTGCCCAGATCCTCGTTCGCGAGGGCCTCGAGCGCTTCATTCTCGACACCATTGCACCGCTGAACTATCACGTCGGTGTTGCCTGGATGCGCGGGTACATCGAGGTCTATGAAGAGCACCTCTATACTGAAGCCACCCAGTCGCTCCTGCGCGGGGCAATCAGCGGGATTCCGGCCACCGATCGCTCGCCGCGCGTGCTGCTCACCACGTTCCCCAATGAGCAGCACGCGCTGGGCATCCTCATGGTGCAGGCACTGCTGGGCGGCAACGGCGCGGCCTGCATCTCGCTGGGCACCCAGACCCCCCTTGACGACATCGTCGGGGCTGCGCAGGGTCACGAAGTGGACATCGTCGCCCTGTCCTTCAGCGCGGCCTTCTCCTCAAACCATCTGGTCGAGGGCCTCACCGAACTGCGCGCCCGGCTGCCTGCCCGGGTAAGCATATGGGCCGGCGGGGGCAACCCGGCGCTCACCCGGCGACCGATCGAGGGAGTGAGCGTGCTTGGCCGGCTTGACGAAGTCGGTGCCGCACTCGAAACCTGGCGCACGCTGCGCAAAGCCGAGGCACGAGGCTAGAATCGTGCCCGTGAAACTGCTGCCGCCCGATTTCGAATCACGACTCTGTCCGCCGCACGCTCTGGCTGCTCGGGCTGCGTTGCTGCCGCACCCGCTGGTATTTACCAACGGGGTATTCGATATCCTGCATCGCGGCCATGTGACCTATCTGGCGCGCGCTCGTGCGCTGGGGGCAAGCCTGGTCGTGGCGCTGAACAGCGATGCTTCAGTGCGCCGGCTGGGCAAGGGTGCCGACCGCCCGATCAACACGCTCGAGGACCGTGCCGCGCTGATGGCCTCGCTGGGCTGCGTCGATCTGGTGACCTGGTTTGAAGAGGACACCCCGATCGAGCGGATTCTCCAATGTCGGCCGCAGATTCTGGTGAAAGGCGGCGACTGGAGCCCGGAGAAGATCGTCGGTGCTGCGCAGGTCATGGGCTGGGGCGGCTCGGTACACGCGATCGCCTTCGAGCATGAACGCTCGACAACTGCGCTCCTCGGACGCATCCGCGGCTGAGGAGCGGCGGAGCAGGCAGGGTCGACCTGACACACGCCGCCCCAACCCGGCTCAGGCCGCTTGGCCAGATCGATCGGAGGCGGCCACGAGCAAGCCTTCCAACACGAGCAGGGGCGCCACGATCAGCGGCGGTGCGATGAATGCGACCAGCGCGGCGGCGGCGCCACCGGTCAGTACCACGGGTGTGGCCGAGCCGAGCTGGAGGCGCGCTCGCTCGATGGCCCCCACCTGGGCATTGAGGCAGCCGGTTTCGATCGCATCGGCGGTGCTGCGCGGCCAAGGGGCGAAAGCCCCGGACTGCAGCCCCAGCCCGGCCGTGCCCTCTCCCAGAGCGCGCCGCATCATGGCAAGGCCGGGCACAATCATCCCGCCCCTGAAGACACCGCCCTGATCGCCCCCTTCATCGCCCCCTTCATCGCCCCCTTCATCGCACCCTTGACCACCCCCTTGACCACCCCCTTGCCCCCCGCACTCACCGCCCGGTAGCCCACCTGCCTGACCCGTCGTATCAGGGCCGATGGCGTCGATCGTGGTAGCGGTACCTGCACTCACGACCAGGGCGCTCGAGCCCAGGCGATGCCATGCCCCAATGGCAGCAGCCCAGCGATCGGTGCCCAATTGACGCGGGTCGGCATAGCCATTGCGCAAGCCCGCCCGCTTCTCGCCTGGCGCAAACCAGACACGGCGTGCACCGAGCAGGGGATCGATCGTGCTCAAGGCCGTCTCGATGGACCGCGCAACCCGAGGACCCGCTACATTGGCAATCATCACCTGCTCGGGCCGGGGCAAGCCCTGCCAGGCTGCCGCAAGGGTTTCGAGCGCGTCCTGGGCGAGGACCCCATTGGCGAACCACTCGACAGAGGCGAGCGGCCTGCTCGCGACCGCAAGCCCCCACTTGAGCCGGGTATTGCCCGAGTCGATGAGCAGGATCACGAGGCGAGCGCTCCGATCGAGACCTCACCGGCATGCACACGCTGCAACCCTCCCGGCGTGCGTACCTGCAAGGCACCGTCCGGGGCCAGTCCGCAGGCAATGCCTTCGAGGCGATGTGCCCCCTGTTCGATGCTCACGGCCCGCCCCGAGAGCGCATCGCGCGAAGACCACGCGTCCTGCAGCGCAACGACCTCGCCCGCCGCGAGCACGCGCAGCCATGCATCGAGCGCCCGCAGTATCGCGGCAGTGAGCACCTGGGGCTCAACCAGAGCGCCACCACTGCCACCGCCGCCGCGCTCACCACAGGCGCCCAGATCGGTGACCGCGCGCCCGAGCGAGCGGGCAAGACGATCACCACCCGCCAGATTGATGCCGATGCCGATCGATACCGCCGTATGACCCGGAGGTGCTGCACCCGCCACGGTTTCAACGAGTATTCCGCCCAGCTTCGCGCCACCGTGGAGAAGATCGTTGGGCCACTTCAACTGGATGGCGCCGGCACCCTGCGCCTCGATCGCGGCCGCAGTCGCGACGCCTGCGGCCAGCGCTACCCAGCCCAGCCGGTCGGCGGGGATAGGGGCATGCCACAGCGCACTGAAAGCGAGCCCTTCTCCGGGCTCACTCACCCAGGCATGTCCACGCCTGCCACGCCCCGCGCTCTGGCAGGTGGTTGCCAGCACAAGCCCCGACGCTGCCCCGGAGCGCGCAGCGAGTCTCAACTCGTCGCTGGTCGAGGCGCATGACTCGAGCCAGCGAATCGACCAGGCAGGCAGCGTAAATTCAGGATCATCAGACACATCGTGGCCATGCAGCTTGCGTACACTGTCTCACTCTACACCTGCAACACACAATCGATGGCACACGGCCGATGACCAAGACCCGCCAGTCAGGCCCCTCACACCGGCCGATGCTTGGCTGGCCAGCGCCGACCGAAGCCAGAGGGGCATGGCAACGTGTGCGAGCCCTTGCAGGTTCCACAGCGATCGCCACCGCCCTTGTCCTGTCGTTCCTGGTGGCGGCAAACGCGCATGCCGTCGAAGTCACGTTGTGGCACTCGGTCACCGGCACTGCAGCCGAAACGCTCGAGACACTCGTCTCGCGGTTCAACCGTTCGCAGAACCAGGTGATGGTCTTGCCGCAATACAAGGGTAATGCCGATTCGACCCTGGCCATGGCGCTGGCAGCCAGTCATTCCCCGGCCGGACCCGACATCGTGCAAGCCGATGTGGTGATGACGGCCAGCCTGCTCACCGACCGAAGTCGTATCCGCCCGCTGCATGAAGTGCTGACCAGCAGCCACGAGTCGATCGACAGCAATGATTTCCTGCCCGGGCTGGCAAGCTATCTGGGTGAAGCCGGCGGGCGTCTGGATGCGCTGCCGTTCACCGCTTCGACCGCCGTGCTCTACATCAATCGCGACGCGCTGCGCCGCGCCGGTCTGCCACCGGATGGGGCACCACGCACCTGGCGCGACGTCCAGGCCATGACACTGGCGCTGCAAGAGAAGGCCGCAACACCGTGCGGATACACCTCCGACTGGCAGTCCTGGGTGCATGTCGAGAACCTCGGTGCCTGGCATGACGAGGCCTTTGCCAGTCGATCCAATGGCATGGACGGCACCGACGCCCAACTGACCTTCAACACCACGTTCATGCTCCGGCACGTGTCGCTTCTCAGCGCCTGGGCACGCTCCGGACTCTTTACCTACCATGGTCGCGGCAACGAGGCGGAAGCGCACTTCATCGCTGGCGAGTGTGCCCTCTTTACCGGGTCATCGAGTTCGCTGCCGGCAATTCGTGACCGCTCAAGCTTCGATTTTTCGGTGGCGCCCATACCCTTCTACGATGAGTATCCGGGCGCACCGTTCAGAAGCACGATAGGGGGTACTGCGCTCTGGACGCTGCGCGATCGCCCGGCCGCCCGCCATGCGGGCTCAGCCCGGTTCCTGAAGTGGTTCGCGCAACCCGAGCAGCAGGCGGCATGGCATCAGGCTACCGGCTTTCTTCCCGCCTCGAAAAAGGCGGTCCTGCTCAGTCGCCAGCAAGGGTTCTACCAGCGCAACCCCGGTTTCGAGGTGGCCATCGGCGCACTTCTGGCGCGGCCGGTCAGTCGCAACGGGCGCGGCGTGCGCGTACCGCAACTGGCGCGCGTGCGCGCCATCATCGATGAAGAACTCGAACAGGTCTGGGCCCACACCAAGGCACCCAAGGATGCGCTGGATGCCGCAGTTGCTCGCGGCAACCAGATCCTGCGATCGGCACGGCCCCGCTGAACCGCTGAACCGGCCGCCGCGCGGGCGGCATCCGCCAGGCGCTCAACCGCCGGGCGTCGTTTCGTGGTCGACCTGCATCGCCTCGAGGAAGCGGGACACCAGGTTGTAGCCACCGATCGTCGCGGTGAGTTCCACCAGTTCGCGGTCATCGAGAAAGACCTTGAGCGAGCGGATGATGGCCTCGGGCACCCGGATTTCCCGCGTCATCGCGTCGGTATAGGCAAGCACCGCACGCTCCTTGGCATCGAACAGATCGGAGACGCTCCAGGCATCGAGCGCATCGATCTGCGCCTGACTCAGTCCACCCTTGAGACCGTGCGGTACATGCGCCGTGAATTCGTAGGGTGCCCCGTTGATCACCGCCACGCGCAGTATCGACAACTCGCGATAACGGGCATCCAGACTCGACTGCTGTCGGATCGCCGTGAAGAGCTTGAGCCAGCCCTCGGCAATCGGCGGCGCATTGAGCAGGGTCCGGTAGAGATTGAGCAGCTTGCCGCGCTCGGCGCGAATGCGGCCGATGAGAGGCGCGGCGGTGGGCTGGCTGTTCTCGTCATGCAGGGGTACGCGTGCCATGCTGATTCCCGATCTGGAAGAATGAGTGCGCGATCAGATCAGAAAGGCGAGTCCGGGGCAAGCCATGCCTGCCGCAGCCCCGCGTGCAAAGGCATTCGTATGCCATGACGGGCAGCAGCTAGAATCGGTACCTGTCGAGGGGCCTGGTGGGCGATTGCCCAGCCCCACACCCCAAACCCAGTGCTCAGGGAGTTCGCGTCAATGATTCTTCTCACCAGTGCCAATGGTCCGACCGGGGTGCATGTCCTCAAGCACATGGCAAAAGCCGGGCTGAAGGTACGCACTCTCGTACGCAGCCAGGCCTCTGCAGAGGCCACCCTGGCTGCTGGTGCGCTCCAGGCCTGTGTCGGTGACATCGCCAACCCGGCCGATCTCGCCCGCGCGATGCAGGGGGTCGAGCAGGTCTACTTCATTTCGCCGCGCTTTCTGGTCACCGAGATCGACATCGCTCACGCGATGATCGCAGCGGCAGGCACGGCAGGGGTGCGGCACTTCATCTACCACAGCGTCTATCACGCACAGCTGGACCCCATCCTGCACCATCGTGACAAGCGCATCTGCGAAGCGGCGCTGATGGAATCGGGTCTTGCCTACACCATCGTGCAGCCAACGATGTACATGCAGAGCACGACCCGCGACTGGAAGGAGATCGTGCAGGCCGGCCGCTATGTCGTACCCTACTCGGCCGACCAGCAGATGAGCGTCGTCGACCTCGAGGATGTCGGTGCCGCAGCCGCTGTCGTCGCGCAAGGCACTGATTTCATCGGCGGGTGTTTCGAACTGGCCAATGGCGAACTCCACACCCGCGCACAGATGGCCGCCATCATGTCCGAGGTGCTGGGTCGGCCTGTCAGTGCCGTGCGCAGCGAACTGGCCGACTGGCAAGCCCATCAGCGCCGTCTGGGCATCTTGAGCGAAGAGCAGATCGAGCGCATGTCGATCATGATGACCCACTACGATGAGGCCGGGATGGGTGGTGGCAATGGCCGCGTGCTCGAGATGATCATCGGCCGCGCACCGAGGCGATATCGTGACCATATCGCCCAGATGGCCATCGAACGGCCCCAGGGCTGAAGCACGAGCAGGCCCCGAGCTCGGGGCTGCGCGGCCAAAACGTCAGAAAGGCAGTACTGCCTCGGGCTTGACTGCCAGCAGCGCACGGCGGAACTGCGCCTGGATGCGCGCCATGGCCGCGGCGTCATCGGCCTCGAAGCGAAGCACGATCACAGGCGTCGTGTTGGAGGCGCGCGCAAGACCGAAACCATCGGCAAATTCGACACGCAGTCCGTCGATGGTGATCACCTGGGTGGCTGCGTCGAAGTGCGACTCGCGCTGCATGCGTTCAATGAGTGCGTGGGGCTCGCCCTCGGCCAGCTTGATGTTCAGTTCGGGCGTGGAGAGCGAGTCGGGCAGCCCTTCGAGCATGGCACCCGCGTCAGCCGAGCGCGACACGATCTCCAGGAGGCGCGCGCCGGCATAGAGCGCATCGTCAAAGCCATACCAGCGCTCGGCAAAGAACACATGGCCACTCATCTCGCCGGCGAGCGGCGCATGCAGTTCCTTCATCCGCGCCTTGATGAGCGAATGGCCAGTGCGCCACATCACAGGCACACCACCCGCCTCTTCGATCCAGGGAGCAAGATTGCGGGTGCACTTCACGTCATAGATGATGGACGCGCCCGGGTTGCGCGACAGCACATCACGGGCAAAGAGCATCAGTTGCCGGTCGGGGTAGATGATGGCCCCGCTGCGCGTGACCACACCCAGCCGATCACCGTCACCATCGAACGCCAGACCCAGTTCGGCCGTACCCGATTGCACCCGCTCGATCAGTTCAGCCAGGTTCTCGGGTTTCGAGGGGTCGGGATGATGATTCGGGAAGCGTCCGTCGACCTCGCAGTACATCTCCTCGACGGTGCAGCCCAGACGCCTGAAGAGTTCGCCGGCAAAGGCGCCTGCCACGCCGTTGCCGCAATCGATGGCCACATGCATCGGCCGTGCGAGCCGCACGTCGGCGGTGATGCGACTGAGGTAGCGCTGGGCAATATCGGCGGTGCGCAACTGCCCGTTGCCCGTGGCCAGATCGCCGCGCTCGATGCGCAGGCGCAACTGCTGAATGGCCTCGCCCGAGAGCGTCGTGCCCCCGATCACCATCTTCAAGCCGTTGTAATCGGGCGGGTTGTGCGAGCCGGTCACCGACACCGCACTGCCGGTTTCCATGGCGTGGCTGGCAAAGTAGCTCATGGGAGTCGTGACCTGTCCTACATCGATCACATCGGCTCCGGCCCGCACGATGCCGCGGGAAAGCGCACCCGAGAGTTCCGGACCTGACAGACGACCATCGCGTCCAACCGCAATGGCGCGACCGCCGGCTTCGAGCGCGAGCGTACCAAGACCCTGCCCGATGGCTTCCACCCCGGCCACGGTGAGCTGGCTGCCAACGATGCCGCGAATGTCATAGGCCTTGAAGATCTCGCGCGGGAGGTTCATGAACGTCTTGCCTCAGATCGAATCGAAGAAACGGATGATACCGGCGGGCAGCCAGTCGAGCCGCCCCGGAAAGGCACCATGACAGAATCCGGCATGCCCGCCTTGATCGGTCTGAAGGACACGCACATCTGCAGGCAGCCTGCGCGGATCCGGCAGATGGCAGGCGGGCAGAAACGGATCGTTGCGTGCGCTCACCAACCAGGTCGGCACGCGGATATGACCTACCAGAGGCCCTGAACTGGCGCGCGCGTAGTAGTCATCGGCCCCCTTGAATCCATGCAAGGGCGCCGTGAAGCAGTCATCGAACGCGTACAGGGAATCGGCCAGCAGCAGTCGCTGCCGATCGAACAGACCCGGATGCCGCGCCAGGAGCCCCAGTGCCTTGGGCCGCATGGTGGCAAGAAAGTGCCGGGTATAGATGCGCCCGAACCCGCGCGCCAGGGTGGCGGCACCGGCCGCCAGCGAAAACGGTACCGACACGGCCACCGCAGCACGCACCCTTGCCAGGGCTTGGCTGCCCTGCTCGCCCAGCCACTTGACAAGCACATTGCCCCCCAGCGAGATGCCGACCACCAGGACGGGGCCTGCCGCCTCGCGCACCGCGCGCTCGAGCATCCAGTCGAGTTCGATCGAGTCACCCGAGTGATAAGCGCGCGGGGCACGGCTCGACACGCCGCCACAGCCACGCCAGTGAATCACACGCCCGCACCAGCCTCGTGCCAGTACCGCTGCCATGATCGAACGGGCATAGTGGCCGCTCGAATCGCCTTCGAGCCCGTGCAAGAGCACCACCGTCGGTGCCGGTTGGAGTCCGGTGCCCAGGCCACAGGTGTCGACGGCAATTTCATCACCATCGGGCGTTGGCCACAGGTCGCGCTGGTAGGCGATGCGGGGGCGTGGCGCGAGCAGTGCCGGATAGATGGTCTGGAGATGCGGGCCGGGCAACCAGGCGGGTGGCCTGTAGCCGGAAGACTCGCTCAGTGCAGCACCTTGGGGGCCGCGGGCGCAGCCTCCACCTGAGCAGGCACCGGGGCCGGCGAGGCGTGGTGCACGATCATGCGCCAGCCATGCGCACCACGTACGAATACATTGGTCGCAAGCGACATCGCGCCGGTGCGATCATCGGGCACGCGCAGGTGCTCCTGGGCGTTGTGAATGGCAATCATGCCGCTGGTCATCTGCACGGCGGCCGCGATCCGCACTTTCAGACGCTGCCCCGACTGGAAGATGCGCTGCCACGACTCGCGCACAATGTCATAGCCGACCAGTCGCGGCTGACCGGGATGGATGCAGATGATCTCTTCATCCTCCGACCACACCTCCATCATCGCCTCGAGGTCGGAGCGCTCGAGCGCATCGTAGAAGGCCAGTTCGGCATCCTGGGGGGTGGCAAAGACTCGTCTCAACGCAGTGCATCCTCTACAGGGCGAACGGGGCAGTCGGGTCGATCGGGAGATCGAATGCACATTCTGCCCCAAGGTCTGACCCGGCGTCGAACCCTCAGGGGCAAAAGTCTTGTGCAGCCATAGGCAACGAGCAGCAGGGCTGGGGGCGGCGGTGGGTCAGGACCGGTTCAGCCACGTCGATAGGCCGGATGGGCCATCGCCTGCGGGTTGATCAGATTGGGCGGCACACCGCCTTCGAGCCCCACCTTGAGATTGCGTGCCGCACACAGCCCCATGGCAACCCGGGTTTCGCGCGTCGCACTGCCGATGTGCGGCACCAGCACGGCATTGTCCAGATCGAGCAGACCCGGATTGATGGCAGGCTCGCCTTCGTAGACATCGAGGCCGGCGGCAGCAATCGCGTGATGGCGCAAGGCATGTATCAGCGCATCCTCATCGACGATGCCACCGCGTGCCAGGTTGACGAACACCGCAGTCGGCTTCATGCGGGCAAGCAGTGCCGCGCCAACCAGGTGATGCACGGCTTGCGAATACGGAAGGCACAGACACACGATGTCGGCGGTCGCAAACAACTCGTCGATGGCCAGCCAGCGCGCATCGAGTGCCTGCTCGATCGCGGCATCGACCCTGCTGCGGTTGTGATAAACCACTGGCATGTCAAAGCCGCGCGCGCGACGCGCAAGCGCCTGGCCAATGCGCCCCATGCCGACGATGCCCAGGGTTCGATGGTGAACATCCTGCCCCAGCAGAAGGTCATTTTCCCAGCGCTTCCAGCGTCCGGCACGCAGGTAGCGCTCGCCTTCACCGATACGGCGGGACGCCGCCAGGATGAGCGCGAAACCCAGATCGGCCGTGGTGTCATCGAGAATGCCCGGTGTATTGCTGGCCAGAATGCCGCGCTCGTTGCAGGCCGCGATATCGATGCTGTTGTAGCCCACTGCCGCGATCGACACCGCACGCACGGTGGGCGAGGCATCGAGCAGTGCGGCGTCGATGCGGTCGGTGCCAGCCACGAGCACGCCATCCATGCCTTGCAGGCGCTCGCGCAGTTGCGCCGGCGTCGACTGGGCCTGTCCCTGGTTATCGACCACCTCGAAATGCTCGCGGGCAAAGTCGATGATCTCGGGAAAGGTATCGCAGGTAATGAGGATGCGTGGGCGCTGGCTCATGGCAGTCTCGTCAGGTTGGGCGCTGCGGGTTGGGCGCTGCGGATTGGGCGCTGCGGGTTGGGCACCGGGGGTTGGCCGCAACCGGCAGGGTTCGGGTCACCGCAAAAACCGGTAGCATGCCAGACGTCTTGCCAGCCAGGTTCCCACGATTGAGCCCTTTTCAGGATAGCAATGCATCCCGCCCCCCAGGCTCCAGCCAGGCGGTCGATGACACGACCCTGCAGCAACTCCTCGTAGGCGTCTCGCGCACCTTTGCACTCACCATCCCGCAGCTGCCACCAGCGCTCGCGCGCGTGGTGGGCAACGCCTATCTGCTGTGCCGCATTGCCGACACGATCGAAGATGAACCGGCCCTGGCGGCCAGCGAAAAGCAGTACTTCTGCGCTCGGCTCGCCAACCTCATCGAGCCGGCCACGGCAAGCGAGTGGGCGCAGCGCCCGGAGGGTGCCGCCAGGGTCTGCAGCGGCGACGACGGCAGCCGTATGGCGGGTGATCTGGTGCTGCGCCTGTCATCCAGCACGCTGCCCGAAGAGCGGCGCCTGGTGACCGAACTGCCGCGAGTGATTGCCCAATTGCGACAGTTCACCGCGATCGAGCAGCATGCCATCGCCCGCTGCGTGATCTGCATGGGCCAGGGCATGGCCGAATTCCAGCAGCACGCATCGACCCGCGGCCTGGCCGATCTGGCCTCACTCGACCGCTACTGCTACCACGTGGCGGGCGTCGTCGGCGAGATGCTGACCACGCTCTTTTGCGAGCATGTGCCGGTCATGCATGATCGAGGCGACACCCTGATGCGCCTTGCCATCTCCTTCGGACAGGGTCTGCAGATGACCAACATCCTGAAAGACGTGTGGGAAGACCTGGCGCGCGGTGCCTGCTGGCTGCCACGCAGCGTGTTCGTCGAGGCCGGTTTCGATCTCGACCAACTCGGTTCTGCCCGCCCGGATGCATCGCGTTTGCAGGCATTCAGGCACCTGCTCGGCCTCGCCCACGCCCACCTGCAGCGGGCACTGGACTACACCTTGCTCATCCCGCGCGAGCAATCCGGTATCCGCAATTTCTGCCTGTGGGCCATATTGATGGCCCTGCTCACGCTGCGTCGCATTGAACAGACGCCCCATTACAGGAGCGGCAACGAAGTGAAGATTTCGCGGCGCAGCGTACGTGCCGTCGTGGCGGCAAGCCGCCTCTGCGCAGGGCACGACGGGCTGACGCGACAGTTGTTCAGGTTTGCATCACGCGGCCTGCCGCTGGCATCGCTGCCATCGTTGACCACAACGGCACCAGCAACCTGATCCGTAGAAAGCGACAAACGCCGGAACCGCTGCGCCGGCGTATCGCCTGCTCGATGGCCTACTCGATCGCCTTGACGATGCCCTCGACCACCTTCTTCGCATCGCCAAAGACCATCATCGTCTTGTCGAGATAGAAGAGCGGATTGTCCAGACCCGCATAACCGGCGGCCATCGATCGCTTGTTCACGATCACGGTGCGCGCCTTGTGCGCTTCGAGAATCGGCATGCCGTAGATCGGACTGCCCTTTTCATGCGCGAGCGGATTCACGACGTCATTGGCACCGAGCACGAAAACGACATCGGTAGCCCCGAATTCGCCATTGATGTCTTCCATCTCGAACACCTGGTCGTAGGGCACCTCGGCTTCGGCCAGCAGCACGTTCATGTGTCCGGGCATGCGACCGGCAACCGGGTGAATGGCATAGCGCACCTGCACGCCGCGCGCGGCCAGTTTCTGCGCCATTTCCTTCACCGCGTGCTGGGCACGAGCCACCGCCAGGCCGTACCCCGGAACAATGATGACCGACTCGGCATTGGAGAGCATGAAGGCGACATCCTCGGCCGACCCCGAGCGCACCGACTTCTGACCGGCATCGACACTCGTCCCGCCTTCCTGGCCGAAGCCGCCCAGGATCACGTTGAAGAACGACCGGTTCATCGCCTTGCACATGATGTAGGAGAGGATCGCACCGGAGGCACCCACCAGCGAACCCGAGATGATGAGCATCGGGTTGTTGAGCGAGAAGCCGATGCCCGCAGCAGCCCATCCCGAGTACGAGTTGAGCATCGAGATGACCACCGGCATGTCGGCACCGCCAATCGGAATGATCAGCAGCACGCCCAGCACGAAGGCAACCCCGAGCATGACCGAGAAGGGCATCCAGCCAGCATCCTCCGCGACGAAGAAGGCAACGCCAAACCCGATCATCACCAGCGCCAGTGCCAGGTTGACCCAATGCTGCCCGGGAAACACCACGGGCGCGCTGCTGAACAGGCGCAGCTTGAACTTGCCATAGAGCTTGCCAAAGGCAATCACCGACCCCGAGAAGGTGATGGCACCGACAAAACTGCCGATGAACAGTTCGAGCCGATTGCCGAGCGGCATCGGCACATGAATGCCGAACGCGGCCGGGTTGTTGACCGCAGCCACCGCGATCAGCACCGCCGCCATGCCGACCAGCGAGTGCATCGCCGCGACCAGCTCCGGCATCTTGGTCATTTCGACCTTTTTCGCGATGATTCCACCGATCGAACCACCGACCAGCGCCGCCACGATCACCAGCAGCACGTTGCCGCTGGCGACCAGCGCAAGCGTGGTGATGACGGCAAGCGTCATGCCGATGATGCCGAAGAGATTGCCGCGCCGCGCGGTCTCCGGGTGCGACAAGCCCTTCAGGGCGAGAATGAAAAAGACCGAAGCAATGAGATAGGACAGTGCAACCTGACTGACGGACATGGCTCAGTGCCCCCCCGATGACTTGGAAGCATCGGCACTCGCGCGCGGCGCCTTCTTGCGGAACATTTCGAGCATGCGCTGGGTCACCATGAAGCCTCCTGCCACGTTGACAGCGGCAAGTGCCACGGCCAGTGCACCGACCCCGCTGCCGAAATCCAGGGTGTCGGTGCCCGCTGCCAGGATGGCTCCGACGATGATCACGCCGGAGATCGCATTGGTGACGCTCATGAGCGGCGTATGCAGGGCAGGGGTCACATTCCAGACGACGTGATAGCCCACAAATACAGCCAGCACGAACACGGTCAGATTGACCACGAAGGGGTCGACAACACCACTCATGTCTTGACTCCACGGTTGTCGACGACCGAGCCATCACGCGCCACCAGACAGGCAGCGACGATCTCGTCCTCGAGATTGAGCGTGAACTGGGCTTCCTTGTCGATGACCAGTTTCAGAAAATCGATCACATTGCGTGCATAGAGCGCTGACGCATCGGCGGCCACCATCGATGGGATGTTGGTATGCCCTACCAGGGTGACGCCGTGACGCACGACCACAGCATCGCGCTCGGTGAGTGGGCAGTTGCCACCCTGCTCGGCGGCCATGTCGATGATGACCGAACCGGCCCGCATCGAACGCACCATGTCCTCGGTGACGAGAACCGGCGCAGGACGGCCCGGAATCAGCGCCGTCGTGATGACGATATCGGCTTGGCGGATGCGTTCAGCCACCAGCGCTGCCTGGCGCTGACGATAGTCATCGCCCATCTCGCGCGCGTACCCGCCCTGCCCCTTGGCCAGTTCGCGCTCGGCATCGGTCAGGGGTACCTCGATGAAACGGGCACCGAGCGACTCGACCTGCTCCTTGGTTTCAGGACGCACGTCGGTCGCCTCGACCACGGCACCAAGACGCTTGGCGGTGGCAATGGCCTGCAGCCCTGCCACACCGACACCCATCACGACGACCCGCGCCGCCTTGACGGTGCCGGCAGCGGTCATGAGCATGGGCATCAGCCGACCGTAGTGGTTGGCCGCGAGCAGCACCGCCTTGTAACCCGCCAGATTGGCCTGCGAGGACAGGACGTCGAGCGACTGGGCGCGGGAGATGCGCGGTGCAGCCTCGAGCGCGAAAGCGGTTGCACCTCGCGCCGCAAGGGCCTCGAGACTGGCCGTATCGAAGCGATTGAGCATGCCCACCACGATGTGGCGCGACTCGAGCAGCGCGGTCTCGGCCTGTTGGGGCGCGCGCACCCTCAGGATGAGATCGGCCGCGGCATGGACCGCAGCGGCATCAGCCGCAAGCGAGGCTCCGGCCGTCTGCAGATCGGCATCGGGTATGCTCGCGCGCAGACCGGCACCGGCCTGGATCACCACGGAATGGCCTGCGGCCACGAGTTTCTTGATAGTTTCTGGCGTTGCTGCGACGCGGTGTTCGCCGTCGCGAGATTCGGCCGGTATACCGATCCGCATTCTCTTCCCCTGTACGGTCAGTCGGTCAGTCTTGCCTGGAGCGCGATCATACCGCACCCTCGGCGGGGTGGCCGGCACTGTCCTCTCTGGCCGCGAGGAATTGCAGAGTCGCCAGTTCTGCATAGAGACCGCCGGCACGCATGAGCGACTCGTGGGTACCTTGGGCCTGCACTCGCCCGCCCTCGAGCAGGACGATACGATCGGCGGTCTTCACGGTTGCGAGGCGATGCGCGATGACAAGCGTGGTGCGCCCGCGAACCAGCGTCTCGAGGGCACGTTGCACCAGGGCTTCGCTCTGGGCATCAAGCGCACTGGTCGCCTCGTCGAGCAGCAGGATCGGGCGATCGGCAAGGATGGCCCGCGCAATCGCGATACGCTGCCGTTGCCCACCCGAGAGGCGCACGCCGCGCTCACCCAGAAAGGTGTCGTAGCCCTGGGGCAGTCGTTCGATGAATTCGATCGCCTGGGCGGCATCACAGGCTGCGGCAACCTCGGCAGCGCTCGCATGGGGCCGCGCATAACGGACATTCTCGGTGACCGAGGTCGCAAAGATCACCGGATCCTGGGGTACCAGCGCGAAGCGCTGCCGCAGCGTGCGCGGATCCAGTGTGGTGATATCGGCACCGTCGACCCGGATCGAACCGGCCTGAGGCTCGTAGAAGCGCAGGAGCAACTGGAATATCGTCGATTTGCCCGCTCCCGAAGGCCCTACCAGCGCGACCCGTTCACCGGCTCGCACCTGCAGATCGAGCCGATCGAGCGCCCACTGTCCGGGCCGCGAGGGGTAGCTGAAGCAGATCTGACACAGGTCGATATCGCCAGGGCGCCCCTGGACATGGCGAGGCGCCATCGCCGGGAGATCCTGGCCCTGACCGGCCACGGCCCCGCCTGCCGCGACCTCGTCTATCGCGCCCTTTTCCATCGCGCGATGCGCTGGCGGTGCCGCCAGCAGTTCGGCCAAGCGTTCGCTGGCCCCGGCAGCGCGCTGCAGGTCACCGATCACCTCGGAGACAGCACCGACGGCCCCGGCCATCAGCACGGCGTAGAAGACAAAGGCCGAGAGATCGCCGGCACTGATCCGGCCGGCCAGCACGTCGTGTCCGCCCATCCACAGGATCACCCCCACTGCACTGAAAGCGAGCAGCATCACCATGCCCACCAGGCTGGCGCGTTGGCGCACCCGCGCCACGCCGCCCTCAAAGGCGGCCTCGACCCGCGCTGCAAACGCGGCGCGATCTTCGTCTTCATGGGTCCAGGCCTGAACGGTGCGCACTTCATGCAGGGTCTCGTCGATCGCGGAGGCAACATCGGCAACCCGATCCTGGGCTGCCCGCGCGAGCCGGCGCACGCGCCGGCCGAAGACGAGAATCGGCACCACCACCGCCGGCACCCCGAGCAGCACCAGCAAGGTGAGCTTGACACTGGTGAGCAGCAGCATGGCGAGCGAACCCACCAGCAGCAGCACGTTGCGTACGGCCAGGGATATCGAGGAACCGATCACCACCTCGAGGAGCGCGGTGTCATTGGTCAGCCGCGAGATCACCTCACCGGTGCGGGTGGTCTCGAAGAAAGCCGGCGACAGGTCGAGCAGGTGATTGAATACCGAACGGCGCAGATCGGCGGTCACGCGCTCGCCGATCCACGAGACCCAGTAGAAACGTGCCCATGTCGATACGGCCAGCACGATGATCAGACCAAGGAGCGCCAGCAGGGTGCGATCAAGCAGCGTGGCATCGGCCGCGGCCAGGCCATGGTCGATGACCCGGCGCAAACCCTGCCCCAGCAGCAGCACGCAAGCAGCGGCGACAAGCAGCGCCGTGGCGGCGTGCAGAACCTGGCGCCGATACGGCCTCAGATGAGAAAAGAGCACACCCAGCGAACGCAAGTCGCCACCGCGGGGTCTGTCGGCAATCAGATCACGAGCGCGTGCCATGCTCAGTGCGCCGCGGCCAGTCGCTGATCAAGTGCCACGATCCAGTGGCAGACCGGCAGCTGCGCCGCCTGCGCCAGGTGGGCGATGCAGCCAATGTTGGCGCTGAGGATGACCTGAGCCGAACCGGCCTGCAGGGCAGCAAGCTTGGCCGCCCGCAGCGGCTGCGAGAGGGTTGGCTGCAGCAAGGAGTAGGTGCCTGCCGACCCGCAGCACAGATGCGCATCGGCCACCGGAACCAGATCGAAACCGACGCGGGCGAGCAGGGTTTCGGCCAGCGTGCGCAGGCGCAGGCCGTGCTGCAAGGAACAGGGCACCTGAAAGGCGGCCTGGACGGGCGCGAGGCGCGCGGTCAGGCGATCGAGCTCCGGTGCTTCGGCAAGTACTTCCACCAGGTCGCGCGCCATGGCACTGATGCGTGCCGCACGCTCGCGGTAGTCGGGGTCGTGTGCGAGCAGGCGTGCGTAGTCGCGCACCATCGAGCCACAGCCGCTTGCGCTCACCACGATGGCCTCCACGCCCGACTCGACCCAGGGCCACCAGGCATCGATCAACGCGCGCATGTCGTGCAGGGCGGTTTCGGGCATCGTCATGTGATGCGCAAGCGAGCCGCAGCAGCCCGCCGCAGGCGCATCGATGAGCGAGATGCCCAGGCGGTCGAGTACCCGTGCGGCCGCGGCATTGATGTCGGGTCCGAGTTCGGGCTGCACGCAACCACCCAGCACCAGCATGCGGCGCGCATGCCGCGCGGCCGGCCACCGGCCGGACACAGGCGGTGCGGCAGGCACGCCTCGCGCGAGCGCCGCTGGCAGCAGCGGACGAACAAGACGTGCCAGTCGGAGCGCCGGGGCCAGCAAGGCCGGCGTCCGAAAGAAGACAACGAGACCACGACGCCAGAAGCGCTCGTACCAGGGGCGTGGCGCCAGGGTTTCAGCCACCTCGCGTCCGATGTCGAGCAACTGCGCGTACTCGACCCCCGAGGGGCAGGTGGTCTCGCAGGCGCGACAGGTGAGGCAGCGATCGAGATGGGTGCGTGTACGGCCGCTCACCGCAGCCCCCTCGAGCATCTGCTTGATCAGGTAGATGCGGCCACGCGGGCCATCGAGTTCGTCGCCGAGCAACTGATAGGTGGGGCAAGTGGCGGTGCAAAAGCCGCAGTGGACGCACTTGCGCAGAATCGCCTCGGCAGCATCGCCGGCGGGCGTCGAGCGAATGAAGTCGGCAAGCTGGGTCTGCATGTCAGGATGAACTCGGTGATCGGTCGATGGTCGACATCAGGCGAACCGTGCCGGACATCGTGCCCTTGAGGCTTCAGAAATCGGCATACATCCGACCCCGGTTGAAGATGCGGGCAGGGTCAAGGGTATCCTTCAGCCGCTCATGAAGGGTGCGTGTCGCCGGTGACAGTGGCTGAAATACGCTGCCGGCGCGATCGCCCCCACGAAAGAGGGTTGCATGTCCCCCGACCGTTTGCGCCAGCGCGCGGACCCGCTCGGTCGCGTCATCCCCCGGGGCTGAGTGCCACCAGCGCTGTGCGCCACCCCACTCGAAGATCGTGTCGCCAGCCAGGTCGAACACCGGTGCGGTCGATGGCACCGACAGACGCCACAGCGGCGCCTCCGCCTGGAAGAAGCGATGCCGCTGCTCGCGCACCCCCAGCCAGAGTGCTGCGGCCGCAGCCGTGTCGAGCCGATCACCGCCCAGTGAGGCAACCGCGGCCGCGACGGCACCGGCAGCCCCCGATAGCCGCAGCGACAGACAACCGTCGTGCCAGAGGCTGGCCGAGATCGGCAAGGGCCTGGCCGACCACCGGTTCACCTGGCTCAAGGCTTCCGCCTGACCAAGGACAAATTGCATCGTCACACTGGCCTGAGGCAAGGGCAGTACTTTCAGCGACACATCGAGAATCGGCCCCAGAATGCCCATGGCACCGGCCTGGAGCCGCGACAGATCAAAGCCGGCGACATTCTTCATCACCTGGCCGCCGAATTCGAGCACCTCGCCCTGGGCATCCATCATCCGCACACCCAGGACGAAATCGCGCACCGCGCCAGCGGCAGCGCGAGCCGGTCCGGCCAGACCAGCGGCTACCATGCCGCCCACGGTGGCGTGCTCGCCAAACGATGGGGGTTCAAAGGCAAGCCACTGGCCTCGGGCTGCCAGTTCCGCCTGCAGATGCGAGAGCGTCGTGCCGCAGCGTGCAGTCACCACCAGTTCGGTGGGCTCATAGGCCACGATGCCAGCATGGCCCCGCAGGTCGAGTACCTCGCCATGCGGGCTGCGTCCGACAAAATCCTTGCTGCCGCCGCCGCGCAGCACCAGAGGGGTCTGGGTGCGGTTTGCCTCGCGAACCTGCTCGGCCAGGTCAGACAGCGCGCTCATCGCCTAGAACCGGGGCAGATCGGGAAACGGCAAGCGACCGCCACCGACATGCTGACGACCATACTCGGCACAGCGGTGCAGGCTGGGAATGTTCTTGCCCGGGTTCAGACGCTCATCGGGGTCGAAGGCGCGCCGTACCGCGCGAAAGGCCGCAAGCTCGGCCGGGGCGAACTGCACGCACATCTGGTTGATCTTCTCGATGCCCACGCCGTGCTCACCGGTGATGGTACCGCCCACCTGGACACACTTCTCGAGTACATCGGCTGCAAAGGCCTCGGTTCGCGCCAGTTGATCGGGGTCGTTGGCATCGAAGAGGATGAGCGGATGCAGATTGCCATCGCCGGCGTGAAACACATTGGGGCAGCGCAGACCGTATCGCCGTTCGGCCTCGCCGATGAAGCGCAGCACCTCGGCCAGACGCTTGCGCGGGATCGTGCCATCCATGCAGTAGTAATCGGGCGATATGCGACCAACCGCCGGAAAAGCCGCCTTGCGCCCGGCCCAGAAGCGTTGCCGCTCGGCCTCGGAATCAGACACCCGGATCGCGGTGGCACCGGCAGCGCGCAGCACCGAGGCCATGTGCTCAATCTCGTTCTCGACCTCTTCGGTGGTGCCATCGGACTCGCAGAGCAGAATGGCTGCCGCATCCAGATCGTAGCCTGCATGCACGAACTGTTCGACAGCCTTTACGGCTGGCTGATCCATCAGTTCGAGACCCGCGGCGATGATGCCGGCACCAATCACTGCAGCAACCGCATCGCCGGCCGACTCTACCGTGGCAAAGGAGGCCATGATGCAACGGGCCACCTGGGGGCGCGGTATCAGCCGCAGGCTCACTTCGGTGACCACCGCGAGCATCCCCTCCGACCCGACCACCAGCGCCAGCAGATCGAGCCCGGCCACATCGAGCGATTCGGCACCCAGTTCAATCGGCTGGCCATCGGCCGTGAAGCCGGCCAGTCGCATCACGTTGTGAACGGTGAGGCCATATTTCAGACAATGCACACCGCCTGAGTTCTCGGCCACATTGCCACCAATGGTGCAGGCAATCTGCGAGGACGGGTCGGGAGCGTAGTACAGGCCATGCACCGCTGCCGCCTCCGATACCGCCAGATTGCGCACACCGGGCTGCACCCGCGCAACCCGCGCGAGGGGGTCGATGGAGAGCACCCGATTCAGACGCGCCAGTGACAGCAGTACGCCATCGGCCAGCGGCAGGGCGCCTCCCGAGAGTCCGGTACCCGCGCCACGGGCCACCACGGCGACTCCCAGGGCATGACACTCGCGCAGCACGAAGCCCACCTCGTCTTCGGTGGCAGGCAGCACGACCAGCATCGGTCGCTGGCGGTAAGCCGACAGGCCATCGCATTCGTACGGGGTGGTGTCCTCAGGCTCATGCAACACCGCCGCTGCCGGCAGCCGGGCGCGCAAGCGGCTGATCAGTTCAGCGCGGCGCAGGAAGCCGAGGCCGTTGAGCGCGGGGTGCAGGGCTGGCTCGGTCATGGCCGAGCAGGGGCTGCGATCAGCACGATGAGGGGCAATACCGGGTGGACGGCATCAGGACCCCTCGGGGCCGCGCGGCAAGGCCACGCCCACCAGCGCATCGCGGGACACGATGTCGAGCAACTGCGCCTCCGACCAGCCCTCGGTGCCCGCCGGCCGCATCGGCAGGACCAGATAACGCATGTCGGCTGTCGAGTCATGCACGCGCACCGATACAGGCTCGGGAAGCGTCAGCCCGAACTCACGCAGCACCGCCCGCGGTTCACGCACGACCCGGCTGCGGTACTCGATGTTCTTGTACCAGTCGGGCGGCATGCCCAGCAGTGCGCGCGGGTAACAGGAACACAAGGTGCACACGATCACGTTATGTATCGCAGGGGTATTCTCGACCACGATGAGGTGGAGCGCACCGATCTCGATCCCAAGTTCACGCACCGCGGCAGCGCCATCGGCGAGCAGACGTTCGCGGTAGGCCGGGTCGACCCAGGCGTGCGCCACCACGGCCGCGCCTCGACGATAACTGCGCTCCTCCATCGCCGCCACTTCACGATCGATCTCGTCACGCCCGACGATACCCTTGAGAATGAGCAGTTCCTCGACGGCAGCCTGCAGCCGACGGTAGTAGCCGTTTTCGGTTGCCGCCGCATCTGCGACCGGATGGTTCATGCGTGCATGTCCTCTGGATTGCGCAGCAGGGCTGCTTGACCGGCCGGCTCGAGCCAGTGCTGATAGATCTCGATTTCGACCACGTCATCGCCACCTTCAGCATAGTCGGGCCACAGATCACGGCTGCGAAACCTCACCCGATACAGGGGCCGCAACGGCAGCCCGGGCAGGCCGAAGGCCAGTTCTTCCGGATTCGGGAAGTGGCCACACAGGCGTTCGATGACGCCCGAATGACCTCGACAGTAGATCGGCGTACGGATGTGTCCGTGCGGCCATTGGGCAAGCACCGTCACTCGATCACCGACAGCAAACAGGGGCTCGATGGCGTCGTTCATCGGATGGCATCCAGTGTCCGGGTGATCTCGGCTTCGTCCAGAACGCCGCGCCGCACCAGCATCCGGGCAAGCGCATGGACAGCACGCTCGCCGTAGGACAGGACGCGGTAGCGATCGCCCAGTTCTTCGCCATGGCGGCGCGACTCATCCAGACCGGTCAGGGCCTGACCGGGGCGCCCGGCCCGCGCGCCGCGCGCCGGATCGCGCAGCAGCGTCGCAATCGCCCAGCAGCGGGTCTCCCACTCGGTGATGGCATGCTCTTCAAGGCTGACCGGGCCGGCAGGCAGTCCGCCGACATCATGCGGACCACGAGGGGCACGGGCTGTATCGGCGCCGGCAGTCGTCACAGCCTGCGTACCCGCGACTGCCAAACCTGCACCGGGCGGTGAATCATCCGCAGGTGTCATCACGCGCAAACCCTCCTTGGGTCAGAAACACGCCGACAGCGCCCGCGCTGTCATCCTTGTCCGGCATGCTACTCGCTGGGCGCGATACGCGAAAGCCTGCCCAGCGCTGGACAGGCGCAGGAGAGCGATCAACCCTCGCTGTTATAGTCGGCGCCGTTCATGCAAGAGGTTTCCGATGGGACATCGACTGTCCACGATCACGACCCGAACCGGCGACGCCGGCACCACAGGTCTCGCCGACGGCTCCCGGGTCAGCAAGGATTCGCCCCGCATCACAGCCATGGGCGAGGTGGACGAACTCAACTCGATGATCGGCCTGCTGCTGTGCGAGACGCTGCCACCCGAGATGGCACAGAGCCTGCTTGCCACACAGCATGAGCTCTTCGACGTCGGTGGTGAACTGGCCATTCCGGGGCATCTGGCACTGCGCGAAGCGGCCGTGCTGCGCCTGGAGGCCCATGCCGCAGCGCTCAACAACCATCTGCCACCGCTGAAGGATTTCATTCTGCCTGGCGGCTCGCGCGCCGCCGCACTGACGCACATGGCACGCACCATCTGCCGGCGCGCCGAGCGCTCGGTCATCGGCCTGGTGCGTGATGAGGCGCTTTCACCCACGGTCGGCGTCTACCTGAACCGACTCTCGGACTACTTGTTCATTCTGGCACGAGCCGTCAATCAGGCGCTGGGCTTCAACGACGTGCTGTGGAATCCGGGTGCGGTCGCACAGGCTGCAGCCGCCGCCGTCGAACCACCGCCGCGCTAGGCTGCGGGCACCTCGACGCGAAGGCGCAGTGCCACGCACACGGCCGACTCGACGCCGCCGTAGTAGCGCGGCACGATACCGGTTTCGGTGAAGCCAAGGCGCTTGTAGAACCCACGAGCGGGCGCATTGGTCGTGCGCATCTCGCAATAGATGACCGCAATGCCAGCGGTAAGGCAGGACGCCTTGACCCACTCAAGCAGCCTGCGTCCGACCCCTGCACGCTGCTGCGATGGTCGCACCGCAAACAGGTTCAGGTGTGCATGTTCCTCGCCGACATAGAGGATGGCAAAGCCGATGACCTCATCGCCATCGCTTGCAATCACGGTCAGCGTGTCGCGATTGCGAATATGACGAGCGACCCGCTGCGGGGTCCAGGACCAGACCAGCCCCTGCTCGATCAGGTCGCGCGACATCGTCGCAATGACCGCAGCGTCGGACTCGACAGCCAAACGGACGACAAGATGTTTCGATGCCATCAACCGCTCCCTGAAGGTGTCTCGCTCCAGCGATGCCCGTGCCAATCAAGGCGCACGCGCCCATCTGTACAAAACTGTGGACTTTGTCACACATTCTAGAACAGAAAGCAATGGACACGCCCTGAGTTGCTCATCGCTGAGTCAGCCCAGATCAAACGTCGTCGCCGAACTGTCAGACGCGCTCGAGCAGACTGCCCATACCAGCGATCCGATCCTCGAGACCGGCGGTGCGGAGAGCCGCCCAGAACGTCGCCAGATTGCTCGAGATGACGGGCTTGCCCAGTGCCTGCTCGAGTCGGGGCAGCAGATCGAGCGTGGCGAAATCGGTGCAACTCACCATCAGGGCCTGTGCATCAGGACGATCGGCTGCCCGGCAATGGGCCAGCACCTGTTCGGGCGGTATCCGGGCAATCTGTACGTACTCATGGGCACCGCCTGCGCCAATACCCAGACCGCGCACCGACACCACGCCGATACCCTCGTCGGCAAGGAAATGCACCTCGTGGGCATTGAGGCGATCATCGTAGGGCGTGGCAAGTGCCACGCGACTCACGCCCAAGGCTCGTGCCGCCAGCACCAGCGCCGGTGCCGTCGCCACCGCCGCCACACCGGTCTCGCGCCGGATGAAGTCGGTGAGAGCCTCGATGGGCGACACCATCGACCCTGCAGTACACCCATAGGCGATGACATCCGGCCCGGCCTGGGCGAGCAGCCCTGCGGCAAGACGGATATCGGCATGCAAGGCAGCACGTCCTGGTTCGGAAGTCGTATCGGCATGCAATGGCATGCGCGTCACATGGAGGGTGACACCGGCAGGCAGCATCCGTGCCCACTCGGATTCATTGACCGTATTGGTGGGTGGCACGATCAGACCAAGCCGCGCGCGCCGCCCGTAAGTGCGGTACGGGTGCTCAGCTCCCATCGGCACGATGGCGCGCATCGAAGGCTGCCACCTCGTCAAAGCCCATCAACTGGCTCATCTTCGCAAACGGATAGAGCGAGGTCGCACCACCCATGCTCGACCCATGGGTCCTGATGCCCGCGTAGACCGATTCAAGCGCTGCCGCCGTAGCGAGGAAACCGGTGGCCGGGAAGATCGCGATGCGATAGCCGATAGCCTCGAGCTCTGCAGCGCTCAGCACCGGGGTACGGCCGCCTTCGACCATGTTGGCGAGCAGCGGAACCCCCTTGAAGGTCTCGCCTATCCGTCGCATCTCCTCGACTGATTCGGGCGATTCGACAAAGAGCACATCGGCACCCGCCCGCAGATACGCTTCGGCACGACGCAGGGCATCATCCAGGCCATGGGTTGTACGCGCATCCGTGCGGGCAACGATGAGAAAATTGGCGTCGGTCCGGCTCTGGGCGGCGACTCTGACCTTGGCCGCCATATCGTCCATTGCGATGACTCGACGACCCAGCATGTGGCCGCACTTCTTCGGAAACTCCTGGTCTTCGATCTGGATGCCACAGGCCCCGGCGGCTTCATAGCCACGCACCGCATGGGCCACATTGAGCAAGCCCCCATACCCGGTATCACCGTCGGCGATGAAGGGGGTGGTGGTGACCTGGGCAAACTGCGCCACCCGATTGACCATGTCGGTGTAGGTCGCGATGCCCGCATCGGGCAACCCGAGGTAGGAGGCCACGACGCCATAGCCGGTCATGTAGAGACAGTCGAAGTCCATGCGATCGGCGATGCGAGCCGAAATCATCTCGAAGATGCCAGGCGCCGAGATGAGCCGGGGTTCGCGCACACGCGCAGCCAGGCGTGCGCGTTTCAGTGTCGGGTCGACCAAGGTCAAGCCTCCTCTCCGGCCACGACTGCCGCAGCGCGCAGAGCCGTGATCATTGACGTGCGCATCAGGTAGTCGCGGGCCCGCACCGGATCGTCAGCCACCTGACGCATTTCGTCCTGCGAGCGGCGGCGCACTGCCGGATCACGCTCTTCCATGATCTTCTTGTTGCGGCCGGTGTTGGCGTTGATGTACTCGATGGCGATCGGCCGACGTTCGCGCTCGTAGTGCGCAAGCAACGGTTCGGGCGCCGCACCGCGTGCGATGCGAATCAGTCGGCGCGCAAGGCTGATACCATCATGCAGGCCACCGTTCATGCCCATGCCACCCAGTGGATTGTTCACATGCGCGGCATCTCCTGCAAGCGCCACCCGACCGACGTGATAGGAACGCGCAACCCGCTGATGCACTCGATAGATGGTTCGATGGCGTGTCTCGTAGCGTACCGGGCGAGCCACCACCCCCTGGAGACGCAGCTCGGTTGCATCGTCGCTCGTGACGACCTCATCAGGCTCATCGGCCGTGGTCGGAAACAGCACTCGCCACAGACCCGGAACCTTGAGCAGCACGCACCACTCCTCGGGGTCCGAGACGTAATTGACGAGCGACAGACGATCGAAGTGCGCGGCAAAGTCGAACTCGGTACTGATGGTGTAGAAGCGCTCCGGGAAGGTGAACCCCTCGAATTCGATGCCGGCGGCCTGGCGCACTGCGCTGCGCACGCCATCGGCGCCCACCAGAAAAGCGCACTGACGCACCGATCGCCCCTCGCCTGAATCGATGTCCACGTCGACCGAATCGCCCCGCTGACGCAGACCCGCCACCGCGCATCCCAGATGCACGGTGGCGCAACCGGTGGCAGCCAGCGCCTCGACCAGAAAACGGGTGTACTTGAACTGCTCGCACTGGATTCGATAGGGATGCGCGGTCTCGCCACGCAGCAACTCGAGATCGAACTCGGCGATCAGGCCCTCGCGGCGATCGTGATACTGCGTGTGACGCGCGACCAGACCGTTTTCGATGACCCGACGCGTCAGTGCCGGATCGATCTCGTCGAGCATGTCGAGCGTTGGCGGATGCCAGGTGGAAGCACGCAGATCTTCGGCAATCTCGCTGGCGCGCTCGAACACTTCGACCGCAATACCCTCGCGCGCGAGCACCAGCGCCATCGTGAGCCCGACCGGACCACCACCGGCAATGAAGACGGGAAGCGTCATGGCGGGTTCAATGCTCGGCGAGGAGCGAACCCCAGCCGTAGACCTTGTCCTTGATGCCGTTCTGGCGCAGCGCATACCAATAGGTGGCGGTATTGATGGCGAGCACCGGCTTGTCGAGCCAGAACTCGGCCATCGCAGCCACCTCGCCCATGGCAAGATTGGTGCCGACCTGCACGACCGCATCGACCTTGCCCCGATTCACCTTGATGATGGCATCGCGCAAGGTCTTCTGACTGGTGTGGGCGATGAGCATCGGGCTGGTGCACTTCAGACCCAGCAGGTTCACCACTTCGAAGCCGCATTCGGTGAAGAAGCGGTACACCTGCTTGTCGCCCACCGGCATGTAGGGCGTGATGATGCCCAGCCGCTTGATGTCGCGGCCCATCACCTTCAACGCGGCACGGCACGCATCCGACCCCATGGTGACGCCGACACCTGCCACCTTCTCGATGCGCCGCTGCAACTTCTTCTGCCCTTGCAGGCCATCCCAGAAGGTTTCAGCCGACATCCCCATGATGAGGTGATCGGGGCTGCAGGACATCACCGACTCGATGGCAGGCTCGACCGCTGCCCGGATGTTGTTGAGCATCACCATGAAGCTCTTGTCATCGGTGACACGCGTATCGGGAATGACGCAGCGCGAGAAGTGATTGGTGACCCGGTGCGGCCGCATCGAGTCGTATTCGGGCTGAACCGAGGTATTCGTCGATGGTGCGATGACACCGAACTTCTGGCGTGAACCGAGCGAATCGGACATGGAAGGCAAGCTCCTGGTTGAGTCGGGATCAGACCGCAGCCCCGAGGGCTGCGATCACATCGTCGCGGTCGAGCACATCGGCGTACTTCTGCGCCATGTCGAAAAGGTTGGCCTCATGCGGCCCGATGGCACGATCGCCGACACAATCACGCACCACGATCGGCCGGAAGTTGTAGCCAAGCGCATCGACAACCGTAGCGCGCACGCAACCGGACGTGGTGGCGCCAGTCACCACAACCGTGTCGGCACCCTGCTGGATGAGCCAGGGCGCGAGACCCGTGCCGAAAAAAGCGGATGCCTGGGTCTTGCGCACCATGTACTCGCCAGCAATCGGCGCAAGTTCAGGCACGATGGCCCCGGCCGGATGATCTTCGGTGAGCATCCGCAGACCCGGGGCCTTGCGCGTGAACAGGCTGGCATCCGAGCCATCAGCCGCGTACACGACTCGCGTGAAGACCACCGGCAGATGCCGTTCACGAAACGCCGCCAGCAGGCCCACGGTGCGCTTGACCGCCGCATCGATGTTGCCGCCACCGAAGAGCGCCGGATCATTGAAGCCGTTGGTGAAGTCAACCAGCACCAGCGCCGCGCGATGTCCGAAGCCGACGCTGTTGCCAAAGTTCTGTCGCGAGTAGATATCGAGTTCGCTCATCGCAAGCCCTCGGTCAGCGCGACTGCTCGAGGTACCAGGCTGCGATCTCCTCGCGCGTGGTCCACCACACACCCTCGTGACGCTTGGCATGCGCGAGAAAGTCGCGATAGCAGGCCATGCGATGCGGATGCCCCGACACATGCGGATGCATGCCGATATTCATCATCCGGCCACCCTCTGCGCCCTCGGCATAGAGTTCGTCGAAGTTGTCCTTGAGCATCCGGGCGGCGTCCCAGGTGTTCATGGCACGGCGGTGAAAGAAAGTGAAATCGTTGATCTCGATGGAATACGGCGTGTTGACGATGGGCCCATGGTCAGTGCGGATGATGTAAGGCTGATCGTCGTTCATGTAGTCGCAGAAGAAGATGAGTCCGGCCTCGGCACAGATGCCGGGCGTACGCTCGGTGCTGCGCAGGCTCGAGGACAGCCACCCACGCGCCTTGCGCCCCAGCGCCTTCTCGTAGACCGAGAGCGTGTTGTGAATCACTGCACGCTCGGCCGGTTCGTCGAAGGTGTAACGCGTCAGCAGTTCGCCCTGCTCATAGTTGTGGGCGACGAACTCCCACCCGCGCTCCAGACCGTATTGCACGATCTCGGGGCGCTCGAGCGCGGTTTTGGCGTTCAGGGTGATCGAGAGCGGAACCCCTGCCTGCTCGAACACCCGAAACAGGCGCCACACACCGACACGCTGGCCGTACTCGCGCCAGGTGTAGTTCGGAAAGTCGGCCACGTTGCCTGGCAAGGGGTCGGGCAACATGGCCGGCCCCCCGGCGTAGTAGGGCTCGGTCGAATCCTTCAGGAGATCCCAGTACTCGCAGTTGACGGTCGCGATCACCGCGAGGCGCTTGCCATTGGGAAAGCGCAAGGGCTTGCGCGCGATGATGGGCGACCAGTCGTAGTTCATGCAGATGCTCCTCTCGGATGCTCAGGATACTGAAAAAAAGAGGGCCGCGCGTGCGCGGCCCTCGGGGCATTCGAACCCGATCGGATTACTCGACGAAGGCTTCCTCGCGCGTCTTCTTGAACGCAGGGGCGAGCATCAAGCTTATCAGAAGCACCGTGACCAGCAACAGACCACCCGAGATCGGACGTGTCACGAACACCGTCGGATCACCACGTGAGAGCAGCATGGCGCGACGCAGATTCTCTTCCATCATCGGCCCGAGGATGAAGCCGAGAATCAGCGGGGCCGGCTCGCACTCGAGCTTCACCGCGATGTAGCCAAAGAGGCCAAAGAGCGAGGTGATGAGGATGTCGAAGTTCGAGTTGTTGATACTGTACACACCGATGCAGCAGAACAGCAGGATCGCCGGATAGAGCAGGCGGTACTGCACCGACAGCAGTCGCACCCAGATACCGATGAGCGGCAGGTTCAGGATGACGAGCATCAGGTTGCCGACCCACATCGAGGCGATCATCCCCCAGAAGAGTTCGGGACGCTCGGTCATCACCTGCGGTCCGGGGGCGATGCCCTGGATCATCATCGCACCGATCATCAGCGCCATCACAGGGTTGGACGGAATGCCCAGGGTGAGGAGCGGAATGAACGAGGTCTGGGCACCGGCATTGTTGGCGGATTCAGGGGCGCAGACGCCACGGATGTCACCCTTGCCAAACTGCGATGCGTCCTTGACGATCTTCTTTTCCATCGCGTAGGCCGCAAACGAGGCCAGCAGCGCGCCACCGCCCGGCAGAATACCGAGGAAGGACCCCAGAGCGGTTGCACGAACCATCGTCCAGGCACAGGTCTTGATGTCATCCCAGGTCGGCAGAAGGTTGGTGACCTTGGCGGTGAACACCTCGCGGTGCTCGGCCTGCTCGAGGTTGCCGATGATTTCGGCGAAACCGTACATGCCCATCGCCACGCCGACGAAGCCGATGCCGTCCGAGAGTTCGGAGATCGAGAAGTTGAACCGTGCGATGCCCGAGTTGACGTCGGTGCCGACCAGACCGAAGAGCAGCCCGACGATGGTCATGGCGATCGCCTTGATGAGCGAGCCGTGCGCCAGCACGGTCGCCGCAACCAGGCCGAGAACCATCAGCGAGAAGTACTCGGCAGGGCCAAACTTCAGGGCCACTTCGGCCAGGGGCGGTGCGAACAGCGCGATGATGACCGTGCCGACGCAACCGGCAAAGAACGAACCGATGGCGGCGATGCCCAGTGCTGCACCCGCACGACCGTTGCGGGCCATCTGGTAGCCGTCGATGGTCGTCACCGCCGACGAGGACTCACCGGGCAGGTTCACCAGGATGGCCGTCGTCGAACCACCGTACTGCGCACCGTAGTAGATACCGGCCAGCATGATGAGGGCCGAGATGGGCGGCAGGGTGAAAGTAACCGGCAGCAGCATTGCAATGGTTGCCACCGGACCGATGCCAGGAAGCACACCGATCAGGGTGCCGAGCAAGGCACCGAAGAAGCAGTACAGCATGTTGAGCGGCGAGAGTGCAACGCCGAACCCGATGCCAAGGTTGGTGAAGATATCCATCTTTCTAGCTCCCGAGACCGATCTTGCGGCAGGCTTCGTCCATCACTTCCGGGCAGGCATTGAAGGGCAGACCCAAACCGTGACCGAAGATGACCACTGCAAAGACACCAAGAATGGCGAACAGTGCGCCAATTTCCACGCCCTTCACCTTGCGACCCAAGCCAATGCCCAGCGCGATGATGATGAGCAGGGACAGGGCACCCGCCTTGCCATTGCCGATCACGCCGGACAGCGTCGCCATGAGCACTGCGAAGACCCCATAGAGGGCAAGCCCGAATGCAATCGCCTTCGGCTGATCAGACCACTTGAAGTCTTCACTGCCAGCACGCGCGATGACGGTGAGCACCGCGGTCGCGAAGAGCAGGCCGATAGGCTTCATGAGGAAGGCGAACACGACAACCGCAGCCAGCACGATGTAGAGCGCCGGCGTGCCGAAGGAGGCCTGGATCAGCACATAGGTCACACCCATCGCGAGCTGGTACAGGAAGTCGTTCTGACCCTTCAACGCATAGGTCACGACACCGGCGATGATCGCAGCCACGAAGAGAAGCGGACGAAACTGCACCGCCCGCAAGCTGCTCTTCTGGCCACTGGCGAAGGACCTGAAGAACACCCATGCACCCAGCAGGGCAAGCAGGCCGCCGAGCACAACCGGGAAGTACGCAGGCCCCATCCGAACCGCCGTGCCCATGTTGTAGTTCTTCAAGGCCACGCCGGAAAAACCCAGACCAAGGCCGAGAAACATCAGCCCCGCCCAGAAGTCCTTGCCGTTCCTGATTTGCATCACTCCCCCTTCGCTGCTCGATTCACGCTTGACTGGTAGCGGTTATTGGTTTGCTTCGGATGGCCTGTGCCAGGCTGGCATCGACCTGCAAGTCAAGCACGGTCCGGAATCGGAACCCGGGCACTCGACTGGCGGCGTATTCTGCCATAGGGTCAATGCGAAAAGTACACGTCCAGACGTTGCCGCAACGCACCAATTGCTTGACATTCATTGCACCTGACTCGCCCTGACGATACGCCCGCAGCCAGGCGCCTCCAGACTGCCTGAACTGCCCCGACTCAGTGCGCAGGCACCACTGGCGTGCCACCGGCCGCACCGAAGTAGCGCTCGCAGAAGAAGCAGTGCCCTTGCGGCAACCACGCCGGTCGATGGTAGAAACGATCGCGCACCACGGTCAGTACGCGGTCACGATAGGTTTCGTAGCGAAACGCGTGACCACGAATCACATGGAACGTGACCCCTCGCAACACGACGCTCGAGTAATCGACCGTCTCGAAGCAAGGGTCGTATTCGGCTGCGAGTGGCGCAGTCTTGCGCACGATGAGGATGTCGCGACCATCCAGCGCACGGAAATCGTCGAACACATCCTGCTGGCGCCCGTGCGCCGACCCAGGACCGAACACGAGAAAATCAAGCTTCGCCGCATCAGCCCCTGAACGCCCGGCAGCGCGACGCGCCTGGTACCCCAGCGTGACCGAGTTCGAGTAGCCGTCGGTGGCAAACACGTAGCGGTCGCGCCAGGGCTCGAGCAAGGCCAGCAATTCATCGGCCTTCACGGTGAGTACCAGACCGTCATAGATACGGTTGGCCTTCCAGGTCTCCAGTGGCAGCAGACCGATGACAGCGAAGACCACCGCATGCAGCGCAGAGAGCACGCTCAGATAGATCACGTCGGCGCGCTGGGCACGTTCGGGCAGACAAAAGGCGGCCAGCACGAAAGCAAGCGGCGTGAACGCGAGCGGCCAGTGAAGACCGACCGATCGAACCGTGGCAACCGCACCCAGCAGGACCAGGGGCACGACAAAGGCACAGACAACGATCCAGCGTGTGCCATCGGCACGCAGGCTCAAGCACCGAGTGCTCGCGCCCGCATCAGCCGCCCTTGCGGCCACCGGCGCACCGCCCTGCGCGCCCCGCCAACGGTGGATGCCAGCGGCTGCATGACGCACCAGGTGCCAGAGCACGAGCGGACTGGTGAGGTAGACGAGGCAGCCCAGATAGGTGGCGAACAGACCGGGCGACAGGTGCACGTTGTCGCTTCGATTCTCGACATTGAAGAGGATGTTGAGCCAGCAGTGCTCGTAGTTTCCCCACGCGTTGGCCAGCGCCCAGGGCAAGGCCAGGGCGGTGACGATCAGAAAGCCTGCCCAGGGCCTCTGGCGCCGGGGCGCGCTCAACGCGAAGACCAGATAGGCCAGGCCCAGCAGCACGGCAAAGTACTTCGACATGAAGGCTGCGCCCAGCAGCAGGCCGGCCAGCACATGCCATCGATTGATGACCGCGCCACCGGCCACCACCTGCTGCAGCGCACGCTGGTAGGCGAGCAGCGAGGCCACCGAAAACAGCACGAGCGGGGTATCCGTGGTGGTCAGCACGTTGAAGAGTTCTGCCGGAACGAGCAGCACACAGACTGCCGCCAGATCGGCACGCACCGGGCCAGCGCTCGAGGCGAGCCGACGCACCATCCAGGCAAGCGCAAAGACGAGCAGCAGCGCCGGCATGCGCAACCACCCCGGGGCCATGCCCAAGGCAACCACGGGCGCCATCAGCCAGCCCACCATGGGCGGATGGTCGTAGTAGGCGAACGCCGGGTAGGCACCCCAGTAGTAGTAATAAGCCTCGTCACCGGTGAAGGGCAACAGCAGCGCGACCAGCACCCGCACGAGGATGACCAGCACCAGGGTCCGGCGCAAGAGCAGCGCGCCTGGGCTTGGCGACAGGCCCGCTTGTGCTGCCTGGTCTGGCAGAGTGGTCAAGGCTTGGCTCGTGCGAGTCGGGCCTTCTTCACTCGGCTGCGGCGGTCAGTGCGAGCCTGCGGGCGCGCACTGCCTCGGCAAGCGCGTGCAGCACGGGCACCGTGTCATCCCAACCGATGCAGCCATCGGTGATGCTCATCCCGTAGGTGAGGGACTTGCCGGCGACGAGATCCTGACGGCCGGCATTGAGATGCGATTCGATCATCAGGCCGACGATGCGTTCATCACCGCCAGCTACCTGCGCGGCAATGTCGGCGGAGACTTCAACCTGACGTCGGTAATCCTTGCGACTGTTGGCGTGCGAGCAGTCGATCATCAGGCGCTGCGCCAGCCCGGCGCGGCCCAGATCGGCGCAGGCGGCCTCGACGCTGGCCGCGTCGTAGTTGGGCTCCTTGCCACCGCGCAGAATGATGTGGCAATCCTCGTTACCCTCAGTGGCCACGATGGCCGAAATGCCATTCTTGTTGATCGACAGGAAGTGATGCGGCGAACTGGCCGCCTTGATCGCATCGACGGCAATCCGGGCATTGCCATCGGTGCCATTCTTGAATCCGACCGGACAGGACAAGCCCGATGCCAGCTCGCGATGCACCTGCGACTCGGTCGTACGCGCACCAATCGCACCCCAGCTCACCAGATCGGCCAGATACTGCGGGGTCTGGGTGTCCAGGTACTCGACACCGGCCGGCACCCCCGCCGCGTTGATCTCGAGGAGCAGGCGGCGCCCCGTGCGCAGGCCCCGGTTGATGTCGAAACTGCCATCCAGGGCCGGGTCGTTGATGAGCCCCTTCCAGCCCACCGTGGTGCGTGGCTTCTCGAAATAAACTCGCATCACCACTTCGAGATCTGCGGCCAGTTCGCGACGCAGCACGAGCAGCCGCGCGGCATAGTCGAGCGCAGCCTGTGGATCATGAATCGAACAGGGGCCAACGACGACGAGCAGTCGGTCGTCGGCCCCGTGCAGGATGCGATGAATGGCCTGGCGGGTCCCGAATACGACATCGCGCACGGCCCCGGTAGCGGGCCATTCATCGATGACCTGAGCCGGTGGCGAGAGTTCCATGATCGCGCGAATGCGCACATCATCGACAGGGCGGGACGGGGTATGGGACATGGCTGACGCTCCAGTGGAGCATGCCATTGTACTGAATCGAACCGCACCCCGACCTGCGTCGCCCCCCCCCGGCTGCCCTCAGGGCGTGACGAAGCCGGTGCGCCGATAGGTCTGGGCGCTGGCTGGCCCGGTGAGATGCTCGACCAGTTGTCGCGCCAGTGCCGGTTCGGCCGAGGTCTTGGGCAGCGCCGCGACATAGGCGGTGTAGTGCTGCAAATCGCCAGGCAGCTCGCCCGCCAGGACGACACCGGGCACCGGCAGTATCTCGGTCACCTGATGAATGCCCACCTCGATCTCGCCACGCCCCACTGGGGCAACGACATAGCCGCCGGTACCCAGGGTCGTGCGCGAGGCCATCTGCGCGGTGATACCCAGCTTCTCGAAAGCCTCGACCACGAAGCGGCCACTGGTGCCGATCGCCGGATCGATATAGACGACCGATTTCGCTCGCAGCAGGAAGTCGCGCAGCGCAGCCGCCGTACTGATATCGGGACGAGGCGCCTTGTCATTGACGGCAACACCCACGCCGACACGGGCGATCGGCACAGCACTCTCGGCGCTCAGCCGTCCCTGCGCCGCGAGCGGGGCCAGCGCCTCAGGCGTCATGATGAGCATATCGAATTGCTCGCCGCGCTCGAGCCGCTGGGCAATCGCACCCATTGGCGCAAACTCGAGCTGCAAGGTTGCGCCAGAGCGCTTTGCCCACTCTTCGGCCAGGGGTGCCACGGCCGCCTTGGCTGCCCCGCCGCTGACGACCCGCAGCAGGCGCGACGCGGCGATCCGCTCCAGATCGGTCCAGGCGGCCACCGAGCCATGACCACCGGCAAAGCGGACAGGCTGCAGACCGTAGCGCTTGACAGCAGCAACGACCGCTGCCTGGCCTGGCGTCGGCCGTGTGCCCAGCGCATCACGACCCGGACTCCAGATGTCGCTCACGAATCCCAGACGCGCATGCGGCACCCAGGCCATCAGCGTCGAGGCCGCATGCGGATTGTCGATCAGACAGAAAGCGACTTCACGTCGCATGTCGGAGAGGGTGAAGCGCTCGGCCACCTCGGTCACACGCGGCTCGAGCGCGGCCGGGCTGGTCGGACTCAGCCGGTGGGAACGGGCAATGCGCGTGCGCCAGTAATCGCCAGCCCCGGCACCGACAAGCAGCGTGGCACCCGCCTGAAGATAGGGCCTGACCCCAGCGACGTGATCCACATGATGGTGGGTCAGCGCCAGGTAGCGTACCGGCTTGCCCGGGAACCGCTCACGCAGGGCCGCAAGAACCCAGGCCGAATAGGCATCGGACACCGGCGCATCAACCGCCACCAGAAAGTCATCCATCTCCACGACCAGCGTGTTGTGGGATGCCCCCTGAGTGATGAAGACGCCATCGGCGAGCGATTCAAGCCGCAAACCCTTGGAGACGGCTGGATCCCAGGCCATTTCGTCGGTATCGAGCAGCGTGCCCATGTTGCCGCGACGGATGAACCACTGCCAGGGAACGGCATCTGCGGCGCCCTTGAGGCTGGGGCCCGTCTGTGCACGAGACTGCTGCGTGTCTGGCCGAGAAGGCCCTGGCGCAACAGCAGCGGCAAAGACCTCTTCCTTGACCGATGCACCCAGCACCACCGAACTCAATTGAAGGTCGGCTACGGTCACTTCGTTCAGACGGTAGAGACGTCGATGAGCCACCTTGACCGTACCGACCATGCGCCAGTCGGACAGCAGCAGGTCGAATGTCGAGTCGCCCTCGACCGGGTCATCGTCATCGGTGCGAACGCGGGTGGGCAAACCACTGGCGACCTCGAAGAACACGGTGAACTGGCCATGCGGGGAGCGATAGCGCAGGCGCTCGAACGCGACACCATCGATCGTCTCGGGTGACAAGGACACGACCTGCGTGCGATCGCGGGCCATCTCGGCCAGAAGCATCGGGCTCGCACGCATCGCCTCACGGGCATAGGTCCGCAGACGCCGCGTAGCCATGGCATGGACAGGTGGGGATGAGGACATCGCGGCGCCGGTCAGTCCGGTGGAATCGATCCCCAGTACAACACCCCGATCCCTGAGGGTCACTTCGCTGTAGCGATACTCGCGTGGGCTCGGGTAGACCAATTGCCGCACCCAGTCGGTACGCATCGCGTGGCGTGCGGGTACCACGGTTTCGACAAACTGGGACTTGCCAACCGCTCGGGGCTCACCGCCGGGCATGATGGCCTGCTGAGGCTCCCAGTGCGCCGCAGAGCCAGTGACCATGAAGGTCTGGGTGCGCGCCAACTGCCAGGCAGCCGCTCCCCCCGTGGCCTCGAGCGCACGATCCAGGGTGCGAATGCCCGACGCAGGCGCCCCTGAAGCAGGGGCAAGGGCCGCGGCGGCAAGCACCACCCCGGCGGCTGCAGCCCAGTACTTCATTGCTTGACAGCCGGAGCCGCAGCGTCTGCGGGGACGGAACCCGGCGCGGCGGTGCCGGTGGCGGGCGGCGTGATCTGCGCGGGACCTGGCAGCGGGGTTGCGTCTTCGATGGCACGCACGCCGACCACAAAGTAGCGGGTCTCACCGAAGCAGGAACTCGGCACCGCCACCTTCTCTTCGTAGCGCAGGCTTACGCGTCGCCCGCTCAGGCGGTTGACCTCGGCTGCCACAGCCTCATCGCGTACGGTGAAGGCAAACTTGTCCGGTACGGTGCCCGGCACGGTCACCATGGCCATCTCGCCTTCCCAGGTCTTGCACACCCAGCCCTTGAGCGAGAGCTTCTGCACCCAGCCAGCCCGCTCGCCGACTGAAAAACTCCAGCTGAGCACCACCCAGGTATAGACCACCATGACAACAACCAGAAAGGACAGGCCGATGATCAGCCAGCGCTTCAGGCGGGAACCGATCACCTGTGCTCGTTCTGCGACATCTGTCATTGCATGCTCCTTCAGAGCCTGGATTCGACCCATCCCGCCACGGTAGCGAGCGCTTTGGGCAGGGCCGACGCATCGGTGCCGCCGGCTTGCGCCATGTCCGGCCGACCGCCCCCCTTGCCGCCGACCTGGACAGCAACCATGTTGACCAGTTCGCCCGCCTTGACCTTTGCCGTCAGATCGGCCGTCACACCCGCCACCAGACTCACCCGGTCTCCCTCGACGGCAGCCAGCACCACCACCGCCGACTTGAGCTTGTCCTTGACCTTGTCGAGCGTCTCGCGCAGAACCCGCGAATCAGCACCCGCGAGCGTTGCGGCCAGCACCCGCACACCACGCACCGTGAGGGCACTGTCGGCCAGGTCGTCGCCCTGCGCAGCCGCCAGCCTGGATTTCAGTCGCGCCAGTTCGCGCTCGAGGGTACGCATGCCATCCATCAACTGGGCAAGCCGCTGGGGCATGTCGATCGGACTGGATTTGAGCAACTGCGCAACCTCGGCGAGTTGGCCGGCCTGGGCCTGGACATGCGCGAGTGCCCCTTCACCGGTCACTGCCTCGAGGCGGCGTATGCCGGCTGCAACCCCCGATTCGGCAATGATCTTGAACAGGCCGATGTCACCGGTGCGACGCACATGCGTCCCACCGCACAGTTCGGTGGAGTACTCGCCCATCTGGATCACGCGTACCTCGTCGCCATACTTCTCGCCAAAGAGTGCCATGGCACCGGTGCGTATCGCCTCGTCGTATTTCATGACGCGACTGGACACCTCGACGTTGCGGCGAATCTCGCGATTGACGCGCTCCTCGACCGCGAGCAGTTCAACCGCCGTCAGCGCTTCGGCATGCGAGAAATCGAAGCGCGTGCGCTGCGCATCGACCAACGAGCCACGCTGGTGCACGTGGGTGCCGAGCACGTCGCGCAAGGCCGCATGCATCAGATGGGTCGCCGAATGATTCCAGGCGGCACGACTGCGTGCATCGAGATCGACCCGGGCCGTTACCGAATCGCCAATACGCAGACGACCAACACTCACCGAGCCATGATGTCCGAATACATTGGCCTGCAACTTCTGCGTGTCGGCAACGACAAAGGACCCGTCGACGCCGCACAGTTCGCCCCGATCGCCGACCTGACCGCCTGACTCGGCGTAGAAGGGGGTGCGCCCCAGCACCACGACACCGGACTGGCTGCCTTGCAGTTCATCGACCGCGACGCCTTCATGATAGAGCGCGACGACGGTTGCCTCGGCCTCGAGGCTCTGGTAGCCGACGAACTCGGTCGTGCTGCCGTCATAGTCCAGGGCGGTTGCCATGCGGAACTTGCCGGCAGCCCGCGCCTGCTCCCGCTGGCGGTTCATGGCCGCCTCGAAACCGGCCATGTCGACGGTGACATTGCGCTCGCGGGCGATGTCGGCGGTGAGATCAACCGGAAACCCGAAGGTGTCGTAGAGCTGGAAAACCGTTTCGCCATCGAGCGTGTGGTCTTCCCGCTGCAGGGCCGACTCGAGAATGCGCATCCCGTTGTCGAGCGTCTCGGCGAAACGCTCCTCCTCGGCACGCAACACCTGCTCGACGCGGCTGGCGGCCTCGACCAGTTCGGGATAGGCATCCCCCATCACCACAACCAGGTCGGCCACCATCCGATGGAAAAAAGGCTTCTTCTGGCCGAGCTTGTAACCATGGCGGATGGCGCGCCGGATGATCCGACGCAGCACGTAACCGCGCCCCTCGTTGCCCGGTATGACGCCGTCAACGATGAGGAACGCGCACGCGCGGATGTGATCGGCCACCACCTTCAGCGAGTTGTCGCCCAGATCGGCGGCGCCCGTTTCGCGTGCCGCGGCCCGAATCAGTGCCTGAAAGAGGTCGATGTCGTAGTTGGAGTGCACATCCTGCAAGACAGCGGCGATGCGCTCCAGCCCCATGCCGGTATCGACGCACGGACGTGGCAACGGGGTCATCACCCCCTGCTCGTCGCGATTGAACTGCATGAAGACGAGATTCCAGATCTCGATGTAGCGGTCACCATCGGCCTCGGGCGAACCGGGCGGACCACCCGCCACGTCGGGCCCGTGGTCGTAGAAGATTTCGGAACATGGACCGCAGGGGCCGGTATCGGCCATCTGCCAGAAGTTGTCACTCTGGTAGGGCATGCCACCGGGCTTGTCGCCGATGCGCACGCAGCGCTCGGCTGGCACGCCGATCTCGCGGGTCCATATGTCGTAGGCCTCGTCATCTTCGTGGTAGACGGTAGTCCACAAGCGTTCGACCGGAATGCCGTAGACTCGGGTCAGCAGTTCCCAGGCAGAATGGATGGCTTCGCGTTTGAAATAATCCCCGAACGAAAAGTTGCCGAGCATCTCGAAAAACGTATGATGGCGCGCGGTGTAGCCGACGTTTTCCAGATCGTTGTGCTTGCCACCTGCCCTTACGCTGCGCTGAGCCGTCGTGGCCCGCCGGTAACCCCGTACCTCCTTGCCGAGAAATACCTCCTTGAACTGCACCATGCCCGAGTTGGTGAACAGAAGCGTCGGATCATTGCCCGGCACGAGTGAGCTCGACGACACGATCGTGTGTCCGCGCTCGGCGAAGAACTGGAGGAATCTGGAACGAATCTCGGCTGATGTCATGATGAAGGCAGGTTGATGGGCACGCTGACCAACTCGGGATTCTCGCCGAGAAGCGGGGCTCCCGCAAATGAAATCAAGTCCTCACTCGACGAACCAGACGCCGCGTTCGGTGAATTTCTTGATCAACTGGGCTCGATCGGCGAGCGCGAAGAGCCTGCCGCAACCGACGCCGGTGACTGTCTGCTCTACATTCTGGGTGCTGACGACACCATCGCGTTGCGCGCCGAACTGCGCCTGGCGGTCGCCCGGCGCACCACGGGTGGACGCTATGTCGGCGCCCAGCGCCTGGCCGATCCGGGCGCGGCCGCCTCGGGCAGCGGGGGTTCGCTGGCCATGCATGATCGGCGGCTGTTGCGTGCCCTGCTGCTCGATGCCGAGCCAACACCCGAGGGCACCTTCGGCGTGACCCCGCGCATGCCCTCACAGATGATCGAGCGCCTGGTGGCCACCGGGCGCTGCCACTGGGATAGCCTGGAGGGCCCGGCACTGGCGGCCGGCCCCAAACGTCGCGCAACACTGGCCTGGTGCATCGACGAGACTGGCGAACAGACCGTACAGGTCGTCTCGACCCCCGGGGTGACCGCGGTGGTGACCACCACCCCGCTGCTCTACATCGATGCCGCAAGCGCCACCGCCGGACCGCTCGAGCTCGACCTGTCAGCGGCCGAGGTCCTGGCGTTGCTGGGTGCCCCACCGGTGCTGCCGCTGGCGGCCAGTGCCTCGCGCGCCGCGATGGCGCAGGTTGCACCCGGGCTGCCGCTGCCGGCGGCCATTCCGGAAGAGACCCTGGCGCGAGTCGCGCCTCGAGCGCGACTCACCCTGTACAGCGACCCCTACGCCGGTGGCTCCATGGGCCGTTCGATGGGCGGGCTTTCGATGCTGCACTACGCCACCCTCGATTACGACTACGGCGGGCTGGTGGCACAACCCGATGGCCCGACGGTGCTGCGCGGCTACGCACACGGCAGCATCCGTCAGGTGCAACGCGACCTGCGCTCAGAGCGACTGTCACTGGACCGGTTGCGGAGCGAAGACATGCGCACCCTGCATGAAATCGGACCGCATGTCATCTGGCCCTCGGGACTGGCTGATGCCTGGTCGTTCGGCACCGAGGAGCAGTGGACGAAATTCATGCTCCGGCTGCCGCAACTCACCGGCGAGGGCTGGATCATCCGGCGCGCCCCCGGGTTCCTGTTCGAGGTCGAGGAAGCACGGCAGTGGACAGCGCAGGTGCAGTCCTCGGGGGACGGCTGGTACGACGTCGAACTGGGCATCGAGGTGGGCGGCCAGCGCGTGAACCTGCTGCCGCTGCTGCCCGAGATCCGCCGGGCCCTGTTCGAGGGCGGGCGACGCGACACGGTACTCGTGCGTGGCACCGGGGGACGCATGCTGGCCCTGCCGCGTGCGCGTCTGGAGCGCATCTTTGGCGTATTCGCCGAACTGGGTGATGTGCCCTCGGGCGGACGAATCCGCCTGCACGAGATGGATGGCGCACGCCTGGCCGCCCTGGAGGATGTCAGGACCGACTGGGCAGGCAACGCGCGTCTGCTGGCGGTCACCAGCCGGCTGGATGCAACCATCGACCCCGATGCGGTCGAAGTGCCGCCCACCCTCAAGACCGAACTGCGACGCTACCAGCGCGCTGGCCTTGCCTGGCTGCAACTCATCCGCGAACTGGGCGCCGGTGGCGTGCTGGCCGATGACATGGGGCTGGGCAAGACGGTGCAGACGCTGGCACACCTTCTCACCGAAAAAGCAGCCGGACGATTGCGGCATCCGACACTGGTGGTCGCGCCAACCAGTGTGGTGCACAACTGGGAAAGCGAACTCGCGCGCTTTGCACCCGACCTCACCTTCCTCACGCTGCAAGGGCCCCAGCGAAAGCGCGACTTCGTTCGCATGTCGCAGGTCGATGTCGTCATTACCACCTACCCCTTGCTTGCGCGCGACCGCAAGCCGCTGGCTGCCATCGAGTACAGTGCCATCGTGCTCGATGAGGCGCAGAACATCAAGAACGCATCCACCCAGGCTGCGCGCGCGCTGAGCGAACTGCGCGCGCAGCACCGGCTGTGCCTCACCGGCACGCCGCTGGAGAATCACCTGGGTGAACTCTGGTCGCTCTTCCGGTTCCTGCTGCCGGGCTTCCTGGGTGAAGAAACGGCCTTCAGACGCCTCTATCGCACGCCGATCGAGAAGAACGGCGACAGCGAACGACGCAATCAGCTGGCGCAGCGTCTGCGCCCCTTCCTTCTCAGGCGCACCAAGGAAATGGTGACCCCCGAGTTGCCGCCCAAGACCGAGGTGATCCAGCGCATCACGCTCACCGGTGGTCAGCGCGATCTCTACGAAGCGGTGCGCGCGGTGGTCGATCGGGAACTGCGCTCCACACTCGAGCGCGAAGGTCTGGCCGGCAGCCATGTGGCCTTGCTCGATGCGCTCCTGAAACTGCGCCAGACCTGCTGTGACCCGCGCCTGGTACGCCTGGCTGGCGCTCGCGACATCACTGAATCGGCCAAGCTCAGCGCCCTGATGGAAAGGCTTCCCTCGCTCATCGAGGAAGGCCGGCGAGTCCTGGTGTTCTCGCAATTTGCCGAAATGATCAAGCTGATCGCCGCAGCCGCTACCACGGCGAAGATTCCGTACGTGACGCTTACCGGCGAGACGACCGATCGGCGCACCCCGGTCGAACGCTTCCAGGCGGGTGAGGTGCCGGTATTCCTGATCAGTCTGCGCGCCGGTGGCGTGGGGCTCAATCTCACCGCGGCCGACACGGTCATCCACTACGACCCGTGGTGGAATCCGGCGGTGGAACGTCAGGCGACCGATCGGGCCCACCGCATCGGCCAGGACAAACCGGTGTTCGTCTACAAGCTGATTGCCGCTGGCAGCGTGGAAGAACGCATTCTCGAACTGCAGCAGCGCAAGGCCAACCTGGCTGCCTCGATCCTCTCGGGGGGCGACCTCGAGGGGGAGAACCTCACGCTGCAGGACGTCGAGAACCTGCTCGGCCCGCTACCACCGGACTGATCAGCAGAGCAGGCCGGCGACGCAGCCCGCGATGAGCGTCGCCAGCGTCCCGGCCACCACAGCGCGCGGGGCCAGTTGGACGATGTCATCGCGTCGGGTGGGTGCCATGGCGGTGAGGCCCGCCACCATGATGCCCAGGCTTCCGAAGTTGGCAAAGCCGCACAGGGCGTAGAGCATGATCAGGCGCGAACGCTCGCTCAGATCGGCAGCGCCCAATCGCGCGAGATCGATGTAGGCAATGAATTCATTGAGAACCGTCTTGGTGCCCATCAGGGCACCGGCAGCGATTGCCTCGTGCCAGGGAATGCCCGCCAGCCAGACCAGCGGCGCCATCACCCAGCCGAGCATGCGCTGCAGACTGAGCGGCGCACCGCCAAGCGGTGGGGCCAGACCGATGAGCGCATTGAGCAGCCAGACCAGCGCGATGAACACGATCAGCATCGAGATGATGCCGATGAGCAGCGCTGCGCCATCCTGGGTACCACGCGCAATCGCGTCCATGGCCGATCGGGACTCGACCTCGGGCAGCCGATCACCCCCCGTCGAAGGGCCCTGAGGCGGCACCATGAGCGTGGCCACGACAATGGCGGCCGGGGTGGAGATGACCGAGGCAATCAGGATGTGGGCGAGTGCATCGGGCAGAACGCGGCCAAGGAGGCTTGCGTAAATCACCATCACGGTGCCAGCAATGGTGGCCATGCCGCAGGTCATCATCACCAGCAGTTCGCTGCGGCTCATCGCTGCAATGTAGGGGCGCACGACCAGAGGCGCCTCGACCATGCCGACAAACACATTGGCTGCCGCCGACAGGCCGACCGCACCTCCAACCCCCATCGCTGCCTCGAGCAAACGGGAAAACAGCCTGACCACCGCCTGCAGAATGCCCCAGTGAAAGAGCAGGCTCGAGAGCGCACTCACCACGAGGGCCAACGGCAGCGCGCGAAACGCCAGCACGAAACTCGAACCGGGTTCGCGGACCTCGAAGGGCAGCGGTGCGCCACCCAGGTAACCAAACACAAAGGCCGTGCCCTCGCCCGTGGCCTTGTCGAGCAGATTGGCCGCCTCGTTGAAGGCGGCAAAGACCACGCTCATGCCCGGCAAGCGAAAGGCTGCCAGCGCCAGCACCACCGTGAGTGCCATGCCCGGCAGCACGATGCGCCAGGCAACACGGCCGCGATCGCCTGCAGCCCAGGCAAGCAGGTGCAGCACAAAGAAACCGAGGATCGATTGCGCGATCGGGGCTGCAGCTTCTACACTCATTGAACGATTCTCGACAACAGGCGGTTGCAATGGCAGTCGACAGGGCAGATACAGGTGCCGGGTCCGGCGCAGCGACGGCGCCGCAACGATACACGAGGGTCGCCATGGCGCTGCACTGGCTCGTTGCGCTGGCCGTAGCCGGGCAGATCGGACTGGGCTGGTTTCTCGATGAGGTACCGCGCGGTACGCCCGATCGCACCCTCTGGATCAACCTGCACAAGTCGACTGGCATCGTGCTGGGTATTCTCATCCTGCTGCGTCTGGCCTGGCGCATCACGCACAAGCCACCACCCTTGCCACTGACGATGCCGCGCTGGGAAAGACTGGCTGCCTCGACCAACCACGCGTTGCTGTATGTCTGCCTCATCGGCATGCCGCTTGCGGGCTACATTGCCTCCAATCATTCACGGTTCGGCATCCGCTTCTTTGGGATCCCGCTCGCGCCCTGGGGGCGCGATGACCGCGCCATCTACAGCGTGTTCAATGGATTGCATGAGGTGCTGTCCTGGCTTCTGGTGGCGCTGATTGCGCTGCATCTGGCTGCGGCCCTGAAGCACGCGCTCATCGATCGTGACGGCGTCCTGCAACGGATGCTGCCCGGAAAAAGGCTGCCTCAGATCTAGCGACAGGGCTGGCGACAGGCCTCGTCATGGGGCTCGCTATAATCGAGCGATCCTCCTCGAGCAGGTGAAGTCCATGCACGCCACACGCCAGACTACGACCCGGACGAGCGCAGCCCTCTTCGCCGCCCTCATCGCGACATCGTCTGCCGTGCTTGTGGCCAGCAGCCCGGTTGCCGCTGCCCCATTCGTCTACGTGTCCAACGAGGGCAGTGGCACCATCGGGGTGATCGACACCGCCCTCGATCAGGTGGTGGCGACCATCGCCATCGGTGGCAAGCCGCGCGGATCGGCCGTGAGCCCTGATGGCGGCACGCTCTATGTGAGCGACCAGCCGGGGGCGCGTCTGGTGGTCATCGATCTCGCAAGCCGGCGCGAGGTGTCGAGCATCGCGCTGGGCAGTTCCCCCGAAGGGGTCGGCATATCGAACGATGGCCGCTGGGTCAGCGTGGCGAGCGAACAGACCCAGACCGTCTCGATCATCGACACACGCCGCCGCGAGGTCGCCTTTCAGGTGAAGGTCGAAGGACGCAACCCCGAGCACGCAATCTTCAGTCCCGACGGAGGGCTCCTCTTCGTCAGCGCCGAAGAGGACGAGACGGTGGACGTGATCAACATCGCACGGCGGGCCGTGGTGGCACGTATCGCCGTCGGTGACCGCCCACGTGGCATCGGTTTCACACCCGATGGGCGCCGTGCCTACGTCGGGGTGGAAAACGCGAGTGTGGTGGCGGTCATCGACGTGCCGAATCTGAAGCTGCTGGGAACGATCAAGGCCGGGATACGCGCCAATGGCATCACCGTGCGGCCCGATGGCCTGCGTGTCTATGTCTCGAACGGGGCCGACGGCACCGTGTCGGTGATCGACACCGCCAGCGACACGGTCGTCGCCACGATTGCGACAGGGAGGCGCCCCTGGAACATGGCCATCACCCAGGATGGCCGCAAGCTCTACGTGGCCAACGGTCGTGCCAACACCGTGTCGGTGATTGACACCGCCAGCAATGCCAAGACGGCCGATATCGCGGTGGGCGAGACACCCTGGGGTGTCAGCGGAGCACGCTGAAACGCACGCTCCGCGCTTCGATCAGAGCTTGCCGCGGGTCAGCACATAGGCCCAGAGCTGATCGACTTCAGGCGGCGTGACCACGCCGCGCCAGGCCGGCATGCCCTGGCCCTTGCCATTGACCACCGAATTCACAAAGCGCGCCTTCGCATCGGCTGGAAACTTGCGCAGGTCGTAGCTCACGGTGCCCGGATTGATCATGTCGGGACCATGGCAGGTCAGACAGTTGGTTTCATACAGGTCCCGACCCTGTTCGGCAGGGTTGGGGACAGCGGCCTGTGCGAAGGCCTGACTCGCCACCAGGGTGGTCGTGAGCATCAGGATGATCGGCGTGCTTTTCATGGGTTCTCTGATCACTTGCGAAAGAGGGCAAACGTCCACAACGAGCCACCGGGCGGTACCGTGCTCAGACGCTCGTCGGCGCCGTTGAGCACATACACACCGCCCAGACCACTGGTCACGGTGATGTACTGCACCCCGTCGAGTTCCCAGCTGATCGGCTGACCGATGATTCCGGAACCCGTCTGGAAACTCCAGAGCTTCTTGCCCTGTTCAGCATCGTAGGCACTGAATTCGCCCATCATGTCACCGCTGAAGACGAGCTTGCCTGCGGTGGTCATGGTGGCGGCAAAACTGGGCACCGCATAAGGCACTTTCCAGCGGGTCTTGCCGGTGAGCGGGTCGATCGCACGCAAGGCTCCCCGATTGCCGTCTTCGGGCCAGAGGCGCTTCACCGCCACCCCGATATAGCGCGAGCCCTGCTGCTTGTAATCAACCGGCGTGTGCCGGATCAGCATGCCCCCTTCCTGCGTATTGGCATAGATGAGCCGGGTCTCGGGGTTGTAGGCCATCGGGTTCCAGTTCTTGCCACCGCTGATGGACGGCCAGGATTCCACTTCGGCACCGGTATCGATGAGCTTGCGGGTCGACTCGGACCAGATCGGGCGGAAGTTCTGATCAAGACCGGTTGCCCAGGTGACCTTGACGAAGGGGTTGGCCACGATCGGCTTGCCGGTCGCACGGTCGAGCACATAGAAGTAGCCGTTCTTGTCGGCGTGCATCAGCGTCTTGCGCGGCTTGCCCTCGATCACCAGATCACCGAGCACGGGCTGGCTGATGCTGTCGAAGTCGAATGGATCGCCGGGTGTGTTCTGATAGGCCCACACCAGCTCTCCGGTTCGCGGGCGAATGGCGATGGTGGATGCCGCATGCTTGTTGTCGCCCTTGCGCACACCACCGTTCCACGGCCCGGCATTGCCGGTGCCCCAGTAGACCAGATCCATCTGCGGATCGTAGGCACCGGCGCCCCAGGTGGCGCCACCGCCGTGTTTCCACAGATCGCCCGGCCAAGTCTCGTTGCCGGGTTCACCAGGCCCCGGAATGGTGTAGGTCCGCCACAGTTCACGGCCCGTCGCCGGATCGAAACCCACCAGAAAGCCGCGGGTGCCGTACTCGCCACCGGACATGCCCGAGATCAACACGCCATTGGCGACCATCGGTGCGCTGGTGATCGAATACCCATCGCGCCATTCGATGACCTTGGTCTTCCACAGTTCGCGACCCGTCTGGATGTCGATGGCCTGCACATGGGCATCGAGCGTGCCGCGATAGAGCCTGCCTTCGAAGATCGCCGCGCCGCGATTGACCTGACCGCAGCAGACGACACGCGGCACTTCGGCATCGAATTCGAGTTCGTTCTTCCAGCGCATCCGGCCAGTCCGCGCGTCGATCGCATAGGTAGCGCGGTGGTTGGTGATGTAGATCGACCCGTTCCAGGCGAGCGCCTGCGACTCCTCACCCAGATTGTTGTTGAGCGAGAGGTTCCAGACCGGTACCAGACGCTTCACATTGCCGCGATTGACCTGGGCAAGTCGGCTGTAACGCTGCGCGTCATAGGCAAAGCCATTGATCAGTACATCGGCGGGGGTTTTCGTAGCCTGGGTCAGTTGCTCGGTCGTCTGGGCGCGCGCCGCGGGCGTCACGACCAAGCTTGCAGCCAGCGTGACAGCAATGGCAGCAAGGCGTGCCGCCGTGAGTGGTGATGCAATCATGGGTGAAGTCTCCTGGGCGGGCTCCCTCGAGGGGGCTCATTCACGGCCGACGGGCATCGGGCAAAACGCGATTATAGGCAACTGGAAGGGCCGGCGTGGACGATTCGGCTGGCCTCGCGCCGCACACCGCTGTTCAGTCAGGCCAGCGCAACACCCAACAGATGTCCGATCACCCAGGTTGCACCGCCGGCAGCGGCGCCGATAGCGAGCATCCGGATGCCGTTGGCAAGCAATGCGCGCCCGGTGAAGAGGCTGATCGCGGCGCCGACGCCAAACAGCGAACAGCCCGTGAGCACGAGGCTTGCCGGCAGCGCATGGGTGCCCCGCGCAAGCAGAAAAGGCACCAGCGGCACGAATGCGCCAAGGGCAAAAGCAGCAAACGAAGCGATGGCTGCTCCCCAGGGTGAGCCCAGTTCGTCAGGATTCAATCCCAGTTCTTCGCGCGCCAGCGTATCGAGCGCCCGCTCCGGATCGGCAATCGTCTTCACCGCCAGCGCGTGCGCATCTTCACGCGACATGCCGCGGGCGGTGTAGACCAGCGCCAGTTCCTCCGCCTCTTCCTCCGGATAGATCTCCAGTTCCTTGCGCTCCAGCGCAATCTGGTGCTCGAACATCTCGCGCTGCGCGCGCACCGAAACGTACTCGCCCGATGCCATCGAAAAGGCACCCGCCAGCAACCCTGCCACACCCGATACCAGGACTGCGTCGGTAGCAGCGCCGGCCCCTGCCACGCCAAGGATCAGGCAGCAGTTGGAGACCAGACCATCATTGGCGCCGAACACCGCAGCGCGCAGATTGCCGCCGGCGCCCACGCCGCCATGGCGGTCTTTCATGTCACCGATCGAGGTGGGCAACGGATGCCCCGGGGCGCCGTGGCCATAGACCGACAGACCTCGCACCTTCATCGCGGCCAGCACCGTTCGCATCGACCGGGGGCCAATGCGGCGAATCATCAGCGCAACCAGTCGGGTGCGCCGATCAGGGGTGTAATCGAGAGCGAGGCGACGCCCTCGCGCCAGGGCGCTCTCGGCCCAGATGCGCGCCTGTCCCTCGGACTCTGCAGCCAGTTGTTCGAACAACTGGCCGCGGGAACTGCTGCGCTCGACATCGGCCAGCACGCGATACAGATACGCTGCACGCATCTCGTCGGCCCAGCCCTCGGCGGCATCACTCACGACTCGATCTCCTCATCGAGCGGCGCCGCGCCGGCACATTGCAGTACCCGGCGAACGACACCGTAGTCAAATCCACGTGCCATCAAAAACCGCGTCTGGCGCGCGCGTCCGGCCACATCGACCGCTGGCTCACCAAATCGCTGCTGCCACACCAGGCAAGCCCGTTCGAACTCATCACCCTTGACACCCTGCAAGGCCGCGGCGACCAACTGGGCATCGGCTCCAGACTGCTGCAGATCGTGGCGGATCCGTGCTGAACCAAACTTGCGCCCGAGCAAGCGAGTGCGAGCCTCGACGAACCGCTCATCCGAGAGCAGCCGCCGTTGCACCAGATCATCGAGCAGCGCATCGAGTTCTTCGGTCGATTCCGCATGCGGGGCGAGCTTGCGTGCCAGTTGGACACGACTGTGCTCACGGCGAGCAAGCAGGCTCACCGCGCGAGCGCGCAGCGACAGTTCTGCTCGACTCCCGCTCAGTCCTGGACCCCGGCCGAGAGTGCGCTGGGGTTGTTGACGCCCAGCTTCTCGCGCACCTGACGCTCGATATCATCGGCAATCTCGGGGTGGTCGCGCAGATATTCACGCGCGTTATCCTTGCCCTGACCGATACGATCCTTGTGATAGGCATACCAGGCACCCGACTTCTCGACGATGTCATGCGCGACACCGAGTTCGAGAATCTCGCCCTCGCGCGAGATTCCCTCGCCATAGAGGATGTCGAACTCGGCCTGCCGGAATGGCGGTGCCACCTTGTTCTTCACCACTTTCACGCGGGTCTCGCTGCCAATGACCTCTTCGGCCTTCTTGATGGCGCCGATGCGGCGGATATCGAGTCGCACCGACGAGTAGAACTTGAGCGCATTGCCACCGGTAGTGGTTTCCGGATTGCCGAACATCACGCCGATCTTCATGCGAATCTGGTTGATGAAGATCACCAGCGTGTTGGTGCGCTTGATGGTTGCGGTGAGCTTGCGCAGTGCCTGACTCATCAGCCGCGCCTGCAGACCGGGCAAGGAATCGCCCATTTCTCCTTCGATCTCGGCCTTGGGCACGAGCGCCGCAACCGAGTCGATCACGATGACATCGACCGAGCCGGAACGCACCAGCATCTCGGCGATCTCGAGCGCCTGCTCACCAGTGTCAGGCTGCGAGATGAGCAATTCGTCGATATTGACGCCCAGCTTGGCGGCGTACTGCGGGTCAAGCGCGTTCTCGGCATCAATGAAGGCGGCGGTGCCACCAATCTTCTGGATCTGTGCGATCACCGAGAGCGTGAGGGTGGTCTTGCCGGACGATTCAGGGCCGTAGATCTCGACCACTCGTCCGCGCGGCAGTCCGCCAACGCCCAGAGCGATGTCAAGACCGAGCGACCCGGTCGACACGACCTGCACATCGGTGACGGCTGCGGAGTCCATCCGCATGATCGAACCCTTGCCAAACTGCTTTTCAATCTGCGCGAGGGCTGCGGCCAACGCTTTCGACTTGTTGTCGTCCATGGATTTCCTTGATTGATGGCCCCTGCCCGCGGGAGTCCTATTCTGTCACACCCGGGCCGCCCTGCCCGATTCAGGGCGCGCCAGCCACCAGCCGCTCGCAGACCCCCTCGAGCACGATGATGACGGCCGCCTGCCGTACCGCGGCACGGTCACCGGGGAGATGTACGGTGAGGCTGTCGACACGCAGCGCGCTGCGCTCCGCCGTGCAGTCGCGCACCTCCCGGGCCCAGGCCAGACACACCATGCCAACCGGCTTCTCGGGCGTGCCCCCACCCGGGCCGGCAACGCCGGAAATCGCGACTGCAACCGTGGCTGGACTACGCGCGAGGGCGCCACAGGCCATTTCGCGCACCACCGGTTCGCTCACCGCTCCGTGGCGCTCCAGTGTCAGGGCCGACACCCCGACCAAGTCGATCTTGGCCTGATTCGAGTAAGTGACATAGCCGCGATCAAACCACGCAGAACTGCCCGGCACCGCGGTCACGACCTCCGCCACCCAGCCACCGGTGCACGACTCGACGGTAGCGAGCACCGCACCGCGCGAGCGCAAGGCCTCGCCCACCCGACGGCCCAGGCGCTCCAGATCGATGCTCATGCCCGATCCCACAGAAATCGCAGCACACCCAGCACGAGCAGGGTGCACAGCGCTGCCAGCGCGTCATCGAGCATCACCCCCAGCCCTCCCTTGACATGCCGATCAGCGGTTCCCACCGGTGGCGGCTTGACGATATCGAAGAATCGGAAAAGCACAAAACCAATACCACCCCAGACCCACGATTCGCCGGTCACAGCCAGAACCGCCAGATAGGCCACGGTTTCGTCCCAGTTCATGCCGCCGTGGTCAGCCACCCCCAGATCGCGACCGGTGCGCTCGCAGGCCCAGGTGCCGAGCGCAAAGAGAAGGAACGCAAGCAGCAGTTCGACGCGCATCGAGACCGCATGCACGAGCACGGCGTGAATCGGTACCGCCAGCACAGTGCCAACCGTGCCAGGCGCCCACGGCGACAGGCCGGTACCGGCACCCAAGGCGATGAAATGTGCGGGGTGCGACACCACGAATCGGGGCGTGATCACCGCATTGCGCGGCCGTTTTTTCTCATTCAAAGTGGTCAAAGCCGCCGCTCGCAATATCGATGGTGGCGCCATCCGGGTCGAGAAGCCTGACACGGCCGGTTTCGATGACATCGGCGGCCGGCACGATGCGGCCGATGCGCGCGAGCGGCATGTTGCAGGCAAGTCCGATGCGCTCGATGCGCTCGCGCTGATCGGGCGCTGCGGCAAAGAGCAGTTCGTAGTCATCGCCACCGCCAAGGAGCGCCGCACGACCCGCATCACCGGCCGCTCGAACCGCCAGGGTTTGCGGCAACGACGCCCAGTGCAGTTCGGCCGCCACCCGCGAGCGCTCGCAGATATGCCCCAGGTCTTGCACCAGACCATCCGAGATATCGATCGCGCTCGAGGCAACCCCGCGCAAGGCCTTGCCCAGCGCAATGCGCGGTTGCGGCCAATCGAGCCTGCGCGCACAGACTGCCAGATCGGCCGGCGCCAGCGCCAGAGTGCCGCGTCGGTGCGCAACCGCCAGGGCGGCCTCCCCGGTGGCACCCGACACCCAGAGGTCATCGCCCGGGCAGGCCCCGTCGCGACGCAAGGCAAGTCCGGGGGGCGACAGACCGAGCAGTGTCATGCACAGGGTGAGCGGTCCGCGCGTCGTGTCGCCACCGATGAGTTCGACCCCCTCCTGATCAGCCAGAGCAAAGAGGCCGCGCGAAAACGCGGCCAGCCAGTCATCGTCGATTGAGGGCAGCGACAGCGCCAACGTGGCCCAGCGCGGTTCGGCGCCCATCGCAGCCAGATCGGACAGATTGACCGCAAGAGTCTTGTGACCCAGGCTCTCCGGATCGACCTCGGGAAAGAAATGCACCGACTCAACCAGCATGTCGGTCGTGACCGCCAGGGCAAGACCGTCAGGCTGACGAATCAGCGCACAGTCGTCCCCCACGCCGAGCGCCGCGGTACGCGACGCACGGGTGAAGTAGCGCGCAATCAGTTCGAATTCGCCCGGCATGCCTCATCGGGGCGCACGGTCGCGGCAAGCCGCTCGAGCACCCCGTTCACGAACTTGTGGCCATCGGTGCCGCCAAACTCGCGCGCAAGGTCGATGGCCTCGTTGACGATGACCCGCCAAGGCGTGGCCGGATGCGATTGCAGCTCATGACTGGCAAGCAACAGCACGCCGTGCTCGACCGGTGCCAGTTCTGCCAGCGGCCGGTCGACGTGCGCGGCGATGATCTCGTCGAGCGCGGGGGCAGCCCCTATGGTGCCCGCCAGCAAGCGATGAAAGAGCTCGGCGTCGGCGCGGACAAACTCCGCATCGGCCGACACGTGAGCGGCAATATCCTGGATGCTGCCACCGGCCACCAGCCACTGATACAGCCCCTGGATCGCATACTCGCGCGCACGACGCCGCCCGGAGCGGCGCCTGGCAGGCGCCGAAGCGCTCTGCCCGGCACGGCTACGCGGCCCGGCTTCGCCAGAATCGGTCATCGAGCCGACGATCCGATCTGCCCCAGCAGTCGGGCGGCCTCGACGGCCGCCTCGGCACAATCGCGGCCCTTGGGTGTGGCGCGCACCTGAGCCTGTTCGTCGGTATAGGTCGTGAGCAGGCCATTGGCCACTGGCACACCGGTATCGAGGACCACACGGGTGATACCAGCGCCGGCCTCATTGGACACGAGCTCGAAGTGGTAGGTCTCACCCTTGATCACGGCACCCAGGGCAATCAGGGCATCAAAGGACCGGGTCGCGGCCAGCCGCTGCAGCACGAGCGGGATCTCGAGCGCGCCGGGAACCGATGCCACCGTGATCGAGTCCTCGGCAACCCCGAGTTCGGCCAGGCGCGCAAGGCAGGCGTCGAGTTCGGCTTGAACCACCGGCTCGTTGAATCGTGACCAGACAATGGCGATGGCCAGGCCCTTGCCATCGAGCGAACGCCTGAGGGCTTTCATGAGGGTCGGACTCCGGGTGCGGGGACCGGTGCGGGTGCGTCGGGCGCAATGAAATCAAGTACTTCGAGTTGCCAGCCAGCCATGCTCGGAATCTTGCGCGGCTGGGTCATCAGGTTCATGCGGCGCACGCCCAGGTCACGCAGGATCTGCGCGCCGATCCCATAGGAGAGCAGATCCATCTTGACCGGAGGTCGACGCGGCTGACTCGAGGCAACTCGCTCGATCAGGTCGACAGCACCCTGTTCGCAGTTGAGCATCACCAGAACACCGCTGCCATTGGCGGCGATGCGGGCAAGCGCCGACGGGATGCTCCAGGTGTGGGTGCTGAAACCGGTTTCGAGCAGGTCGACCAGCGAGAGCGGCTCATGCACTCGCACCAGCGAGATGTCATCTGCCGACGGATCGCCCAGCACGAGGGCCAGATGCATCGCACCGGAGAGTTTTTCGAGGTAGACCACCAGACGGAATCGGCCTTGGGCCGTCTCGATCTCGCGCTCGGTCACGCGCCGGATCAGACTCTCGTTCTCGCTGCGAAAATGGATGAGATCGGCGATGGTGCCGATCTTCAGTCCGTGCTCGCTCGCAAAGATCTCCAGATCGGGCAGGCGCGCCATGGTGCCGTCTTCCTTCAGAACCTCGCAGATGACGGCAGCGGGGGAGAGCCCGGCAAGCTGAGCCAGGTCGCAGCCCGCCTCGGTGTGGCCTGCACGCATCAGCACCCCGCCGCTCTGCGCCATCAGCGGGAAGATGTGGCCCGGCTGCACGATGTCCTCGGGACGGGCATCGGGTGCAGCGGCTACCAGCACCGTACGCGCTCGATCCTGCGCCGAGATGCCGGTCGTGACCCCGCTGGCCGCCTCGATCGACAGGGTGAAGTTGGTGCCATGAGGCGAACGGTTGTCGCGTACCATCAAGGGCAGATTGATCTGCCGGCAATGCTCCTCAGTGAGCGTGAGGCAGATGAGCCCACGCGCATGACGCGCCATGAAATTGATGATTTCAGGCGTGACATGTTGGGCGGCAACCACAAGGTCGCCCTCGTTTTCGCGGTCTTCCTCGTCAACGAGAATGACCATTTTGCCGGCCTTGAAATCGGCCAGCAAGTCCGGAATGCTGCTGAGGCTCATGACGGGAATCCTGCGACTGCTGCCGCGCAATAAGGTCTGCCATTCTATGACGATTGATCCTCGACAGGGCGCCGGCGTCCGAATGATGTGCTCGCCCACAAGCGCGCGCCTGCCAGGCCGCAGCGCCGGGTTGCGCCTGATGGTAGGCCTGGTCCTGGCGGTCCTCACCGCACTCGGGGTAGCTGACGCCGAGGCCGACAGCGCCGCGACCCGGCCTGCGCCAGCCTTGCGCATCGGGCTCGCTGCCGAACCCACTACTCTGGACCCACACGCGGTGAACATTGCGCCGAACAATGCGCTGGCCTGGCACCTGTTCGAGGCGCTGACTCATATCGATGCACGCGCGCGGCTGATTCCGGGACTCGCCGAATCCTGGCAAGCCATCGGCGCGACCGAGTGGGAGTTTCGCCTGCGCCACGGCGTCCGATTTCACGATGGCAGCCCGTTCGAGGCAATCGACGTAGTGGCTTCGATCGAGCGTGCCCGGCGACTGCCCAATGGGCAATTCGGATCGTTCGTGCAACGGATCAGCGCACTGCGCATCATCGACCCGCACACGCTTCGCATCAGCACCTCGACCCCTTACGCGGCACTGCCCCTGGACCTCGACTCGATCTTCATCATTTCCCACCGCAACGCGATGGCCTCGAGCGATGCCTTCGACCGGGGCGAGGCCGCGATCGGAACCGGCCCGTGGCGCTTGCGACGATTCAGTCGTGGCGAAGGTGTCGAACTCGAACGTAATGACGATTACCGCGGCGAGCCTCCCCAGTGGCAGACGCTGGAACTGAAGGTCTACAGCGCAGAGCGCTCGCGCATGGCAGCACTGCTGGGCGGTGACGTCGACCTCATCGAGTCGGTACCCGGTGCTGATCTGGTCCGACTGCGCGGCAACGCACGCTACTCGGTCGCGCAGGCCGTATCGTGGCGGACGCTCTTCTTTCATGCCGATGAACGGGTACCCGAGAAAGCCGCAGCCAAGGACTACCCGCTGGCCAACCCGAGCGTACGTCAGGCCTTGTCGATGGCCATCGACCGGCGCGCCATCGTCGACCGATTGCTTGACGGGGCTGGTCTGCCTGCCAGCAATCTGGTCTCTCCGGGCGTGTTCGGACATGACGACACGCTGCCCACGCCGGTATTTGACCCAGCGCGCGCACGCGCGCTGCTGGCCCAGGCAGGCTTCCCGGCAGGGTTCGACCTCACCGTCGCCGCACCCAACAACCGCTATCCGGGCGATGCCCGCATCGCCCAGGCCGTGGCGGCGATGTTTGCGCGGATCGGGGTGCGTGTCAGGCTGGTCACGCTGCCGGTCAATGTCTACCTGCCGCGAGCACGGCGCGGCGAGTTCGCACTGGCGCTGCTGGGCTGGGGATCGTTTTCAGGCGACCTCGCCCTGCGCTCGCTGCTCGCCACCCGCGATCCGGCACGGGGCAACGGCGGCTGGAACTGGTCGTACTACAGTTCGGCCAAGGTCGACCGACTGCTCGAAACCGCTTTCGGCGAGATCGATCTCGCGCGGCGCGAGGCGATGGTGCGAGCGGCCATGCGCCAGGCGATGGACGATGTTGCCGTGATCCCGCTCCACCACACGATGGCCTCCTGGGCCATGACACGCTCGTTGAGTTACGAGGCACGGACCGACGAATTCACGCTGGGACACCACGTGCGCCATGCCGCACTGCCGCGATGAATGCGGCCGGCCCCTTGCGCCTGCCCCTGCCCTGAGTCCATGGCAGCGCGGGTACCGAACCGAACACGCTCGATCAGGAGCGATCGCTATACTGTCATCGGATCGACTTGCGGAGGCATGCCATCCATGGGCTACAGCGCCCTCGTCCGAATCGTGCAGAGTCTGGTCACCCTGCTCGCCATGTCAATCCTGGTCTTCGTTGCGGTCTATCTGATCGGCAACCCGATCGAACTGCTGGTGCCACCCCAGGCCAGTGAATCCGAGATGGCCCGGGCCGCACAGGCGCTCGGCCTCGATCAGCCGCTGCCGCTGCAGTACCTGCACTTTCTCGGCCAGGCCCTGCAGGGTGACATGGGCCGGTCCTTTACCTCGAACGCCCCGGCACTCACCGTGATACTGGAGCGGATGCCGGCTACGCTCGAACTGGCGATCGCCGCAGCGCTCATCGCAACAGGTCTGGGGATCCCGCTGGGGCTCCTCAGCGCGTTGCATGAGGGGAGCCGAACAAGCCGGCTGACCTTGGGCCTGGCCACCCTGGGATTCGCGATGCCCACGTTCTGGATCGCGCTGCTGCTGGTCATGGTCTTTTCCGTGCAACTCGAGTGGCTGCCCTCGGGCGGTCGTGACGCGAGCGGCACGGTATTCGGGTTGGGCACCAGCTTTGGCTCATGGCGTGGTCTTGCCCACCTGGCGATGCCCGCCTGCAGCCTTGCCCTCTTCAAGCTTGCGCTCATCATCCGGGTCACCCATGCAGCCACGCGCGACACGCTGCGCCTGGACCACGTTCGCCAGGCGCACGCACGCGGGCTCTCCGGCGTGCGCATCCTCACTGCGCATGTCCTGAAGAACATCAGCGCGCCGCTGCTCAACGTGATCGGGCTGGAGTTCGGTGCACTGGTGGCGTTTTCGGTCGTCACCGAAACGGTGTTTGCCTGGCCGGGCATGGGCCGACTGCTGATCGACGCCATCAACACGCTCGACCGCCCAGTCATCGTGGCCTACCTGCTGCTGACGGTGGCGCTCTTTACCCTGATCAACCTGACCGTGGATGTCGTCTGCCTGGCGATCGATCCACGCTTGCGACAGGCACCGAACCGATGAGCCGCTACGGCAGGTCGGGGACGCTCGTTGCCTCGGGCACACCGGGCCGGTCGGGCACCGGGCACCGTGCGGGCTCGCCCGGCTACGCGTCCGGCCTCACGATCGCCATCGTGGCGGGTGTGTTGCTGGGCGCAGCAATCGCTGCGCCCTGGCTCGCGCCCCAAGACCCCTATGATCTGGCAAGCCTGCGACTGGACCATGCACGGCTGGCCCCGCTGACCCGCGATGAGGACGGCACGCTGCATCTGCTGGGCAGCGACGATCAGGGACGCGACATGCTGTCGGCCATCCTGTACGGACTGCGCGTCTCGCTGGGCGTGGCTGGTGCGGGAACAGCACTCGCTCTGGCCGTCGGGCTCGCAGCCGGTCTGGGTGCCGCCTGGCGCGGCGGACGCCTCGAGGCGCTCATCATGCGGGTGGTCGACCTGCAGCTTTCGTTTCCCACCATCCTGGTGGCGCTGATGCTGATTGCCGCCCTCGGTCAAGGGCCCGACAAGGTCATCATCGCCATTGCAGTTTCGCAATGGGCGTACCACGCGCGAACCGTCCGATCCACGGCTGCGACCGAACTGCGCCGCGACTACATTGCAGCGGCGCGCGGCCTGGCCCTGCCCGCCTGGCGGATCCTCATCGGTCACCTGTTGCCCAACTGCCTTGCACCCGTAGTGGTACTGGCAACAGCACAGATGGCAGCGGCCATATCGCTTGAGGCAACGCTGTCGTTTCTCGGCCTGGGGGTGCCGGTGACACGCCCCTCGCTCGGGTTGCTGATCGCCAACGGCGCGCAATACGTCTTTGCCGGACAGTACTGGATGAGCCTGTGGCCGGGCCTCGTGCTGCTGGCTACCATCGTGGTCATCCAGCACACCGGCGAGCAATTCGGGCGTGCGGTCGCCGGAGGCGTGTCGCGCCGATGAACACACCTGCGCTTGCGGTCAGTGACCTTCGCATCGGAATCCGCCGCGATGGCGCACCCACGATCGATGCGGTGGAGGGCGTCTCGTTCACAGTAGCGGCCGGGCAGGTGCTCGCCATCGTCGGCGAATCGGGCTCAGGCAAGTCGCTCACGGCACTGGCCTTGCCTGGGCTTCACCAACCGCCGGTAACGATACGTTCGGGTTCGATTCGACTCGAAGGGGTCGAACTGCTGGGTCTGGCGCCGGCCGCATTGCGGCGCTTGCGGGGTTCGCGCATCGCCATCGTGCTGCAGGACCCCATGACCGCCTTGAATCCCGTGCAGCGCGTCCAGACCCACCTCATCGAGACCATTCGCGCGCATCGACCGATGGGGTACGAGGAGGCCCGCGAACGCTCACGCCTTGCGCTGGCCCGAGCCGGTGTCCCCGAGCCTGCACGGCGCTTGCAATCGTGGCCGCATGAACTCTCGGGAGGCCTGCGCCAACGGGTGGTGATTGCCATGGCGCTGGTCAATGATCCGGCAGTCATCGTGGCCGATGAGGCCACCACCGCCCTCGATGTCACCGTTCAGGGTGAAATCCTGCGCGAGGTGCGCCGACTGGCCCGTGATTCGGGAACCGCCTTTGTCTGGATCACCCACGACCTTGGCGTGGTGGAGCGCATCGCCGACACAGTCTGCGTGATGTACGCCGGCCAGGTGGTCGAGCAGGGCCCGGCCGGCGCAGTCCTCGCACAACCGGCCCATCCGTACACACGCGCCTTGCTCGATTGCGTGCCGGCGCGCCAGCGTGCCGGCACACGCCTGAACCAGATTGCCGGCGCTCCCCCGAGTGCCGGTCAATGGCCTTCGGGCTGCCGTTTTGCAGCGCGCTGCCCGATGGTCAGAGACGATTGCACCCGCACGCCATCGACACTCTCTGTGCTCGAGGGCACGGACATGCCGCGCAGCGTTCGCTGCCTCCATCCCTTGACACCATGAACACAACGCCAGCTCTCATCGAACTGCGCCAGGTGAGTCGACAGTTCCAGGCGCATGCCGGCCGCTGGCACTTCCGGCGCGCCGCATCCGAGACCGCGGCCGTCTACGCCGTGCGCGAGGTGAACCTGGCGCTTCGCGCAGGGGAGGTACTGGGCCTGGTCGGCGAATCAGGCTCGGGCAAGACGACACTCGCCCGCCTGATGGCAGGCAGCCTGGCGCCCAGCAGCGGCGAGCGGCTGTGGCTGGGCGCCGACACGTGCACGCTGCGCGGCGCGGCGCAGCGCGATGCACGCCTTGCCGTGCAACTGGTCCATCAGGACGCGCAGTCGGCGCTCAATCCACGGCTTACGGTCGAGACGAGCATCGGCGAAGCGAGCGTCGTGCACGGCCTGATTGCCCCCGAATCGCGCCGGACACGCGTCGCCGACCTGCTCGCGCAGGTCGGACTCGACCCGGGTCTGGGCAGTCGCTATCCGGGCGAGCTCTCGGGGGGGCAGCGCAGCCGGGTCATCATGGCACGCGCACTGGCCGTGCATCCACAGGTACTCATTGCCGATGAGCCGACCGCCTCGCTCGATGTGTCGATCCAGGCCCAGGTCGTCAACCTGCTTCTCGATCTGCGTCGACGCCACCGCCTGTCGCTCGTGCTGGTCAGCCATGACCTGGCCCTGGTACGACTGCTGGCCGATCGCATTGCCGTCATGTATCAGGGCAGAATCGTCGAAGTCGGCGGGCCCGATGTCCTCATCGGACAGGCCCACCACCCGTATACCCGCACGCTGGTCGAGGCAGCCTTCGGCACCCACGCCGGAACCGCTGGCCAGGTTGAAGTGCTGTCAGCCGCTACCAGCGCCCTGGGCACCCCGAGTGAGGCCACGGGTCGATTGACCGGTTGCAGCCTGCACATGCGTTGTCCATGGGCCGGGCCGCAGTGTAAGATCATCGAGCCCCTGTTGCGGGAAGTTGCGCCAGGCCAGCTGTCGGCCTGCCACCGGGACTCCATGGTCTGATGACATCGCCTGATACCTTGCCGATCCGTCCTGAAACCTGGGAAATGATCCAGCAACTCGTGGGCTTCGACACCACGAGCCGCGAGTCCAATCTGGGCCTCATCGAGTGGGTACGCGACTGGCTCAACCGTCAGGGCGTCCCCTGCCATCTCACCTACGACCGTTCGGGCATGAAGGCCAATCTGCTGGCCACCGTCGACCCCGAACATCCGGGCCGCACACGCAGCGGCGGGGTGATCCTTTCCGGCCATACCGATGTAGTGCCGATCGACGGACAGGCCTGGAGCACCTCACCCTTTGTAGCCACCCTGATCGGCGACCGTATTCACGGTCGCGGCACCGCCGACATGAAGAGTTTCATTGCGGCAGCGCTGGCGATGACCCCGCGCCTGCTCGCCGCGCCCTTGCAGGTACCGCTGCATTTCGCGCTCAGTTATGACGAAGAAGTCGGCTGCCTGGGCGTACGCAGCCTTATCGATGACATGGCCGCACGCGCTTTGCGGCCAGCCGCCTGCATTGTCGGCGAACCCACCGGCATGGACGTGGTGGTGGCCCACAAGGGCAAGCGCGCATTCCGCTGTCGGGTGCATGGACGCGAAGCCCACTCGGCACTCACGCCGCTTGGGGTCAACGCCATCGAATATGCCGCCCAACTCATCGTGCACATCCGCGCAATGGCCAACCAGTTGCGCAGCAACGGTCCGTTCCAGGCGGGTTTCGATGTGCCCTTCACGACGCTGCAGACCGGCACGATCAAGGGTGGTACGGCGACCAACATCGTGCCGCGCGAGTGCAGTTTCGACTTTGAATTCCGCTACCTGCCCGGGGTCGATCCGGATCGAATCGAATCGCAGATCCGCAACTATGCAGAGGAGGTGCTGGTGCCAGAGATGCGCCAGGTGGAGCCGGCCTCACGGATCGAGTTCGAGTCGATGTCCGATACCCCCGGCCTGTCGATCGAGGAAACACATCGGCTCACGGTGCTCGCTCGCGCACTGGCGCGCAACGACCGGATCGGTCGTGTGGGCTACGCCACTGAGGCGGGGCTGTTTCAGGCGGCTGATGTGCAGTCGATCGTGTGCGGACCCGGCCATATCGAACAGGCCCATCGACCGAATGAATTCGTCACGCTCGAGCAGGTCGCGCGTTGCGAGGCCTTTCTCGAACGACTGCTCGGACACCTGTGCACGCATGGCCCCGATGACGAGGCCATGCGCGCCCGATGATCAGGCCTGGGCGGCGTCTGCCGCCGGGGCTGCCGGGGCAGCAGCAACCGGTGCCGCGGTGACGCGACGGCCGGTGAGCTTCTCGCGGATACGTGCCGACTTGCCCGAACGCTCGCGCAGGTAATACAACTTGGCGCGACGCACATCGCCCTTTCGCTTCACTTCGATCGAGGCGATGATCGGCGAGTAGGTCTGGAAGGTTCGCTCGACGCCCTCGCCCGAGGAGATCTTGCGCACGATGAACGAAGAGTTCAGACCGCGATTGCGACGTGCAATCACCACGCCCTCGTAGGCCTGGACACGCTTCTTGTCGCCTTCGACGACATTCACGTTGACCACGACCGTATCGCCGGGGGCGAAGACCGGAATCTTCTTGCCCAGGCGGGCGATCTCTTCCTGCTCGATAGTCTGGATGATGTTCATTGGTGGTACTCCTTGCAATCGGTCATCGTTGCCCGGTCGAACCCGATTCGAGTTCGGCCCTGAATTCGTCCAGCAACACGGTTTCCCGTGCATCCATTCCCCGCGCCGCAAGCAGCTCAGGCCGCCGCAACCAGGTTCGCCCCAGCGACTGTTTCAGTCGCCATCGCTCGATCTGAGCGTGGTTGCCAGACAACAGCACTGGCGGCACCGGCTCTTCCGCAAACACCTCCGGCCGCGTGTAATGCGGGCAGTCGAGCAATCCGCCATTGAACGAATCCTGCTCTGCCGAGCGCTCGTCACCGAGCACCCCGGGCAACTGCCTCACTACAGCGTCAATCAATACCATCGCCGCCAGTTCGCCTCCCGAAATGACGTAGTCACCCAGAGAGATTTCCTCATCGACCGTCTGCTTGAGCAGTCGCTCGTCAACACCTTCATACCGACCGCACAGCAGCACCATGCGATCAAGCGAAACCAGTTCTCGCACCCGTGCATCATCGAGCGGGCGCCCCTGCGGCGACAGGTAGATGACCCGACTCGCCGCACCTGCCGCTGCCTTTTCTGCAGCCACCTGCCGTGCATCCCAGGCTGCTTTCGCGGCGTCCAGCGCTCGCGCAAGCGGCTCGGGCCGCATCACCATACCGGGTCCGCCGCCGTAAGGACGATCATCGATCGTCCGGTAGGCATCGAAGGCGAAATCACGTGGATTCCAGACTTCGAGCGACCAACGTCCCTGCTCATGTGCACGGCGCACTACCCCGTGCCCGGTGATCGCCGTGAACATGTCCGGGAACAGCGACACGCAATCGACATGCACCGCATCAACTCCATCGTCCACAACCGGTGACGTTCACCAGTCTCGTTCCCACTGCACCCGGACGATTCCTGCCTCGAGTGACACCTCGGTCACTATCGCCGCCACAAACGGAATCAACCGCTCGACCTCACCGCTCGCACCCGCTTCGAGTACGCGCAGCACCTCATGTGCGCCGTTGGAGAACACCTCGGCAACCTGACCGAGCGACTCCCCTGAAGCATTCTGCACCTGCAAACCGGCCAGATCGGCCCAGTAGAACTCGCCCGGGCCCGGCGTGGGAAGCCGATCACGCTCGATCGCCACCTCGGCACCGCGCCAGGCAAACGCCTGATCACGATCAGCACACCCTTGAAGACGCGCCACGACGGTCTTGCCATGCACCAGCGATTTCTCGACCACCACTTCAGACCACTGCCCACCCCGGCGCATCCACCAGACTGGATGAGCGGTGATCGTCGCTACAGACTCCGACCAAGGCTCGACCTTGACCCAACCCTGGATGCCGTAGGGACCCGACACACGCCCCATGACGACTCTGTCGGGCGCGTCATCGGCAGACATCGGCAACACGACCTTTGTACCGCCGCCCTGAGGCAGGGGCGTCCTCAGGCAGCGGCAGCGACAGTGACGCGTGCAGCCTGCTTCACGAGGCGAGCCACCGTCGGAGAGAGTTGCGCGCCCTTGTCGGTCCAGTAGGCCACACGATCACCGTGAACGCGCAGTGCCTCACGGCCTGCCGGTGCCTTGGGGTCGTAAAAACCCACACGCTCGATGAAACGCCCATCGCGCGGCATGCGCGAATCGGCGACCACCATGTTGTAGAAGGGACGCTTCTTTGCACCGCCCCGTGCCAGTCGAATCACAACCATCAGTCTGCTCCAGTCGACCACCCGGGGTCGAATGCCGTCTCGCTGACGACCACATGCCGCTCAGGAGAACCCGTCCGGAGCAGGCTGTACCGACGAGGCACACCATCCCCGGACCAAGGGAAACCGCAGATTCTAAGCCAGAAAGCGGCGCTCAGGCAAGCGCTGCGCGATCAACGCCGTACGCCTGGCATCATGCCTTTCATGCCGCGCATCATCTTGGCGAGGCCGCCCTTTTGCATCTGCTTCATCATCTTCTGCATCTGCTCGAACTGATTGAGCAGACGATTGACCTCCTGGACCTGCACGCCGGCACCGGAGGCAATGCGCCGCTTGCGCGAGGCCTTGATGATGTCCGGATGCGAGCGCTCCTGACGGGTCATCGAATTGATGATCCCCTCGATCCGGCGCAGCGCCCGGTCGTCCATCGCCCCCGGGGCCTGCTGCGCTGCCTGGGCAAACTGCGCCGGCAACTTGTCGATGAAGGAAGAGACACCTCCCATCTTCTTCATCTGGCCGATCTGGGCCTTGAAATCCTCGAGATCGAAACCCTTGCCCTTGCGAAACTTGTCGGCCAGGCGCTCGGCCTCGACCTGGTCGACGCCGCGGCGTGCCTCCTCGACCAGCGACAGGATGTCGCCCATGCCGAGGATGCGCGAGGCCATGCGCTCGGGATGAAAAGGCTCCAGTCCGGTGAGCTTCTCGCCCGTGCCGGAAAACTTGATCGGCTTTCCGGTCACCGCGCGGACCGAAAGCGCTGCCCCGCCGCGTGAATCACCGTCGAGCTTGCTCAACACCACGCCGGTGAGGGGCAGTGCCTCGTTGAAGGCGCGTGCCACGTTGACAGCGTCCTGCCCCTGCATCGCATCGACGACGAAGAGGGTCTCGACCGGACGCAGCGCCGCATGCAGCGCCGTGATCTCGGCCATCATCGCCTCATCGATCGCCAGTCGTCCGGCGGTATCGACGATGAGCACATCGGCATAGCGGGTGCGCGCATGGTCGAGCGCACGGCGCGCAATCGCGAGCGGCTGCTCAGCCGGATCGGAGGCAATCCACTCCACCTCGGCCTGGGCGGCCACCGCCTTCAGCTGCTCGATAGCCGCGGGCCGGTAGACGTCGCAGGACACCACCATGACCTTGCGGCGCTGGTCTTCGCGCAGCATTCGTGCGAGCTTGCCAGTCGTGGTGGTCTTGCCCGAGCCCTGCAGGCCGGCCATCAGGATCACCGCCGGGGGTGTCGTGGCCAGATCCAGGCCTTGATTGGCCTCGCCCATCAGGGTGGTGAGCTCACGGTGAACCACACCAACAAGCGCCTGGCCCGGGGTCAGGCTGCCAATCACCTCTTCGCCCAGAGCACGCTGATTGACGCGCGCTATGAAATCACGCACGACCGGCAAGGCCACATCGGCCTCGAGCATGGCCATGCGCACCTCGCGCAGCGCGTCCTGTATGTTCGACTCGGTGAGACGCGCCTCGCCTCGCACGGTCTTGATGACCCGTGACAGGCGCTGGGTGAGGTTTTCAAGCATTGTGGAGGTCCGCCGGGCAAGACTGCTAGACTGACGCGTTCGATCGAGCGCGTCTTCTGATGAACCTGATTCTAATCGAAGCACTGACTGCAGCGGCCTACCTGGGTCTGACAGTTCTGGTCTGGCGCATGCACGCACCCGAGCGGCTGCGTCCGCGCGGTGCGGGCTGGATGAGAACGGCGCTGCTGGTACCGCTTTCGCTGCACGGTTCGGTACTGATCGAAACCTCGATCGCAGCACAAACCATGACCTTCGGGTTCGCGCAGGCGCTGTCGCTGACCCTTTGGCTGGCAGTGCTGATCTACTGGGTCGAGAGTTTCTATCTGCGTCTGGACGGCATGCTCGCCCTGGCGTTGCCGCTTGCAGCCCTCAGCGTGATGCTGCCGGCTGCCTTCCCGGGTTTCGAATTCACGCTGGCGCACAGTGCGATCGCGCTGCGACTGCATCTGCTCAGCGCGATTGCCGCCTACAGCCTGTTCACGATTGCAGCTCTGCAGGCGCTCTTCATGGCGCTCCTGGAACGGCGCTTGCACCAAGGGGGCCTGCGCGGCATCTTTGCCCAGGTGCCGCCTTTGCTCACGCTGGAACGCGTGCTCTTCCAGACGGTTGGGGCCGGTCTTGCACTGCTCACGCTGGTGGTGATATCCGGATTCGTCTTCTCGGAGGACATGTTCGGACGCGCCTTCCGAATCGATCACAAGACGCTGTTCGCGATCCTGTCGTGGTGCATATTTGCCGCGCTGCTCATTGGCCGCTGGCGCCGAGGCTGGCGCGGACGCAAGGCCTTGCGCTGGCTGCTCGCCGGCTTTGCCTGCCTGCTGCTTGCTTATGTGGGCAGCCGCTTCGTGTTCGAAGTCATTCTGGACCGCGCCCCCATCTGACCGCGCGGGGCAGAGGCCTCGGGCGCCGCCCGCTATACTTGGCAGATACTCACAGCCACTGCGTGATGCCTTGGACGATTGGTCCACCCGCTCCGAATTGCTGACCCTGGCAGGGCTCCTGGTCGTATCAGCCTTCTTCTCGATAGCCGAGACGAGCATGATGGCGCTCAATCGGTATCGCCTCAAGGCGATGGCTCGCATGGGCAACCGCAACGCGAGGCGAACCCTCGATCTGTTGTCGCATCCCGACCGACTGCTTGGCGTCATCCTGCTTGGCAACAATCTGGTGAACGCCGCCGCGGCAACCCTGACGGGCGTGGTGACCGTGCAGTGGTTCGGCGAAGAGCGCTATGCGCTCGCCGTGGGCACGATCGCGGTCACTTTCGCCATCCTCGTGTTCTCGGAGATCACCCCTAAGGTGATCGGGGCAACGCACGCCGAACGCATCGCTCTGCCCCTCAGCCATGTACTGGCCCCCCTGCTGCGTCTGCTCTACCCGGTCGTGAGCTTCGTAAACCTGTTCGTCCGCCTGCTGCTGTGGATACTGCGCGTACGAACCAACAGCGGCGAGGAGACCCGGCTCACCTCGGAAGAGCTGCGCTCGCTCGTCCTCGAACACAGTCGTTACCTGCCCAAGAAACACCAGACCATCCTCGCCAATCTGTTCGACCTGGAACACCTGATCGTCAGCGACATCATGGTGCCGCGCGCGCACATCGAGTCCATCGACATCGATGCCCCCGTTGACGAGATCACCCGCCAGGTCATGACCAGCCACCACACGCGACTGGTGGCCTGTCACGGCAACCTCGACGAGGTTGCCGGCCTTGCCCATGTGCGGCGCCTGATCGGCGCCCTGCGCAAAGGCGCGATCGACAGGGATGCTGTGCCGGCGCTCCTCACCCCGCCCTATTTCATCCCCGGGTCCACCCCGGTGCTCACGCAACTGCAGTTCTTCCAGGAACGGCGCGAACGACTGGCTCTGGTGGTTGACGAGTACGGCGAAGTCCAGGGGCTGGTAGCCCTGGAGGATATCGTCGAGGAATTCATCGGTGAATTCACCACCGGCTCGCCGATGCAGGCAGGCGACCTGCACTGGGGAGACGCCGACAACGTGCTGGCCGACGGCCGTGCGTCTCTGCGCGAAATCAACCGCAGTCTCGGCCTTGCACTGCCACTGGACGGGCCACGCACGCTCAACGGACTGATCCTGGAACATCTGCAAGACATTCCCGAGTCGGGTGTGTCGGTCCGTATCAAGGGCGTGGTGATGGAGATCGTCCAGACCGAAGATCGTGCCGTTCGAACCGTCAAGCTCATTCGCCCCCGACAACCGCTTGGCAGCGCGACAGACTGACGGCGCGACTGATAGACTCCCGCAACAAAGTCGCAATACAGTCGCAAGACTGGCGCGAAACTGGCGCGAAACTGACGAAAAAAGTGCACACATGACCGGCTCCAGGCCGGTCAAGGCCTGCTCACCGGCCAGGCATCGATCGAGGCCCCCCTCATGGCAACTGCTGGCAAGCAACTGGACAGGCGTGCAGCTGCGCCCCGCGCATCAAGCGACACGGTGTTCAGCTACGAGGGCAAGGACCGCAACGGCAAGGTCGTTCGGGGCGAGATACGTGCCGCCTCCGAGGCGGTGGCCAATGCGACACTGCGGCGACAGGGCGTCAGGTCTGCACGACTGCGCAACCAGGGCAGGCGCAGCAAGGGCCGGGTGCGTGCCCGCGACATCACCTTCGTCACGCGCCAGCTCGCCACGATGATGCAGGCAGGCGTGCCCCTCATCCAGAGCTTTGACATCATCGGGCGCGGTCATTCCAATCCGGCGGTTTCGCGCCTGCTCGGCGAACTGCGCATGGACGTCGAGACCGGGTCTAGCCTGGCCGCCTCCTTCGGGCGCCACCCGCAGTATTTCGACTCGCTGTACATCAGTCTGATCAATGCCGGGGAGCGCGGCGGCATTCTGGACAGCCTGCTGCAGCGACTGGCCCTGCACCGCGAAAAGATCCTCACCATTCAGGGCAAGGTGAAGAAGGCGCTCTTTTATCCCACGGCGGTGGTCGTGGTCGCCATCGTGGTGGTGGTCATCATTCTGGTTTTCGTGATTCCACAATTCAAGACGATCTTCACCCAGTTCGGCGCCGACCTGCCGGCCCCGACCCTGTTGGTCATCGGCATGTCTGAGTTTCTGACCGACTGGTGGGGCATCCTGCTGCCGATCCTTGCTGGAGCAATCGTCGGCCTGATGCAGATCTTCAAGACATCGGCCAAGGCCAGGGCGCTGGCCGACAGGGCTGGCCTGCGCATGCCAGTGATCGGTGAACTGCTGCACAAGTCGGCCATCGCGCGCTGGACGCGCACCCTGGCAACCATGTCAGCAGCAGGGGTACCCCTGGTCGATGCCCTCGATGCGGTGGCGGGCGCCTCGGGAAACAGTGTCTACGAAGAGGCCACGCGCCGGATACAATCGTCGGTGAGTACCGGCTCGAGTCTCACCCAGGCCATGAACGACACGCAGCTTTTTCCCAATATGGTGGTCCAGATGGTGTCTGTCGGCGAGGAGTCTGGCTCGCTCGACGCCATGCTCTCCAAAGTGGCAGACATCTTCGACGAGGAAGTCGACAACATGGTCGATGGCCTCTCGAGCCTGCTCGAGCCCATGATCATGGCAGTGCTTGGGGTACTGATCGGGGGCATCATCATCAGCGTGTATCTGCCGCTGTTCAAGCTCGGCAACGCGGTCTGAGTCTGCCCTGATGACAGCAGACCTCGCCAGCGCGCTTCAGGGCGCCCCCGCACTGCTCGTCGCGGCCAGTGCCGTCCTGGGCCTCGTCATCGGCAGCTTCCTCAACGTGGTCATCCATCGCTTGCCCAGGATGATGGAACGTAACTGGCGAGCCGAGTGTGCAAGCCTTCTCGACAGCGGACTCGCCGGCGCGCCTCTGCCGCATGACGCTCACGCCGAGGCGCCGGCGGCCCCGCCAGACGCCCTGCCCGCCCGCTACAACCTGCTGGTCCCGCGCTCGAGTTGCCCGGCCTGCGCTCACCCGATCCGCATGATCGAGAACGTTCCGGTGCTCTCCTGGCTCGGGCTGCGCGGCCGCTGTTCGGTCTGCAAGACACCGATCAGCCTGCGCTACCCGGTCGTCGAGGCGCTCACCGGGCTGCTCTTCGGGCTGGCGGCCTGGCGCTTCGGGGCAAGCGCTGCCGGCCTTGGTGCGCTGTGCCTGCTGGGAGCGCTCGTCGCACTCACCTTCATCGATATCGACACCTTTCAGTTGCCCGACGCCATCACGCTGCCGCTGCTGTGGTTGGGCATCCTGTTCAACCTGGGTGACACCTTCGTCGATCTGCGTTCTGCAGTGACAGGCGCAATGGCTGGATACCTCTGCCTCTGGAGCGTCTACTGGCTGTTCAAGTTTGCGACTGGCAAGGAGGGCATGGGGTTTGGCGACTTCAAACTGCTGGCAGCCCTGGGCGCCTGGCTGGGCTGGAAGATGCTGCCCTTCATCGTGCTGACCTCGTCGGTCGTCGGTGCCGTCGCCGGCATCGCGCTGATGGTGGTGAAGCGGCGCGGGTCGCAGGTACCGATTCCGTTTGGTCCGTATCTGGCGGCGGCAGGTGCGATCGCACTCTTTGCCGGTGATGCGCTGATCGACCGCTACCTGCTGCTCTTCCCCTGACATGCCGCTGGTCATCGGCCTCACAGGCGGCATCGGCAGCGGCAAGTCACGTGCCGGCGCCTTGTTCGAGTCGTTCGGTGCGACCCTGATCGACGCCGATCTTGAATCGCACCGGCTCACAGCGCCTGAGGGCGCTGCGATGCCTGCCATAAGAACAGCGTTCGGTGCCGAGTTCGTCACACCGCAAGGAGCCCTTGACCGTGCGCGCATGCGTGCGCTCGTCTACGCCGAACCGGCAGCACGTGTGCGACTCGAAGGCATCCTGCACCCGCTCATCCGCGAGGCCTGTGACCAGCAGGTTCTGGCCGCCACCGGCGCTTACGTGATCCTGATGATTCCGCTGCTGGTCGAAGCCGGCGAGCCGCACCGCCGTGTACACCGGGTGCTGGTGATCGACTGCGACGAAGCAACCCAGGTGGCGCGCGTGGTCGGACGCGACGGACTGTCAGAAGAGACCGCCCGCCGGATCATCGCGGCGCAGGCTTCGCGCGCCCAGCGCCTGGCGGTCGCTGACGATGTCATCGACAACGAGGGCACCCAAGCCGCCCTGCTCGGCCAGGCAGAAGCGCTGCACCGGCACTACACCGACCTGGCGCGCAAGCCCTGGCCGTGGCCACCGTAACCACCCCCTTCGGACCGTGGCTGGCGTTGCCGACTCTGTGGTGTATCATCCGAAAGGTACTCTTGGTCATTTGATCAAGGGGTCTGTACATGCCCGGACTGGCGTGATCATCTACGAATACCCTCTGACCGAGCGGACCCGGACCCTTCTTCGACTGGAAGACCTGTTCGCTCGTGCACGCCATTTTCTCGATCGTACCGACCCCCGCGACCATCACGCGGCGCTGGTGACGCTATTCGAGATTCTCGAGGTCTGTGGCCGCGGTGAACTGAAGTCCGAACTGCTCCAGGAACTCGAACGCCTTCGTCAGACCATGATCGGTTTCCGCGGCAATGCCCGCATCGACCAGGACAAGCTCTCGAAGGTACTGATACGCATCGAGGAGGCCCGTGCGGCGATCCACGGCCTGAGTGGCAAGATCGGCCAGCACTTGCGAGCCAATGAATGGCTGATGAGCATCCGGCAGCGTACCGGGATACCGGGTGGGGCCTGTGAATTCGACCTGCCTACCTACCACCGCTGGCTACATCATCCGGCGGCCAGACGCAGCGCCGACCTGGCCGCGTGGATATTGCCCCTGCAACCGATCGAGGACGCAACCGCGGTTGCATTGGGCCTGCTGCGCGACAGCGGCAGCCCCGAGACCCGAGTAGCTACCCGCGGTCTGTTCCAGCAGATGATGACCGGTCGTGTCGCACAGATGGTGCAGATCAGACTCGACGACGATGCTCTCGCCGTGCCTGAGGCGAGCGCCAATCGCTATGCGCTCAACATCCGCTTCGTGGCTTCGGGCGAGGAACCGCGGCCACGGCCGATCGATGTCGACGTATCATTTGATCTCACCTTCTGCAGCATCTGAGCCAGTCGGACTTTCGCTCGCCGCTCGGTCGGCAGGATGGGTTCGACACCAAGCAGCGAGCAGCAATGTCCATCAATGACGACTTGGGTAGCAGCAGCGCACGCCCGACGGGTTCAAGTACAAAGGCGCGTCGTGTCGCCTGCCCGAGTTGCCGCACCGACATCGAGTGGAGCACCGACAACCCCTTTCGGCCCTTCTGCTCGAGGCGATGCAAGCTCACCGATCTGGGCGCCTGGGCCAGTGGCGCCTACCGGCTGCCGGTTCCAGTCGATGAATCCGGTGCTGATCTCGATGAACCTCTCGACGGTCACACCGACGACCATCGCGATCACAAGCCCTGAGGCTGCTACCGACCCCAGGCAGCGCTGATCATGGCCAAGCCGTGCGCACCGTGGCTGCGGGCACGACCCAAATCGGCTGAGTGCATGCCGCCGATGGCATAGACCGGCATCGGCAGGTCCTGCACCAGAGACTCGAAGCTCGCAAACCCCATCCCGGTGGCACCGGGATGCGATCGCGTGGGAGCCACAGGGCCCAGCACGGCGCAATCCACACCGATGTGGGCCGCATGCGCAAGTTGAGCGGCATCGTGACACGATGCTGCCACCATTGCGGTCTCAGGGCGCCTCGGGTGCGCCATCAAGTCAGCAGCCTTCAGGTGGACCCCATCGGCCAGCGACTGCACGGCAGGCGGCGCACCACTATTGACCAGCACCCGAGCACCGACCGCGTGGCAGCGTTCGATCACCCTCTGTGCAAAGGCCGGCCACTGCTCGGCGGTCATGGTCGGTTCGCGCAACTGCAACAGACGCAGGCCACTCGCCAGCCGGGCATCGAGCGCGGCCATGAAGGCCTCAAGACCCATGCCGCCCGCATTGGAAATGGCATACTCGTCAGGCAGATCGAGGGCGTTGAGTACCGGCGTGTTGGCCGGCAGCATGGGCTCCAGATCGAACGCGCCCGGCAACTGCCAGGTGAGCCCCTCGTGCTCGATGGCACGCGGCTCGCCCATCCAGGCGCACACCCTGAAGAAGCGCAGATGCACATCGGCGTGCGGATAAGCGAAGTGACGGCTGATCCAGGGGTCGGCCACCTGCACCTCGATGCCGAGTTCTTCACGCAACTCGCGATCGAGTGCGGCGCGCATCGACTCACCCGGCTCGACCTTGCCGCCCGGAAACTCCCAGTAGCCGGCGTAGACCTTGGAGGCCGGACGACGTCCGAGCAGCACCCGACCATCGGGCGCCACCAGAATGCCGGCCGCCACCTGCACCTCCTGGCGCTTGACGCCTGAGGCGAGCCCTTCAGCCACGCGAGGCCCGTTTGGCCGCGGCCGACTTTACCGCGCCCTTGCCTTCCGGTGCTGCAACGCTCGCGGCGCCGGCCAGCGCTCGAGGATGCCGCCCGGCATAGTCACGGGCAAAGTGCCATGCAACCCGACCACTGCGCGAACCGCGTCCGAGCGCCCATTGCAGGGCCTCGTCGCGCGCGCGCTCGATCCGCACCGGGTCGCAGCCGAAGTGCTCGAGCCAGTAGGCAACGATGGCGAGGTACTCGTCCTGATCAAAGGGATAGAACGAGACCCACAGACCAAACCGCTCCGAGAGCGATATCTTTTCCTCAGCTGTCTCGCCCGGGTGAATCTCGTCACCCACAGTGCGGTATTCCAGATTGTCGGTCATCGACTCGGGCATCAGATGACGCCGGTTCGAGGTGGCATAGACGAGCACGTTGTCGGAGGGCGCCGCAATCGACCCATCGAGCACGACCTTCAGCGCCTTGTAACCCGGCTCGGAAGCCTCGAACGAGAGATCATCGCAAAAGACGACGAAGCGCTCCGGACGGCTGGCCACGATGTCGACGATGTCGGGCAGATCGACCAGGTCGAGTTTGTCCACCTCGATGAGGCGCAAGCCGCGCGCGGCAAACTGGTTGAGGCAGGCCTTCACCAGTGACGACTTGCCCGTACCCCGCGCACCGGTGAGCAGCACGTTGTTGGCGGGGCGCCCCGCCACGAACTGCCGGGTGTTGCGTTCGATGGCCTCGCGCTGGCGCTCGACACCCTGCAGATCGGCAAGCGAGATGCGATGCATGTGGGTCACTGGCTCGAGTCGTCCGCGGCCCTCGCGGCGACGCCAGCGAAAGGCCGATGAGGCCCTCCAGTCGGTGGGCGGCAAGGGCGGCGGGAAGAGTCGCTCGAGGCGGTCAATGAGGGCATCGACGCGCTCGACGAGGCGCTCGGGAGCGCCGAGGCGTTCAGGTACGGTATTCGGCATTGATCTTCACGTAGTCGTAGGAAAAGTCGCAGGTCCAGACGGTGGTGTGCGCGCTACCCCGCCCGAGGTCGGCACGGATGAGTATCTCGTCGGGCTGCACCGCGGCGGCGCCCGCTTCTTCACGGTAACTCGCTGCGCGCCCACCGCGCTCGATCACGAGGACATCACCCAGATGCAGGTTGACGTGGCGGATATCGAGGTCGGCGATGCCGGCGTTGCCGATTGCCATGATGAGACGGCCCAGATTCGGGTCCGAGGCAAAGAGCGCGGTCTTCACCAGCGGCGAATTGGCAATCGACCGTGCCACACGCAGCGCCTCGGCCTCATCACGGCCCCCATCGACCGTCACGGTGATGAATTTGGTGGCGCCTTCGCCATCGCGGGCAATCGATTGCGCGAGGACCTGGGCCACCTCGGTGATGGCCGCCTCGAGCGCCCGACAGGCTGGGGTGTCATCGCGATCGATCCGCGAATGACCGGCCTTGCCGCTGGCTGCGAGAATGAAGGAATCATTGGTCGAGGTGTCACCATCGACTGTCACCCGATTGAACGAACGATCAGCCACTGAGCGGACGACCCGTTGCAGCACCGGGCCGGCAACGACGGCATCGGTCGCGATGAAGGCCAGCATGGTGGCCATGTTCGGCTGCAACATGCCGACACCCTTGGCGATGCCGGTGACCGTGACCACATGCCCCTCGATCTCGAGGGTGCGCGATGCCCCCTTGGGCACCGTATCGGTCGTCATGATGGCCTCTGCCGCACGCGCCCACTGCGGCTCACCCAGCCCTTGCACACACGCCGGCAAGGCCGCCTCGATGCGATCGACCGGCAGGTGCTCGAGAATGACCCCGGTCGAGAAGGGCAACACCTCGCGCGCCTCGCAACCGAGCAGTCGGGCGACTGCGGCACAGGTATCGCGTGCGGCACGCAGCCCGATGTCGCCCGTGCCGCAATTGGCATTGCCCGCGTTGACGACCAGCGCACGCATCGGCACGCCGGCGGCCAGATGTTCACGACAGATCTGCACCGGCGCCGCCGCGAAACTGTTCTGGGTGAAGACCCCGGCCACCCGGGTGCCGGGCGCAAAGCGCATGAGCATGAGATCGAGCCGGCCCGCCTTGCGGATGCCGGCCGCGGCAAAGCCAAGCTCGACACCGGGAACCGGGTGCAGGTCAGCGGGGTCAGGCGGCAGCAATCGGACAGCCATCGGAATCTCCAACGGGAATGAGCGGGCGCAGGCAAGCGCGACGCAGAGGGGCTTTCAGACACGGCGCGCTCAAAGACAACACCCACTGCGCCACCGCCGAGAGCCACAGAGGCAAGGCCCCTGCACATCGCATGCATGCCCCGATTGTACCTTCAGGGGCGTGCGGCGCCCGGCGCAGTGCCCGCGCCGGGGGCGCGCTCACCCCTGGCTGCGAGCCCTTCGACGAAACTCACCAACTGATCGGGGAAGAACGGCTTTCGAAGCACTGGCACGCCAGCGGGCTCGAGCGCAGGGTGCGGTGAATACCCGGTCATGAGGGCACACCGCAGGTGCACGAATCGTCCTGTCGACCAATTGACCAGTGCAACACCATTCATCGTGCCGGGCATCACGATGTCGGCCAGGAGGATATCGAAGGCGGCTGCCCGTAACGCGCTACGGGCCTCGCGTGCGGTGCCCCGTACCTCGACCCGGTGCCCACGGCGTTCGAGAACCCGTTGCACCAGCCTGCCCAACTGGGGCTCATCATCAACGACGAGGACCCGCAACGAACACGGTGAAATTGGCGTTGGCGTTGGCGTTGGCGTTGGCGTTGGCGTTGGCTGCACGCCAACGGGATCGGGCACGGCGGCTGGCAGATAAAGCGTGATGTGCGTCCCACGCTCCGGGACCGATGCGATCTGAAGTTTGCCACCGCTACCACGCGCCAGTTGATCGACCTGAGCCAGACCGAGCCCACTGCCAGTGCCCGCAGTCTTGGTCGTGAAGTACGGTTCAGATGCGCGGACGAGGATGTCCTCGGGCATTCCCTTGCCGTCATCCTCGATCTTGACCTGCACGTATCGGCCGACGGTCAACGCGAGGCGCCGGGCTTGGGCCCCGCTGATCATGCGGGCCGGCACAAGGCTCAATCGGAGGTTGCCGCCACCAGCCATCGCGTCACGGGCATTGGTGAGCAGATTGAGCAAGGCACTGTAGAGCCGTGCCGCATCGATGCGCACGGTCGCGGCCAGGGCCGGCAGGTCAGTGTGGAGCGCGATGCCGGAACCGAGCACAAAGCGCATCATCGGCACCAGGCTCGCGAGATAGGTAGCGAGGCAGAGCACCGGTGCATCTCGTTTCTCGTTCGAGTCGATCGGCTGACGTGCAAACGCAAGCAGCGACGACACGAGTTCAGCGCCGCGCACGGCAGCCTCGAGCGCTGCTCCCCAGGCCGATCGACTCGCCTCGCCATGGGTCGTTGCTGCATCGATCTCGCGGAGGTTCCCGATGACGATGCCAAGGACATTGTTCAAGTCGTGCGCCAGCGTGCCCGAAAGCTGGTTCAGGGCCTCCATCTTCTGGTCCTGCGCGAGTGCAAGAGACTGCTGACGCTCTTCGGTCATGTCATAGCAGACCCCTGACACGACGCCGAGGCCTTGGCCAGCATCGTTCTCGCTGGCCTCCCGAATCGCGACAACCCTGCGCGAGCCGTCGGGCAACAGGAGACGCACCTCCCTCGTCCTTCGATTAAACCGCTGCCTGAGTTCATGCTCGACCTCGGCTCGATCCTCGGGATGCACGCGCGCTAAAAATAAAGCGATGCCCTGCTCTCTCGGATAGACGTAATGGGCCAAGCTGGGGTCTGGCGACACGCCGGGCAGGTTAGCCTCCAGCGAAGTCGTCAGGGATGGCGTCGGATAGCCCAAGAGCGTATGGAACTGACCGTTCCAGGTGACGGTGTCTGAGGCCATGTCTACCGTCCAGATACCCAGGCGAGCGATTTGCACAACAGCGCCAAAGAGCTCTTCGCGACGACGCAGATATCCCTCTAGCCGATGTCGCTCGGTCGTATCGACATTCACTGTCACCGACCCCATGCGGCGCCGTCCCGATCGAATGGGCGACACATGCAGGCTCACCGATGTAGGTGGTCGACCCTCAGGTCGAAACACCAGATCGACCGGCTTGCCCCCGTTGCCGCGAAAGGCCTGGCGGACGCTGGGCAGCACCTCGGCCGGCCAATGCGAGAGGGGTGCCTTGCGTCCGATGAGCGCCGACTCGGCGAGGCCGGTCAGTCGACAAAAGGCTGGGTTCACGAAATGGAAGCGGCCGCTCGCGTCAATGCCGGCAATCCCCACCGCTGCGTGCATCAACATCTGGCGATAGGTATCGAGTTCTGCCGACACCGGTACAGCGTCGGACTGGGATAGCGTCGGAGCGGTGCTGATCGGCTGAAGACGACGCCCCAAAGGTTCCGTGCTCATACGACTCCCGATCGAATACCTGAGTACCTTCTACAGATTATGGACCGTCGCTCGACCAACTTCAGTGACTCAGTCCACAGTCAGACCCGCATCCCGTACCCGAGTCTGCCAACGGGGCGCATCCTGTCGGATGAACGCAGCAAACTCCGATGGATTCATCGAATCGACCGGCTCCAGACCCGACGCAACCAGCCGGGCACGCACCTGGGAATCGCGCAGAACGGCACGCGCATCGGCGTTGATCTTAGCCACGACGTCGCGCGGCATACCGCGCGGACCGGTGAGCCCCACCCAGATCGCCACGTCGAAACCGGGGATGCCCAGTTCCTTCAAGGTGGGAACGTCTGGGAGCGTGCTCGAGCGACGCGTGGTGGTTACTGCCAGTACGCGCAAACGGCCATCGCGAATGAGGGGCGCCGAGGCACCTGGGTCGATGAAGCCCAGGCTCACCTCGCCGGTTGCGACCGCCAGCGCTGCCTGAACGCCCCCCTTGTAGGGCACATGCGAGAGCTTGATACCGTATTCGCGATGCAATTCGGCCACGAGAAAATGGCCGATGGAACCACTACCCGCAGACGCGGTGAGCACCTCGCCCGGACGCTGGCGCGCATGATCAAGCAGGCCCGGCACCGAAGTCACCGGCAGCGCCGGATTGACGATGACGGCAACCGGCCCTTCAGCCACCAGCGCCACCGGTTCAAAGTCGGTCCAGTCGTAGCCCAGTGACCGATAGAGCCAGGGATTGGTCGTGAGCGGTGCGTTGGTCGAGAGCATCAAGGTGTAGCCATCGGCGGCCGCGCGAGCGACGGTCTGCGCAGCCACTGAGCCAGCAGCGCCGGCCCGGTTGTCGATGACCACCGGTTGACCCCAGGTCTCGGAGAGTTTCTGCCCGAGGACGCGGGCAAAGATGTCGACGGCACCACCGGCAACATGGGCGCACACAAGGCGTACCGGCTTCGATGGATAGTCGGCCGCATTCACAGGCGTGATCAGAAGTGCCGTCACCAGCACCGCGCAGGCGAGGCGCAGGCGGCTCGGCCACCGGACAGTATGAGTACGCTGCATGACGCTTGTCTCCGTGCGTACGGGCAATCCCGCGGTCGTCAACATGATGTCCGACTCACTCAGTGCCTGCATCGCCGCTGCAGTATGGTGGCCACCCGCGGCGAGGTCAATCCGCTAAGATTCCGCGCAACGACGGCGCGCGATGATCGGGCCAACGACAGCGCATGACAGCGAAAACACGCGCAGACCGGCGCACACACTGCATCAGGGAGACACATGGACCTCAATCTCAAAGGCCGCACAGCGCTCGTCACCGGCGCGTCGATGGGCATCGGCCTGGCGGTCGCACGGGTGCTCGCTGCTGAAGGCTGCAAGTTGCATCTGGCGGCGCGCAACCCCGAGCGCCTCGCCGCAGCGGCCACCGACCTGGAGCGCGAATTCGGCGTGACGGTCACGCCGCACCCGTGCGATCTGTCGCAAACCGAGCAGGTGCTCGCGCTCGCCCTGGCCGTGCCCGAACCCGACATCCTCGTGAACAACGCCGGTGGCATCCCGCGCGGTACGCTGCAGGCCGTCGACGGAGCAACCTGGCGACGCGCCTGGGACCTCAAGGTGTTTGGCTACATCGATCTCACGCGCGCGCTCATCGCCGGCATGTATGAGCGCCGGCGCGGCGTCATCGTCAATGTGATCGGCGCCGCCGCCGAGCGGCTCGATCCCAACTACATCGCCGGTTGCACCGGCAACGCGGCCCTCAATGCGTTTACGCAGTGCCTGGGCTCCGAGAGCATTGCCCATGGCGTGCGGGTGGTTGCAGTGAACCCCGGCCCGGTGATGACCGAGCGTTTCATGCAAGGCCTGCACTGGCGTGCCCAGACACGCTTTGGTGATAGCAGCCGCTGGCAGGAAATCCTCACGCGCGATATCCCGATAGGGCGCGCCGGCACACCGGAAGAAGTGGCCCACGCCGTCGCCTTTCTCGCCTCGGATCTGGCCGCCTACATCAGCGGCGAGGGTTTGCGCATCGACGCCGGATTCAGCGGCAACCTGAAAGTAAAGGCCGGTGAGTGAAGCGCACGCGAACACGAGAGAAACCATGACCCCACCCCAGCCGAACGAACGTGCCGAAGCAATCCTCACACGGCATGAGGGCGCCGTGGCCACGGTCGTCATCTCCAACATCGCACGTCACAACGCGATCACCCCCGCGATGTGGGGGGCACTCGCCGAGACGCTCGATCGACTCGATGCCGACCCGGCCGTTCGCGTGATCGTGATCGCAGGTGATGGTGATCGTGCCTTCGTATCCGGCGCCGACATCGGTGCTTTTGGCACGAAGAAACCCGAGGGCCCGCCGATGCCGATGGCCGATGCCCCCTATCTGCTGCCAACGCGGTGCGCGAAGCCCGTGATCGCCTCGATTCGAGGCTTTTGCATGGGCGGGGGCCTGGGCCTTGCGGCCTCCTGCGATATACGCCTGTGTGCCGACGATGCCCTCTTTCGCATGCCCGCCGCGCGCCTGGGCATCGGCTACAGCACGGTGGGTATCGAGCGCCTGATGCAGGTCATCGGCATGGCCAACACGCTCGACATCTTTCTGTCGGCCGAGCGCTTTGGCGCTGCCCAGGCACAGCGCATGGGCTTTGTGCAGCGGGTCGTACCCGCCGCGGAGCTCGCCGCAGTGACCGCGCGCTATGCGCAAGCGGTGGCAACCAACGCACCGCTTTCCCTTGCCACGGCCAAGGGCACGGTGCGTGAACTGCTGAAAGACCCGGCGCAGCGCGATTTCAGTGGCGTCGACGCGCTGCGCGCAGCCTGCAGCGCGAGCGAAGACTTCCGCGAGGGGCGCCAGGCCTTCATGGAAAAGCGCGACCCGGTGTTCAAGGGCCGGTGAGTTCCAAGCCCCCTGCTTATTGAATGTTCATGCCCCCGGGGTACTGCCGCACCTCGGGACGCGTTAGTCTGATCGATTGCGCACTGCCGTCTCAGTACCCGACTGCAGTTCGCACAAGCCCCCCTACCCGGAACGACGGGCAGACACAGACTGAGCGTCCGCAAGACAGCCAGCACGCGTGATGGACAGCAACGCCAACCCCGCCCTGTCAACCAGCCACCTCGACTGGCTGGAATCGGAATCGATCCACATCATGCGCGAGGTGGCCGCCGAGTGCGCCAACCCGGTGCTGCTCTTCTCGGGCGGCAAGGATTCGATCGTGCTGCTGCGACTGGCCGAAAAAGCGTTCAGGCCGGGACGATTTCCGTTTCCGCTCCTGCATGTCGACACGGGCCACAACTTTCCAGAAGTGGTCGAATTTCGCGACCGTCGAGCGGCTGAACTCGGCGAACGGCTCATCGTGCGATCGGTCGAGGATTCGATCGCCACAGGGCGGGTGAAACTGCGCCTGGCTGATGAGTCGCGCAATCGGCACCAGAGCACGACGCTGCTCGATGCGATCGCCGAGTTCGGCTTCGATACCTGCTTTGGCGGTGCCCGTCGCGACGAGGAAAAGGCACGCGCCAAGGAACGCATCTTCTCGTTCCGTGACACATTCGGCCAGTGGGACCCACGCAACCAGCGACCCGAACTGTGGAGTCTCTACAACACGCGCGTGCACGCCGGCGAACACATGCGGGTATTTCCCATCTCCAACTGGACCGAACTCGATGTCTGGCAGTACATCGAGCGCGAACGACTCGCTGTGCCGGCGATCTACTTCGCCCACCTGCGCGAGGTGATTCCGCGTCGCGGTGGTCTGATGCCCGTCTCATCGCTCGTCTCACCGCGGGCAGGCGAACAGGTGGAGACCCGCATGGTGCGTTTTCGCACCGTGGGCGACATGACCTGCACCGCCCCGGTCGAATCAACCGCCAGCGACTGTGTCGCCATCATCGAGGAGACAGCGGTGAGCCGCATCACCGAGCGCGGAGCAACCCGCATGGACGATCAGACATCGGAAGCCTCGATGGAACTGCGCAAGCGTGAAGGGTATTTCTGATGACGACCTCAGGGGTACTGCGCATCGCCACCGCGGGCAGCGTCGATGATGGCAAGAGCACACTGATCGGACGACTGCTGCATGACGCCAAGGCCATTCTCGAAGACCAGCTCGCTGCCATCGAGCGCACGACCGCGAAACGTGGCGGCGAAGGGCTTGACCTGTCGCTTCTTACCGACGGATTGATCGCCGAGCGCGATCAGGGCATCACCATCGATGTGGCTTACCGCTACTTTGCGACGCCACAGCGCAAGTTCATCATCGCAGATACCCCTGGCCACGAGCAGTACACCCGCAATATGGCCACGGGCGCCTCGACCGCCGATGCGTCGATCGTTCTGGTCGATGCGCGCAAGGGGTTGCTCGTCCAGTCGCGCCGTCACGCCATCATCGCAAGCCTGCTCGGCCTGCGCCATGTCGTGGTAGCGGTGAACAAGATGGATCTGGTGGGACATGACGAATCGGTCTTCAGATCCATCGAAGGTGAATTCGGCGATTTCCTCGAGCGCATCGGCATCACCCGGGTTCACGTCATCCCGGTGTCGGCCCTCCATGGCGACAATGTGGTCGATCGGAGCACGGCGATGCCCTGGTATACCGGCCCTGCGCTGCTCGAACTGCTCGAGACCCTCGATACGGATGACATCGCCAAGCGCCCATTTCGTTTTCCGGTGCAAGGGGTGAGTCGATCGCGCGCCCTCGACCAGGCCGACTACCGTGGCTACATGGGGCGTATCGAGTCGGGCACGATTGCGCGAGGCGATTCGGTCGCGGTTCTCCCCGGTGGCCAGCGCACCTGCGTACGCGACATCCTTGCCTGGCACGATAACGCTGCCACCTCGCTCCCGACGGCCTCGGCCGGCCAGTCGGTGACGCTTGCACTCGCCCACGAGGTCGACATCAGCCGCGGCGATCTGATCGCCGCAGCCGACACCGATCCGGGCGATGCACCCCGCGTGGTGCAAGCGTTTGATGCGGTCCTCTGCTGGATGAGCAAGAACGCACTCGATCTCTCACGTCGATACCTGCTCAAGCACACCACGCGCAATGTGCGAGCCCGCATCATCGAACTGCAGTCGCAGATCGATGTGAATACCGGATCGGCAAGACCCGCTGCCGGCCTTGCGCTGAACGACATCGGCGCGGTTCGCATCACGACTCAATCGGCTCTGGTCATCGACCCCTATACGACCATTCGCTCGACCGGTGCGTTCATCGTCATCGATGAAGACAGCAATGAGACGGTGGCGGCAGGGATGATCCGCTGAGGCAGCCGGATCAGCCCCGCCCACTCTCCCGATCAGCGATCCGGTTGCGGGGTAAGGCGCAGGTAGGGCTTGAGTGCACGAAAACCCCGCGGAAACTTCTCGGCCAGAACGGCCGGGTCTTGCAGCGAGGGCAAGATCACCACGTCTTCACCCGGCTTCCAGTTGCCCGGCGTAGCTACGCTGTAGTTGTCGGTGAGTTGCAGCGAATCGATCACCCGCAGGATCTCGTCAAAGTTGCGCCCCGTGCTGGCCGGGTAGGTGATGATGAGGCGCACGCGCTTTTGCGGGTCGATGACGAAGAGCGAGCGCACCGTATGCGTTGCGCTGGCATTCGGATGAATCATGTCGTAGAGCGTGGCGACCTGGCGATCGGGGTCGGCAATGATCGGAAAGTCGACCCGTGTCGACTGCGTTTCGTCGATGTCGGCGATCCAGCGCTCATGCGACTCGACCGGGTCGACCGAGAGCGCAATCACCTTGACGTTGCGTCGGGCAAACTCGGCCTTGAGCTTGGCGGTGAGTCCGAGTTCGGTGGTGCAGACCGGCGTGAAGTCGGCGGGGTGCGAAAAGAGTACGCCCCAGCTCGTGCCGAGCCATGCGTGGAACTGGATCGGGCCGGTGCTCGATGCCTGCCGGAAATCAGGGGCGGTATCGCCCAGTCGCAAGGTCATGACAATCTCCTGTGATGGGGTCGCCGCATTTCGGTACCCGACAGGCCAGATTGTCCCTGCGCCTCACCGGCGCGGGAACGATTGATTGGTCATTACCTTATGCCCTGAGGGCGCGTAGGCTCAGGTGAGCTTCCCGTGGCAAGCCTTGTACTTTTTGCCCGAACCGCAGGGGCAGGGGTCATTCCGGCCGATCTTGGCACCGGCATTGACCACCTGCTGCAGCGGACGTGGCCGCTCCTGGGTCATGGCGGCGAACCCCTCCTGGGCCATCGCCGCGGCAGCCGCCGATTCGGCCGCTGCCGCCTCGTCAACGCCGGGATGGCGATATTCGAGGTTCTGCGGCACGGGCTGCTGCGCCTCGACCTGATCGACTTCTTCCTGGGTGCGCACCTGAACCCGCATGAGGGTCCGCGTGGATTCCAGCTTCACGCGCTCGATCAATGCGGCAAAGAGTTCGAAGCCCTCGCGCTTGTATTCCTGGCGCGGGTTTTTCTGCGCGTAGCCGCGCAAATGGATGCCCTGACGCAGATGATCAAGCATGCCCAGATGTTCACGCCACTCGTGGTCGATGAGTTGCAGCAGGATGAGGCGTTTGTACTGACTGAGCGTCTCGGCAGGCGCCAGGCCGGTACGCGCGGCAAACGCCGCATCGGCCGAGGCCTGCAAGCGCTCGAGCATCGCCCCTTCGTCGATGCCTTCCTTTGCCCAGTCGGTGAGCGGTGCTTCAACCATGATCTCGGCGCTGAGCGTGCGCGCAAGACCCTCGAGGTCCCATTGCTCCTCGACCGTATCCGGGGGCACATGCTGACGCAGCAGATCTTCGACCACGCTGTCACGCAGGCGCTTCACCAGTTCGTCGATCTCGGTATCGGTGCCATCGAGAACCAGATTGCGCTGCTCGTAGATGGTCTTGCGCTGGTCGTTGGCGACGTTGTCGTACTCGAGCAACTGCTTGCGAATGTCGAAATTGTGGGCCTCGACCTTGCGCTGTGCCGACTCGATCGAGCGGGTGACCATGCCGGCCTCGATCGGCTCGTCCTCGGGCATCTTGAGCATTTGCATGATGCGCTGGATGCGCTCACCAGCGAAGATGCGCAGCAAAGGATCTTCGAGCGAGAGAAAGAACCGGCTCGAACCCGGATCACCCTGTCGCCCGGCACGACCGCGCAGCTGGTTGTCGATGCGACGTGATTCATGACGCTCGGTGCCGATGATGTGCAGGCCACCGGCCGCCAGCACCTGATCATGCAGTCCCTGCCACTCGGCTTGCAGCACCGCGATGCGCGGCGCCTTCTCGTCATCGGGGAGAGAGGCATCATCGGTGATGTGCTCGGACTGCTTCTCGACATTGCCCCCCAGCACGATGTCGGTACCGCGCCCTGCCATATTGGTGGCAATGGTGATCATGCCGGGCCGCCCGGCCTGGGCGACGATCTGCGCCTCGCGGTCGTGCTCCTTGGCGTTCAGCACCTGATGCGCAATGCCTTTTTTCAGGCCGGCCGCATCGAGCAGTCGCGAGAAGTGCTCGGAGGCCTCCACCGAAGTGGTACCCACCAGCACCGGCTGGCCGCGACCATTGCACTCGACGATGTCACGGATGACCGCGTTGTCGCGCTCGTGCGCCGTGCGAAATACCTGATCGAGCCGGTCGTCACGCACCATCGGATGATGGGTCGGGATGACCACCGTCTCGAGGCTGTAGATTTCCTGGAACTCGAACGCCTCGGTATCAGCCGTTCCGGTCATGCCGGCCAGCTTTTCGTACATCCGGAAGTAGTTCTGGAAGGTGATCGAGGCGAGCGTCTGGTTCTCGCTCTGGATGTCGACGCCCTCCTTCGCCTCGACCGCCTGGTGCAGCCCATCGGACCAGCGCCGGCCCGACATCAGCCGACCCGTGAATTCGTCAACGATGACCACTTCGCGGTTCTGCACCACATAGTGCCGATCGCGGAAAAACAGGTGATGGGCCCTCAGGCTGCTGTACAGGTGATGGATGAGACTGATGTTCTCGGGGGCGTAGAGGCTCGAACCCTCGGCAAGCAGCCCGGCCTCGGCGAGGATGGCTTCGGCATGCTCGTGACCCGACTCGGTGAGCAGCACCTGGTGGTTCTTTTCGTCGACCGTGAAGTCACCATCGGCGGCATCAAACGAACTGCTGTTCTTCAGGAGCGGCACCACCCGGTCGATCTTCTGATAGATGTCGGTGCGGTCTTCGGCCTGCCCCGAGATGATGAGCGGGGTGCGCGCCTCGTCGATGAGAATGGAATCAACCTCATCGACGATGGCGTAATGCAGCGGCCGCTGCAGACGCTCTTCCGGTCCCATCACCATGTTGTTGCGCAGGTAATCGAAGCCAAATTCGTTGTTGGTGCCGTAGGTAATGTCGGCGCCATAGGCAGCCTGCTTCTGCTCGCGCGGCAGGTTGGCCAGATTCACGCCCACCGTCATGCCGAGAAACTGGAAAACCCGTCCCATCCACTGCGCATCGCGCTGGGCCAGATACTCGTTGACAGTGACCACATGCACGCCCTTGCCGGGCAAGGCATTGAGATAGGCGGGCAAGGTGGCCACCAGCGTCTTGCCCTCGCCCGTGCGCATCTCGGCGATCTTGCCGCCGTGCAGCACCATGCCGCCGATGAGTTGCACGTCGAAATGGCGCATGTGCAGCACTCGCCAGGCCGCCTCGCGCACGGTGGCAAAGGCCTCGGGCAGCAGCGCATCAAGCGTCTCGCCAGCCGCATGCCGTGCACGCAGGCGCTCGGTCTGTGCAGCCAGTTCAGTGTCGGAGAGGGCCTGCATCTGCGGCTCAAGCGCGTTGACCGCGCGCACCGTCCGACGGTAACCCTTGAGGAGCCGGTCGTTGCGGCTGCCGAAAATCTTCCTGAGAACTTTGTCTATCATGCTCGCGCCGTCGCGGCCCCATCAGAAATCATTGAAAGGAAAGGATATTTCATGGTGCGGGGCTGAACCCGTGATGATAGCATGGCAACGTTGCCGGGGTCTGTAACCGGCCATCCTGCTCCTCTGTCCATGCGACGCTCGCCTTCGGCCATCCAGCGCCCGACCCCGCCCACGGTTGCCCGCCTGCTGCACTCGGGGGCACTGGGGCCGCTCATGCACAAGGCAGACCTCCTCGCCCGCCTGGGCAAGGCACTGGCCGAAGCAATGCCGGCGCCACTGGCTGGACGTTGCCAGGTGGCCAACCTGCAAGATGACGCAACACTGGTCGTGATCGCTGCCTCGAGCGCAGTCGCCGCCAAGATCAGGGCGCTCGCCCCCCGGCTCGAGCGCAGCCTTGCCAGCGTTCATCCGGGTGTGCTCACGCTGCTCGTACAGGTCAGGCCCGAGAGCCTGGCCGCAGTCGCCATGCCCCCGCAGCCTCGTCTGCTCGCCGCAGAGGCAGCCGGGCATCTGGACCGCCTCGCAGCGAGCCTTCCCGATTCGTCGCTCAAGACCGCGATCAAGCGGCTTGCCAGCAAGCGACAATCGAGCCCCTGAGCGCCCCAGTGCCGCAGCGCTCGCGCTTTCAGCGCGCAGTCGGCAAGGTCGCAAGAAACTGCTCCAGCACGGCATTGAAGCGCGTTGCCTCATCGACAAAGAGGGCATGGCCGGCCTGTGCGAACACTTCAGTGCGGATGTCCGGTCGCTTGCGCGCCACGTTGGCGGCCTGGAGCGCAAACGCAGGCGTCACGACATACAGCACTGGCTTGGTGGTCGCGTAGAGCGCGTCACGCCACCGGGTGCGCGGCCCATGCCATGACAGCAGCGCCACGCTCGCCTCGAGCGGCGTTTTCAACGAAGCCGCTTCGATCGTCTGCAGGTAGGCCTCGGACTGCTCCGAGCGATACATCGAACGCACGAATCCGCGCACGGTCTTCTCGCGATCCTGACGCAGTCGCGTCGTGAACGCGGGCCCCTTGCCGCCACCAGGCGCCGGCTCTTCACCGACCGAGTTGTCCACCAGCACCAGCGCGGCATGGGCCGCATCGCCATGCGCCTGGACATAAGCCAGTGCCTCGAGAACACCAAGAGACCAGCCGACGATGACAGGCTGCTGCAGCCCTGCGGCCCTGATGAGCTCGGCAATATCGCGGGCACGCCGCTCGGGTGTGTAGCCACCCGGGGCAACGGCCGAATCGCCCTGTCCGCGCGGATCAAGCGCTACCACCCGGTACCGCTCGGCAAAGTGCAGCAGTTGAGGCTCCCAGATCGACGCCGGCATGGTCCAGCCCGGCACGAAAAGAATCGACCCGCGCGAGCTGTCGACCCGGCCGACGCCGCGCTCCTCGTAATGGAGCAAGACCCCGTCAGAGGTCTTGAAGTGTCGCGATTCGGCGCACGTCATGCGGCCCCCGAGAACGAAGAGTGCCGCGACAAGGAAGGTTCCGAAGCGCATCGCCCCCGACACCGCCGGGGCCACGACTCAGGCAGCCGCCAGCGCAAACTGACGTGTCACGGCGCGCGGCACCGGGTCGGTGTCGCCGAAGGACACCCGCTCGAAGGCCGTCTGATCGGCCAGCAGGGCGCGCAGGAGGCGATTGTTCAATTCATGACCCGACTTGTGTGCCGTGAACGCCCCGAGGAGCGGCAGCCCGGCCATGTAGAGGTCGCCGATCGCGTCGAGCACCTTGTGCTTGACGAATTCGTCGGCATAACGCAAGCCGTCGGGGTTGAGTACCTTGAACTCATCCATCACCACCGCATTGTCCAGGCTGCCGCCCAAGGCAAGACCGTGCGATCGCATCATCTCGACGTCCTGGGCAAATCCGAAAGTCCTGGCACGAGCGATATCCTTGCGATAGGGCGTATCACCCAGATCGAAAGTCACCGACTGTCCGGTACGGTCGATCGCGGGGTGATCGAACGCAATGCTGAAACTGAGCCGAAACCCTTCGTGGGGTTCCAGACGCGCCCACTTGTCGCCCTCGACCACATCGATGGTCTTCAGGACCCGCAAGAACCGCTTGGGCACATCGAGTTCCTCGATGCCCACCGATTGGATCAGGAACACGAAGGGCGCTGCGCTGCCATCGAGGATGGGCACCTCGGGTCCATTGAGTTCGACACGCAGGTTGTCGATGCCCATGCCGGCCAGAGCCGACATCAGATGCTCGACGGTAGACACCTTGAAATCGCCGTCGCGCAGGGACGTGCACATGCGGGTGTCGGTGACACGCGCTGGATCGGCCGCCACCGAGGGCAAGCCGGGTAGGTCGACGCGCTGGAAGACGATGCCGGTGTCAGGCCCCGCCGGCCTGAGTGTCATCTCGACCGGGGCACCGGTATGCAAGCCCACCCCGGTGGTGGTCACTGCTGACTTGAGCGTGCGCTGACGAAGCATGAAGAGCACCTGTTGAAATGACGACCATGAGCCGCGGCACCAGAGCCAAGCGACCCGCTGGCGGACTGAACCCACGCCATCCTGAGTCTCATCATACCTCGCCGCCGCAGTGCAGCATAGCCGACTGCTTGACACCCTCCGACCGCTCGGCCCAGCGCCGAAAGGTGATACCGTTCCCACGCTCGAGGCTTGTACCGAAACAACCGACACACCTTTCTCGCGGACTGACATGGCACGACATCCTTCCTACCTCCCGCAAGGGGTCATCCCGGCGGTTCTGCTGCCCTTTCACGACGACTTCTCGATCGATGAGGGGTCGTACCGCTCGCATCTGCGCGATGTGTGCGCAGTGAAGGGCGTCACGGCCATCACCATCAATGCGCACTCGACCGAGGCTGCCTCCTGCACCTTCGAAGAACAGCGTCAGGTGCTCGCCATCACCCAGGACGAAGTCGGCGCACGCATGCCGATCGTGCACGGTGTCTACGCCGAGGGTAGCCTCGAGGCAGCCCGTATTGCCCGCATGGCCACCGACGGCGGCGCATCGGCCCTGCTGGTATTTCCGCCAGGGCCGTTCACCATGGGCCACCGACCGGCCAATGTGATCACCCACTTCAGACACATTGCCGACGCATCAGACCTGCCCATCATCGTGTTCCAGTATCCACTGACCGGTGGTCAGGGCTATCCGATGGCCACCCTGCTCGCCCTGCTCGACGCAGTCCCGAGCATTCGCGCCATCAAGGACTGGTGCTCCAATCCGGCACAGCACGAGCGCCATGTACGCGCGCTGCAATCGCGCCAACCGGTGATCAACGTGCTGTCGACGCACAGCGCCTGGCTGATGGGCTCGCTCGTGCTTGGTTGCAACGGACTGCTCTCAGGCAGTGGTTCGGTCATCGCCGACCTGCAATCGCAATTGTTCGATGCCGTTCAAGCCGGCGATCTCGAGGCGGCCCGGGCCATCAATGATCGCATCAACCCCACGGCCGAAATCTTCTACAGCGAGCCATGGATCGACATGCACAACCGGATGAAGGAAGCCCTGGTGCTGATGGGCCGACTACCGCGAGCCGTGGTACGCCCGCCGCTCACCCGACTCCCGGCCGAGGAGGTCGAGCGCATCCGCAAGGCACTGCTGGCAGCCGGTCTGCTCCCGGCGCGCGACTGACACGCCAGCAACGGACCAGCACACGAGGCACCAGCACGCTGCCCGCAGACGGGCGGCGAGTCAAACCCCGTGTCGGGGGCTGACTCACCGCTCGGAGGCTCGCGAGCGCTCCGAGTTCAATCCGCCTGCTTGCGCAGGAATGCCGGAATGTCGAACTTGTCCATCCCGCTCATCTGCAGTGCCTCGACGGTAGCAGCACGATTGCGCCGAATCACGTTGGGCGTATCGGCTGCCTCGTACTGACGCTCGACGAAGGGCTGATTGTCGGTACCGGTCCGGCTGATCACCTGCAGCGGCTTGCTCATCTTCTGCTGTTGGGTGCCCAGACCGGTTGCCACCACGGTGACGCGCAGGTTCTCGCCCATCGACTCGTCGTGAACCGCACCGAAGATGATGGTGGCTTCTTCGGCGGCGAATCCGCGCACCGTGTTCATCACCTCGTTGACTTCACGCATCTTCAGCGATTGGCTGGCAGTGATGTTGACGAGCACGCCACGGGCACCCGAGAGGTTGACCCCTTCGAGGAGCGGGCTTGCCACTGCCTGTTCAGCGGCAAGGCGAGCGCGATCAACGCCACTGGCGAAGGCCGAACCCATCATCGCCATGCCCATCTCGGACATCACGGTGCGCACGTCTTCGAAGTCGACATTCACCAGACCCGGGCAGTTGATGATCTCGGCAATGCCAGCCACCGCATTGTGCAGCACATCGTCAGCCGCCTTGAAGGCATCACGCATGCTCACGTCATCGCCAAGCACTTCCATCAGACGCTCGTTCAGGATGACGATCAGCGAATCGACGTTCTGCGACAGCAGTTCCAGACCTGCCTCGGCAACACGAATGCGTTTGCCCTCGAACTGAAAAGGTTTGGTTACCACCGCTACCGTCAGGATGCCCATCTCCTTGGCAACTTCGGCCACGACAGGCGCTGCACCGGTACCGGTGCCACCACCCATGCCGGCAGTGATGAACACCATGTTGGCACCGCTCAGCGCAGCGCGGATTGCGTCGCGCTGTTCGATCGCGGCAGCCTGACCTGCCTCGGGCTTGGCGCCTGCTCCAAGCCCACTGGTACCGAGCTGGATGCGGGTGCTGGCTGTACAGCGTGCGAGGGACTGCGCATCGGTGTTCGCGACCACGAACTCGACGCCCTTCACACCACTGTTGATCATGTGCTCGACGGCGTTGCCACCTGCACCGCCCACGCCGACTACCTTGATGACCGTGCCAGCGGCCGGGTTGTCCACGATTTCAAACTTCATTGGAACCTCCAGATTAGAGACTTCACGCACCAGTTACTTGAACTTTCAGAGCCTGCATCTGCCTTCAACCTCCGACCTGCACCGGTTCGAGCGCCTGCACGCGCCGACCCGGCAGACCTGCATCAGAAGTTCTTCCTGAACCAATCCCTCATTCGCGAGAGCGTCTGCCTGAACGATCCACTCTGGCGCGCCGCCAGTCCACGTCGCATCTGACTCTGCCCTTCGAGAAGCAATCCCATCACCGTGGCATAACGCGGCTGGCAGATCATGCCAGCAAGTCCTCCCGTATAGCGAGGCGTCCCGATACGGACCGGCAGATCGAAGATCTCCATGCCCAGATCGGTCATGCCCTGCATGGCGGCACAGCCACCGGTCAGCACGATGCCCGAGGAGATCAATTCCTCGTAGCCAGATTGTCGCAGGACTTGCTGCACCATCGAAAAGAGTTCTTCGACCCGGGGCTCGATCACCTCGGCGAGCATCTGCCGCGACAGGGTGCGCGGCCCGCGATCGCCCAGACCAGGCACTTCGATCAGCTCATCGGCCGCAGCCAGCGAGCGCAGGGCGCAGCCGTGATTGACCTTGATGTCCTCGGCCTCGGGCGTAGGGGTGCGCAGGGCCATCGCGATGTCGGCGGTGATCTGGTCGCCGGCCACGGGCAAGACCGCGGTGTGCCTGATCGCGCCGTGGGTAAAGACGGCGATGTCGGTGGTACCCCCGCCAATGTCGACCAGACAGACACCAAGGTCCTTTTCATCCTCGGTGAGCACCGCCTGGCTCGAGGCAAGCGGCTGCAGGATCAGATCGGCCACCTCCTGGCCACAGCGACGCACGCACTTGATGATGTTCTGGGCCGCTGACACGGCACCGGTCACGATATGTACCTTGACCTCGAGCCGGACACCGCTCATGCCCACCGGCTCGCGAATGCCATCCTGACCATCGATCACGAATTCCTGAGGCAGGATATGCAGCACCTGCTGGTCGGTCGGAATCGCGATTGCGCGGGCGGTATCCACCACGCGCTCGACATCGAGTGGGGTCACCTCACGATCGCGCAGGGGCAGCATCCCGGTCGAATTGAAGCTCTTGATATGACTGCCGGCAATGCCGGTATACACCGCCTGCACCTTGGCGCCGGACATCAGTTCGGCTTCCTCGAGCGCCTTCTGGATCGCACCAACCGTGGCCTCGATATTGACGACCACCCCTTTTCTCAGCCCCTTGGACTCGGCAGTCCCCAGCCCGATCAGCGTCATCTCGCCGTCATCAGCCAGTTCGGCCACCGCAGCGACCACCTTGGAGGTGCCGATATCCAGGCCGACGACGATATTGCGTTGTTCCTTGCTCATCGATACCTTCCTTCAGGCCAACGGCGGCGTTCGCTCACCGAGCGACGCATTGGTCAGGGGTTTTCGGGGCGCCGACGGCACCGTCAGTGGGGGAGGTGCCGGCTTGTCACCGCGCAGACTCGGGAGTTCTGGCACGCGCAAGGCAAATCCGTTGGCGTACCGCATGTCGATCCGGTTGTACTTGCCAGCAGGCAGGCGCCCGATGGTGTCCGGGTAAAGGCGCACCAGGCGTGACAGCCGATCTTCGGCCAACTCACCGGGGCCATCTCGACCGAGGATGATGGACAGGCCGTCGCTCAGCGTCAGCTCCCAGGCATAGCGCGGCGTCAGCGTCACGGCCGTCAATTCGCGCCCGATCGGCTTGAGTGCAACACGAAATCGATGATAGTGATCGGTGACATCCATCGCAGTCCCTTCCGGACCGCTGAAGCGCGGCAAGGCCACCGCCGACTCGCCCTGGAAGACCTCACCCCAACTGTTGACCAGTTCCCGATCAGACCAGCGCGCAAGCGCCTGATGCGCCTCGAGCGCGACCTCGAGCCGATCGGGCCAGACGCGCCGCACCCGCGCCCGTCGCACACCCGGCACCGCCTCGACCCAGAGGCGCACCTGGTCAAGATCGGCCGCAAAGAAATTGCCCAGGATGCGGCCAGCAAAGACATCGGTCATCTGATCCTGGGCGAGCATCCCGACGTCACCGGTCAGGCTGACGGTGCGCAGGGGCAAGGCCGCACTGTTCAGCGCAGCCACGACACACAGCTTGGCAACAATGGCAGCAGCGAGCAGAAACATCAGGTTCGCAGCAATGTTGAGAAGGCGCGTATTGCTCCACATCGCTCAGCGCCCCCGATCCGCAGCGGCGAGGATGCGCAGGCACAGCTCGCCAAACTCGATACCGGCGTGACGTGCGGCCATCGGCACCAGCGAATGGTCGGTCATCCCGGGGGCCGTGTTCACCTCGAGAAAGAAAGGCTGCCCGCTCTGGTCGAGCATCAGATCGACCCGGCCCCAGCCATGACAGCCCAGCAGATCGAAGGCGGCCAGCGCGGCCTTCTGGATGACCGCCTCTTCGCCGGGCACGAGACCGCACGGCAGCACATAGCGCGTATCGGTTGCCGAGTACTTGGCCTCGTAGTCATAAAAGTCGCGTGGGGTCTCCAGGCGGATGAGCGGTAGCGGTTCCCCATCGAGGATGGCGGCGGTCAGTTCGATGCCCTGCACGAAGCGCTCGGCAATGACCAGCCTGTCGTGGGAGGCGGCATGTCGCCAGGCGGGCTCGAGATCTGCAGCCGCCGTGACCTTGCTCATGCCGATGGATGACCCCTCGTTGGCCGGCTTGACCATGATGGGAAGACCTAGTCGGGCGACCACGGCGGCGAAATCGGTCGCTGCATCGAGCACGGCAAACTCGGGGGTCGGGATGCCTGCAGCCCGCCACAGCAGCTTGGTCCGCCACTTGTCCATGGCCAAGGCACTGGCCAGGACGCCCGAGCCGGTATACGGAACGCCGAGCAGATCGAGCGCCCCTTGTACGGTGCCGTCCTCGCCGGGACGGCCGTGCAACACATTGAATGCAACCGCAACGCGCTCATCGAGGAGATCGCCCAGCGGGCGCAGCGAAGGATCAAAGCCGATGGCATCGACCCCGCAAGCGCGCAGTGCCGCCAGCACCATGGCCCCCGAGCGCAGCGATACTTCGCGTTCGGCCGATGAGCCCCCGTGGAGCACGGCCACCCGACCTCGGGGCATCGCAACATCGGCGCGCCGCGCCATCATTGGACGGACTCCCCGACGATACGCACCTCGGGCTCCAGGTCGACCCCGAAGCGCTCGTGCACCACCCGTCGAACATGCCCGATCAGACTCTCTATATCGGCCGCGACGGCAGTACCCGTCGCATTGACGATGAAGTTGGCATGCCGGGTCGAAACCTGCGCACCGCCCATCATGAAGCCCTTGAGACCACAGGCCTCGATGAGACGCGCCGCGTGATCACCTGGCGGGTTGCGAAAGACCGAACCCGCATTGGGCTGATTGAGAGGTTGCGTTGCCACTCGACGCAACAGGAGGTCGCGGATGCGTTCACGGGCACGCGCCATGTCGCCGTCGGGAAATTCAAACCATGCCGCCGTGAACCACTCTTCGCTGCGCTCGGTGGCAGGCTGGCAGTGGCGGTAGCCCAGCGAAAATTCAGCCGGCTGACGCACCCGCAGATCTCCGCTGCGATCGATGGTCTGCACCCGGGATACGAAATCCCAGGTTTCGCTGCCGTGGCAGCCGGCGTTCATCGCCAACGCACCACCCACGGTCCCAGGAATACCGGCAAGAAACTCACCCCCTTCCAGCGCATGTCCTGCGGCAAATCGCGCCAGTTTCGGGCAGGCGACCCCTGCCTCTACATGAACCAGGCCATGTTCTTCGACGCGAATTCCACCATGCGTATTGTGCATCAGGACGACCGTTCCCCGATAGCCTCCGTCGCGAACCAGCAGATTGCTGCCTAGCCCGACGAAAAGCACCGGCTCGGCCGGCGACAAGCCGGCGAGAAAGTGCTGCAAGGCAGCCACGTCGGCCGGCTTGAAGACCCGCTGGGCAGCGCCACCGGCGCGCCAGCTGACATGCCGCGACATGGGCTCGAGGTCAGTCATGGGCACCCTGGATCAGACGCAAGGGCACACTGCCGATCGAACCTGCCCCCATTACCACCACCACATCACCGGGTCGCAGCACCTGATGGACGGCACTTGCCATGTCAGCGATGTTCTCGACAAATACCGGCTCGACCTTGCCAGCCACGCGAACTGCTCGCGCCAAGGCGCGACCATCGGCCGCCACGATCGGCGCCTCGCCCGCCGGATAGACCTCGGCAAGGACCAGCGCGTCGGCCGCCGACAAGACCTGCACGAAGTCCTCAAACAGGTCGCGCGTGCGGGTATAGCGATGCGGCTGAAAGGCCAGCACGATGCGACGCCCCGGAAAGGCCCCACGGGCGGCCGCCAGCGTCGCCTTCATTTCGGCAGGATGATGGCCATAGTCGTCCACCAGGGTTGCCGTGCCACCGTCGAGCGCAATCTCGCCGTGCAACTGAAAGCGTCGTCCGACGCCATGAAATTCGGCCAGGGCGCGCACGATGGCCTCATCGGGAATGCCGAGCTCATCGGCGATGGCGATCGCGGCGAGTGCGTTCTGCACGTTGTGCAGACCGGGCAGATTCAGGCGCACGTCGAGCGCAGCTTGATGGTGCTCGCGCTCCACCCGAAACTGCATGGTCGGGCCATCGGGGCGAACATCTACCGCACGCACCATCGCGTCATCGGCAAAGCCGTAGGTGATGACAGGCTTGGAGACGAAGGGAATGATCTCGCGGACATGGCGATCGTCGGCGCACAGCACCGCCGCCCCGTAGAACGGCAGGTTCTGCAAGAAGGCAACGAAGGCCTGGCGCAAACGCGCAAAGTCATGCTGATACGTCTCCATGTGATCGGCATCGATGTTGGTCACCACGGCAATCACCGGCTGCAGATGCAGAAACGACGCGTCAGACTCATCGGCCTCGACGACGATGAACTCACCCGCGCCGAGGCGCGCATTGGAGGCAGCGCTGTTGAGGCGTCCACCGATCACGAATGTGGGGTCCAGCCCGGCCTCGGCCAGGACACTGGCCACCAGGCTCGTAGTGGTTGTCTTGCCGTGGGTACCTGCCACGGCAATGCCCTGACGCAAGCGCATCAACTCGGCCAGCATCAAGGCGCGCGGCACCACCGGCACGCGCGCTGCTCGTGCCGCCACCACCTCGGGATTGTCACTGCGCACGGCGGTGGACACCACCACCGCATCGGCGCCCGCCACATGCGCCGCATCGTGTCCGAATGCGATGTGCACGCCCCGTGCGGCCAGACGATCGGTCGAGGCATTGCGGGCAAGATCGGAGCCGCTCACCTGGTAGCCCAGTGTGGCCAGCACTTCCGCAATGCCGCTCATGCCAGAGCCACCAATGCCCACGAAGTGTATGTGCCTGACCTTGTGCTTCATCGCGCAACCTCTTCGCATTCATCGGCCACCATCACGGCCGCGCCCGGGCGGCCGAGCGCGCGGGCACGCACTGCCATCCTTGCCAGTTCATCACGGGTCAGACCGCGCAGACAAGCTGCCAGCCTGCCCGGGTCGAACTCGCTCTGGGGCATGAGGATCGCTGCACCCTCTTGCACAAGATACCGCGCATTGGCCGTCTGATGATCATCGATCGCGTGCGGATAGGGCACGAGAATGGCCGGCAAGCCAGCCACGGCGAGTTCGGCAATGGTGGTGGCACCGGCGCGACAGATCACCAGGTCGGCCTGGCCATAGGCGCTGGCCATGTCATCGATGAAGGCGAGCAACTGGCCCTCGACCTGCATCTGGGCATAGTGCTCGCGCAGTCGATCCAGATGACTCGCGCCCGACTGGTGGGTGACCTGGGGACGCGTATCGGGCGGCAGCAGCGCCAGCGCGGCAGGCACGCAGGCGTTGAGGGCAGCCGCGCCCAGGCTCCCCCCGACGACCAGAATCTGCAGCGGGCCGGTACGACCCGCGTAGCGTTGCGTCGGTTCGGCGAGCCGGGCAATCGAGGCCCGGACCGGATTGCCGACATGACGGGCACCGGCCAGGGTGTCCGGGAAACTCTCCAGCACACGCGCACCGGCACGGGCAAGCAGCCGGTTGGCCGAGCCGGCAATGCGATTCTGTTCGTGGATGAGGGTCGCACAACCTCGCAGGCGGGCGACGAGACCGCCAGGCACGCTGATGTAACCACCCATCCCCAGAACGACCGCAGGTCGCACCCTGCGCAGGACGCTCCAGGCGGCGACCAGTGCGCGGGCAAGGCGCCATGGCAGGCTCAGTCTAGCCCACAGACCCTTCCCACGCAGGCCCGCAAAGGGCACCCCATGCATCGGGTAGCCCACTGCCGCCACCAACCGGTTCTCCATCCCGTCGGGAGTCCCCATCCAGTGCACCACCCAGCCACGTGCGTGCAGCACCTCGGCCACGGCAAGCGCGGGCATCACATGCCCTGCAGTGCCGCCAGCCATGATGAGCAAGGTTCGTGGGCTGTTCATCGCTTGCTCAGGCGGGCAGGCCGCGCTGCAACTGGCGCGACTCCCAATCGATCCGCAGCACGACCGCGATGGCGATGCAATTGGCCAGGATGCCGCTGCCGCCGTAGCTCATGAACGGCAGGGTCAGCCCCTTGGTGGGCAGCATGCCCATGTTGACACCCATGTTGATGAACGACTGCACCCCGATCCAGGTACCAATACCGAAGGCGGTGAGTGCCGAAAAAGGTCGATCGAGCGACGCTGCACGCCGGGCAATGACAAAGGTGCGCAGCACCAGGAAAGCAAACAGGAATACGACCGCAACGACACCGACGTAACCGAGTTCCTCTGCAACCACGGCCAGCAGGAAATCGGTATGGGCCTCGGGCAGATAGAACAGCTTTTCCAGACTGCCACCCAGACCGACGCCAAACCATTCGCCACGACCGAACGCGATGAGCGAGTGCGACAACTGGTAGCCCCTGCCGAGCGCGTCAGCCCAGGGATCCATGAATCCGAAGATCCGATCGCGACGATAGGGCGATGTGAGCACGAGGACGGCAAAACCGGCCAGCACCAGCAGCAGCGCTGCACAGAACCAGCGCCAGTTCATGCCGCCGATGAAGAGAATCGACAGCCCGATCGACACGATCACCACCGACGCACCGAAATCGGGCTCGCGCAGCAGCACGAAGCCCACCAGGATGAGAAGGCCGGCAATCGGGAGGATGCCGCGGGTAAGGCTGTAGAGAACGTCCATCTTGCGACTGGTGTAGTCGGCGACATAGATGGCGATGAACAGCTTCATCAACTCCGAGGGCTGCACGCTGATCGGACCCAGGGGTATCCAGCGTCGTGCGCCGTTGACATCGCGACCGATGCCAGGAACGAGCACCAGTACCAGGGCCAGCAATCCGGCGATGAACAGCCAGGGTGCCAGTTCCTGCCAGGCCTTGGTCGGAATCTGGAAGGCGAGCAGGCCGACACCCAGGCCGATGAAGAGAAAGATCGTGTGGCGAAACAGAAAGTAGCCCGTCTGATGCCGGTAGGCGCTTCCGGCTTCGGCGATCGCAATGGATGCCGAGTAGACCATGACGAGTCCGAGCACGAGCAGTGCCAGCGCCGCCAACAGCAGCGCGGCGTCGTAGTCGAGTGACAGTTGTGCACGACGCAGGCGCTTCACCCGCTCGGGAGCGCGGGGCGCAAACCAGGGCAGCGCGTCAAGGCCCAGTCGGTAACCCAGACGACGCATCATCTCAGACATGGGCGCTCTCCTTGACAGCCGCCACAAAGACCTCGGCGCGGTGGGCGTAATCGCGAAACATGTCGAGACTGGCGCAAGCGGGTGAGAGAAGAACCGCATCACCGACGAGGGCCGCCGCTCGCGCGCGGGCAACCGCTGCAGGCATGTCGATGGCATGGGTGATCGGTACGCAGCCTGCCAGCGCACGTTCCATCAGGCGCGCATCGCGCCCGATCAACACGACTTCGCGCACATGACGCCGCACCGGATCGAGCAAGGGTTCGAAGCGCTGCCCCTTGCCGTCCCCACCGGCAATCAGGACGATCCGGGCAGACGGCGTCGCGGAGGCGGCCGCCAGCGATGCCCCAAGACCGTTCAGGGCGGCCACGGTAGCGCCGACGTTGGTGCCCTTGGAGTCGTCGTAGAAGCGGACACCGGCCTGTTCGGCCACCAACTCGACACGATGGGAAAGGCCAGCAAAGGCGCGCAGGGCAGCTTCGAGCGGGGCAGCTTCGATGCCCAGAGGCTGCACCAGTGCAAGGGCGGCCAGTGCATTGGCGGCGTTGTGCCGACCGGCCAACTGCAACTGATCAAGCGGCAGGATCGGCCGCGCCCCTTCGGCCAGACACAGGCCGTAATCAGGTACCTGCGCCAGACCGTAGTGGCCGGGGCCAGGGGGTTCATCGAGCCCGAAGTCGATGGCCGGAACGCCTGGCAATCGCATGGCAAGACTTGCCGCATCATCGCGGTTGAGCACCTGCAAGCGGGCCCCCCTGAAGATGCGCGCCTTGACAGCGGCATAAGTCGCCAGATCGGCATGCCGATCAAGATGATCTTCGGTGAGGTTGAGCATCACCGCGGCATCGGCACGCAGGCTGGCAGTGGTCTCGAGCTGGAAACTCGAGAGCTCGAGCACCCAGACCTGCGGCAGACAACGGGAGGCCTCGCGGGCAAGCAGCGCGTCCAGAGCGGGCGGCCCGATATTGCCCGCCACCTGGACATCGAAACCACCGGCGCGCGCCAGTGCACCGGCCAGAGTCGTGACAGTCGTCTTGCCATTGGTACCGGTCACCGCCAGCACCATCGGGCGGGCTGCATCGGCGGGAAGCGCGCGGGCAAACAGTTCGATGTCCCCCACCAGATCGATGCCGGCAGCCACAGCGGCACGGATTTCAGGCTGCTGCGGCGATACCCCCGGGCTGATCGCAATGCAGTCGACCCCGTCGAACAGATGATCGGACAAAGGCCCGGCATGGCGTCGGGCCTTTGGCGCCAGACGCAGCAACTCGTCTGCACCCGGAGGCTGCGCACGGCTGTCGTGAACCCGGATGGAAGCCACCCCGCGGGCGAGCGCGAACCTCACGATCGAAAGACCGCTCGCACCCAGACCCAGAATGAGCATTCGGCATCCGGCGAGGTCGCGCGCGCAGGTCATCGATCTAGCGCAGCTTCAGCGTCGAGAGGCCGGCCAGCACCAGCATCATGGTGATGATCCAGAAGCGAACCACGACCTGGTTTTCCTTCCAGCCGCCGAGTTCGAAATGGTGATGGATGGGCGCCATGCGAAACACCCTTCGCCCACCACTGGCCTTGAAGTAACCCACCTGGATCATCACCGACAGCGTCTCGATCACGAAGACCCCGCCCATGACGAAGAGAACGATCTCCTGACGCACGATGATCGCCACGGTCCCCAGGGCGGCCCCCAGTGCCAGTGCCCCCACATCACCCATGAAGACCTGTGCCGGATAGGCGTTGAACCAGAGAAAGCCCAGACCGGCACCCACCATGGCGGCGCAGAAGACTGCGAGCTCACCCGCACCGGGTATGCTCGGAAAGAGCAGGTAACGGGCATACACCGCATTGCCCACCACATAGGCGAAGATGCCCAGCGCGCCGGCCACCATCACCGCCGGCATGATCGCCAGGCCATCCAGACCATCGGTCAGATTGACCGCATTGGATGACCCGACGATGACCAGATAGCTCAGAACAATGAAACCGAAGATGCCCAACGGGTAGGCGACATTCTTGAAGAAGGGCACGATGAAGTCGGTCTTGCCGGGGAGATCGAGCGTGAATCCGCTCTGCAGCCAGGCAAGGAACAGATCGAAACCCTTGTCGTAGCTGGGAGCGTTGATCGCAAAGGCCAGGAAGATCGCGGCGGCAATGCCGATGATCGATTGCCAGAAGAACTTGGCGCGCGCCGACAGACCCTTGGGATTGCGGTGCACCACCTTTCGGTAGTCATCGACCCAGCCGATCCAGCCAAAGCCCATCGTGACGATGAGCACCACGATGACGAATCGATTGCGCACATCGGCCCACAAGAGCGTCGTGACCGCGATCGACAAGAGGATGAGAGCCCCGCCCATCGTCGGCGTACCCGCCTTCACCAGATGGGTCTGCGGACCATCGCTGCGTACCGACTGTCCGATCTTGTATTCGGTCAACTTGCGGATGAGGGTGGGCCCCAGCATCAGCGAGAGCGCGAGTGCAGTGAGCGTAGCCAGTACCGCGCGCAGCGATATGTAGCTGAACACATTGAATGCACGGGTATCCTTCGCGAGCCACTGAGCCAGTTCGTAGAGCATGAGCTATTCCGCAAACTCCGTTGAGCAATGGCCGGCCGGCGCTGCATGCTTCGCGAGCGCCTCGATCACCCTTTCCATGCGCATGAAGCGCGAACCCTTCACCAGGACGGTCATGCCGGGCACGAGCTGGCCCCGGACGGCAGCGGTCAAGGCTGCCATGTCATCGAAATGTGTGGCCCCAGCGCCAAAGGCCGCGCTGCTCTGAGCCGTGGCCGCACCGATCGTGAAGAGTCGTGCGATACCCCGAGTACGGGCGTAGTCGCCCACCTCACGATGAAACGCAACCGCCTGATCACCCACCTCACCCATGTCACCCAGCACCAGCATCGAGCTGCCGCCACCTGCCGCGAGCACATCGATCGCGGCACGCACCGAGTCGGGGTTGGCGTTGTAGGTATCGTCGAGCAGACAGGTGTCGCCCTCGCCTGCATGCACCTGCAGGCGCCCCCGCGCCGGACGAAACCGCTCGAGCCCGCGCGCAATGGCCTCGGGCGCACAGCCGGCGAGCACGGCCGCAGCCGTGGCCGCCAGTGCATTCCTCACGTTGTGCAACCCCGGAATCGCCAGATTGGCAGACACGCCTTGGGCGCCGGGCATCATGATGGCGATGTCGCTCGATGCAGGCCGCAATTGCCAGGTGGCGCGCACGTCAGCGTCGTCAGCGAAACCGAAACGCAGCACCTTGCGGCCTGCCGCGTGTCGCATCCACAGGCTTGCGTACGGATCATCGGCATTGATCACCGCCGCCCCTGAGGCTGCCAGCGCATCGATCAGTGCCGCATGCTCAGCCGCCACCGCATCCACGTCCTGCATGAACTCCTGGTGTTCACGCTGCGCGTTGGTGATGAGCGCAATGCCCGGCCGAGCGATACCCGCCAATCGGGCGGTTTCGCCCGGATGGTTCATGCCGATCTCGAGCACCGCTGCACGGTGATGCGAACGCAGCCCGAAGATGCTGAGCGGCAGACCGATGTCGTTGTTGAGATTGCCCGCAGTTGCAAGAACCGAATCATCGCCGAACGAGGCACGCAAGATCGAGGCAACCATATCCTTGGTCGTCGTCTTGCCATTGGAACCGGCGACCACGATCACCGGCAGATCGAAGGATGCCCGCCAGAAGGCTGCCAGCGAACCGAGCGCAGCGCGCGTATCGGACACGCGGATGAGCGGGAGGCTGCCGGTCACCGGCGCACAGGTCGATGCTGCTTCGATCAGCGCGGCACAGGCACCCGCCTCGAATGCAGCCTGCAGGTGTGCGTGGCCGTCAAAGCGTTCGCCGCGCAGGGCAACGAAAAGTGCACCGGCCGCAAGGGTACGCGTGTCGGTGGAGACCGAGTCGATGACGCGCTCGAGCGCCGCACCCGTGCTGATGGGCGCCTGCAGTACGGCAGCGACCAGGCCCAGGGTCAGCACGGCGCCCACGCCTCGAGAGCCTGCGCCACCGCAGCCGTATCGGAGAACGGCAGACGCTGCCCCGCCACCTCCTGATAGCTTTCATGCCCCTTGCCAGCCACCAGCACCACATCGGCGAGCGCAGCTTCCCGGATTGCCGTACCGATGGCCTCGCCTCGATCGATGATCAGACGCGCCGGATCGATGGCGTGTCTGGCACCGGCGGCGACCTGGGCAATGATGGCGCGGGCCGACTCGCTGCGCGGATTATCACTGGTAATGGTGACTCGATCGGCCAGTCGCGCAGCAATCTCGCCCATCGGGGCGCGCTTGCCCTGATCGCGATCACCACCGCATCCGAACACCACCGAAACGCCGCCGCCACGGGCTGCAGCGAGCGCTTTGGCAGCCACCAGCGCCCGCTCGAGTGCATCGGGCGTATGGGCGTAATCGACCAGGGCGAGCGGCCTGCCTTGTCCGCCCATGCGCTGCATCCGGCCTGCAACCGGCTCGAGATGCTCGAGCAGGCTGGCAATTTCGCCCAGGTGAAGCCCGGCGGCAAGCAAGGCGCCCGCAACCGCCAGCAGGTTCGAGATATTGAACTCACCCACGAGAAGCGTGAGCACACGGTGGCTTTCCGCACCATCGATCAGGGTGAAACGCGTACCCTCAGGGCCGACCCGGATATCGGCCGCACGCAGGGTGCGGTGGGCAATGTCGCGGGCCGGCGTATCGCCGAGCGAATAAGCGATGCGCGTCATTGCCGGGTCGGACAGTGCAGCGAGCAATCGCTCGCCAAAGGGGTCATCGAGGTTGCACACGACATGCGTGATCGAAGGCGAGGCAAACAGGCGCGCCTTGGCCTGCGCGTAGCGAGCCATGTCGCCGTGATGATCCAGATGGTCACGCGACAGATTGGTGAACACAGCGCAGTCGAAATCGACACCGAGGGTACGCCCCTGTTCAATGCCGATCGAGGATGCCTCCATCACGAGTGCCGAGGCACCACGCTCGAGCAACCGGGCCACACTGTCCTGCAGCAGGCATGCTTCGGGGGTGGTATTGATTGCCAGGCCGGGCTCCCCTGCCAGCCCGATGCCAAGAGTTCCGATCACACCCGCAGGTCGCCCTGCCCGCGCAAGTGCTGCTGCCACCCATTGCGACACCGAGGTCTTGCCATTGGTCCCGGTGACGCCCGCCACCCAGAGCCGAGCCGTCGGATTGTCGAGCAGGGCGCTGGCAAGAGGCCCGGCCAGCAATTTCAGCCCGCTCACGGCATGGCAAGCCGTACCGGCAGGCATCTCGACAGGCGCTGGCGAGTCCGACTCCCACAGGACTGCAAGAGCACCCGCTGCAAGTGCGGCAGCCGCATGCGATCGACCGTCGACGCGAGTACCGGGCAGGGCAAGGAACAGATCGCCGTCGCGCACCACGCGACTGTCGGCGATTGCACGGCGCGGATGAATGCTGTCATGACGCAGTCGGGCCAGTTCGCTCTGTGCGCGCTCGGTGGCGAGCCGACTTCGAGCACGCTCATCCTCGAGGGTCAAGCCGATCGCCTCGACCGATGGCAGCGCCGGGGCCAGCGTATGCGGTGCAGACGCCCGGCTCAATCGACTTCCTCGACAGCCGCCATCGTTCCAGGGAGGTCGACCGCTTTCAAGGGTGCATCGGTCGGGACGTTGAGCAGACGCAATGCCCCGGCCATCACCGTTGTAAACACCGGCGCCGCCACCGAACCGCCATAGTATTCGCCCGCACGCGGCTCATCGATCATCACGGCCACGACCAAGCGCGGATTCGAGGCTGGCGCCAGGCCGGAGAAGGATGCAATGTAACGATTGTCGGCATAGCCCCCATTCTGCTGCTTGTGGGCGGTGCCGGTCTTGCCGCCCACCCGATAGCCAACGATCTGGGCGCGCGGCGCGGTACCGCCGGGTTGCACGGCCAGTTCGAGCATCGCTCTGACATCGCGAGCGGTGTTGGCCGAAAGGACGCGCCGACCTGCCGGCGCAGCAGCAAGCCGGGTGAGCGACAGCGGGACGATGTCGCCATCACGGGCGAAAAGCAGGTAGGCATGAGCCAGTTGGACCAGGCTGACCGAGATGCCGTGACCGTAGGACATCGTGGCCTGCTCGATCGGTCGCCAGGTCTTGTGCGGTCGCACGCGTCCGGCCGACTCACCGGGGAAGCCCAGATGCAGCGGCGACCCGAAACCCGAATCCTGGAACAGTTGCCACATCGACTCGGCGGGCAGACTCAGCGCAATCTTGGCCGCCCCCACATTGGAAGACTTCTGGATCACCTGGGCAACCGTCAGCAGACCTTCCGCGTGCGCATCATGGATCGTGGCAGAGCCGATGGTGAGCGTTCCGGGTGAGGTCTGGATCGTGGTGGTCGGGCTCACCTTGCCCATCTCGAGCGCCAGCGCAATCGTGAAAGGCTTCAAGGTCGAGCCCGGCTCGAAACTGTCGGTGACAGCACGATTGCGCATCTGTGCCGGCACCATCCCGGAGCGGTTGTTGGGGTTGTAGGTCGGCAGGTTCGCAAGCGCGAGAATTTCACCGCTCTGCACATCGAGCACGACGATTCCGCCTCCTCGGGCGCGATGTGCTTCGACGGCCTCGCGCAGGCCGCGAAAGGCCAGGCTCTGGATGCGGGCATCGATCGACAGAACGACATCGTGCCCCTGCTGCGCCGGACGCAGCACGCCGGAATCCTCGACAATCGAACCGTGGGCATCACGAATGATGCCGCGCGCTCCCGGCCGACCTGCCAGGTCCTTCTGGAAGGCCAGTTCGATGCCCTCCTGCCCGTTGTCACCGATGTCGGTGAACCCGACCAGATGCGCCAGCACCTCCCCACCCGGATAGAAACGCCGGTAGGCATTGTCCTGGAACACGCCGGAGATATGGAGGGCAGCGATGCGAGCCGCCACTTCGGGTGCGACCGATCGATTGAGATAGACGAAGTCACGTTCCGTGTCTGCGAGCCGAGCACGCAGTTCGCGCGTGCTCATTTCCAGAAGACGAGCCAGTTGCTCGAATTCCTTGGGCGTCGCCTCGAGTTCGGCCGGCGATGCCCAGATCGCACGTACCGGGGTACTGACCGCCAGAAGTTCGCCATTGCGATCGGTCACCCGCCCCCGATAGGCGGGCACCTCGACCACGCGCCGATAGCGTGCATCACCCTTGGCCTGCAGAAAGCCGTCATTCAGGGCCTGAAGATAGAAGGCCCGCCCCGAGAGCATGGCCATGGACAGCAGCAGTGCCACCAGTACCAGGCGCGAGCGCCACACCGGCAATGATGCTTGCCAGGGGTTGCCAACGGCACGGGTGTGCAGCATGGTCAGCGGATCTCCAGAGCCTGCTCGATCGGCACGCTGACCTGACGCGTGCTGCGGGGATCGGTGGGTTGCATGCCCAGGCGCTGTACTGCAATGCGCTCGACCCGCGTGTGCATCGCCCAGGTGCTCTGCTCGAGCTGCAACTGGTCGTATTCGACATTCAACTGTTTTTCGCGCGCACGTTCCTGCTCGTACTGCGAGAAGATGCGCCGCGTGCTGTGCTGGGCCGACACCACAGCTACTGCACACAGGGCCAGGACAACGAGAAGAGCGAGATTCAGACGCATCATGCCTCCCTGGATGGCAACTTGCGTGCCACCCTCAAGATGGCGCTGCGCGAACGAGGATTACTCCGGGTCTCGCTCGGCAAAGCCCGTTGCGGACGTCCAATGATTTCCATGACAGGCTGTGGCAATTCGGCCGCTCGCAGCGGCATCCGCGGCAGACCCGCCGCGGGCTGCGCCGCATCGCGCATGAACTGCTTCACGATGCGGTCTTCGAGCGAGTGAAACGCGATCACCACGAGACGGGCCCCTGGGGCAAGCAGACCGAGGGTCGATTGGAGAGCCCGCGAGAGTTGCGCAAGTTCCTGATTGACGTGAATCCGTACAGCCTGGAAGGTACGGGTCGCCGGATCCTGGCCGGGTTCGCGCGTGCGGACCGCAGCGCCCACGATCGCGGCAAGCTGGCCGGTGCTTTCAATGGGCCGTTCGCGCCGAGCAGCAACAACCTGCTTTGCAATCGCCCCAGCAAACCGTTCTTCGCCATATCGAGCAATGACCTCCTTCAGTTCGTGCTCGTCAGCCGTTGCGATCCACGCCGCGGCCGTGATGCCAGTCGAGGTATCCATGCGCATGTCCAGCGGTGCATTGCCGCGAAAGCTGAATCCACGCTCGGTGTTGTCGATCTGCGGGGAAGAAACCCCGAGGTCGAACAGTGCCCCGTCAATGTGTGACCACCCCATGCGAGCAACCGCCTGGCCGATGTCGGCAAACGCCGCATGCATCGCGCAGAAACGCGGGTCGTCGATCGACGCCGCTGCCGCGATGGCATCAGGGTCTCGGTCGAGCGCGAGCAGGCGCCCCTCGGGGCCCAGTCGCGCAAGCAGGGCGCGCGAGTGCCCGCCACGCCCGAAGGTTGCATCCACATAGTGCCCGGCAGGGTCGATCGCGAGCGCATCGATGCAGGCCTCGAGCAACACCGGAACATGAAGGAAATCGGACACAGGGCGTTGACCGTTGAGGCAATCACAGCGTGAAACTCTCGGCGCCCGGAGGCGGGGTATTGCTGGCCACCTTGCGCGCGGCAGCCAGCTTGTCCTTCCACTGCTCGGTATCCCACAGTTCGAAATGGGACAGTTGACCGATCAGGATCACCTCGCGCCCGATACCGGCGTAGTCACGCAGCGTCGAAGAAAGCAGCACGCGCCCGGCGGCGTCCAGTTCGAGGTCTTCGGCATGCCCTACCAGCAGTCTCTGCCACCAGCGAGCCTGCTCGTTGAAGCTTGGAAGCGCTTGCAGTTTCAGTCCGATAGGCAGCCAGGCTTCGCGCGAGTAGACGAGCAGGCAACCGTCCGGGTGAGCTGTGATCACAAGCCCACCACCCGCGGTGATGAGCTCGCGATAGCGCGTCGGGATCGCCATGCGTCCCTTGGCATCGACAGCTAGATCGCTTGCACCCTGAAACATCGCGCCTGGGTCCGTCCCGTGACCACCGCCCATGATTCTGGTGAATCAGACACCAAGGACCGCCAGCAGCGATCACCAGAACCCACTTTTCCCCACAAAACACCACTAATCGGCACTTTAGGAGAAAAGGATCGAGGGGTCAAGACGACCCGCGCAAGTTTTTGTTCACGAACAAGTACTTAGCCACAAAAACAACCGACAATACGTAGAAATTATCTATGAATCATCGGGTTACAAGGCACTCTGAAAGCATATTGTCACCCGATGATGCGAAAGGCGTGCGAGCAGTCGCCCGGCCGGAAGCGGCGCGACCGGACCCTGTGCGGGCATTGACTGGGAGGGCGAGGTGGCGGCTCGACAAGACGCGCCACCCTGGAGCCACTCAGTGCAGGTGCTTGCGCCCCGGCACCGGACCGCGAATCGAGGCGGTCGCATTGGCAGGGTCCTGCTCCTGCCGCGCCTGCTCATCGAACAGGCGTTCGATGAGGGCAGACACCTGCGAGACTTCCTGATCACCGAACTGACGCGACAAGAGTACGGCCACATCATCGATCATGCGCTGGCGGCGTGCCCGCTCGATGGTGACTGGGTCGGGGCCGACAAACACGACGCCAAACTCGTCACGACCATCCTCCTGATAATAGGTGACTTCGATGGCCGTGGCTGCGTCGGTGAACTCGCACAGGGCGCTCAATGCCGCCTCGAGTGCCTGGTGAAAATTTCGCCCGACCCAACCGGTCCAGCAGATCTGCAGCAGACGCTTGCGCAGATCGAGTGCAACACCGGGTTCTTCCTCACGCGCGCTGGTGGCCTCGGCGAGCGAATCGACATCGACATACTCGAGCCAGGGACGCAGTGCCTGCTCGATTTCCACGCTGCCTGCGCCCCGCTTGAGCGAGATGTCGCCATGAACATGGACTTCGGTATGCATTGCTGCTCCTTGCTGCTGACGGGAGGTAACCCGTCACTATACTACTTGCCGGCTCGTACCCTGCATGATCACGGATCAACACGGGTTCACGAGCACCGCAGCCTGCAGAATCAGGCCGGAATCGGCGTCGATTGCCAAGCGAGCATCTGCCAAGCCCCTGACGAGCGAACCCACACATCGATGAAACGACTGTTGAGCAGCCGCGCCTGACCGTCGATACCGACCTGGATGCGCACATGGCCGGTCACGATGGCCGTGTCGCCATGAATCTGGATCGATTCCTCGACACGCTCGACGGCGCGGTAATTGAAGCGCCCGGTCTCGACACCCGAGACATACGACTCGAACGAATCGACGGCGGCATTGGAATGCGTGTAGACCAGACCCGGATGGAGCAGCGCGCGCAAGGCAGGCAGGTCACTGCCGATCATCGCCGCATAGCGACGCGACTCGAGGGCACGAATTTCATCAACTACGGAAGAAGCATTGCTCATGGAGACACTCCTCTGACCCCACCCGGTGGGCGGGGGGTAACAATCGACGGTGACGACTCAGCGAGCCTTGCTGCGACGAACTGGCCGCAGCACGAAGTCGTACTCGAGCGTGTAGAAGTCCTTGCGCATGCGCGTGCCATCGGGCGCCACGCCGGCCTTGTGCTTTTCATAGGTTCTCACGAGCGACTTCCTCACCCCGAATACGGCATCGGAATCGAGGTATTCATCACCCGCATTGAACACATGCGTGACAAGTCGATCGTAACCGGGCGCTTCGACAAGGAAGTGCATGTGAGCCGGCCGCATCGGATGCCGCGCCGAGGCTTTGAGCAATTCACCCACCGGGCCATCAGTGGGAACCGGATAGGCGGTCGGCAGGATGGTGCGAAACCAGACCCGCCCTTCGTCATCGGGATTGAAGATGCCGCGCATGCGCATGGCACCGTTCCACGCCTTGTGCTGCACGTCGTAGAAGCCATCATCGTCAGAGTGCCACACGTCGACGATGGCGCCCTTGACGGGCTTGCCCTTGGCATCCCGAATGGTGATGTTGACGAAGCAGGGCGCACCTCGCACCTTCTCGGAAATGTTGGCGCCGAGCGGAAACTTCGGCGTCTTCACCCGATGGAAGGGGCCCCACACGGTCTGCTCGGTCTCACCACCCTTGCTGCGGTGATTCATCTGCGTGAGCAGCGTCGACAGACCCAGCGTATCGGACAGCAGGATGAACTCCTGGCGCTTGTCATCGCATTTCTGGCCAGTGCGAGTCAGAAAGTCGATGCCGTACTCCCATTCGGCTTCGGTCAGTTCGACCTCGCGAGCGAAATCGTGCAGATGGCGTACCAGGCTGCCAATCACCTTCTTGAACCGCGCCGACTTGGCGCGCCGCATGCGTGCCAGCACCGCATCGGTGATGCTGCTCTCGTCAAGGTCCTGTGTTGCCATGTCGTCTTCCTCCCTGTTCAGTGATTGAAGCGGGTCAGGACGCTGCGGTCGCGTCCGACTCCGGGATGTAGCCGATTGCATCCACCTCAAGCCCCATGTCGAGCGGCGTGCGTCCGGCCTGCATGCGCGTGCGTGCCGGCCACATCTCGGGGCTGGAGAAATACTCGCGATAGATGCGGTCGAACACCTCCGACTGGCTCTGATCGCGAAGCCACACCACCACCTTGAGCAGATGATCCATGTCGGAACCCACCGCTTCCATGATCTTCTTCATCGCATCCATCACGATGCGCACCTGCTGGTCGAAGGGGATGTCAGGATATTTCGGCAACGGACGCCCCTCGCGACGCGCAGCCTGAAGGGCTTCGGCGAACTCGGGCGTGAAGGGCGGAAGGCCCGAGATGTAGACCATGTCGCCATGACGCACGGCGATGTTGATCGGCCCACCCGTCTCCGGCACACCGGCCCGGATCACCTGCTTCTGAATCTTGCTGCCAGCCATTGCTCGATCTCCTTCAGTAGTAGAACCACGCCTGCGTGTCTGCCGGGCGGGGCCTGTCAGTCATTGAGTCACTCAGTCGTTGAGCCCGTCGGTCACAGGCTTGTTCTCGCTCTTCAACTCCATACCCGAGTTGCGTGCCTGCTCGACCAGAAGAATGGAAAAGTCGATGTCATCATGACCTCGGCCGACGGCGTTCTGCACACACTCGCGAGTGGCGGCGGCGGTGGGCATCGGCACCCCGTACTTGTGCGCAGTATCCAGACCGAGGTCGAGGTCCTTCATCAGCAGCTTGGGCGTGAAAGTCACTGCAAAGTCCAGATTGACCATGGCCGGCGTCTTGTAGCGTGTATACATCGACCCCAGCACGCTGTTGTTGATCGACTCGAGGAAGGCATGACGAGGGATGCCGGCCTTCTCGGCGAGCACGGTGATTTCACACAGCGACTGGATGATGACGCCGAACATGGTGTTGTGGGCAATCTTCCAGACACGGGCGAGTTCACCCTCGCCCAGCCAGGTAACGCCCCGACCCAGCATCGCCAGATAAGGCTCGGCGATGTCGTGCGCATCGCGTGGCCCGGAGGTGACGACCGCGAGTTTGCCGGCCTTCACGACCTTGGCATTGCCCGACACCGGAGCCGCCAGGTACTGCACCCCATGGCGGGCCAACTCGGCACGCACCTGGGCCGAACCATCCTCGGAAATGGAAGAGCTGTCGATCACCATGCGCGGCTTGCGATCGGTCGTTACCAGTCCGCCGGGGCCGAAAAGAACCTGTTGCAGATCGGCCGTGGTCGAGACCATGGTGAAGACGATGTCGCGGCCGGCCAGATCGAGAATTGAATCGACCACGGTTGCGCCATAGGCGGCAAGCGGCTCGGCCTTGGCCCGGGTACGGTTCCAGACACCGACATCGCAGCCGCCCTTCAACAGACGATAGGCCATGGCATAGCCCATGCGGCCCATGCCAATCCAGCCGATGGTTTGACGTGCTTGGGTCATGACATTCCTCTCATCAAAGGGGCAAGGGCAAGGAAACGGTGCAAACCACACGACACCCCGCGGGGATCGAAGGACACGCGCGCATCAGACCACGTCACGGGATCAAGCGCCAACCGTTGCCGGGCGGCGTCCGTGGAAGGCATCATCGAGCAGGGCCCGGATACCGGCTCGATCGATCGGGCGCGGATTCCAGTACGGGGCGGTTACCGCGATATCAGCGGCACGATCCAGATCGATCTCACGCAAGCCCAGATCGCGCAAGGCAAGCGGTGCCCCATGCATGGCAGCCAGATCGTAGAGGCCCTGAGCAGCCGAGCCGGCACACCCGAGGCCACGCCGCACACGCTCCATCGCAGCGCCGGCCGCCACCTCGTTGAAGGCCGTGGCATGCGGCAGAACAATGGTGTGGGTCTCGGCATGCGGCAGATTGAAGGTGCCGCCAAGGGTATGGCAAAGCTTGTGATGCAGCGCCATGCCGACATTGCCGAGCACGCTGCCGCAGAGCCACGCGCCGTAGAGACAATCGCTGCGGCCATCGAGATGGTCGGCCTGGGCATGCACGCGCGGCAGGCCGCTCGCAATGGCCCGAATGCCCTCCTCGGCCACCATCGACATGATCGGGTTGGTGTCCTGGGCGTAGAGGCCCTCGACGGCATGGGCAATCGCGTTCATCGCGCTGGTCACGGTCATCGCAGGTGGCAGGCCCAGGGTGAGCAGCGGGTCATAGATCACCGTGCGCGGCAGCACTCGGGCATCGCGCCCGGTCTTCTTCAGGCCCGCTTCTGTGATGCCGTAGATGGGTGTGACTTCAGACCCGGCATAGGTGGTGGGTATGGCCAGAATGGGCAGGCTCGACTCGAGCGCGATGGCCTTGCCCAGACCGGTGGTCGACCCACCGCCGATGGTGACGGCACAGTCGGCGCCGAGCCGGGACGCGGCGGCACGTGCCTCACGCGCGGTCTCGATCGGCACATGCATCACCGCCCGGTCGAAGATTCCGGCGCAGCGATCACCCAGGCGCGCCGCAATCATCTCGGCCGAATCGCGCTGCTCCGGTGTCGAGAGCACCAGCGCCCGTCGCGACCCCAGCAATTCGATCTCGCGGCCCAGATGCTCGAGCGCGCCCAGGCCAAACACGATGCGTCCAGGCTGCCCGTTGTAGACAAATGGCTGCATGGCGTTCAGTCTCCGCCCGCCTCGCCACCATGAGCACGCAGCGTGCGAGCATGCAGGTCGCGAAGACAGGCCAGTTCGGCCTCGGTCGGCGGCGAGGTCACCACGAGATCGGACGACACCTTGAGATCCCAGCCGGTCGCCGCCCTGACCTGCTCGACGTCGATGCCGGGATGAACCGCCGTGAGGACGAGTTCCTTCGTGACCGGGTCGGGCGCGAGCACACCCAGATCGGTAATGACCGCTGTCGGCCCGGCGCCGCGGGCGCCGGAGCGCTCGCGTGCGTCGCCGCCATCCAGAAAGCCCGCTGAGGTGATGAAGTCGAGCCGATCGACAAACGAGCGCTTCGTCTGGCGCAGCGTGATCCACACTTCCCTGGCACTCGAGGCAATCTCGGGCGCACCGCCAGCACCGGGCAGTCGGGTCCTGGGGCTCGCGTACGGACCGATCACGGTGGTGTTGATGTTGGCAAACCGGTCGATCTGGGCGGCTCCGAGAAAACCCACATCGACCCGACCACCCTGCAGCCAGTAGCGGAAAATTTCAGGCACTGACACGACCGTGTCGGCAAACTCGGCCAGTTCGCCATCACCGATCGACAGCGGCAACACGTCGGGGCGCGCCCCGATCGTGCCCGACTCATAGATCAGCACCACCTCGGGCGCATGCGTGAGCCGCGCAAGGTTGGCCGCCGCGCTGGGCAGGCCGATGCCGACAAAGCAGACCTGTCCGTCGCTCAGCTTGCGCGCGGCGTTGATCGTCATCAGTTCGGTGGGGGTGTAGCTCATCGGCACAGCTCCTCGGGCAGCGTGCCGATCAGGCCTTCGGCCGCCACCGAACGACAGAACCCGGCAAAGTCGGCGGTACCCATCACGTGCTTGTCCATCCACGCAAGGAAGGTGTCGCGATCGCGCGCGATGGCATCCCAGGCTTTGTAAAAGGCGTTGTCGCGCTTGTAGTAACCATGCGCATACGAAGGATGCGCACCGCCCGGCACGTGGCACACGGCAGATAGCACCCACCCGGGCAGCACCACCGAATTCATCTGCGCATGGTCCTGGATGTCATCGACGATTTCCTCGACCGTCACGATCGATCGGCGCGCGGCGAGCACCACTTCCTTCTGCACGCCGACGATGCCAGAGATGAGCACATTGCCCTTGCGATCAGCCTTCTGGGCATGGATCACGGCGACATCCGGATTGATGGCCGGTGTGCAGGCCAGACGCTCGCCAGTGAACGGACACTCGATGAAGCGGATGTTCGGATTGTGGCGCGGCAGATCGCTGCCCACATAGCCGCGCATGACCGCGAACGGCAGACCGGAAGCACCGGCCTGGTAGCGCGCCGCCATGTCGGCGTGGCTGTGCTCCTCGATCGCAAGCGGCTGCGGCCAGCAGCGCTCGATCGCATCACGAAACCGGTGAATCGAGCCAACGCCCGGATTGCCACCCCATGAGAACACCAGTCGCGATGCCCCGCCCATGCCGATGATCATGTCGTAGATCAGGTCAGGCGTCATGCGAATCAGGGTGAGGTCGCGCTTTTTCTGGCGAATGATCTCGTGGCCGGCCGCCGAGGGGATGAGGTGGGTGAAACCCTCGAGGGCGACCGAGTCACCGTCATGGATGAGGGTTTGCACTGCCTCCTGCAGGGTACTGAGCTTTTGAGTAGCCATGCGTGTGCTGGTGCATTCCGGAAAGAGCGGCGATTGTAATCGCAAGGTCCGCGCCCGGAGTATCCTCGCGATTTTTCCCCTGGAGACCGCGATGATTTTCGACCTGCGCACCTACACCTGTCACCCCGGCAAGGCTGGCGAATGGCTCAAGCTCTATGAAGAAAAGGCCTACGCAATCCAGGCCAAGTACCTGGGCAAGCCGCTCTTCGTATCGACCAGCGAGGTCGGCACGCTCAATCAGGTGGTGCACTGCTGGGTCTACACCAGCCAGGCCGACCGCGAGCAGCGCCGCACCGCGATGGAACAGGATCCGGGCTGGCACGAGTATCGCCGCGTCTCGGGCGAGCGCGGCTACATTGCGCGCCAGGACAACACGATTCTCAAGTCGGCACCGTTCTCGCCGCTTTGATGCTGGCACGATGGCCGCGCTGCGTACGCGGCCATCGCAGGCGAGCAGACCACAGGCGTGCCCACGGACAGCCAAGGAGAATCGTCCATGCAGATGCCCTTCAACCGGTTCAAGGCCGCGATACGCGAGCGGCGAGCGCAGATCGGCCTGTGGAACAGCGTCCCGAGCGCGGCCTGTGTCGAAGTCATTGCAGGCGCGGGCTACGACTGGATACTCATCGACACCGAGCATTCGTCGGTCGATCTGTCGCTGCTGCACAGTCAACTGATGGCGACGATGGAGAATCCTGCCACCAGCGTGATCGTGCGTCCGCCCTGGAACGACATGGTGCAGACAAAGCGCTACCTGGACCTGGGCGTGCAAACGCTTCTCATTCCCTATGTGCAGAATGCGGCCGAGGCCATCGCAGCAGTGCGCAGCACGCGCTACCCGCCACACGGCGTGCGCGGATTCGCAGGCAGTTCGAGGGCGAGCCGGTTCGGCCGCATCAAGGGTTATCACGGCCTCGCCCATGATCAGACCTGCGTGCTGGTGCAAGTAGAAACACCCGAGGCGCTCGAGCAGATCGAGGCAATCGCCGCCATCGATGGGGTCGACGGCATCTTCGTGGGGCCGGGCGACCTGTCAGCCGCGATGGGCCACCTGGGCAACCTGACCCATCCAGCCGTGGCCCGTGCCGTCGATGACGCCATCGTGCGGATCGCCCGCGCGGGGAAGGCACCGGGCATCATCACACCCGATGAGGCGCTGGCCCGGCATTATTTCGACATCGGCGCCCTTTTTGTAGCCGTCGGGTCCGATACAGGCCTGCTCGCGCGCGGCGCTGACGCGCTGCTGCAGCGGTTTCGCAGTCCGGTCTGATCGCTCAGGACACCGGCTACCAGGAGTTGCAATGAAAACCATCCGCCACCCCGTCGATGTGCACTGGGGCGATACCGACCCGGCCAAGATCGTCTTCTATCCCAACTACTTCTCCTGGTTCGACCAGAGCACGCGCATGCTCTTCGAGAGCGTGGGCATCGACTGGGATACGCTGATGGCGCGCTACGGCGTTCCGGGCCTGCCCATCGTCGAGGCCAATGCCCGTTTCATTGCGCCCTGCCGTTTCCGTGACCGACTCGAGGTCGAATCGCGCATCGGCACCTGGAACGACAAGACTTTCGTGGTCCTGCACACGGTATGGAATGGCACCCTCAAATGCGTCGAGGGACATGAAGTCCGGGTCTGGTCAAAACCCCGTGACGATGATCCGATGCGGCTGAAGGCTCACTCGATACCGCCCGAGATCCGCGCGGCATTCGACTGAACCGCTTAGAATGCGAGGTTCGGCGCACCGTTTCGGCGTCGGCTCGCGCGCTTGCCGCGCAGTCCCGACCGCCTGGCCACGGCTGGCGCTTCGCTCGACCGGGAGAACCGCATGAACGGACAGATCATCCACAGCGCCATCACGACCCACTCACCACGTATCGGTGTCGAGGCGACCGCCCCCGATTTCACCCGTGGGTTGATTGCAGGCATACGCCTTCTGGGCGAAGAAGTCCGCGCCTCCCGGCCTGACGCCATCGTGCTGATGTCTACCCACTGGATAACGACATTTCCCTGGTACACCGGTTCGCACGCCGTGCATGAGGGTACCTGCGTTGCCGACGAAGCGCCCGACCTCATTCCCGGCATTCCGTACCGCTGGCAAGGTGACCCCACCCTCGCCCGCGCCATCACCGGCGAGATCGCGAGCCTGGGTATCGCTACCGGCACCAACGATTCGCCACACTACTCGCTCGATTACGGCACGGTCGTGCCGATGCAGTACCTCGATCCGGCGATGAGCGTACCGCTCGTGCCCCTGGGCACCTGCATACTCGCGCCGCTCGAAGAATGCCTGGCCGTCGGTGCAGCCATCCGCCGCGCCGCAGAAAAGACCGGCAAGCGAGTCGCCGTGATCGGCAGCACCAGCTTTGCCCATCGTATCGAGCGGGGTCAGGACAAATGGCCGCCCCAATCCTTCATGGATACCGATTTCCGGTACATCGAAATGCTCACCAGTGGCCGGATCGCCGAAGCCAAGGCCTGGCTGCCCGACTACGCCAAGGCCGTGGTGGCTGAAGTCGGTGGTCGCGTCCACGCCACCATACTGGGCACAATGGACGAAACCCGCGAGCAGTACCGCGGCGTCCAGCACGGGCCCTACGGACAATCCTCGGCCAGCGGCAACGCTTCGGTGTGCCTGCATCCGGTGCACTGAAAAGCGCCCCAGGTCCAGCGCACCTGCCCGCGAGGACAGCGGGCAAGCGCAACAGCGCCGGGCTGATCACTGCATGGTGCATGCCCGGCACAACACCGGTTGGCAACGATCATGTCGCCAACCCCACGACATACCACTGACAGAAGACAGGACTCGAGCGTGCTCACCACCGAAGAAGTCACCATGCAGTTCGGCGCCAAACCGCTTTTCGAGAAGATCTCGGTGCGGTTCAACGACGGCAATCGCTACGGACTGATTGGTGCCAATGGCGCTGGCAAGTCGACCTTCATCAAGATTCTGGGCGGCGATCTCGACCCCTCGGGTGGGAATGTCTTCCTGCAACCGGGTCTGCGCATGGGCAAGCTTCGCCAGAACCAGTTTGCCCACGAGGAAGAACGTGTTCTCGACGTGGTGATGATGGGCCACGACGCCATGTGGCAGGCGCGTGTGGAACGCGATGCGATCTACGCCAACCCTGATGCGACCGACGATGACTACATGCGGGCAGCCGAACTCGAAGCCCGCTTTGCCGAGTTCGATGGGTACACCGCCGAAGCCCGTGCCGGCGAATTGCTCAGCGGCGTAGGCATTGCCGAGGCCCTGCACGAAGGGCCGATGAGCGCCGTAGCGCCAGGCTGGAAACTGCGAGTGCTGCTCGCACAGGCCCTGTTCTCCGACCCCGACGTGCTGCTCCTCGATGAGCCGACCAACAACCTTGACATCAACACGATACGCTGGCTCGAAGACGTCCTGAACGCGCGGTCGAGCACGATGGTGATCATCTCCCACGATCGGCACTTTCTGAATTCGGTCTGCACCCATATGGCCGACCTCGACTACGGAACGATCAGGGTGTACCCGGGCAATTACGACGACTACATGCTCGCCTCGACTCAGGCCCGGGCCCAGCTCACCGCAGCCAACACGCGCGCCAAGGAAAAGGTCGCCGAGTTGCAGGAATTCGTGCGCCGCTTCTCGGCCAACAAGAGCAAGGCGCGCCAGGCCACATCCCGGCAGAAACAGATCGAGAAGATCCGCATCGAGGACGTCAAGCCCTCGAGCCGCCAGTACCCCTACATCCGCTTCGAGTTCGATGCCAAAGAGGTCATCCGGCGGGTTGCGATTCAAACCACCGGGCTGCTTCGCGGCTACTCCAGAGCATTGTTCGGGCCGCTCGATCTGATCATCGAGCCGGGCGAGCGCATCGCGATCATCGGGCCGAACGGCATCGGCAAGACGACGCTGCTGCGCGCTCTGGCTGGGCTGGATGACGCGCACCTCAGCCTCAGTCGAGGCGATGTGACCCGCGCCGAGAAGGCACGGCTGGGCTATTGTGGCCAGGAGCATGCTGCCGAACTGGACGCCGACATGACCCTCGTGGAGTGGGTCAGCCAGTGGAAACAGGGCGACGAGGATGACCAGATCGTTCGGGCGACGCTGGGCAGACTGCTCTTCACCGGCGATGACGGCGCGAAGGCGGTGCGGGTACTCTCGGGCGGGGAGCAGCAACGCATCGTGTTCGGTCGACTGACTCTCGAGCACCCTAACGTGCTGCTGATGGACGAGCCGACCAACCACCTGGACATGGAATCGATCGAATCACTGGACACCGCGCTCGCAAAATACGAGGGCACCCTGGTGCTGGTGTCGCACGACCGGCAATTCGTCTCCTCGGTGGCAACCCGCATCCTCGAGCTCAAACCGGGTCCGACCCCAGACTCGCCAGCGACCATCATCGACTATTCGGGCAGCTACGACGACTACCTGACCTCGCAAGGCATCGCGCCTTGAACCGCTCGCTGACGAACCCGCGACCGGAAGGTATCGGTATGATCAGACTCGCCAAATCCATATCTTGCCCGCCCGATGCGCCTCGATAGCGAACCCGACTTCTCCCACGCGGCACCCGACAGGGTTGGCGTCGTGCTGGTGAACATCGGCACCCCTGCGGCGCCGACGGCGCCGGCGGTGCGGCGCTACCTGGCACGCTTTCTGGCCGACCAGCGCGTCGTCGAGATTCCGCGCTGGTTGTGGCTGCCCCTCCTGCACGGTGTGATCCTCACCGTGCGTGCACGCAAGTCGGCAGCCAAATACGCCTCGATCTGGCACCCGGAGGGCTCACCCCTCGAGGTCTACACCCGCCGGCAGGCCGAAGCCCTTCAGGAGCAACTGGAACGATCCCTTGGCGAGCAGGTTGTGGTCGCCCACGCCATGCGCTACAGCGACCCTGATGTCGATACGGTGCTGGGGCGCCTGCGTGCCTCGGGATGCAACCATTTCGTGATCATCCCGCTCTACCCCCAGTACGCTGCAGCAACCACGGCCAGTTCAATGGATGCGGTCTTCGACTTCATGCGGCGCCAGCGGCACATGCCGGCGCTGCGCTTCGTCAAGCATTACCACGACGATCCAATGTTCATCGGGGCACTGGCTGCGCGTGTGCGCAAGCACTGGGCAGACAGGGGCGAACCCGAGGTGCTCCTCATGAGCTTCCACGGACTACCGCGACGCTCGCTCGACCTGGGTGACCCGTATCACTGCGAATGCATGAAAACGGCACGACTGCTGGCGACAGCGCTCGGCATGCCACGCGAACGCTGGGCGGTGAGCTTCCAGTCGCGCTTTGGTGCCAACCGCTGGCTGGAGCCCTATACCATCGAAGTGGTCCGCAACCTGGCCAACCAGGGCGTGCGCCGACTGGATGTGGTTGCACCGAGCTTCGTCTCCGATTGCCTCGAGACACTGGAAGAAATCGGCGAGGAGATCCGCGACGAATTTCTCGCAGCCGGTGGCGAGACCTTCTCGGCGATCCCCTGTCTCAACGACGACGCTGCCTGGATCGACGCGCTGGCGACAATGACCCATCGGGAAATTGCCGGCTGGTTGCCCACAACCGATGCACATCTCCTGCAGGAACGCGCCGCCCGCGCCGCCAGCATGGGTGCTGCCGGCCACTGAGTCTTGCAGCAGGCCGACGCACGAAATTTTCTCAAGGGGACTTGAAACCGCGCGGATTGCCCCCACTCTGGGGTGCGTATTCACGGAGTTTCAGACACATGGACCAGAATTCGAGCAACACCGATCAGGCCGGAGAAACGACCGGCACAGACGCTGGGCGGAAAGCCGGTGCCAGCGATCAGGCACCCGCCGCCGCATCCACACTGGAAGAGCGTCTGGTGGCTGCCGAGGCGCGGGCGTCCGAGCACTACGATGCGTTCCTGCGCGCGCGGGCCGAGGGCGAAAACATCCGCCGCCGCTCACAGGACGAAATCTCCAAGGCGCACAAATTTGCGGTCGAGAGCTTTGCCGCGGAGTTGATCGCTGTCAAGGACAGCCTCGAAGCGGCGTTGGTCAGCACCGAGACCGGTGCCGAGGCCATGCGCGCAGGCGTCGAACTCACACTGCGCCAGCTCAAGGCAGCCTTCGAAAAGGGGGGCGTGCGCGAGATCGATCCGGCAGGCGAACGCTTTGATCCGAACCGGCACCAGGCGATCAGTGCCATCCCCTCCGAGCAGGAACCGAACACCGTCGTTGGCGTACTCCAGAAGGGCTATCTGATCGCAGAGCGGACGCTGCGGCCGGCCCTGGTGACCGTCGCCCGCAAGCCCGACTGACGGGGGTCAGGCGCAGGTCGGCCATTTGCGTGCAAGTTAGACGCACACCGTGGCCGCAGCGCTTGAATCGGCCATCAGCGCCCCCACCTGCCTGACATCGCAGCATACAACCGCATCACCGAATACCAAGGACACATCATCATGGCAAAGATCATCGGCATTGACCTGGGCACCACCAACTCCTGCGTCGCCATCATGGAGGGCGGGCAGCCCAAGGTCATCGAGAACGCCGAAGGCGCACGCACCACCCCATCCATCGTCGCCTACCAGGAAGACGGTGAAATTCTGGTCGGCGCCCCGGCCAAACGACAGGCAGTGACCAATCCGACCAATACGCTCTATGCGGTCAAGCGCCTGATCGGGCGCCGGTTTGACGAAAAGGAAGTGCAAAAGGACATCAACCTGATGCCCTATCGGATCGTCAAGCACGACAACGGCGACGCCTGGGTAGAGGCTCGTGGCAAGGGAACGGCACCCCAGCAGGTATCGGCCGAGGTGCTGCGCAAGATGAAGAAGACCGCCGAGGACTACCTGGGCGAACCGGTGACTGAAGCGGTCATCACGGTGCCGGCCTACTTCAACGACAGCCAGCGCCAGGCCACCAAGGACGCTGGCCGCATCGCCGGCCTGGAAGTGAAGCGCATCATCAACGAGCCGACGGCGGCAGCACTGGCTTTCGGCCTGGACAAGCAGGGCGGCGATCGCAAGATTGCCGTCTATGACCTGGGCGGCGGCACCTTCGACGTCTCGATCATCGAGATTGCTGATGTCGACGGCGAAAAGCAGTTCGAGGTCCTCTCGACCAATGGCGACACCTTCCTGGGCGGCGAAGACTTCGACCAGCGCATCATGGATTTCCTGTGCGACGAGTTCCGCCGCGAGCAGGGCATCGACCTGCGCAAGGATGTACTCGCACTGCAGCGCCTCAAGGAAGCGGCCGAAAAAGCCAAGATCGAGCTGTCCTCGTCACAGCAGACCGAGGTGAACCTGCCCTACATCACAGCCGATGCGAGCGGCCCCAAGCACATGTCGGTCAAGCTCTCGCGCGCCAAGCTCGAGGCGCTGGTCGACGAGTTGGTGCAAAAGACTGTCGACCCCTGCAAGACAGCGATCAAGGATGCTGGGGTCAAACTCTCGGACATCTCTGACGTGATCCTGGTGGGCGGCATGACGCGCATGCCCAAGGTTCAGGAAAAGGTGAAGGAGATCTTCGGTCGCGAGCCGCGCAAGGACGTCAACCCCGATGAAGCCGTCGCCGTTGGCGCTGCCATCCAGGGCTCGGTGCTATCGGGCGAGCGCAAGGATGTGCTGCTGCTCGACGTGACCCCGCTGTCGCTGGGCATCGAGACGCTGGGTGGCGTCATGACCAAGCTGATCCAGAAGAACACGACCATCCCCACCAACGCGAAGCAGGTGTTCTCGACCGCCGATGACAACCAGAATGCAGTGACCATCCACGTGCTGCAGGGGGAGCGCGAGATGTCGGCTGGCAACAAGAGCCTGGGTCAGTTCAATCTCGAAGGCATCCAGGCAGCACCGCGCGGAACACCGCAGATCGAAGTAGGCTTCGACATCGATGCCAACGGCATACTGCATGTCTCGGCGCGTGACAAGACGACCGGGAAGGAATCCAAGATCACCATCAAGGCCAACTCGGGACTGTCGGAAGAAGAGGTCCAGCGCATGGTGAAGGACGCCGAACTGAACGCGGCAGAAGATCACCGCAAGCTCGAGCTCATCACGGCACGCAACCAGCTCGATGGCCTGGCCCATTCGGTTCGAAAGTCACTGGCCGACCACGGCGACAAGCTCTCGGCAGAGGACAAGGCAAGCATCGAGGCGGCGCTGAAGGAAGCCGACGAAGCGGTCAAGACCGAGGACAAGGATCGCATGGAAGCCCAGAGTCAGGCACTCTCTCAGGCGGCGCAGAAGCTGGGAGAAGTCTTGCAGGCCGAGCAGCAAGCCGCTGCAGGCGCGGCGGCTGGAGCAGGTGGACCTGGTGAAGGGGCCGCGCGCGGCAAGGACGACGACAATGTCGTTGATGCCGAGTTCACCGAGGTCAAGGATCGCAAGTAAGCCTTGATCGACTGACGCTCGAGGCAGGCCGGGAGAGGCAGCACTCCCGGCCTTTTTTCACTCTCCGGTGCGGGGCTCATGCCTCTGGCCGGACTGATCGAATGAGCAACATGGCAAAGCGTGACTACTACGAAGTGCTGGGCGTGCCGCGTGAGGCCGATGAGGACGCGATCAAGAAGTCCTATCGAAAGCTGGCCATGAAGTTCCACCCCGACCGCAATCCGGATGACAAGTCGGCCGAGGGGAAGTTCAAGGAGGTGAAGGAAGCCTACGAGATCCTCACCGACTCGGGCAAGCGCGCGGCCTACGACCGATTCGGACACGCAGGCGTCGATCAGCAGCAGGCAGCAGGGGCCGGGGCTGGCTTTGGCAGCTTCTCCGACGCGTTCGGCGACATATTCGGCGACATCTTTGGTGGCGGCAATCGGGGTGGCGGTCGCTCGGGGGTCTACCGTGGTGCCGATCTGCGCTACGACATGGAAATCACCCTCGAGCAGGCGGCGCGCGGCACCGAAACCAAGATCCGGATTCCGTCCACCGAATCGTGCACTGCCTGCCACGGCAGCGGTGCCAAGCCGGGTACTCAGCCCAAGACCTGCCCCACCTGCAACGGTGCAGGACAGGTACGTGTTTCTCAAGGCTTCTTCTCGATCCAGCAGACCTGTCCGGCCTGCCACGGTGGTGGCAAGGTCAATGCCGACCCATGCACCGCCTGCCATGGCGCGGGTCGGCTCAAGACCCAGAAGACGCTCTCGGTAAAGATTCCAGCCGGCGTCGACGAAGGCGACCGCATCCGGCTCACCGGCGAGGGCGAACCGGGCGTCAACGGGGGCCCGCCAGGTGACCTCTACGTACAAATGAAGGTGAAGGAGCATGCGGTCTTCCAGCGAGAGGGCAATGACCTCCACTGCGAGATGCCGGTAAGCTTCACCATCGCAGCGCTCGGCGGCGAGATTGAATTGCCAACACTCGACGGCTCGGCCCAGATCCGCATCCCGGCCGAGACGCAAAGCGGCAAGACCTTCCGCCTGCGCGGCAAGGGCATCAAGGGGCTGCGCGCGGCACAGCCAGGCGACCTCTTCTGCCATGTGGTGATCGAAACCCCGATCAACCTCACCGATCGGCAGCGCGAACTGCTGCGCGAATTCGAGGCACTGACCACCAAGGGCGGTGAGCAGCACAACCCACGATCGAAGTCCTGGGTCGATCGGGTACGTACCTTCTTCGCGGGTTGATCGACACACCCGGGGCCATGCGAACCCCGGGCCACAGGGTCTGACTCAGGCGCGCCGCCAGGTCGTCCCTGCGGCTGAATCCTCGAGGATCACGCCGGCTGCCTTGAGTTCGTCGCGCAAGGCGTCGGCGCGCGAGAAATCGCGTGCCCGCTTGGCCTCGGCACGCGCCTCGATACGTGCGGCAATCGCCGCCTCGTCCATGCCGTGAGCGGCGGGCCCGGCTTGCAGGAAAGCATCGGGATCACGTTCGAGCAGACCGATCAGGCGACCCAGCGCAGCGAGCGTCGGCACCAGTGCCGACTCGCCGCGGTTGACGCGAGCGGCCAGATCGAACAGCGCGGCAATAGCCACCGGCGTATTGAAGTCATCATCGAGTGCGGCACGGAACGCCACGGCCTCGGGCACCTGCCAGTCGATGACAGGCGAAGTGCCGGGGCTGTCTGCGCGCAGCGCCGTGTAGAGCCGGCTCAGTGCCTGACGCGCATCATCCAGATGCTGATCGGAATAATTCAGCGGACTGCGGTAGTGGGCGCGCAGGATGAAGAACCGAACCACTTCGGCATCGTAGCGGCCGAGCACCTCTCGGATGGTGAAGAAGTTGCCCAGTGACTTGGACATCTTTTCGTCATCGATACGGACAAAGCCGTTGTGCATCCAGACATTGACGAAGGCCGCACCGCTTGCGCCCTCGGATTGCGCAATCTCGTTCTCGTGGTGCGGAAACTGCAGGTCGGCACCACCACCATGGATATCGAAATGCGTACCGAGCAGATCACAGGACATCGCCGAGCACTCGATATGCCAGCCGGGTCGCCCCGGACCGAAATCGGACGGCCAGGCCGGCTCGCCGTCGCGTGCATGCTTCCAGAGCACGAAGTCGAGGGGATCCTGCTTGGTCGCATCGACCTCGACACGCTCACCGGCGCGCAGATCTTCGACAGACTTGCCTGACAGCCGCCCGTAGCCTGGAAATTTACGCACCGCGAAATTGACGTCGCCACCGGCAGCGCGATAGGCCAGCCCCCGCTCCTCGAGCGTGCCGATCATCGAGAGCATCTGCGGCAGATAGCGGGTTGCACGAGGCTCGTGGTCGGGTTTTTGCACACCCAGACGGGCAGCATCCTCGTCCATGAACCCGATGAAACGCTCGGTCAGTGCGCCGATGGTTTCCCCATTTTCCACCGCACGCCGGATGATCTTGTCATCGATATCGGTAATGTTGCGCACGTAGGTGAGCCGGTAGCCACTGACGCGCAGCCATCGTTGCACCAGGTCAAAGACGACCATCACCCGGGCATGCCCGAGATGGCAATAATCGTAGACCGTCATGCCGCAGACATACATGCGCACGTGACCAGGTTCGATCGGGCGAAAGGTTTCCTTTCGGCGGCTCAGGGTGTTGTAGATCTCGAGCATTGGGTATCGGCTAGAATCGGTATCCGGGCGACGCTCGCCGCTCTTCGAGCAGCTGTCGCGCACAAGACCCGCCATGTTATCCCAGAACCGTTCACAGGCCAGCCCTTGCCCCGACCCGCGTGTGCGTCGAGTGACGCACGCACTTCTGCTGGTGCTCGCAGTGAGCATCAACACCGTGCAAGCCCAGTCGCCTGCCATACCGACGCCCTATACCGCACCCGATGCGGCCACAGCGGCGATCCAGTCGCTGCCGGCGGGGATCCGTGCCATCGATCGCTTGCGCCGAGAGGGACGAACAGACGAGGCGCTCAGTGCTGCCAATGCGTGGATCACCAGCCACCCCGAAGATACGGCGGGTCCGTTCATGCGTGGGCTTGCGCTGGCCGATATGGGACGACTGGATGAAGCCATTGCTACGCTCGAGGCCCTCACCAATGCGCATCCCGAACTGGACCAGCCACTGAACAATCTGGGCGTCCTGCACGCACGCGCCGGTGCTCTTGATCGGGCACGCGAGGCCCTCGAGCAGGCCCTGCGCGCAAACCCCCGCAACGCCGTCGCCCTGTCGAACCTGGCCGATCTGCACCTGCGTCTGGCAACCGATGCCTACCAGCGACTATCCATGCTCGACCCCGCCAACCGACTCGCCGCGCGCATCCTGCTCAAGCTGCGCGAATTGCCCACCCCTGCGACCAGGGCCTCTGCCCGCGCCGCAGACAACCCTCCAGCGGAGACACCACGATGACACTCACCACACGCACGCGTCGCAGCGCAACCCGCCCTCAGGGCGTGCGCCGTCCCGTTCTGGGCGCCCTGCTTGCAACGGCGCTTCTCGCCCTGGGGCCCCTGCCCGTGGTGGCAGCCGACAACCCCACGGCAGAACTGAAGACCAGCAAGGGGGTCATCGTCATCGAGCTGCTCGCCGACAAGGCACCCAAGAGCGTTGCCAACTTCATCGTCTACGCGCGCGAGGGCCACTACAGCAACACGATTTTCCATCGGGTGATTCCCGGCTTCGTTGTCCAGGGCGGCGGCTTCGATGCACGGATGAACCAGAAACCGACCCGAGCCCCCATCAGCAATGAAGCCGGCAACGGTGTGTCCAACGAGCGTGGCACCCTCGCGATGGCACGCACCAACGATCCGGACTCGGCAACATCCCAGTTCTATATCAATCTGGCCGACAACAGTCCGTCATTGAACCGCGCCGGGCCGCAACGTCCGGGCTATGCCGTCTTCGCCCGCGTGATCAAGGGCATGGACGTGGTCGACGTGATCGCGGGCGTACCGACCACCCGGGCGGGCCCTTACAGCGATGTGCCGGCCACCCCGGTCACGCTGCAATCGGTTGTCGTCACCGGTGGCGAGTCACGCTGAACCCGACGCGCCAAGCCCCCCTTTCTCCCCACAAACACCTTTCAATCCGAAGGACATCATCGTGGTCAATCTTGAAACCAGCCTGGGCACCATTTCGATCGAACTGGACGCCGAGCGTGCGCCCGACACCGTCGCCAACTTCCTCGCCTACGTGAGTGCAGGTCACTACGACGGAACGATCTTCCATCGCGTCATCGACCGATTCATGATCCAGGGCGGCGGGTTCGATGCCGCCATGAAGCAAAAGCCGACGCAGGCCCCGGTGAAGAACGAAGCCAGCAACGGCCTTGTCAACGCGCACTATTCGATTGCGATGGCACGCACCTCGGACCCGCATTCGGCAAGCGCCCAGTTCTTCATCAATACGGCCGACAACGACTTCCTGAACCACCGATCGCAAACCCCGGATGGCTGGGGCTACTGCGTGTTTGGTCGTGTAGTGGCCGGTCAGGACGTGGTCGACAAGATCGGCAAGGTTGCCACCACCAGTCGCGGCTTCAACCAGGATGTGCCGGTCGAAGCGGTGACGATTGTGCGCGCCGAGGCGGTCTGACCAAGGCATGAGCGCAGTCAGGCTCAGAGGCCGATGAATACGGGCGTGGTCCTGCTGATTTCGGATCTGCATCTGGCACCAGCATGCCCACGCATCAGCGAGCGTTTCGTCCGGTTTCTGCGCGGACCAGCGCGCGCAGCCTCTGCGCTCTACATCCTGGGCGATCTGTTCGAGGTCTGGATCGGTGACGATGACCTCGACAACGACTTCAATGAGTCGATGCTGGGCGAACTCGCCGATCTGGCCAGCACGGGGGTGAAAATCGCCTTTGTGCGTGGCAACCGCGACTTTCTCTGCGGCCCTGCCTCGGCGCAACGCGCCGGCTGGACCCTGCTCGAGGACGAGACGCGCCTTGAAATGGATGATCTGCCCGATGCCTCAGACCGGTCGGGTCAGACGGCCCTCGAGGCAAGCGCAGGACCACGTACAAGCGCCCCTGTCCTGCTCCTGCACGGAGACACGCTCTGCACCGACGATCGCGCCTATCAGCGCTTTCGTGCCATCACCCATCACTGGCTGACACGCACGGTGTTCCTTGCACTGCCATTGCGGTGGCGCCAACGCATCGCCCGTCGATTGCGCGAGCGCAGTGCAAGCCATCAGGCGCGGGCACCCCACGCACTCGGTGATGTGAGTCGGGTAACGGTGATCGCGCGATTTCGAGCCAGCGGCGTGTCCACGATGATCCACGGTCACACCCATCGACCCGCCCGCCATGATCTCGTCGTCGACGCTCGAGCCTGCGAGCGGTGGGTGTTGCCCGACTGGACTGAAACCCGTGGCGGTTATCTGGCAATCGAGCCCGGGCAGAGGCCCCGTCAGATCTGGCTCGACTAGCCGGTGCTGACTCGACTAGCCGGTGCCGACGCGAGCGATCGGCTCGACAGCGCGGCAATGCAGGGCATCAGACCAACGCATCGAGCCCGCGGGCGATGTCGCGCTGGATGTCGGCGAAGGATTCGAGCCCGACCGCAACGCGCAGCAGCCCCTCGCCTATCCCGGCGCGTGCACGCGCCTCGGGCGATATGCGCCCGTGGGTGGTCGTGGCCGGATGGGTGATCGTGGTCTTGGTATCGCCCAGATTGGCGGTAATCGAAATCAGGCGCGTGGCATCGACCACGCTCCAGGCCGCCTCGCGACCGCCCTTCACCTCGAAGGACACGATGGCACCACCGGTACGCTGCTGGCGCATCGCCAGTGCGTGTTGGGGATGCGAGGCAAGCCCCGGATGAAACACCCGTGCCACGGCCGAATGCGACTCGAGCCACTGCGCGAGTTCGAGTGCACGTGCGCTCTGCGCCTGCATCCGGATCTCGAGCGTCTCCATGCCCTTGGTGAGCACCCAGGCGTTGAACGCGGACAAGGTCGGACCTGCCGTGCGCAGAAACGGCACGAGCTTCTCGGCAATGAGGGCTTTGCTCCCCACCACGGCCCCACCCAGCACACGGCCCTGGCCATCGAGATACTTGGTCGCCGAGTGGATCACCAGATCGGCGCCGAAGTCGAGCGGGCGCTGCAGCGCCGGCGAACAGAAACAATTGTCCACCGCCAGCAAGGCGCCGGCCGCATGCGCCAGACGCGCGATGCCTGCGATGTCGAAGACATCGGTCAGGGGGTTGGACGGGGTCTCGAGAAACACCAGTTGCGCCCCCTCGGCCAGAGCCTTCTCCCAGCCCTCGAGCCCGGTACCGTCGACATAGGTCGTGCGGATGCCAAAGCGCCCCAGAATCGTGGTGAACAGCTGGATCGTTGCGCCGAACACGCTGGATGAACACACCACGTGGTCGCCGGCCTTCAATGTCGCCATGGCAACGCTCAGGATCGCCGACATGCCCGAGGCTGTTGCAAGCGCTGCCTCGCCACCCTCGAGGGCGGCGAGGCGCTCCTCGAACATGCTCACGGTCGGATTGGTGAAGCGCGAATAGACATTGCCCGGCGAACCCTGGGTGAAGCGGGCGGCCGCCTCGGCTGCCGAATCGAAAACGAAGCTCGAAGTCAGGTACAGGGCCTCGGCGTGTTCGCCAAACTGGCTGCGCACTTGCCCGGCACGAACAGCACGCGTCGCGATATCGGTATCGGTAAGGTCGATGGTGCGCGTGGGGAGTTTGTCGGTCATGGGATATTGGATCGGTGGATAGAGGGTTTCGGGGACTGGACTGGCCTGCCCTGATGACATACGTGACGAAGATCTTGCCCGGTCGGGTCAGACCGGCGCCGTGTCCTCGCTCTCTTCGCTGTCGGCGTACGACTCACCCCGACGCCGATCGCGGCTGTTCTCGACCTGATCGAGATAGTCGGCAGTGACATCGCCAGTGACATAGCGCCCATCGAAGCACGAGGTCTCGAACTCGTCGAGGGCAGGATTGCACATGCGGATGGAATCGATGAGTGCCTGGAGGTCCTGGTAGATCACCAGGTCGGCACCGATCTCACGCGCGATCTCGCGCTCGTCGCGATCGGTGGCAAGCAGTTCGGTTCGGGTAGGCATGTCGATGCCGTAGACATTGGGATAGCGCACCGGAGGCGCCGCCGAGGCAAAGTAGACCTTGTTGGCACCTGCCTCGCGCGCCATCTGGACAATTTCGTGGCTGGTGGTGCCGCGGACGATGGAGTCATCGACGATGAGCACATTCTTGCCGCGAAACTCGATCCCGATGGCCGAGAGCTTCTGACGCACCGAGCGCTTGCGCACGGCCTGACCCGGCATGATGAAGGTGCGTCCGATATACCGATTGCGCACGAAACCTTCACGATAGTTCACATCGAGGCTGCGTGCGAGTTCGAGAGCACTTGGACGACTGGTATCAGGCACCGGGATGACCACATCGACCGGCAAGTCGGGGTGGTAGCGACGAATGCGATCGGCGAGCGCGCGCCCCATGTTCAGCCGCGCCTCGTAGACCGGAACCCCGTCGAGCACCGAATCGGGACGCGCAAGGTATACATACTCGAAGAGACAGGGCGCCAGCCGCGGCGAAGCCGCGCACTGCCGCGCATGAAAGGTGGCATCAGCCTCGACCACGATCGCCTCGCCGGGCAGCACGTCGCGCCACAACTGATAGCCCAGGGCATCGACCGCGACACTCTCGGAGGCGACGACGTATTCGGTCGAACCCGCTTCGGAATTGCGTCCGATCACCAGCGGCCGGATGCCAAAGGGGTCACGAAAGGCAACCATGCCGAAGCCGGCGATCATCGCCACCACCGCATAGGCCCCGCGGCAGCGCCGATGGACCTGCGTCACTGCGGCAAAAACGGTCTCGGCATCGACCCGGTGCCCATGTGCAGCGAGTTCGAGTTCATGCGCGAACACATTGAGCAGGATCTCGGAGTCGGAGTTCGTGTTGATATGCCGCAGATCGTTCTCGATCATCTCGGTTTTCAACTGCTCGCCGTTGGTGAGGTTGCCGTTATGCCCGAGCACGACGCCGAAAGGCGAGTTGACGTAAAAAGGCTGCGCCTCGGCACTGTCGAACGCAGACCCGGCTGTTGGATAACGGCAGTGCGCAATCCCCATGCGCCCGGCCAGCGCACGCATGTCCCGGGTCCGGAACACGTCGCGCACCATGCCGCTGCCTTTGTGCATGTGAAACATCGCACCATCGCCGCTCACGATGCCAGCAGCGTCCTGACCACGGTGCTGCAACAGCAGCAGGCCGTCATAGAGCATCTGGTTGATCGGGGAATTCGAGACGATACCAATGACACCACACATCAGAAGACTCCTTGGCGCAACCAGGACACCCTCAGGATTTCCTCGGCAACGATCGCCTGATCATACTGGAGACCGGCACCAGCGAGCGCGCTTCATCGGCAAGCATTGCCAGGAGCGGCGCGCAGACCGACGACTGCCACTGCAGACGCCTCGACACCCCGGTGTAATCGCCCAGCAAGGCGATGATCGTGACGATGGCCGCGCCACGTGCCAGACCGAAGACAGCCCCGAGCAGCCGATCGCCGGGCTTGAGCCCGACCGAGCTGAGCAAAGCCGAACACATCAGGCCGACGAGGGCGGCGAAGATCACCGTGCCCAGCATGATCACGATCATGCCAGCCACCGGGCGCAACTCATCGGGCAGGAACTGCGCGTACTGGCCCACCAGCGCGCCATGCCGAAACGCGAGCACTCCACCCCCGACCCAGCCTGCCAGGCCAATCAGGGTACGCACCAGCCCGCGCCATGCACCGAAGAGCATCGATACCCCCAGCACCGCGATCACCGACCAGTCCAACGCGGTCATGCCGTGATCAGCCCTGCTTGTCGATCTTGCGCGCGGCCAGTGCATCGATGCCGGCGTCGCGCAGCCGTGTTCTGGCCCGCTCGGCCTGTTCGCGGGTGGAGAAAGGGCCAGCCCGCACGCGGATGCGTTCGCCAGAGGCTGTCACAACCTTCTCGTGAAACGCCTTCATGCCCAGTTGTTCGGCACGCGACTGAAGCTGAACCGCATTATCGCGAGCGCTGAAAGTGCCAAGAGGCACCACCCAACCCTCAGGTCTCGAATCGGCTGGCTTTGCTTCGACTGGCTTTGCTTCGACTGGCTTTGCTTCGACTGGCTTTGCTTCGACTGGCTTTGCTTCGACTGGCTTTGCTTCGACTGAATTCGTATTGACGGCCGTTGTGTCGGCTGCGCGAGCAACATCCACCCTGGGCTCGGCGGGCTTGGCAGACAGCTTGACGGCGGCATTCGCCGAGGCGAGCTGCGCAGCGTCAGCGCTGGAAACATCAGAGGCTGGAGCGGCAGCGGCAGACCCGACATCCGGTAACGCCGCTGCAGCAGGGCTCGGATCGGAAGACCTCGCCCCAGGCTGAGAAGGAATCTCGACGCTCAGATTGGAACTGACGGGCCGTGGTTCGAGATCCATCAGCATGGGGGGCACGACGACCAGAAAGAGCACCACCGCAGCAGCACCCATCAGCCGACGTCGGGCCCGTCGTCGAAGATGCTCGACCTCGTCGGAGTCGCTCATGACCTGGATACTCCCCTTGTCAGCCTGACAGATCGGTCTTGCACCAGAACCGCAGGGCGCGGGCGGCGTGAAGACTGTCTCGGGCCTGATTCATTGCCCTGTGCGCGACTCGAGCACCGCGCTCACTGTGAGAAATGAACCGAAGACCACGATTCTACCAGCTTCGGATACCGCGCCATTGGCCTGAAGCCAGGCGGCGGCAATCGACGAGCACACATGGACCTCGGCGCCCCGCTCGCTCAGCAGGCGCTCGAGTTCCTCATTCGAGGCCCCGCGTGGACCAGGCAGAGAAGCCACATACCAGACATCGATCACATCATGCATGGCACGCACCACGCCCGCCATGTCCTTGTCGCGCAGCATGCCGAACACGGCCACGGTACTGGCGAAACGATCCATGCTGGTGAGGTTGGCCGCCAGCACGGCGGCAGCATGCGGGTTGTGCGCGACATCGAGAATGACGACAGGCTTGCCGGGCAGCACCTGGAACCGGCCAGGCAAGGTCACCGCAGCCAATCCCTCGCGCACCGCCCCGGCACTCACCGGAAGACGATCGCGCAAAGCTTCCAGGGTCGCGAGTACGGCACTGGCGTTGAGCAACTGGTTGGCACCACGCAAGGCCGGGTAGGCCAGACCACCTCGCGTGATCGAGCGACCCCGATAGCGCCATTGCTGGGCATCGCCGTCGAAGCCAAAGTCGCGTCCGGCCAACCAGAGATCGGCGGCGATCGCATGAGCGTGTTCGACCAGTTTCTGCGGCGGCTCGGGGTCGGCGCAGATCGCAGGACGTCCCGGCCGGAACACATGCGCTTTTTCCCAGCCGATCTTGTCGCGTGTGTCACCCAGCAGATCGACGTGATCGAGGGCCACGCTGGTGACGATCGAGGCGTCGGGCTCGAAGACATTGACCGCGTCAAGTCGCCCTCCCAGACCGACTTCGAGCACCAGTACATCAAGATCTGACCGGGCAAAACTCGCCCAGGCTGCCAGGGTCGAAAATTCGAAGTAGGTGAGTGGCACATCAGCGCGCACGCGCTCGACAGAGGCGAACCCGGCACACAGTTCGTGATCGCCTGCCTCCTTGCCGTTGATGCGCACGCGCTCGTTGTAGCGCAGCAGATGGGGCGAGGTATAGGTACCCACCCGAAATCCGGCAGCGAGCAGGATGGCTTCGAGCATGGCACAGGTCGAACCCTTGCCATTGGTGCCTGCGACGATGATGACCGGACATGTCGCAGGCAGAGCGAGTGCGGCCAGAACGACCCGGACCCGCTCGAGCCCCATGTCGATGACCGCAGGGTGCAGTTGGGCAATGTGCTCCAGCCAGGCGGTGAGCCCGCGCTCGGCTGCGCCATCCGCTGCAATCCCCACAGGCTGCGCCGATGCCTTGCTTGATGGAGCGTTCACTCAGGCTGGCACAGGCAAGCGCATCATCAACGCCAGCAGACGGGCGATGCGATCGGGCATCTCGCGACGATCGACAATCATGTCGATGGCACCTTTTTCGAGCAGGAACTCGGCACGCTGGAAGCCCTCGGGCAGCGTTTCACGCACCGTCTGCTCGATGACTCTCGGCCCTGCAAATCCGATGAGGGCACGCGGCTCGGCGATCACCACGTCGCCCAGCATTGCAAAACTGGCCGACACGCCGCCCATGGTGGGGTCGGTCAAGATGGAAATGAAGGGCAACTTCAAGTCGGCCAACTGGCCCAGTGCCGCCGTGGTCTTGGCCATCTGCATCAGCGACAGCAGCCCTTCCTGCATGCGTGCGCCACCGCTGGCTGCGACGCAGATGAAGGGCAAACCCTGTTCGCAGCACAGTTTCACGCCGCGAGCAAAGCGTTCACCGACCACCGAGCCCATCGAACCGCCGAGAAAATCGAATTCGAAGGCAGCCAGCACGACCGCAATGGTCCGTATGCTGCCCTGAACGACGACCAATGCATCATCTTCGCCCGTGATGCGCGTGGCCTCGGCCAGACGATCGACGTAACGCTTGGAGTCCTTGAATTTCAGCGGATCCGTGGGACGCACTTCTGCGCCGATTTCGTGGCGACCGCCGGCATCGAGGAGAAGATCAATGCGCTCGCGGGCGCCAATGCGTCCGTGATGTCCGCATTTCGGGCACACGCCGGCGCTCTTCTCGAGGTCGATGCTGTAGAGCACCGCAGCACACGACGGGCACTTGGCCCAGAGCCCTTCGGGAACCGACTTGCGTTCACCGTCATCGGCCCGCTTGATCTTGGGCGGCAGCAGTTTCTGCAGCCAGGTACTCACGGGGCTGTCGTCACTACGGCATCCATCGCCGCACGCACATCGGCCAGGAAATGCCCGACCCGTGCCGCTGCATGGGCCGGGTCGGCCTCTACTTCCTGAATGATCCGGGAGCCGATGATCGCGGCATCGGCAATGCTGCAGATGGCGCGCGCAGTCGCGCCATCGCGGATGCCGAATCCGACACCGACCGGGATCGTAGTGAACTCGCGGATCACCTCGAGATGACTCAGGACGTCGGCCAGGTCCAGATGCCCTGCCCCGGTCACCCCTGCCAGTGACACATAGTAGATGTACCCGGAGGCGAGCCTGGCAACCTGCTCGATGCGCGCACGGGTCGAGGTAGGCGCCAGCAGAAAGATGAGATCAAGGCCGGCCGCGCGCACGGCAGCCGCAAACTCGGCACTCTCCTCGGGCGGATAGTCGACCACGATCAAGCCATCGACGCCCGCCTGGGCCGCGGCTGCGATGAAGCGCTCGCGACCCATCGCTTCGATCGGATTGGCGTAGCCCATGAGAACGACAGCAGTCTCGCTATTGGTGAGTCTGAAACTGCGCACCAGGGACAGCACGTCAACCAGGCCGACACCATTCTTCAAGGCGCGCTCGCCGGCGCGCTGGATCACCGGGCCATCAGCGATCGGATCGGAGAACGGGACCCCGATCTCGAGAATGTCGGCACCGGACGAGACCATCGCGTGGAGGATGTCCAGACTGGAGCCGATATCCGGATCACCGGCCGTGACGTAGGGAATGAGGGCCTTGCGCTCGGCAGCGCGCAGGCGCTCGAAGACCGTGCTTATGCGCGACATCGTCAGACCACCATCCCTGAACGCTCGGCAACCGTGGGCATGTCCTTGTCGCCACGGCCCGAGAGATTCACCAGAATGACCTTGTCGCGCGGCAGATCGCGTGCGAGTCGGGCCGCATAGGCGAGCGCATGGCTGGATTCGAGCGCCGGAATGATGCCCTCGAGGCGGCAGCAGGTGTGGAAGGCCTCGAGCGCCTCGCTGTCGGTTGCGCTCTCGTAGCTCGCGCGCGCCGAATCCTTGAGCCAGGCATGTTCCGGTCCGACGCCAGGATAGTCGAGCCCGGCTGAAATCGAGTGCGTCTCGATGATCTGACCATCGCTGTTCTGCAACAGATAGGTGCGGTTGCCGTGCAGCACACCCGGCGTACCCGCGCTGAGCGAGGCCGAATGACGTCCGGTATCGATGCCCTCGCCAGCCGCCTCGACACCGACCAGTTGAACATCGGGGAACGGAATGTAGGGATGGAAGATGCCCATCGCATTGGAGCCACCACCGACACAGGCAACCACATAATCGGGCTGGCGGCCAACCATCTGGGGCATCTGCTCGATGCATTCCTGACCGATGATGGCCTGGAAGTCACGCACCATCATCGGATAGGGGTGGGGACCCGCCACAGTACCAATGATGTAGAAGGTATCGGCCACGTTGGTTGCCCAGTCACGCATGGCTTCATTGAGCGCGTCTTTCAATGTACGCGAACCGGACTCGACCGGGCTGACCGTGGCGCCGAGCAGCTTCATCCGGTAGACATTGGAGGCCTGGCGCTTGATGTCCTCGGATCCCATGTACACGACGCACGACATCCCGTAACGGGCCGCGACCGTAGCCGTGGCCACGCCATGCTGACCCGCACCGGTCTCGGCAATCACGCGTGGCTTGCCCATGCGCCGGGCGAGCATCGCCTGGCCAATCGTGTTGTTGATCTTGTGCGCACCGGTGTGATTGAGATCTTCACGCTTGAAATAGATCTGTGCACCACCCAGCACCTCGGACCACCGACGCGCATGGTAGATCGGGCTTGGGCGGCCGACGAAATGGGCAAACTCGTCCTTGAGTTCGGCGACGAACTCGGGATCGGTGCGGTAGCGTGCATAGGCCATCGCCAGCTCATCGAGCGCATGCACCAGTGTTTCGGCGACAAAGATACCGCCGTACGGGCCGAAGTGCCCCCGTGCATCAGGCAGGTCATAGGTGGCTGGCCGATCATTCATCTGTATTTCTCGCTATCTTCACGAATTTTCCGGCCTCGATCCCATCCGCGATCACGAACGGTCGGCCTCACGCACTGCCTCGACAAACTGCCGGATCAAGACCGGGTCCTTGTGCCCTTTCGAAATCTCGACGCCGCTGGAGACATCGATGGCCCAAGGCCGAATCCGACGGACCGCCTCGCCTACCGTGGCGGCGCTGAGGCCTCCAGACAGGATGAGGGGCCGCAGCGTCGACTGCGGAATCACCTGCCAATCGAATGACTCCCCGGTTCCGCCATACTCATCGCGACGCCAACTGTCGAGCAGCCAACCGGCCGCCGCATCAAACGGGGACAGGTATCTTACCAAATCAAGCCCTGGCGCCACGCGGGCCGCCTTGAGCCAGGGCCGCGCAAAGGATGCGCAGAACGCCGGCGTTTCTTCGCCATGGAACTGCAGCACCTCGACCGGAACGTGCTCAAGCACCCTGTGAACCAGCGAAGGCTCAGGATTGACAAATACCGCCACCCGACTCACGAAGGGACCCGTCGCCTGCGCCACTGCTCGCGCCTGGTCGATGTCGAGAAACCGCGGACTCGGCGGGTAGAAGACCAGACCGATCGCATCGGCCCCGGCTTGTGCGGCAGCCTGCGCATGTTCGGGCCGAGTAATGCCACAGATCTTGACGCGTGTTCTCATGACCAGGGAAGACGAACAGGCTCGGGAATCGAGAAAGGCTGAGGGTAGCGCACCTGGGCCAGACAAAGACCGGCCGGACTGAATGTCGGTGGGGCCGTACGTCGATCGCGAGCAGCCAGCAGATCAGTCATGGCCGCCGCCTGCATGCGGCCGGCACCGACATCCACCAAGGCACCAACGATGTTTCTGACCATATGATGCAGGAAGGCATTGGCCGAAATGGTGAAGATGAGATAAGGCCCGTCGATGTCGATCGCCAGCGAGGTCACTTCGCGCTCGGGCGAACGCGCCTGACACTGCGACGAGCGGAAACTTGAAAAGTCGTGACGGCCGAGCAGCGGGCGCGCTGCCTCTCGCATGGCTGTCACGTCCAGTGGGCGATGAAACCAGCCACTGAGATCTGCGAGCAGGGCCGGTCGGACCGGGTCGTTGTACAGCAGATACTGATAGGTGCGAGCACACGCCGAGAACCGCGCATGGAACGTTTCGTCCATCGGTCGTGACCAACTGACGACAACGCCTGACGGAAGATGCGCGTTGGTGCCGCGGACCCAGGCGCTCGAGGGGCGCACCGCTGCGGTATCGAAATGCACGACCTGCCCGGTGGCATGCACGCCGGCGTCCGTACGTCCGGCAGCCACGACCCGCACCGGCGCATCGGCCACCTGCGAGAGGGCGCGCTCGAGCGCGTCCTGGACAGAGAGCCCTGAAGGTTGCGACTGCCAGCCCTGATAGCCGCTACCCCGGTAACTGACACCCAGTGCAATGCGCAAGGTCAATGACAGTGCACGCTGCACGGGCGTCGCGCGAAAGAGACGCCCGTGCGCATCAGCCGAGGTTTTCGATCAGCTTGCGCGCCTGAGCCTGCTGGGCGATATCGCCCTCCTTGAGCACTTCGGCCAGCAACTCGCGGGCATCGTCATGATGACCCATGTCGTGGTAAACCCGCGCCAGATCGAGCTTGGTGGCGGTTTCCTGCCACCGTGCATCGGACTCGGTCGGCGCAGACACGCTGAGGGGACCCAGATCGAGATCGATCTCGCCCAGATCGAACGCTGGCGAGACCGCTGCGCCGATCGGTGCGTCGACCGGCCTGGCTTGCGCACCCTGACTGGGTACCGGTCGCTGTGACGAGGTCTCGCGCTCGAACTCGACGACACCGGGGGACGCTGCAGGCAAGCTGGCGTTGGTCACTGGGGACGACAGGTCCAGATCCATGACCATCGAATTCTGGTCGGGCGGTCGCCCAAGGTCGAGATCGAAAGCAATATCGCGTGCAGCGGCAGAGGCCAATCCACGGGTGAGGCCACCGCCCACGCTGGGCGTCCCCAGACTGGTGGATAGACCGGCATCGATCTGGACAGCCCCGCTACCAGCGCCCAAACCGGCGAGCCCCTCAGCCGGCCTGGCATCGCCCACCGCGCGATACATGGGATTGGTCGGGTCGAGTTGGGCGCCGAGCGCAGCAGCACGTTCCCAGTCGGGGCCAGTTCCCTTCGTCGCCACGAAAAGCTCGGTGGCCGCAGCACCAAACGCACGCGCATCCTTGCGCTGTGCGTAGATTTCGAGCAGCTTGCCACGCACCTCGGCGCGGCCCGGCGCCTTGTGCAGCGCCTCGCGCAGAATTTCCTCGGCCTGGGTATCACGGCCATAAGCCATGTAGACATCGGCTTCAGCCAGCGGATCAACCTCTTCCGTATCGATGACACCGATACTGATCTGGCTGGGCTCACCGGGCTGCGAAACAACCGATGAGCCGGTATCGACCGCCTGTCCGCCGACCGACCCGAAGGCCGAGCCATTCTCGCTGGTCGCAGGCCCATAGGGGTTTGCGATCCGTTGTGCCGGTTCAGCACGGCGCCGGCGCCGCAGAAATGCCAGACCACCGGCAGCACCGAGCAAAACCGCCAGCGCGCCACCCACAGGCAACGGGTTGTCCAGCAGGACATCGACCAACCCCTCGGATGACACATCAAGTGCTGGTGCTGGTGCTGGTGCTGGTGCTGGTGCTGGTGCTGGTGCTGCAGGTGCCGGTACGGTAGCAGCGGCCTCTTCGGTTGCAGGGGCCGCCTGGGCCGTCGCCTGGGCCACGCCGGCCTCAGGCACTGGCGCTGGAGCAGAACCGGCGGCTACCGCCTCTGCCGGAAGCCCGGTCGGGGCTGCCGCCGCCGGTACCGCGGGCGCTTTCGCTGACTCACCTGCCTGCTGGGTGCGTTGACGGATCAGGGCCTGCATCTCGCGCACATTGCGCTCTGCCGCTTCGAGCTTGCTTTGCAGTTCACGCATCTCGCGATCGCGCGCGATCGCATCGTCGCCCCCGGCAACGGCGCGCGCGCCGGGCGAGCCTTCAGTGCCCAGTCGAACGCGATCTGCCCCTGGGGCGAGCGACGTGGCGGGCTCTGCAGGCCTAGCGACCCCACGACGCGCCGATACCCAGTTTTCGTCCTGTGCCAGACGAATCTGACGAGCCTCACGGCTCTCGATGGCACGCGCGGTGGCCGCCGACGGCAGGCGCAGTTCACGATCAAGACGAATCAGGTTCATGTCGCCACCGATGAAGGCATCGGGGTTGGCCCGGAAGATGGCAACCATCACCTGATCGTTCGAGGCGCCCTCGAGGGGGTGCTCGGCGGCAATCTTGCGCAGCGTGTCGCCCGCCTTGACCTGATAGGTGTCCGACGACGGTCCCATTGCCTGCGACGTACCGGCCGCGGGCGCTTGTCCGCCCACTGCGGACGATGGGCCCGGCCGCGCATCGGTGGGCGGGGGCGCAACGAGCACAGGCGGGCTTGCAACCGACGGCGCAACGCGTGCACCGTAACCAGGCGGGTCCAACAGCAGCGAAAATTGCCGCAGCAACCGGCCGCTGGACCAGTTCAGTTCGATGATCAGGTCGACCGTCGGATCATTGACCGGCAGCGACGACAGCGCCTTCACAACCCGCCGACCATCGGGGGTCTGAACAACCTCGAGGCGGAGCGAGGCCATCCAGGGTGCGAAATCGACGCCTGCCTGCTGAAAGGCACCCGCCGAGGCAACGCGAGCGCGCAAGGAATCGGCTTCGCCCCGCTCCAGAGCAATGACTTCGACCTCGGCGCGCAAGGGCTCACCCAGCGCAGATTGCACCAGCATGCGCCCGAAACCGGCTGCCAGGACGGAGGCGGCGAGCGAACCCATCAGCACGCCGGCCAGACCGACCGCTGCCCTCTTCACCGTTCGAGACTTTCGCGCCACGTGTCACCCCGCAACCGGCCTCGCGCACCGGCAAAGTGAATCATTGATCGATCAAGCTTCAGTCAAGCAGTATTCGAACCATCCGCCGCAAGGGCTCAGCGGCTCCCCACAGCAACTGGTCACCGACGGTGAAGGCCGTCAGGTACCGGGGGCCGATGGAAAGCGCATGCAAACGACCAACCGCCACCGACAATGTGCCAGTGACGGCAGCGGGCGACAGGCCCACGATGCTGTCCTCGCGCCGGTTGGGCACCAGCCTCACCCACGGGTTGGCCTGCGCGATCATACCCGCGACTTCATCAATCGCAACATCCTGATTGAGTTTGATGGTCAAGGCCTGACTGTGGCAGCGCATCGCCCCGACCCGAACGCACAGACCGTCGATCGGAATCGGATGGGCAGAACGCCCCAGAATCTTGTTGCCCTCGGCCTGGGCCTTCCACTCTTCGCGCGATTGGCCGTTCTCGACTTCCTTGTCGATCCAGGGAATGAGGCTGCCGGCGAGGGCCACCCCGAAGTGCTGACTCGGCAGGCTGCCATCGTGCAAGGCAGCAGCAACCGACCGATCGATATCGAGAATGCTCGAGGCCGGATCGGCGAGCGCCGTGCCAGCCGCCGCGTGCAGATATCCCATCTGCTGGAGCAGTTCGCGCATGTTCTGCGCCCCTGCGCCCGAGGCCGCCTGGTAGGTCATGGCCGTCATCCACTCGACCAGACCTGCCTTGAACAGGCCGTGCAGGCCCATGAGCATCAGACTCACGGTGCAGTTGCCGCCGATGTAGTCACGCACGCCCGCAACACGGGCTGCGTCGATCACCGCCCGGTTGACCGGGTCGAGGATGATCACGGCATCGTCTCGCATGCGCAGCGTGGAAGCGGCATCGATCCAGTAACCATCCCAGCCCGCCGACCGCAGGCGCGGATGGATCTCCTGGGTGTAATCCCCCCCCTGACAACTGATGAGGATCTCGCAGGTACGCAAGACCTCGATATCGTTCGCATCCGACAGCGGCTGCGCGCCCTGCCCCACGTCCGGACCCGCCGCACCCACACTCGAAGTCGTGAAGAAGACCGGCTCGATCAGGGCGAAGTCACCTTCAGCGCGCATCCGATCGAGCAACACCGATCCGACCATGCCGCGCCATCCGATGATGCCGACCCGCTTCACTGCAAAGCCTCGAGAACGGCCGCCCCCATCGCCTCGGTACCTGCACGGGTCGCGCCAGGCTCGGAGATGTCGGCCGTGCGCAAGCCCCGCGCCAGCACGGCCTTTACGGCTGCATCGATGCGGTCGGCTGCTGCCGCATCCCCCAGGCTGTATCGCAACATCATCCCAGCCGACAGGATCGCGGCGAGCGGATTGGCCAGCCCCTTGCCGGCAATGTCGGGCGCCGAACCGTGAATCGGCTCGTACATGCCCTTGCCGTTGGCATCGAGCGAGGCCGAGGGCAGCATGCCGATCGAACCGGTCAGCATCGAGGCTTCGTCGGACAGGATGTCGCCAAAGAGGTTGCCAGTGACCATCACGTCGAACTGCCTGGGATTGCGCAGCAACTGCATGGCAGCGTTGTCCACATACATGTGACTGAGTTCGACATCGGGATAGTCGCGGCCCAATTCGGTCACGACCGTGCGCCACAGTTCGGTTGTCTCGAGCACATTGGCCTTGTCAACCGAGCACAGCCGATGGCCGCGCTTTCTCGCCGCCTCGAAACCAACCCGTGCAATGCGCCGGATTTCCGACTCGGTATAGCGCATGGTATTGAAACCCTCGCGCTCGCCCTGCTCGTTCACACGCTGCCCGCGCGGCTGACCGAAATAGATGTCTCCGGTGAGTTCACGCACGATCAGGATGTCCATGCCGGCCACCACCTCGGGACGCAGGGTTGAAGCACCGGCCAGTTCGGCGTAGACCGTTGCCGGGCGCAGGTTGGCGAACAGGCCGAGTTCCTTGCGCAGACGCAGCAGACCCTGCTCGGGGCGCAACGCGCGCTCCAGCGTGTCGTAGCGGGGATGCCCGACCGCACCGAAGAGGATGGCATCGCACTCGCGGGCCAGGGCGAGGGTAGCGGCCGGCAAGGGGTCTCCGGCCGCTTCGTAACCTGCGCCGCCCACTGGCGCGGATTCGGTGGCAATGTCTGGGCGCACCCGCTGCAACACGCGCTGCGCCTCGCGCATGATTTCGGGTCCGATGCCGTCACCCGGCAATACGGCAACTTTCATCACATTCTCCGTTCGGTGTGTGCGAGCCCTGGCAAGATGCCATCAGCCAGGCGGTCGAGAGGGGGTCGAAAGACGAACCGGCAGGACGCGTCGGTCAGACGATCGCGCCAAACAACCAGGGTTGAGCGAGCCGACGCTTGTCCTCGAAGGCACGGATCTTCTCGGCGTTGCGCAGCGTGAGCCCGATGTCATCGAGGCCATTGAGCAGGCAATACTTGCGGAAGGCGTCGACCTCGAAAGGCATGGCCGTACCGTCACCGGTCGACACGGTCTGCGCCTGCAGGTCAACCGTGAGCCGGAAACCCGGGAAGGCAAAGACCTCATGGAACAGCCGGTCAATCTGCGACTCGGGCAACACGATGGGCAGGAAGCCGGTCTTGAACGAGTTGTTGAAGAAGATCTCGCCGTAGGAGGGTGCAATGACCACCTTGAAGCCGTAGTCGCACAGTGCCCAGGGCGCGTGTTCGCGGCTCGACCCGCAGCCGAAGTTCTTGCGCGCGAGCAGGATCGAGGCGCCCTTGTAACGCTCCTGGTTGAGGATGAAATCCGGGTTGAGCGGACGCCCACTGTTGTCGCTGTCGGGTTCGCCGACATCGAGATAACGCCAGGAGTCGAACAGATTGGGGCCAAAGCCGCTGCGCTTGATCGACTTCAGAAACTGCTTCGGAATGATGGCATCCGTATCGACATTGGCCCGATCGAGCGGCGCCACGATACCCTGGTGCGTGATGAACTTGTCCATGTGTTCTCCTGTCGCGCGTTCGCGGGCGCGACTCAGCGCCAGCGGCGCACGTCGACGAAATGACCCTCGATGGCCGCAGCCGCTGCCATTTCGGGGGAAACCAGGTGGGTGCGACCGCCCGCACCCTGGCGGCCCTCGAAGTTTCGATTCGAGGTCGAGGCGCAGCGCTCCCCTGCCAGCAGCACATCGGCATTCATGCCCAGGCACATCGAGCACCCTGGCTCACGCCATTCGAACCCGGCATCGCGGAAAATGCGATCAAGCCCTTCCTGCTCGGCCTGACGCTTCACCAGCCCGCTGCCGGGAACGATCAGCACCAGCTTCACGTTCTGGGCCTTGCGACGGCCTCGTACCACCGCCGCCGCCGCACGCAGATCCTCGATACGCGAGTTGGTGCACGAGCCGATGAAGACCTTGTCCACACGAATCGACTCAATCGGCGTGTTGGGCTCCAGCCCCATGTAGGTAAGCGCCCGCTCCATACCCTCGCGACGAACCGGATCGCGCTCGCGGTCGGGGTCGGGCACCCGGCCGTCCACCGGCACGACCATCTCGGGCGAAGTACCCCAGGTCACCTGCGGCACGATCTGGGAGGCATCGATCTCGACCACGCGATCGAACCGCGCGCCCGGGTCGCTGCGCAAGGTGCGCCAGTAATCGGCGGCACGATTCCAGTAGGCCGGGCCAGGCCCGAAGGGGCGACCACGCATGTAGGTGATGGTGGTCTCGTCAACCGCAACCAGTCCGGCGCGTGCGCCAGCCTCGATCGACATATTGCACAAGGTCATGCGCCCTTCCATCGACAGACCCTCGATGGCGGTGCCGGCATACTCGATCGTATAGCCGGTGCCACCGGCAGTACCAATCTGGCCGATCAGCGCCAGCGCGAGATCCTTGGCGGTCACCCCGCGCCCCGGACGTCCGTTGAACAGCACAAGCATGTTGCGCGACTTCTTGGCCACCAGCGTCTGCGTGGCGAGCACGTGCTCGACCTCGGAGGTGCCGATACCAAAGGCCAGACAGCCAAAGGCACCGTGCGTGCTGGTGTGGGAGTCGCCGCACACGACCGTCATGCCGGGCAGCGTCGCTCCCTGCTCCGGTCCGATGACGTGCACGATGCCCTGACGTGGGTCGTTCATGCGGAATTCGACGATGCCCGACTCCTCGCAATTGCGATCGAGCGTCTCGATCTGCAGACGCGCCACCACGTCATCGATACCTTTGGAGCGATCGGTTGTCGGCACGTTGTGATCGGCCACCGCCAGATTGGCATCGATGCGCCAGGGCTTGCGCCGGGCGAGGCGCAGGCCCTCGAAGGCCTGGGCGCTGGTCACCTCGTGGACCAGTTGACGGTCTATGTAGAGCAGCGTCGTGCCGTCATCTTCGGCATGCACCGCATGGTCATCCCACAACTTGTCGTACAGCGTTCTCTGCAGCATTCGGGCACCTGTGAGGGGTCGAGGCCCACCAAGACTGGTACGCATGGCGGTCGGCCATTATAGCCACCGGCGATGCGCCCAAGAATCAAGTCCCCGGCGACGCGGCGGCAGGAAGCCGTGGGGCAGGCACCCCAGGCACTGCGGCAGCGGCCGGCGATGACGGTGACGGTGGCACCGTCATTCCGGCACGTGCTGCCTGGTACAGGGGCTGAACCCGCTGGGCGTAGACCGCCAGATCGGCCATGCGACTGTCGTCAGAGGGATGCGTCGAGAGGATCTGTGGCTGCTTCTGCCCCCCAAGGCGCCCCATCTTTTGCCACAGCGTGATGGCCGCTGCGGGGTCAAAACCGGCACGCGCCGAGAGTTCGACCCCCATACGGTCGGCTTCGGTCTCCTGGAGCCTTGAATTGGGCAACTCGAAGGTCACCTTGGCCACGGTGCCGGCAAGGCTCTGGCCAATCCCGCCCAGGCCAATGGCCGCTGCGGCGACGCCGAGGACGGCCTGAGACGCAGCCTGCTGGGAAGCGCGTTCGCGACTGTGCTCGCGCAGGGCGTGCGCGATCTCGTGTCCCATCACCGCCGCGGCTTCGTCGTCGGTGAGCTTCAACTGGTCGAGGATGCCGGTGTAAACCGCGATCTTGCCTCCGGGCATGCACCAGGCATTGACCTCGCTGCTGGCAAGCACATTGACTTCCCAGGACCAGCGCGTCGCGTCCGTTCTGAACACCGCCGTCTGCGGAATCAGTCGCGCCGCAATGCGTCGGATGCGCACGGTCTGACGAGCATCGACATTGAGAGCGGACTTTTCTCGCGCCTGACCGAGCGTCTGCGCGTAGGCAATGGCGGCACCGCGGTTCATGTCCTCGGCAGATACGAGGAGAAACTGACTGCGATCGGCGCCTACCATCCCACCGGTCGTGGTGCTGCTGCAGGCAGCCACCATCACCGAGACCAGCACCGCCCAGACCCCCAGCGGCGCCAGCCACCGCGATCGGATCGGTCCATCGGGATGGCAGCGCGGTGATTGGCTTGAGGGCATGGTGCGCCTGTTGTCGGGAAGACTCAAGAATGAGCTGTACCGATTCTGCCGCGACCGGCAAACACCAGCAAGCCCATGAGTGCACACCCCGCAGCACCCAGAAATGTCCAGGCACCGAGCGCATCCCAGAGAGCACCGCTCAACAAAGAACCAATCATGCCACCTGCCCCGAAAGACACCCCCATGTAGAGTGCCTGCGCCTGCCCCCGGTTCGCCTCGGGACACTCGCGCTGCAGGATGGCCAGCGCCGAGACATGCCAGGTACCAAAGGTGGCTGCGTGCAGCAGTTGCGCAAGGAGCAGCGCGGGCAGGCTGCCAGCGCACAGCGCGATCAGGGCAAACCGCACGACAGCGCAGGCAAGGCTGAACGCGTGCACCCGCTCCATCGACCAGCGCCCGGCCCAGCGCGGCTGCAGCCAGAAGACGCTGATCTCGGCGAGAACCCCTACCGACCACAGCAGACCGATACCGGTCGTGCTGAAATCGAGCGAGGCCAGGTGGATCGAGAAGAAGGCGTAAAAGGGACCGTGCGCCACATTCATGAGAAAGCAGGCAAGCAGCAGACGCGCCACGGCACGATTGCGCAGCAGCGCATGCCAGGGTTCGACCGAGGCGCGGGGTGCACCCGACTCATCGGCAAGCGTGCAGGCGCATCCGAGCGCAGCCATCAGCGCGATGACCAGCGTCGCGATCAGAGATCCGACGCCGAAGCGATCGAGCTGCATGCCCACCAGCGTGACCGCGCAGATGAAGCCCACCGAGCCCCAGAGCCGAATCCCGCCATACGCTGCCGGACGCGAGCGCACCGCCGCCATGGTGAGTGATTCGACCAGCGGCATCGCGCCACCAGCGCAGATCGCCTGGGCAAACAGCACCGCAGCCATCAAGACCAGCGAATCGACGAAGGGCAAGGCCGACAGGATGAGCAAGCCCAGGAGCAGCGACAGGCGCAGTGTGCGCACTGGACGTGCCGTGCGGGCTGCAGCGTGCGCCCAGAGGGTCGGGGCGACGATGCGCGCACATTGCATCGCCCCCAACAGCAGACCGATCTGGGCCGCGCTGCGCCCCAACCAGGCAAGATAGAGCGACAGGTAGGGACCCGAGGCACCGACGTAGACGAAATAGCTGAAGTAGATTGCCCCCAGCCGCAGCGACAGGGCAGGTGCGGCCATGACGCGCAGGGCGCTCAGCCGGCTTCGCCGTCGCGATGCGCCGGAATCGGGGCGATGGCGTGCGTCACATCGGCGTTCTGGGCACGATCGCGCAGTGCCTGATCCATGAGAACCAGGGCGAGCATGGCCTCGGCCACAGGCGTCGCCCGAATGCCGACGCAAGGGTCATGGCGCCCCAGGGTCGCCACGCTGACCGGCTGGCCGGCCGTATCGATCGAAGCGCGCTCGATGCGAATGCTCGATGTCGGCTTCAAGGCAATGGAGACCACCACATCCTGCCCGGTCGAGATGCCGCCCAGGACACCACCGGCGTTGTTCGAGCGGAAACCCGCCGGCGTCATCTCGTCGCCATGGACGCTGCCACGCTGGGCAATACTTGCAAAGCCGGCGCCAATCTCCACCCCCTTGACCGCATTGATTCCCATCATGGCCGCAGCGATATCGGCGTCGAGCCGGCCGTAGACAGGCTCACCCCAACCAGGCGGAACGCCGGATGCAACGACACGGATGCGCGCGCCACACGAATCGCCGTCGCGGCGCAGTTCATCCATGTAGGCCTCGAGTGCAGGCACTGCCTGCGCGTCAGCCGAGAAAAAGGGATTGGAAGGCACATCGGCCCAGCTGCGAAAGCCGATGTCGATCGGCCCGAGCTGTGTCATGTGTCCCCGCACGATCACGCCAAAGCGCAGCGCCAGCCACTTGCGGGCAATGGCACCGGCGGCGACGCGCACGAGCGTTTCACGGGCCGACGCACGCCCGCCGCCCCGAGGGTCACGGATGCCGTACTTGCGCCAGTAGGCATAGTCGGCATGCCCCGGTCGAAACCGGTCGGCAATCGCGGCGTAATCGCGACTCTTCTGATCCTCGTTGCGGATCAGAAATCCGATGGCGGTGCCCGTGGTGCGGCCCTCGTAGACGCCCGAGAGTATTTCCACGGTATCGGACTCGCGGCGCTGCGTGACATGTCGCGAGGTGCCCGGACGACGCCGGTCGAGGTCGCGCTGCAGGTCGGCCTCGGCGAGCTCGAGCCCGGGCGGACAACCGTCGACAATGCCCACATAGCCTCCGCCATGGCTCTCCCCTGCCGAGGTGACGGTAAAGAGCTGGCCAAAGGTATTCCCGGACATTGACGAATGTGCCTGCCGAAGGGTCTAGGGGGTTCACGACTTTAGCACGCCGCGTTCGGCGTCGCTCCCGGGCGCAGGGTCACGCCTCGGGCCAGTTCCTGATGTAAGCCCTCAGTCAGCTGACCACCCCGAGGTGTATGCCGCCTCAGCCGGCGTCAAGCATCGCACGCTTGCCTGCACGATGAGCCCAGTCATCGGCATCCGGGGGCGCCGCATGGCGCTCGGTGATACGCGGCCAGAGCACTGCACGATCGCGATTGATGCTGATGAATTCCCGCTCGTCCTGCGGCACATCGTCGGCGGCGAGGATGGCATCCACCGGGCACTCGGCCACGCACAGGGTGCAGTCGATGCACTCGTCGGGGTCGATGACCAGCATGGTCGGCCCCTCCCTGAAGCAGTCGACCGGGCAGACGTCGACGCAATCGGTGTACTTGCAGCGAATGCAGGCCGATGTGACAACATAGGTCATGAGTTCACAAACCCCTGATTCGAAAGCGTTAATGGTAGCATCCGCGCAGATGGATCGGGTCGGCACCGGGTTCGATCATGTCTTGCCGTGCGTTTTTCGCTAGGATTGTCTGCAGGGCGTCCGCCGGCAAGCCGCGACGTGCATGCCTTCCTCGCCACCCACCCTGAGAGATACCTGTCCATGAGCGAACTGATTCATCACGTCACCGATCAGAGTTTCGAACCGGATGTCCTGAAGTCCGACATGCCGGTACTGGTCGACTACTGGGCCGAGTGGTGCGGCCCGTGCAAGGCGATTGCCCCACTGCTCGATGAGGTCGCACGCGAGTACCAGGGCCGAATCAAGGTTGCCAAGCTGAACATCGACGACAATCAGGAAGTGCCGCATCGTTTCAATGTGCGCGGCATTCCGACCCTGATGCTGTTCAAGAACGGCAATATGGAAGCCTTCAAGGTCGGCGCGCTATCAAAGTCGCAACTCGTGGCCTTCCTTGACAGCAACATCTGAAGTCGTTAGCCTGATCAGCCAAAGCCCGTCCGCTCACTGACCTGTGGGCTGTGACGCGCATTTCGCAGCGCCCGATTCGCGGCGCAGCAAGACTCCAGTCGATTTCGGCATGCCCTTCATCACGCCCGCCCTGCGGGCGAAGGCTGCCTCGGCCGGTCACCCACTCTCCTAGCCGGATCCTCCATGCAGCTATCTGAACTCAAGACTCATCATGTCAGCCAGCTGATCGAAATGGCTGTCCAGTTCGACATCGAAGGTGCGAACCGGATGCGCAAGCAGGAACTCATCTTCGCAATCCTGAAGAACCGGTCTCGCCAGGGAGAGGCCGTCTTCGGTGATGGCACGCTTGAAGTGCTGCCCGACGGCTTCGGATTCCTGCGCTCCCCCGACACCTCCTACCTGGCCAATCCGGACGACATCTACGTCAGTCCGTCGCAGATTCGCCGGTTCAACCTGCACACGGGTGACTCGATCGAGGGCGAGGTACGTACGCCGAAGGATGGCGAGCGGTACTTCGCACTGGTCAAGGTCGACCGCGTCAATGGCGAGGCTCCGGAGTCGACCAAGAACAAGATCCTGTTCGAGAATCTCACACCGCTGCACCCCGACGAAGTCTTCCGCCTCGAACGGGACATCAAGGCTGAGGAAAACATCGCCAGCCGCATCATCGACATCATTGCCCCGATCGGCAAAGGCCAGCGCGGACTGATCGTCTCCCCACCCAAGGCGGGCAAGACCGTGATGCTGCAGCAGATGGCTCACGCCATCACGACCAACTACCCGGAAGTGATGCTGATCGTGCTGCTCATCGACGAGCGACCCGAGGAAGTCACCGAAATGCAGCGCTCGGTGAAGGGCGAAGTGGTTGCCTCGACCTTCGACGAACCGGCCACCCGGCACGTCCAGGTGGCCGAGATGGTCATCGAAAAGGCCAAGCGCCTGGTCGAACACAAGCGCGACGTCGTGATCCTGCTCGACTCGATCACACGTCTGGCACGGGCTTACAACACGGTGGTGCCAGCCTCAGGCAAGGTTCTCACCGGTGGTGTCGACGCCAATGCCCTGCAGCGGCCCAAGCGCTTCTTCGGCGCTGCCCGCAATGTCGAGGAAGGTGGGTCGCTCACGATTCTGGCCACCGCCCTCATCGACACCGGATCACGCATGGATGAGGTGATCTACGAGGAATTCAAGGGCACCGGCAACATGGAAATCCACCTCGACCGCCGGATGTACGAGAAACGGATATTCCCGGCGATCAACGTCAATCGCTCCGGTACCCGGCGCGAAGAGTTGCTGATCCCGCAGGAGGTTCTCTCCAAGATCTGGGTGTTGCGCAAGGTGCTCTACCCGATGGATGACCTCGAGGCGATGGAGTTTCTGCTCGACCGGATCAAGGCAACCAAGAGCAATGCGCAATTCTTCGATTCGATGAAGCGCGGCTGAGGATCCTGATTTGCCAGCGGGTTCCGGCTGGTTGATAATAGGTGGGTTCCCCTGGCTCGAAACTGTCCGGATATCTGCACCCGCTTCCGGATGCCGACCGAACACGAAACCGAGCCTCACCTCGAGGAAGATCATGAAAGACGGCATTCACCCCGGATACAATCAGGTTCAGGTCAGCTGCAGCTGCGGCAGCGTGTTTGCCACCGGCTCGACACTGCACAAGCCCCTGCATGTCGAAGTGTGCTCGGCATGTCACCCCTTCTACACCGGCAAGCAGAAGGTGCTCGACACCGCCGGCCGGATCGAGAAGTTCAATCAGCGCTACTCGCGCAAGACTGCGCCGGCCACCAGTGCCTGATGGGCAATGCCATCGGTGATGAAAAGGCAGCCTCGGCTGCCTTTTTTGTTGGTTCTGCCCGACCGGCAGGCCGATGGCATGGCAGTCATTGCCACAGCCATGTCACCATGACCGCATGATCGCCGCCACTCGCCGCCATGGCATGCCCTCACCCCTGCCGCTGTCCGGCCGGTGGTCAGGCCTGCTGGTCGCGGTCTTCCTGCTGCCTGGCCTGATCGGGCACGACCCATGGAAGTCCGATGACGCCATTGCCTTCGGTGTGGTGTACGGCTTTCTGGATCACGGGGCCTGGCTCACGCCATCGCTGGCGGGCGAACCCTGGCTGCGAGACGGACCGCTGTACTACTGGCTGGCAGCCCTGTGCGCCCGGATGCTCGAGCCCGTGCTTGCCCTGCACGATGGCGCGCGCGTGGCGAGTCTGATCTCGATCGGGGCTGCCTTGTATTTCACCCGCTTGTGCGCGCGCGAACTCTACGGCAAGCGAGCCGGAGACCTCGCCTGCCTCACCCTCCTGGGCTGTGGGGGCATGGTGCTGCAATCCCGCGCCTGCGCCCCCGAGACCCTTGCGCTGGCTGCGGTGGCCGCCTTCTGTTACGGGGTCGCCATCGCCTGGAAGAAACCAACCAAGGGTGGCCTGGTGCTGGGAACTGCACTGGCCGTCGCGTTTCTGTCCATTGGCGTGCGGGCGGTACTACCCCCGATCATCGCGCTCCTGGCCCTGCTGGCCTTTGCCCGGATGCGACGCAGCCGCTTCCTTCTGCAGGCAACCGGCACCGGGCTGGCCGCCGCCGCGGTGCTCGCTGCACCCTGGATCGTGGCGCTCACCCTGATGGCGCCCGACTACCTCGATGCCTGGACGCATGTCCAGTCGACGCTGGCAAGTGCCCTGCCACAGGGAAGGCTGACGGTTGAACATCTGAAGACTCTTGCCTGGACGACCTGGCCGGCCTCGCCACTCGCCCTGTGGGTTGCCTGGCACAACCGCCGCGAGTTGCGCGATATAGGCGCCATCGTGCCTCTGGCCATCGCGCTGGTCTCGATTGTGCTGCTGGTACTGAACCCAGCACCGCGGCCTGTCGATCTGCTTGCCCTGCTCGCCCCCTTGTCGATACCGGCCGGACTGGCCGCCTTGCAACTGCGGCGTGGCGCAGCCAATGCACTGGCATGGTTCAGCGTCATGACCTTCAGCCTTCTGATCGCCGCGCTCTGGCTGGTCTGGATCGCTACGGGGCTGGGTGTACCCGCTGGTCTGGCCAATGCGGCCTCGCGCCTCGAGCCCGGATACAGGCATGTCGTTTCGCCCGCGCTCGCCCTGCTCGCCATTGCGGCCACCGGTCTGTGGGTGGGGCTGGTCAGGCGTACCCGATTGGCGGCACTGTGCGAAATCCCCCTGTGGACCGGCGCCGTCACCACGACAGCGGCGGTCGTGCTCTTGCTGGGCATTCACTGGATCGATTACGGCAAGTCGTATCGTCTGGTGGCCGAGGGCATCCGCGACCACTTGCCGACCCAGACCCACTGCGTCGACTCGCTCGGACTGGGCGAAGTCCAGCGCGCGATGTTCCACTATCATGGGGGCTTCACAACCCGGGCTCGAACGGCTGAATCCCTGGCTGCAGACTCGGGCGAGTCGTGCAACGCGCTGCTCATTCAGCGCTATGCCGATGATCCCGAGATCGACCTGGCGGGCCCATGGCGCATTGTCTGGGAGGCGAGCCGCCCCCGGGACCGCGAAAGATTTCGCCTTTACTCGAGGTAGACCTGCATGAACATGCCACGCGAACTGGCACCGGCCCTGATGGCCGGCCTGCACGAACTGCTCGGTGACCGCGCCACGACAGCACGCGGTGTGCGTGACCACCATGGCAAGGACGAATCGTACTTCGATCCGGCATCACCCGATGCCGTGGTATTTCCGCACACGACCGAGGAAGTACGCGCCATCGTGGCACTGTGCCGCCTGCACGGCGTACCCATCGTGCCCTATGGCGTCGGCAGCTCGCTCGAGGGACATGTCCTGGCGGTGCACGGGGGCATTTGTGTCGACCTGAGCCAGATGAACCGGGTGCTGCGTATCGGCGTCGAAGACCTCGATGTCACCGTACAGGCCGGGGTCACACGCAAACAGCTCAACGAGGAAATCCGGCATACCGGTCTGTTCTTCCCGGTTGACCCCGGTGCCGATGCGTCCCTGGGGGGCATGGCCTCGACGCGCGCTTCGGGCACCAATGCCGTGCGCTACGGAACGATGCGCGAGAACGTGCTGTCACTCGAAGTCGTGACCGCCGATGCGCGCGTGATCAGAACCGCGCCGCGTGCGCGCAAGTCGGCTGCCGGCTATGACTTGACCCGCCTCTTCGTCGGCGCAGAAGGCACGCTGGGCATCATTACCGAAGTAACCGTCCGTCTGCACGCCATTCCGGAAGCCATGTCGGCTGCGGTCTGCTCCTTCAACGATATCGAGGGTGCGGTCAATACGGTGATACAGACACTGCAGTCGGGCATCCCGATTGCCCGCAGCGAAGCGCTGTGCGCCACCACGATGGCAACTCTCAACGCCTACAACAAGACCCGCTGGAAGGAACAGCCAACGCTCTTTCTCGAATTTCATGGCACCGAGCAGGGTGTGATCGAACAGGCCGGGCTGGTGCAATCCATAGCGCGCGAGAATGGCGGTGAAGACTTCCAGTGGGCTACCCGCACCGAAGACCGCAATCGCCTCTGGTCAGCGCGACATCAGGCCTATTTTGCCGGCCTGCAACTGCGACCCGGCGCCCGTGCGGTGTCAACCGACGTCTGCGTCCCGATCTCGCGCCTCACCGAGTGCATCGTCGCCACAGCGGCCGACATCGAACGCGCCTCGATGCCGATACCGCTCTTTGGTCACGTCGGCGATGGCAACTTCCACCTGATGATCCTGGTCCGACCCGATGTCCCGACCGATCTCGAGGAAGCCAAGGCGCTGAACGATCGACTCGTCGAGCGCGCCATCGCCATGGAAGGTACTTGCACCGGCGAACACGGCATCGGCTACGGCAAGAAGAAGTGGCTGGCAGCAGAACATGGCGAGGCCGTCGAACTGATGCGTGCACTGAAGCGGACCTTCGACCCGCAGAATCTGTTCAACCCCGGCAAGATGATCGATCTTTAGCCCGACAACCGTCGCGGCCAGTCTCAGGCAGCCGGCGTGGGCAGACGCAGGAACGTCTGGCGATAGTGCTTGAGTTCGGCAATCGATTCCTCGATGTCGGCAAGCGCCTCGTGCCGACCGCGCTTCACCACACCGCGAGCCACCTCGGGGTGCCAGCGACGCGCCAGTTCCTTCAAGGTGCTTACGTCCAGGTTTCGGTAGTGGAAGTGCGCTTCGAGCCGTGGCATGTAGCGCGCAAGAAAGCGACGATCCTGACAGATCGAGTTGCCGCACATCGGCGAGGCCTTGGCCGGCACGTACTCCATCAGGAAGGCGAGCATCTGCGCCTCGACCTCACCCTCGGTGAGTACCGAGTCGCGCACCTTGGGGGTCAGACCCGTGCGTGCATGGGTCGTGCGGTTCCACTCATCCATGCCCGCCAGTACCGCATCGCTCTGATGAACCACCCTCACCGGTGCGGTCGCCACGGTCTCGAGCGCCGAATTGGTGATCACCAGCGCGATCTCGATGATGCGATCACGCTCAGGTTCAAGGCCCGTCATCTCCATGTCGATCCAGATGAGGTTGTTCTGATCTGCTGCCATGCCTGTGATATCGCCGGTAAGATGGTTGAAGGATGAAGGTCGAGGTTAACATCAACCCGGCCAGCCCACCCGCCCACCAGGCCCTGTCGATGCATGCAGCACCACACCCGGATTGCCCCCCACCTGGTCAACGGGCGATGCCCGGACCGTGCCGGGCATCGCGCTCTGGCGCAGACTTCAAGGCATTCCGCCCAGCCATCGTGGCATCCGGCGTAGCCATCGTGGCATTGGCGGACTCGTGACCCGACCTGGCCCGATGCAGGGCGAAGTCATTGCCGCCCATGGGCGGCACTATCTGGTTGAACTCGCAAGTACCGAGTTGCGTTGGTGCGTAACGCGGGGCAGGCGATCGGACTATGCCTGCGGCGATCAGGTGCAACTGACGCCCGACGGGGCGCAGGCAGGCGTGATCGAGGGCGCGCTTGCGCGAACCTCACTCTTCTCGCGTTCGGTCGAGCACCGCACGAAGCTGCTCGCGGCCAACCCGACCCAACTGGCAATCACCATCGCTTCGGAACCGAGCTTTTCCGACGAACTGATCACCCGCGCGGCGATTGCCGCCGAGCATCAGGGCATGAAGACGATCATCGTGCTCAACAAGTCCGACCTCCCCGGCACAGAGCTTGTCCGCGAGCGACTCCACCCCTTGGTGCGTGCCGGCTATCGACTGATCAGCCTCTCGGCGCTGACCGACGTTTCGGCGCTGCGACCGCTGCTTGCCGGCGAGCACACGGTACTCATGGGCCAGTCGGGCATGGGCAAGTCGACCCTGGTAAACGCGCTGGTCCCGGATGCCCACACGCTCACGGCCGCCATCTCCACCTTTCTTGACAGTGGTCGCCACACGACCACCGCATCGCGTCTGTACCGACTCGACGCCCAGTCCAGCCTGATCGACACACCAGGTCTGAAAGAATTCGGCCTCGCCCATGTGCCGATCACCGGGATTGCGCTTTGCTTCCCCGAACTCACCGACTGGCACGGCACCTGCCGATTCGCCAATTGCGGGCATCGCAGCGAGCCCGATTGTGGCTACCGGCGTGCACTGGAGTCAGGCGCCATCCATCCGCGTCGATTCGAACTGCTGCTGCGCATCGTGGACGCCGAACGCAGCCGGGGGCGCCGCCAGGGCGGTTGAATGGCGTGCGCTCTCAGCCGAAGGATCGCGCGACCGTCAGCATGAGAATAAGACCGAGCCAGAGAACCAGGGCGCGCCAGATCAGCCCGATGGTGCTGTCCAGATGCGCCGGATCGGCCTCATCACCCAGGCCGGCAGGCGGCCGGTCATCCACCCCGCCGATCTCGTCATGCAGGGGCATGCCGAGCTTCACGCCAAGCGCACCTGCGCCACTGGCCAGGATGACGCCAGCCACGTGATCGGCCCAGGCGGCAGCCTGTGACCGCCAGCAAAAGACCGCATCTTCAAAATCACCGACGATCGCGAAAGCACTGGCCGTCACCCGGGCTGGCAAGGCGTCGAGAACACGAAACACCGCAAGGGCGGGCCGCAGAAAGGGTTCGCTGACACGCTGCGGTGCCGATGACCATCGCTCTGCCGCCATCTGGGACAGGCGATAGAGCACGGCGCCCGTCGGCCCCGGCAGCAGCACGTACCAGAACATCACCGCAAAGACCAGCCGGTGAGCACCGATGAGGGCCTGCTCGACCGAGAGCCGGACGATCTCCTCGCCATCGAGCGATTCACACGGACTCCCGCGCCAGCGTGCCAGGGTAGCCCGCGCACGAGGCAGGTCACCGGCTGCGAGCGCCTGGCGAATCTCGGTGAAGAAGTGACTGCCCTGGCGAAACCCCATCGTGACGTAGAGAACACCCACGTGAAAGAGGAGCGCCAGCGTCCAGTGCAGATAGCCCAGGACATAGCCTGCAGCGCCCACCAGCACGATCACCGGCAGGACGAGCAGCGACCAGGCCACCACCCCATGCTGGACCTGACCGGCGTCGAACTGATGCTCGAGCCAGTCGGCACAGCGGCCCACGACGGCCTCGAGCCACGGACGCGCCTGAAAGGGGCGCCATTGCTCGAGCGCGAGAACGAGCACGAGAGCAACGAAGCTCACGGCAGTTGCGGCACGCTGATGGCGTGCAGATAGGCGCGGAAATTGAGCAGCATCGCTGCGGTCGCTCCCCAGATGTAGAAAGGTCCGTACGGTATGGCATGGTACTGCCGACGCCCCTCTCGGGTCACGACGGTGTTGCGCTGATGATTGCGCGCGTCGAGGATGAAGGCGAGTGGCACCTCGAAGACGGCAGCAACCTCGAAGGGATCGGGCGTGAGTTCGAACGGCGGTTGGATGAGTGCTGCCACCGGCGTCACGTGGTAGCCGGTTGCGGTGACGTAGGTGCCGACCTCACCCAGCACCTCGATCCGATCGGGGTGCAGGCCAATCTCCTCCCGGGTTTCACGCAAGGCGGTGCCTCTCACACCCTCATCTGCGGGCTCGACACGACCCCCGGGAAAGCTGATCTGACCGGCATGATCATTGAGATGATCGGTACGACGGGTCAGCAGAACCGTCAGTCCCTCGTCACGCTCGACCAGCGGAATGAGCACGGCAGCCTGACGCAGCGGACGCAATCCGCTCGTAATCACCCGATCGCCGGCCTGCACCGGCAGCCAGTGCCGTTCCTCGCGAAAGCGGCGGCGTATCCACGGCGCGTCAATCACCCCTGGGGGGCTGGCAGCGGTTTCCCTGCCACCCGGTTCGGACTGGATCGCAACTGCAGGCAAGACGCGGTTCACTGCAGGCGGGCCGCGCAGCCGCTCAGACCGTGAAGATCGTCGAGCCCGTCGTGCGACGCCCCTCGAGATCACGATGCGCCCGGGCGGCCTCGGCCAGGGGGTAACGCTGATTGATGTCGATCTTGACCTTGCCAGAGGCCACGATATCGAAGAGATCGTTGGCCGATGCAACCAGATCGGCCCGCCGGGCGGTGTAATGGGTGAGACTGGGGCGCGTGAAATAAAGAGAGCCCCTGGACACCAGATCAACCGGATTGATCGATGCCACCGGCCCCGATGCGTTGCCAAAGCTCACCATCATGCCCAGGGGCTGCAGGCAATCAAGCGACGCAGTCCAGGTATCCTTGCCGATCGAGTCGTAGACGACAGGCACACCTGCCCCACCGGTGATGGCGCGTACGCGTTCCACGATGTTCTCGCGGGTGTAGACGATCGTGTGGGCGCAACCATGAGCACGCGCCAGTTCGGCCTTTTCGTCAGACCCCACGGTACCGATCAGGGTGACGCCGAGCGCACGTGCCCACTGGCAGGCAATGAGCCCGACACCGCCGGCAGCGGCATGAAAGAGGATGGTCTGGCCTGCCTTGACCGGGTAGGTCCGCTTGAACAGGTACTGCACGGTCATGCCCTGGAGCATCATCGCCGCACCCTGCTCGAACGAGATGCTATCGGGCAGCCTGACGAGCACCGCAGCTGGCATCACGCGCACCTCGGCATACGCACCGTTCGGCCCGCCCGCATAGGCGACACGATCACCAACGGCCAGATCGGTCACGCCGGCGCCCACGGCCTCGATGACGCCAGCCGCCTCGCAGCCCATGCCAGCCGGCATCGGCTGCTTGTAGAGTCCGGCACGAAAATAGACGTCGAGAAAGTTAAGACCGACGGCATGATGGCGCACCCTGACTTCACCTGCGCCTGGCACACCCACCTCGACCTCTTCCCAGCGCATGACCTCGGGGCCACCGTTTTCGTGAATGCGTATTGCCTTGGGCATCTGTTTTCTCCGTCAGTGGGGGCCGCGCGCAGCCTGCCATGTCATGCGCTCGAACTTCAATTGAAACCCATTCGCCATGATGCAGGCAAGGCCTGCTGTTCGATCTAACCCGGTTTGCGACGACGCGCGTTCGGCGTGGAGGGGCTGTCGGCGCCAGACGTGCCACCGGTGGTCGCGTGACGCGCCGCTGCCGCCACATCGGCTGCAGCCTGACTCATCGAGGCGTTCATCGTCCGATAGGCCTCCAGGGTGGCCTTCTGTGCCTCGAGCCCCTGAACGGTGGCTCGCACCATCTCCAGATTGAGCCCGAGCCAGCCTTCGACCGCGCGCAATTCGGCAATGCGCTTGTCGATCTCTTCGACATTGACGGTCGGAAAAACCATGCCGGGCGGAAAGCCCGGTACTGCACCGGCTGACGGCGCACCGGCAGGCGTCCAGAACCGGCGGAAGAATTCGAACGGGTCAGGCTGGGGAGTCGTTTCGCTCATGACGCAAGCCTCGGGCAGAAGGTCAGACACGCGGAATCGCGCGCAATCGCAATCGTCAAGAAGCTGTGACCAGCCTCTGTTCAGCGTCGCCCGGCGTTGATATCGACCACCGTCAGCGCGGTCATGTTCACGATCCGTCGCGCGGTTGCGGTGGGGGTCATGATGTGAACCGGCCGCGCTGCGCCGAGCAGGATGGGGCCAAGGGTGATGCCCGAGCCTACGGTCTGCTTGAGCAGATTGAACGAGATATTGGCCGCATCGAGCGTTGGCATGATCAGCAGATTGGCCTCGCCTTTCATCGGCGAGGATGGCAAGGCCATCATGCGCACCGGCTCCGACAGCGCCGAGTCGCCATGCATCTCGCCATCGACCTCCAGGTCAGGACACTGCCTGCGGATCAATGCAAGCGCGTCTCGCATCTTCTGCGCACTGGGCGTATCGTGCGTGCCGAAACTGGAGTGTGACAGCAACGCGGCCTTGGGCACGATGCCGAATCGACGGATTTCCTCGGCAGCAAGCGCGGTCATCTCGGCAATCTGTTCAGCCGTCGGCTCGTAGTGGACGTAGGTGTCACAGACAAAGAGCGTGCGCTCCGGGAGCATCAGCGCGTTCATCGCGTAGAAATGGTTCACGCCCTGACGCCGGCCGATCACCTGATCGATGAAGTGCAGATGGGATGCATGCGAATCGAACGTGCCGCAAAGCATGCCATCGGCGTCGCCACGGTGGACCATCATCGCGCCGATCAAGGTGTGCTGGCGTCGCATCTCGAGCTTGGCATAGTCGACCGACACGCCGCGCCGACCACCGATGCGGTGGTAATCCTCCCAGTACTCGCGATAACGCGTGTCCCACTCGGGATTGACCAGCTCGAAATCGACACCCGCCTTGAGACGCAGCCCGAGCCGCTCGATGCGCTGCTCGATGACACTGGGCCGACCGATGAGGATGGGATGCGCCAGACGTTCCTCGCGCACGGTGCTCACTGCACGCAGCACGCGTTCATCCTCACCCGCCGCAAAGACGACACGACGCGGATTCTTCTTCGCCGCGGCGAAGAGCGGACGCACGAGAAAGCCCGAGGCGTAGACGAACTGTTCGAGTTGTCCCTGATAGGCATCGAAGTCGACGATCGGACGCGTGGCGACGCCCGACTCCATAGCCGCGCGGGCTACCGCCGGCGCGATCATCATGATGAGTCGCGGATCGAAGGGCCGCGGAATGAGGTATTCGGGTCCGAAGCGAAGGTCCGGGTCGCCATAGGCTGCAGTCACCACCTCGGACTGCTCGGCCATGGCCAGATCGGCAATAGCCCGGACCGCCGCCAGCTTCATCGCCTCGTTGATCTGTGTGGCACCCACATCGAGCGCACCGCGAAAGATGAACGGGAAGCACAGGACGTTGTTGACCTGGTTCGGAAAATCGGAGCGGCCGGTTGCCATGATGGCATCGGGGCGAACCGCCTTCACGATGGCAGGATCGATCTCGGGTTCGGGATTGGCGAGCGCGAAGATCACTGGTCGCGAAGCCATGCGCTCGACCATCGCCCCGGTCAGCACGTTACCTGCCGACAGGCCCAGGAAAAGATCGGCCCCTTCGATCACCTCGGCCAGTGTGCGGGCCTCGGTGTCCCGGGCATACCTGGCCTTGTTGTCATCCATCTGCTCGAGACGACCCGCATAGACCACACCGACGATATCCGTGACCCAGATATTGCTGCGCGGCAAACCCAGGCTCACCAGCAGATCGAGGCAGGCCAGTGCCGCCGCGCCGGCGCCGGACACCACGAGCTTCACCTCACCGATGGCCTTGCCCACCACGCGCAAGGCATTGGTCATGGCGGCCCCGACGATGATGGCGGTGCCGTGCTGATCATCATGGAAAACCGGAATATTCATCCGCTCGCGCAGTCGTGCCTCGACATGGAAGCACTCAGGCGCCTTGATATCCTCGAGATTGATCCCGCCAAAGGTGGGCTCGAGCGCAGCGATGATGTCGACCAGACGATCAGGATCACGCTCGTCGATCTCGATATCGAAGACATCGATGCCGGCAAACTTCTTGAACAGCACCGCCTTGCCTTCCATGACCGGCTTGGCCGCCAGAGGCCCGATGGCACCCAGTCCAAGCACCGCGGTGCCGTTGGTCACGACCGCAACCAGATTGGCGCGTGCCGTGAGCGTGCTGGCCTGGCGCGGATCGGCGACGATCTCGTCGCAGGCGGCGGCAACACCCGGGGTATAGGCAAGCGCCAGATCGCGCTGGTTGACCAGTGCCTTGGTTGGCGCAATGGCGATCTTTCCCGGACGGGGCAGACGGTGGTACTCAAGGGCGGCGCGCCGGATCGAGTCTTCCATGGCTCTCTGGGTGACTGGCTTTATTGGGTGAATGTTCGCATCATGACATAGCTTCTGCAGGCCCAGCGTCCAGCAGAGATCGACACAGCGCTTGCGCAAAGGCACGATATTCGATGAGTTCACACCCTCTGCGGTCTGCAGCCCGCATGGATCAGGTCGCTGCCTTCCATGTCATGGACATCCAGCGCCGCGCCTTCGAACTGGAAGCGAGCGGACGATCCATCATCCACATGGAGATCGGACAGCCCGATTTCGGTGCACCCGAGCCGGTTCGCACGCGGGCCATCGAACTGCTCGCAGGCCACCGGATCGGCTATACAGACACGCTGGGGATACCGGACCTGCGACGGGCCATCGCCGAGCATTACCGGCGCACCGACAACATCGATATCGACCCCGACCGCATCATGGTCACGACCGGCGCTACCGGCGCACTGATGACCCTGTTGGGCTGTTTCACCGACCCCGGCGACGAATACCTCATGCCGGACCCCTGCTACCCGTGCAACCGCCATCTGGTGGCCCTTTTCGACGGACACGCGCGACTCGTACCCACATCGGCCGCCACCCGGTTTCAGCTGAGCGCCGACCAGGTACGGGCACACTGGGGGCCGAAGACGCGGGGCGTGATCATTGCCTCGCCCTCCAACCCCACGGGCACCTGCATCGCCCCGACCGAACTCGCCGCGATCCATGAGATCGTGCGCGAACGCGGCGGACTCACCATCGTCGACGAGATCTATCTCGGGCTGAGCCACGACCATCGCAACCCGAGCGCACTGGCGCTCGGCGATGACCTCATGGTCGTCAACAGCTTCTCGAAATACTTTGCCATGACCGGCTGGCGTCTGGGCTGGCTGGTGGCCCCGGCCGAGGCGATGCGCCCTCTCGAGCGCTTCGCCCAGAACGCAGCGATATGCCCGCCGACGTTGTCACAGCATGCGGCCCTCGCGGCGTTCAGCGACGCCTCGATCAGCATCTGCGAGTCACGACGCAAGGTATTCACAGAGCGCCGCAATCGCTTGCTGCCCGCACTGCGTGAGCTGGGGTTTGGCATCCCGGTCGTGCCCGATGGTGCGTTCTATCTGTATGCCGACTGCAGCAGCTTCGGCCTGAGCGCGAGCGCACTGTCGGTACGCCTGCTCGAAGAGGCCGGTGTTGCAGTGACACCCGGGGTCGACTTCGGCATTCACGCTGCGGAGCGCCATCTACGATTCGCTCATACCTGTTCGACGGCGGAACTGGATCGCGCAATCGATGCGATAGGCACGATGTTGCGTCTCTTATCCTCATATTAATCAATGACTTGCGATTAAAATCACCGGAAGAATCCGGGTCTGGCACAGAACATTACGGATACTGCAACGCAACATTAACGATTTTGCCGACTGATCAGATCGGCACGGTGAAGACCCCTTGCTACAATCGGGGCGTCTTTCGGTCGTCATGCCGGAGACGAACGCACCAACCGGAATGTCTGCGGCCATCCTTGCCTGCACAAGGTGACCGCAGACCATTCCTCCCCGCCTAGGGCCGAGGCCCGGTAGGGAAAGGCCAGGAAACAGCCGGACTCGCAGGCGCTTTCGCACCTTCCGCGACAGCAGCCGCACCGGTGGACGGAGCAGCCGTCACTGCCTTGACAGACTTCGTTGCAGGTTGTGCTGTCTCGGACTGCGCCTTCTTCACCGACTTTGCGCCGGCCTTCTTGGGGGCTGGTTTGGAGGCGGTCTTCGTGGCGACTTTCTTCTTCGCGGCTACAACGGGCTTAACTGGCTTTGCTGCTGCTTTTTTTTTAACTACTTTTTTTTTTGCAACGACCTTCTTGGCGGGCGCTTTCTTGGCCGGGGCCTTCTTCGCTACTTTCTTGGCCGGGGCCTTCTTCGCTACCTTCTTGGCCGGAGCTTTCTTGGCCGGGGCCTTCTTGGCCGGGGCCTTCTTTGCTACTTTCTTGGCCGGGACTTTCTTGGCCGGGACTTTCTT
>CAIKRR010000044.1 GCA_903829815.1 uncultured Pseudomonadota bacterium | reverse complement strand
GGGATATCGATGTTGCCGTTGCGGTCGACCATACCGCGGCTCTCGCCATCGAGTTGCCCCCACACGCGAATGCGAATCTCGTCACCCGGCCCCACCCGGTAGTCGGGTGGCATGGCAATCGATTCCACCGGTGCAAAGGTCGAGGGTGAGCCGGTAAAGAGGTTGGCGCCGAATCGCGGCAGGAGCTTGCCGGTGGACTGCTGGATGAAGATCTGGAATTCGCTCGTCTCGAGCGGGGGCAGGGCAGGGTTGGCGGTGGCGCCTTGCGTCTGGCCCGGGGTGAGCCCCTGTTGTCCCTCGTTGCCAGGTGCACCAGGGCGCCCGCCAAACTGGCGTGGGTCCACCGGCACCGGGTTGCCTGAGGAGAGGGTCGGTCGAGCGGGAAACGCGAGGTTCCCTGCATCGCCCGAGCTTGCGCCTGCCCCTTGCAGAGCCATGCCACCCATGCCCGCCTGTGCGGCCGCTTGGCCATTCATCGGCTGTTGCAGGAATGCGGGTGTCTGTGCACCGACCGCCTGTGCAACCAGGGTCAGTGCCGCCATCGCCACACCGCGTCGGGCAGCAGAAAGCAGGCGGGGAAAGCCATCGGCGGTGAGGAAATCGCGGGTCTGCATCGGTGGTTTATTAAGCGCTTTGCAATTCATTGATGAATATTACGGGTATTGAAAATGAATAGCCAATATTAAGCTCGTGGCTGTGTTGCAAACTGCTCCGCGCCCTCGGGATGGGCGCCGGCACAGGGCTGCCAATCGTCGGGGTTCGACACCGCATTGCCCTCGCCAGGGTTCGAGGCCTTGTCAGTGACGGGCCCGCTGAGTGCGCTGGGCGTGCGCTCATCTGCGAACCGCCCACGCTCGATGATGCGTACCTGCAAGGGGGCATCGGCCGGGCTCGTCACCACACCTACCATCCAGTCGTGCGTGGCGAGGCCCACCTGAACACGGCGACAGACGTGTTGCCCGGGCACATGGAGCGCGCTCCAGCGCTCAAGGCGCATGCGCTCAGCAAGCGGGGCCGGCATTCCGGGCATCGCCGTGTTGGTCACTCCGGTGCAAGCGCTCAGTGAAGCGCTCATGGCCAGTAGCAGTGCGGGTATCAGTGCGGGTATCAGTGCCAGTGTCGGGCCCGGTACAGGCGTCGCCATCGGTACGCACCGGTGATGCGAGTCTGGCGTGGGCCGTGCCGATCGGTGGCTCACGGTCGGTTCATCCGGGCATGTCCTTGCGTTCACCATGGCCATGCCGCTGCCACGCTGTTGGGGCTCACCGATATCTGTGGCACAAGGCCGGTGGCGCCGGTGCGGGGCTCTCGGTCCGATTGCCAGAAGATGCGCCCCACGCCGTACCCCAGCGCACTGCCTGCCACCGTGTCCGATAGCCAGTGCGCGCGGCTCCCCACACGGGCCGCGTTGCTGATGGCAGCCACCCCGTAGAGCCAGGGTGCGTTGTATTCGAGCGCAAAGGGGGCGGCCACAGCCCAGGCCGTGATGGTGTGGTTGGAAGGAAACGAGTCGTTCGAACCCGTACGTGCAAAGGGGCTGAACGCTCGGCCGCCGATACCCGGCGTGTCACCGGGGCGTTCGCGCCCCACGGCCAGTTTCAGGGCGATGGAGAGGGCAAGCCCCGTGCCCCCGGCCTCGACTGCACGGGTGGCGGTGCGCGCCCGCGTGGTGTCGCTCGGGTCAAGGGCAAGAAGCCCTGCACCGGCAAGGCCTGCCCAGGGCAGGGCGTTGCCAAGCCTGATGCCCGCCTTTGCCCAGGTGCTGCCACCGTGCTGGGCGGCAAAGCGGTCGGCGCGTGCGTCCAGCAGCGCGGCCGACAGCACGCTGCTGCCCAGCAGCACGCTCGCCTCGGTCCAGTCGATGTTGCGTGCGGTGCGACCGGCCACGACCAGATCGTCGACGATGCGCGCGATCTGCGTGGGTTCGGGCAGCAGTGCTTGGGCGGCATTGGGCCGATCGAGGCTGGCGGCCAGAGGCGCATCAACGTCGATGAGTCGCGAGAGCGCGTCGGCTTCCCGAAGGCTCGGGTCATGCCAGACGATGCCGGTGGTGGGCGCAAGCGCCGACACCGGGCTCAGGCCTTCCAGGCAGCGCTCGAGCAGGCGCGCATCGGCAAAGGCGTAGCTCACCGCGGGGGCCCCGCGGCGCGCATGGTCGATCGCGAGCGACCGGGTGTCGAGCGGTGCAAAGCGTAGTGCGGTGCGCGCGATGCGGCCCACCGCTGCGCTGGCGCTCTCGGCGAGGTCGCGCGTCGCCGCGATGCGCAGCGTGCGGCTTGCATCGAACGCCACCCGGAGATTGCGAAAGCCCTGGTCGGTGAGTGCGGCTTCCAGGGCATCGCTATCAAAGACGCCATCGGTGTTGCCAACGCGCGCATGGGGAGCGGTGCCCCTCGCCGTGTCAGGTTCGATGGCTGCTCGCAATCCAGCCACACCAGCAGCCACACCAGTAGCCACACCAGCAGGCATCGGCCGTGCGGGCATCTTTGTGAATGCTTCTCGGGGGTCTTGCGTGCGCAGCCACCGGTCAACCGCCCAGGCGCGAGCCGGGTCGGCGCGCTCCGGTTCGGTGCGCCCGGCTTGCGCAGGTGATGCCACCGGGTCGCGAACGCGCAGCGCACGGTCATCACGAAGGCGTGTCACCTCCATGAGCGTGACTGCGCGCTCCAGCCTGGCACCCCCATCGCGCGTGAGCGGGTGGTAGTTGAAGCTGCCCTGGCTTGCGCTCGAGCGGGTGCTGAAGGCATCGAACGGAATCTTCAGGAAGATGCCCTTGTCAAAGCTGCCTTCGCCAAACTGCGCCGCCGACACGTTGGTCTTGGTGGCATAGGCACCCATCTGCACGCCATTGCCGAATTCGCGCGCCACGAGCACCGTGCCGCCCACATCGCCCGCCAGATAGCGGCCGGCACTCACCTGCGTGCGCAGGCCGTTCCAGCCGGTATCCCAGTAGAGCGTGGCATGGCCGGTGGCCACCCGGTAGCCGCTCTGGTCACCGGATTGGCCGAACCGCAGGTCTTGCCTGAAGTTGCGCTGCTCGACCAGGTTGGCATCGACCCCGAAGGCCAGGCGGCTGGCAAACGGCCGGTAGAGCCACTCGCCACCCACCCCCCCGAACATCGATTCAAGATACCCGCCATAGAGGCTGTAGTAGTGATCCGGTGCAAGCTCGCCCACCTGGGTGAGTTGCAGCGTGGGCATCGTGAGTCGCGAGCTCGTGAGGTACTCGCGGATATAGGTACGCACGCGCGGCAGGTCGCTCGGGGCGTCGTACTTGAAGCGGCTGTAGTTGTCGATGAGCCCCAGGTTGAGCGAGCCCTGCAACCACAGGTCCTCGCGCAGGCGAAGCTTCCAGCGCTCCACTGCCGATACCTGATAGAGCAGAAACGCATCGGGTCCGCCCAGGTTCTCCTGCAAGCCCATGCCAAGGCCCGCCTCGAAGCGGCGCGGCGCCGCCTCGAACACCTCGGGCGCAAGGCTCGCGCGTCTTGGGCCGGCCCCCGAGGCGTGCTCGGGCGCCGGTTCAGCGCGCACGGTCTGGGTCTGCGCCCTGGGGGGCAGGGGTTCGGTCTGCTCGCGTACCCAGGCATCGCGGTTGATCACATGGCGTGCCATCACCACCCCGCGCTCGCGATAGATGAGCGCGAAGCGGTCGATGTCGGCCGGTGCATCCCGGTGCAGCACGCTGACGGCACGATCGACCCGCTCGCGCAGATCGGTTGCCTCGGCATCGGCAAACGTCACCTGAAGCTCGCGCCCGACACGCTCGATGCGCGTGGCTTGCCACTGGGTCTGCGCGATCAGCTCGGCGCGAGTGGCGGCCATCGGAGTTGCCGCCGCGGCAGTGCCTGTGGCGGTTGGCGTGGCTGCTGCACGGTTCGGTGCTACCGTGAGTCGCGGTGGATCGCTCAGCTTGGGCATCGAGAGCTGATCGGCCTGGGTCTGCAGCGTGAAGCCCAGCATCAGCGTGTTGCCGCGCTCGATGCCCACCGAGAAGTCCACCACCGAGCCTGCGCGATACACCAGGCCCGCGTTGAAGGGCGAGCGTTGCACATAGGCGTTGCCAAAGGGCTCGTGCTGGTAGTTGTTGCTGTCGTACTCCAGCTTGAGGCGCAGCGGTGCCCACGGGCTCTGGTACTCCAGGCCGGCAAAGAAGGCGGTGCGGCCATGAAAGTAGGCACTGGGGTTGAACTTGCCGCCCTGGCCGATATCGATCATGCGTTGATCGAAGCGCCCGCCCAGGAGCGAGAGCGGGTTAGCCCAATTTGCTCGTCCGGCCATATAGCCCCAACCCAGCCCGGCGCTCCAGTCGATCGGGCCGGTGCGCTTGCTCGCCACCACATATTCGCCTGAAAAGAGTCCGGTACCGGTGAGGTCGTGCAGGCCCACGGCCACCTCGGGCAGGGTGGCGGTCTCCTCCAGCGCACGCAGTTTGAGGTCGATGCTCTTGTCCTTGTAGCTCTGGGTGCCGGCAATGCTCGGGCCGTAGAGCACATTGCTGATGTCGGTGTAGCGAAACGCCACCTCGAGCCAGCCAAGGGGTTGCAGCGTCACGTTGCCGTGGGTGTAGGGCTTGATGCGGGCCGCACCAAAGGCGAAGTAGCCGCTGTCGTGCATGCGGGCGCTCGGTGTCTGCATGAGGCCGGTGCCACCCCAATCGCTCGAGCTCACCTCGCGGCTACGCAGACGCGCGGGCAGTGCAGTGGCGGCCTCTGGCTGCATGACGCGCGCTGCCTCGGCGTCGCGGGCCGGCCCCTGGGTTGCCAGAAACGTGATCAGTCGTTCCGACAGGCGCTCGTTCCAGGCACTCGCCCGTGCAGGTGCCCAGATCCAGGCGCCGGGCGCCGGTTCGTCCTGTGTGGTGGCATTCCAGAGCGCAAGGCCATGCTTCTGCACGCGTCCATCGGGCTGTGCAACCCACACCCAGTCGACATCGCGCGCGTTCTCATGGCCTGCTTCGCGGCTCATCGCCAGGCCAGCTTTCGCCACTGCGCAGGCCTGCACATAAGCGCCTGATTCGAGCCCGGCCCGGTGCCGCACCACGCACCGCTCGCCTGCATCGGTCAACACGGTCACGGTTGTCGATCGCGGTGGCAGGCTCACGCGCTGCCCAGGCTTCAATACCGGGTCGTGCAGTGGGTTCACTTCAAGCCAGCGTGGGTCGGTGGCGTTCACCGGCACACGGCCGGTCACCGGCCGTGTCATCACCCAGTCGAGCAGTTCTCGGGCAGCCGCTGCGGTGGGCATCGAGGCCGTGGCGGCACGTTGCAGGTCCTGGCGTAGCTGCAGTTGCAGTGCCGCCTGGCGCGGTATCTCGTCGTCAACCAGCCACAGCAGGGCCGACCGGTCGAGGCTTTCATCGGCCGGTTGGGCGAGAAGCCAGGTGCTCAGGCGCTCACCGGGCCGGATATCGGGTCGTACATCGGGTCGTACATCGGGTCGTACATCGGCGCGCCCTGCGGCCAATGCAGGGTCAGTGGCCCGCGCGGGCAGCGCCGCAGTGGCGCTGAGCGTCGCAACACTGGTGAGCAGCGCGTGCAGGGCTTTCATGGCGCGGCGGGCGCAGTTGGCGGCCAGCGCTGCCAGGTGAGGCACAGGCTCACCGAGAGGCATTGCTCGCCATAGAGCGGGTTTGCCGGGGCGGCCGCGCGCGCGCGCACGGCAGGGCCCGAGGCAGCATCGCGCTCAGAGGCGCCCTCGAAGGCAAAGCGGGCGCCGGGCAGATCACTGCCCTCGACCCGCTCCTCGAACCACACGAGTGTCGATGCATCAAGGGTTTCGAGCGCGGTGCCCAAGGGGGCTTGGCTGCGCGCGATCACCAGACGGTCGTCAAACGCGTAGCGGTAGCCCGGCATCAGATCGCGCGTGCGATGCCAGCGCCTGGGGGTGGCGTCGTCGAGCAGCGCCTCCCAGGTGGGCACGTCTTCTTGCGTGGTGCGCACCCAGTTCACCGCCAGGCCGGCCGAACCGATCACGCGTGCGTTCTGCAGGCGCAGTACTTCACGCCGGGTGCTGTACCAGACTTCGATCGGGCCGCGTTCATCGGGTTCGATGTAACCCAGTACCCAGATCGAAGGCGCTTCGTTCACCGTCACTCGCAGGTAGCGAAACTTCGGTGCAAGCGGTGCCAGCGTGGGGTCGGCAGCCAGCGGGTTGAGGGCTTGCAGCAATTGCAGCGTGCTCTGGCTCTCCGACGAGCAGCCCGTGATGCCGGCCACGAGCCCCAGCGCCAGCACCCAGGCAGTCGTGCACGACAAAGCGCGGCGCAGTGAAGTCTGCAGCATTGAAATCAGGTGCGTCATTCGGGCCTGTGGCAGGACGGGCGACCTGCGAGGGCAAAAAAAAGCCAGGGCGAACCCTGGCCCTGCGTGCTGATCAACCGTTGATCAGCGAGTGCCCGTAGTGCCCGAGGAACTGGAGCTGTTCGACGAATTGCCCGATGCGACGGCAGCTGCAACCACGGCAACACCGGCAACGACGGCGAGGCCGGTGCCGACACTGATGCCCCCGCCAACGGCGGCTGGGCCACCGGCGGGCGGTGCAACCGGTGCAGGCGGGGTCTGGGCCAGCACGCTGCCGGCAACAAGGGTCGAGAAAAGAGCAAGAGCGAGAGTGCGTTTCATGAAGCCTCCGGAGCGGGTGAGTTCACGCGCCGATGAATGGCGCGCGACGAAAGTTGGTAATAGATCTTAACATGATGAAGATCAAAGGTTAATATTGTTTGCCAACTACGGTAACTCGTCAACCGGGTTCGCAGCAAAGAAGAAGCCTGAACTGATCTTTCACGCTATTTGTTAAGAGAATATGAATTATTTCACGTTCTGCACGGGTGGGTCTTGACCCGGATCGACTCATGAACGAGCCGCGCGGGTGATCGTTGCCATCCCCGGTTCGCCGGTCCGGCTGGGCTCGCCATGGCAGACCCGGCGCGCCGTCGTGTGGCCGAGACATCCCGCCCCATCCCCTTTTCAGTCGTGGCAGTTCCTGCCCCGGCGCTCATCAGGCAGACCCCGACCGTGAATTCCTTGTCCATTCGATACGCCCTGGTGGGCTTTCTGGCGCTCGTGCTGGGTCTGGCCATCGTCCAGCGCCCGCATTCGTGGTATCCGGTCATGACCTTCAAGGCCGCCGATGCAGGGGGGGCGGTGACCCTCGACTTTCTGTTCAAGGGCAGCCAGACGCTGCGCGCATGCGAGGCTCTCACCGGCAATGTGGCCCGGCTGGCGCTGGCACAGTGCCCCAGTTGCCAGCTTGCCCGCACCGAATGCGCTGCCTCCATCGATCTCGATCAACGCCAGTTGCTTGGAGAAGCGCCGCTGGCGATGCCATCGGGCCGCATGCGTAACGGCGTGCTTCTATTCCGGGCCGATCAGCCGGCCCTGGCGCTGGCCGCCTGTGAAGCGGCGCAGTCACTCTCGGCCGGCACCGCCAACCCGGTGCTGTGCCACCAGCCCAATGCCGCCCGACCGCAGTCGACAGTAGCGCCCGTTGCCGGGCTCTTCCCGATTCTGGGCATGCTGGTTGCACTGCTCGCAGCGTTTTTCTCGGGCTGGATCATCCTGCGCTACGAGCATTTGCACGCTCACCTCTCGCATGACGGCATCGCCGGCGGGCCGCAGAAGTACCACACGCGCCCGACGCCACGAATCGGCGGCATTGCGCTGGTGGCGGGGCTGCTCTCCGCGGGTGGCATCATCCTGCTGGCGGATGAGGCCGACGTGGGACGCCAGTTCGGCATCCTTTTACTGGCTTCGGCACCTGCCTTCGTGGGTGGGCTCACCGAAGACCTCACCAAGCGGGTAGGGGTGCTCGAGCGGCTGCTCCTCACCATGCTGGCGGGCGCGGCAGCCGCCTGGCTCCTGGGCGCTGTGCTCGATCGGCTCGATCTGCCCGGTGTCGATCACGCGCTCGCCTGGCTGCCGGTGGCGGTGATCTTCACCGCCTTTGCCGTCGGGGGTATTGCCAACGCGGTGAACATCATCGATGGCTACAACGGACTGGCCAGCGGCTTTGCCGTGATTGTTCTGGCAGCGCTCGCCTTTGTCGCCCATCAGGTGGGCGATGCCCTGGTGTTTCAGAGCGCTCTGGCACTGGCTGGGGCGCTCCTCGGATTCATGCTCTGGAATTGGCCGGGCGGGCGGATCTTTCTGGGCGATGGCGGTGCCTATCTTGTCGGATTCATGCTGGCCGAACTGGCGGTGCTGCT
>CAIKRR010000043.1 GCA_903829815.1 uncultured Pseudomonadota bacterium | reverse complement strand
TCCTTCATGCCGGCCTCGGCTTCCGCCTCGGTATCGGCAACATAGACGAGCGGCATGAAGGCCGTGCCGCCGCCGCCGGGCTGGCCATTCAGCACATAGGAGCTGCGATAGGCCTCGAACAGCTGCTTCACCTTGGGATGCGGCTGCAGGAAGGTCGCAAACACGAAGCCGCGGGCGGCTGCGCGCTGGATGCCGGGCACGTCGCTCGAACCGGTGATCCAGATCGGGGGATGAGGTGTCTGGTACGGGCGGGGCCAGAGGTTGACCGCGCGACGATGGGTGAACTGGCCTTCGAAGTTGAAGGGCTCGTCATGGGTCGTCCAGGCCTTCTGGACGAGGTCGATGCCTTCCCACAGACGCTCGACCGTGCGGGTCGGGTTCGTGTTGGCGGCGAAGATCTCGTAGGGCACGCCGCGCACGAAACCGGCTTCGAGGCGGCCGCGCGAGATGCAGTCCACCATCGCCATTTCCTCGGCGATGCGCAGTGGGTCACCGCGATTGGCAACCGGATTGCCGAGAATGCACAGGCGGCCGTTCTTGGTCTGGCGTGCCAGAATGGCCAGCGACAGGGGAGCCGCAACGTCAAGGCAGGTGGCTGTCTGATGATGCTCGTTGACCATCAGGTTCAGGCCGGCATCGTCAGCGATCATGTATTCGTCGAGGTAGCGGTTGTAGAGATCCGCACCGATTTTCGGGTCATAGTGCTTGCTGGCAAGCGAGACGCGCATCGTCGACAGCTGCTCCAGCGGGGGCAGATGCGGATAGGGCATCTCAGTGAAGTACCATGCCTGCATGTGGTGGTGCTCCTTCGGGGTTTTTCAATCAGCCGATAAAGGCGTTGATGTGCTGCAGGACGTCCTGCGGCTTTTCAATCTGCGGATAATGACCAGCCTTCGGAACGGTCACGAACTTTGCGCCCGGGATCAGTTCGCTGAAAGCCTTGCCGTATTTCGATGTGATCACGCCGTCTTCCTCGCCCCAGATGAAGAGGGTCGGAACCTTGATCCGCGGCAGACGCACCTTCAGTTTCGGATTGTGCATGTAGGGTTCCCAGCAGAAGCGCGCGAAGCTCTCGATGTTGCGCGCAACGATGGTGACGTCAGCCTCGTCCATGGCGGAGAAGTCGCGATTGTTCAGGTCGGTGTCATACCACTTCAGCTCGGCAACCTTGCTGGGATGCAGCGTCCAGATGTCCTGCACGTCGCGATCGAGCGGGCCGCCGATCTTCACGCCGAATGAGTTCACAAGCACGAGCTTCGAAATGAAGCTGTCGTCCTTGATGGCAACCTCGGTGGCAATCCAGCCGCCCAGTCCAAGACCGACGACAGGAATGTCCTTCAGGCCGAGAGCCTCGACGAGATCGAGAATGATGTAGGAGATATCGTCGGGGCTGGAGATCCAGTCGGGACGCTCGGACCGGCCAAAGCCCGGCGGCTGAGCAATGATAAGCTCATAACGCTTGGCTAGTTCCGCGACGAAGGGCGAATCCAGCTCGCGCTGGCTTTCCTCGCTGAGCAGCAGGAGAAGCGGCTTGCCCGTCCCGCGGCGTTCCACCTCGATTTTCATTCCCTGGATCGTCACGAAATCGGACATGTGTCTCCGTCCCACTTGGTCTTGAATATGGTCCGGGCGGTGCGCTGACGGCACAATTTCACCCATCACACTACTGGTATTCGCGG
>CAIKRR010000042.1 GCA_903829815.1 uncultured Pseudomonadota bacterium | reverse complement strand
GGGGTGAGCCCGCCCAGGGCCATGTTCGGGCGTTCGTAATTGTAGGACCACATCCATCGAGTGGCGAAATCCTGTGCTTCGGCGATGGTGTCGAAGTGGTACTGGGCCAGCCACTCGTAGCGCACAGTCCTGTTGAACCGCGCTACGTACGCGTTTTGCTGTGGCTTGCCAGGCTGGATATATTCGATCCTGATCGAGTGTCTGTGCGCCCAGTTCGCCTTGGCCTCGATGGTCACAGATTCGGCCAGGTCGAGCGCGACTTCCTTCTAGGCCGAAGCCGACACCTTGATTACAATGGCGTTCTGCTCGGCTTCCTTCGAGGCTTCGATCAGCTGGATGCTCTTCTCGCGCTCCGCCACAGCCACCAGGCGTGCCAGTGATCGACCGGCAACTGGGTGGTGAGGATCGTGGCTCGAGCCCGGTTGCCGGCCCGATCGTCGATGATCCAACAGTAGGCGCAAGGTCCCGCCGGAGCACGCACGCGCAGGCCACAGGTCGTTGACCAGCGCATTGACAGCCTCTACGCTCGTCACCCCCACTGACGACAACCGGTAGTGGTATCCCGTGACTGCACCTCGGAGTACTTCATGAGCACCTTGTCCCAGAAGATTTCCACGCGTTTGGCGCGCGATATCGTCGATGGGCGACTGCTGCCGGGCACCAAGCTGGAAGAAATTGCCCTTGCAACCCGGTTTCGCGTATCGCGCACGCCGGTTCGCGATGCCCTGCGGGATCTGGCAGCCACCGGTCTTGTCGAAGCCAAGGCGAGGCGCGGGTTTTCCGTTGCCACCATCGATCTGGCAGGCCTGCTCGATCTGTTTGAAGCGGCGAGCGAGGTCGATGGCATCTGCGCAAAGCTGTGTGCGCTGCGCTCGGGGATCTCGGAAAAGATCCAGATCGAACGAGTTCACACGCAGGCGCGCAAGGCGGCCGAAGAAGGCAAGACCGACGCCTATGCCAGCCTGAACGAGAGCTTTCACCAGTCGATTTACACAGGCGCGCGCAACCGGAACCTTCACGCGCTCGCCAGCAACATACGTCAACGGCTCGAGCCTTTTCGTGCCCGCCAGTTCTTCAATACGGGCGACCGGCTGAGAAGCTCCATCGCCGAGCATCAACTCATTGCTGACGCGATCCTGCGCTCTGACGCCAATGCCGCTTTCGAAGCCATGTATTCACATACCGGCAGCAGCGCGACCAACGTGATCGCCTATTTCGAGAAACAGCACGGCAGCAACCAACCCGTCGACGAGACCCACCACAAAGACGAATGTATACATGATGACTGACTTGCATACATGAGAAAAGCAGGATAGATTTTCCTCAGTTCATCGACTGGCGGAGAAATGGCAATGATCTGGTTCGCACTGGCCACGTACAAAAGCAAGATCGGGACTGCACCTGCAATCGTCATCGACACCCAGATGTACGACCTGAAGGCAGCCATCAAGGCTGCGCGTATACCCGGCTTCAAGGCAGACTCGGTGGATGGCGGTGTGGCCAGCATGATGAGCGACTGGGCGACTTTCAAGCCTTTGCTGCGCAAGGCTGCACCCTTGATCGTTGAGCAGGCCGCGGCGGGCAAACTGAAGTCCCTGGGTCTGGCCGACAAGCTGGCCGTTGCCCCCTACCGCCCCCAACGCATCTTCTGCGCAGCGTCCAACTTCATCGAGCATGCGAACGAGATGACAACCGTGCTTGCCGCCAAGAGCGAAAGCAAGCCCTACATGTTTCTCAAACTGCAGAACACGGTCATCGGCCCGCGCGAGACGATACGCAAGCCGGCAGAAACGTCGATGCTCGACTGGGAGGTCGAACTGGCTGCCGTCATCGGCAAACGGGCGCGTCGCGTCTCGGTCGACAAAGCACTGGATTACGTTGCTGGCTACTCCATCGTGAACGACGTGTCGGCACGCGATCTGAACATGCGTGCCGATTACCCGTTCAAGTTCGACTGGTTCCAGGGCAAGTGCCACGACACCTTCGCGCCCTTCGGTCCCTGGATTGTGCCAGCGTGGTTCATCAAGGATCCCCAAGACCTGCGCATGGAACTCACCGTGAACGGCGAGAGCATGCAGAACGACTCCACCGGCAACATGATCTGGAGCGTCCGGGAGCAGATCGCCTACCTGTCAACCATCGTCACGCTCGAACCCGGCGATGTCATCGCCACCGGCACACCGGCCGGTGTCGGCATGGGTCGCGGTACTTACCTGAACGACGGTGACGTGATGGTGGCCTCGCTTGAGAAGATCGGATCGATCCGCAACCGCGTCGCCAACGAACGTCGCTGACACCTTCGATCGTCAAGACAGCCTGCGAGAGCAACCATGACAGCTGCCCTGCAATTCATCCGCGCATCATTCCTGATCGGTGCCGTACTCCTGGCAGGGCATGCCTCTGCCCAGGAAAAGGTCACCTACAACATGGCCTGGCTGCCGCAAGGCAGTTCGATCGGTGTCATCGTAGCCCAGGAGCTAGGCTGGTTTCGCGAGGCAGGACTGGAGGTGAACATCGTTCGAGGATATGGCGGCACGCGCACAGCCAATGAACTCGATCAGGGTCAGTTCGAATTCGGCTATGTGGACCCAATCAGCCTTGTACTCAACCGCTCCAATGGTGGCAAGATCAAGATGATCGGAGCCATCAACACACGCTGGCCTGCTGCTATCTGCTGGGTCAGCAACCGACTGCAGCCCAAAACGCTCGAGGACATCAAGGGGCGCACGCTCGGCGGGGGCTCAGCCTCTCCGGTCCACAATGTCGTACCGGCCTGGCTGGAACTCAACGGCAAGTCGCGCGACTTCATCAAGCTCATGCGGCTTGACCCCGCGGTGATCTCCGGTTCGCTTGTCGAGGGCAGGATCGATCTGGTCGAATGCTGGAAGGGCAGCGATCGGGTCGTTGTGCAGCGAACGGCGGCTGCCGCTGGACTATCGGTTGGCTGGTTTGACTACGCCGACTATGGGCTGAACGCCTACGGCAACGGCTTTGCCACCTCCGAGGCCCTGATCAAGTCCCGGCCCGATACGGTGCGCAAGTTCCTGCGCAATGCCTACCGCGGGTTTGACCTGGCCATCGCCAACCCCGAGCAGGCCACCGATCTTCTCGTCAAGGCCTTTCCAGTGGTCGATCGCGCCATCGCGCTTCAACAGGTGAAGGAAATCGGCGAACTGATTCAGGATGCGCCGGTGCGAGCAAACGGCCTCGGATTCATCCGCGAAGACCGCATCCGCGCCACCATCGGCTTTGTCGACAAGGCCTATGACCTCAAAGGTGCTGTGCGCGCAGAGGATGTGTTCAGCAATGAATTCCTCAAGTGATCACACGCCCATGAATCGTCCACATCCACGGCGACTGGGGCACTTGGTGCTCAATGTTCGCGACATCCAGGCATCGGTGAAGTTCTACACCGAAATCGTCGGCCTGGAAGTCTCCGACTGGATCGGTGACCAGATGGTATTCCTGCGCAGCAGTACCGACCATCATGATCTGGCGCTGGCGCAACTCAGATCGGATGATCCGCGCGCCATCGAACCGGTGGTGCCGGGGCGGCCAGGCCTGGAGCATTTTTCCTACGAGGTGGCCTCGCTCGAAGAGATTGAAACGCTCGGACGTTTCCTGCAGGAAAACAATGTGGAAATCGTGCGTGGCATCGGCAAGCACGGGCCGGGCGAGAACGTGTTTCTTGTCTTCAAGGATCCCGACGGCAACTATGTCGAGTTCTACTGCGAGATGCTGCAGATACCCAAAGGCTCGACCTACGAAGCGCGTGTGTGGCCCGATGATATCGATGGGTTCGATCGCTGGCATTACAGCCGATTTCTGGTGCCCCCTCCCGACTGGGGTCCGAGCATCGACCCTGACAAAGGCAAGTAGACCAGTTGCCGCGCCTCTCCTTCCTCAGAGCCGTACCACGATCCTTCATCGATCCTCTGGTCGCGTTTGTCGTACTGGCCGTCATCTGGGAGAAGGCGGTCGATCTGCTCGGCATCAAGCGCTATCTCCTGCCCCCGCTATCGCAGATCCTTGCTACAGCCTGGAAGAACATCGACGTCCTTCTGCGTGAATCTGCAATCACGGGTTGGGAGGTGGTGCTGGGCTATGTGGCCGCGGTGGCGGGCGGCGTCGCGCTGGGACTTGCCATCTTTGCACTGCCCGTCTTTCGACGAACCTGCTACCCGTTCATCGTGATCTTTCAGGGGCTGCCCAAGATTGCGCTCGCCCCGCTGCTGGTCATATGGTTCGGCTACGGCACCTCATCCAAGGTTCTGATGGCGTTCCTGTTTGCATTTTTCCCGGTGGTGATTTCCACCATGGGCGGACTGGCTGGCACCCCGGTGCATCTGATCGAACATTTCCGCGCCATTGGTGCCTCGCCATGGAACACGTTCAGACGCTTGCGAGTACCCAGTGCCCTGCCATCCATCATGGATGGCTGTCGCACGGCCATGCCACTGGCAGTCATTGGCGCCATCGCCGGGGAGTTTGTCGGGTCGGAGAAGGGGTTGGGCAATCTGGTTCTGCTGGCCAACGCCAATGCCCGTACCGACCTGCTTTTTGCTGCACTGCTGGCAATCTCGGTTCTGGTTGGCGTGCTGTATCTGCTCATCGAACTGATCGCTCGCCGCATCTGGTGGCGCGGTCTCTGACAACGCCAGTCTTTCAAGTCATCCGCACTCACCTGGAGCAAGAACCGTGGCAAAACTCCGACACATCGCGATGGCCGTTCCCGACCCCGAAGAAGCCGCCAAGTTCTACATGAAGACCTTCGGCATGACCGAGGCGGGCAAGACCGAATCGCCCATCGCCTCAGGGGTCTACCTCACCGATGGCACCATCTGTCTGGCGCTCCTCAACTACAAGACCGATGAGGCGGCGGGAAAAGAGCGCGGCAAGGACTACGTGGGTGTGCATCACGTCGGGTTCTGGGTCGATGACCTCGACGAGCAGGGCAAATCGATCGAGGACAACGGTGGCACCTTCTTTCTCGATCTGCCGATCGAGAAGGAGTCGCTCTACTACGAGAAGAAGTACCGCGACCCGAATGGCATCATCTTCGACATCTCCCATAACGGCTGGGTAGGCTCGAAAAAGTAATGACACCTGGTAGCCCCGGGGCAGAGGAACAACCGGTCGCAGACCGTGCCTCCGCCATCTCGACGAAGAACGCGAGCAAGACCTTCGAGGGCGGAACCGTCGCGCTGGAAAAGGTCTCGTTCGAGGTTGCTCGCTCGCAGTTTGTATCCATCCTCGGGCCTAGCGGGTGTGGCAAGAGCACCTTGCTGCGCATGGTGGGCGGACTGATCCCGGCTGATGCAGGTGGTGAGGTCAGGGTGCTCGGGCAGTTGCAGCGCTCGCCTTCATCCGATGTGGGTATCGTCTTCCAAACCCACAATATGCTGCCCTGGATCACGGTCGAAGCCAACATTCGCCTGGCGGCCGAAATGCGCGGCCTGTCGACATCCGAGATCGCGGAGAGAACCCGGCGTATTCTCGATGTACTGAAGCTCACCCCGTATCGCAGTCTGTTCCCGCACCAGTTGTCAGGTGGCATGCGTCAGCGCGCGGCGTTCGGCCAGATTCTCATCCTCAGACCACAGATTCTGCTGCTCGACGAGCCCTTCGGCGCCCTGGACGCACTGACGCGCGACCAGTTGAACGTCGAACTCCTGCGCTTGTGGGAGGAAGGCAAGCAGACGGTCATTCTGATCACCCACAGCATCCCCGAGGCGGTTTTCCTGTCTGATCGCATCCTCGTGATGAGCGATCGCCCCGGGCGGATCATCGCTGACATCGCCATCGACTTTCCACGTCCACGCGACCCGCAACACACGCGCGCCTTTCCCGAGTTTACCGAGCACGTACTGACCCTGAACCACATGATGGGGGTCCATTGACGCTTGACTGAATGACGAGCAGCACCTGCGGTCCGATCATGGCGGGGGTGCCCACTCACCATGCGGCCTCGCCCAGGTCGAGGCGCCCGGCGCCCGCGGGTTGGGACCTGAAAGTGAGTGGGCCGATCGACAACAAAGCCCCGGGCAGTGGCTATCCTCTGATCAAGACGGCCAGGAAATGTCGAGGACTCTGACCGCAATGAGTTCGCGTACCTCGGACGCTACGAAGTTCTGCAATCTGGACGCGAGCTCATCGGCTGTCTGGGGTTTACGGCCCTCATCTTTGGCCGCCGGCTGCTCCTTGCCACCCACCCACAAGACCAGGTACACCCCATGGCCATTGGTCTGCGGTGGGCTTGTGTACTGCGCCACCCGCTGCGCCTGGATGGCCGACCAGAGCTTGGCATGCCACTCCCCTTTGATTTCGATGGGCAGCACATACTGGTTGCGGCAAGACACCCGTATGTCTGCCCGCTTGTCGTTGACGTAGTCGCCCTCGGGCTGACAATCGATCTCAAGCGGCTCAAGGCGTGCGCTCAGAAGCGCGATGAGTGCGTCCCGGCAGCTGTGTTCGCCTTTGTGCTGGTTCGGTGAGGTCTCCGTCCAGAACTGTCTGAAAAGGTCCTTGTTGCTCGTCTTGATGTCACGCGCAATCTGATCCAGATGGTCCAGGACGATGGCCTGGAGGTCGGCCGCGCTGACCGGGGGTTTGTTGCTCAGAATGCCAGTGACCTCGAGCAGCGTCGGGGGGCTGAAGCGGTGTTCTCTCAATTTCTGAATCAGCTCGTGTTTCCCGCTGAGCAACCGCCGACTGATCTTGACCATGGTCGGTAGCGCGAGAAGACGGTCGACCTCCTCCAGGCTCTCCGGGGTGGCAAGCGCGACCAACTTGCTGATGAGGCTGCCGACGAGGTCGCCAAGGCGCATGGCGGGGCTCACAACACTGCCCCCGGTGGGCCAGTCCAACTCCGCGAAGGGGGTCTGAATCTCGATCAACTTGCCAAAGGTCGTCGCGTGCATATCCACATCTTGGGACAGATCGCCGAGCTCGTTCCCCAGCAAGTCCGCGAGATGTTGAACGCGTCGGGACGACCCTTCTGCAAATCGCCAGAGGTCCTCACCATAGCGAGCCGGATCCAGCACCATGCCGGCGGCGAGGAAGTAGACGCGCTGTGCCGAGTCAAGCGTTTTGAGCTTGAGCTTGCTTGCCACAATCCCGGCAAGCGCCGGCATCTGGTACCTGAGTGCAGCCCTCAGGAGGTAGGCGAGCCATTGAAGCTGGCTCGCCTTTTGACGTGTCGGGAATCGCTCGAGCAAGGCGGGTACGCTCAGGCGCGCCAGGCGGGCGTACCGGCTGTCCCGTTCCAGGGCATGGATTCCCCCCACATGGTCCTTCCTGGCTTTGAAGCTCGCCCCGGCGTATTCGATCAGCACGGGTGCGACGAGCTCGGGCTTTTCGATCACCAGATGCTCAAACCACGCCGGCGCGTTTTGTCTGCCATCTGTCAACCAGAAGGCGATCATCCGCTCCAGAACCGGAGTGGCCAACCCGTCAATGGCCAGGGGATCCTGCAACCCCATGAGCTCCATGCCCAGCAGGCAGGCACCCCGGATCCAATGGGAGCTTTGTTTCAGGTTCAGATCGATGATCTCAGCGACAGACGGGAGATCCTTCCGGCTCACACAGGCGGGCAGTCCCTGCTTGGCCGCGTGGAAGACCTCCTCGTAGTTCTCGCAGTAGCTTTTGAGGCGATCCAGAGGCGTGTCACCCCTTGTGTCCGTATAACGGCCTGCCCATACACCAGCGAGTTCGCCCATGAGGGCAGGCGCAGCGGTGCCCTGGCTGATCTCATGGAGGTGTCTGCCAAGCGCAATACTGCGTTGGCGAATGATGTCCGCGTGCTGCTGCTTTCTGTCATGGGTGGCCTGGCTTTGCACCCTGCGCCACTCGGGTATCTCGCATGCCAGCATGGGCTCGAGCCACTGACGACGGGTAGCATCCGCCTCGGCCCACTCAAGCACCGCCTCTAGCGAGAGTGCCTGGCTTGCCGGGCCGCTCCAGAGCGAGCGAACTGCTTCAGCCAAGTGCTCCCGGGCAAGGATCTCGTTTCCTGTACGGTCGATCCTTTCGAAGTGCCATTGGCCCAGATCCTGCGGTGCCGGTACGCCGCGGAGCACCTGTGCGTCGTTGAAAAGCCCGAGCAGCGGCGTGGGGTTGTGGTCGTTGCGCTCGAAGCACACGCCAAGAAGACCCTTGTAGCGATCAGGCCGGCTCGACAGCCATTGCGCTACCGTCTGGTCAAACTCGGGTTCATGGCGTCTCTCGCCATACTCATCCGTCCCGATGTGCAGCCAGTCAAAGAGTTTGGCATCATCGATTGAGTCGCCGTGGACTTGAATCGCCCGGGCCACCACGGTCGCCAGCATCCTGGAACGATGAACGTCGCGCCAATCATGCTGTTGCAGATCGTTGCGCTGGGCGAGTGCATCCACGACGCAGGGCAGTTCCGTGTCGCTGACCTTCCGGGGAAAGAGATAGGCCCAAAAGTGTTGGTACTGGCCCAGCATGGTGCCCTGCGGGACCCGCAGGTATCGCATGACGTCCGCAGCAGTCAGGGAGCCCGGAAAGAGTCGATCGAGCAGAAGGCCTGTGAGTTCGTCGCCTGGATCGGTGAGCTTGCCTTGACTTAGCTGGTTCAGAAGATCCACAGCATGCGCGGGAGAAGCGCAGCCCAGCCAGGCCTCGAGCGCATGTCGTCGGACCCGCGGCCAACGGCTGCCATCCGTTGCTACACGTTTGAGTTCGGACTTCAAGACGCCGGATTTGGGTGACCTCTGGAGCACCTTCAGAAGAAATACCACATAGCGCTGCGTGGCGTCGTCGCGCCGGGCGTCGTGCAAGGTCGCGGCAAAATCATCGCGCAGGGACGGTTCGAACAGTGTGTCGATAGGCTCGGCACCCTGCAGGTCCCACAGGACCGAGGGATTGCTCTCGGTTTCGCGGCGAATGGCCGCAAGCAGTCGTCGCTTGCTGGCCAGGTCCATGGGCTTGGCGTCGCTGTACAACGCAACCGTCAGGGGATCATTGTCGATGAGCCAGGCTCTGGCTTGATGGCTCCTCAGGGCCAGCCAGCCATACAAACCGCGCAGCCCTGCCACGGCTTTGCCATCAAAGCCGAGCATCAGGTTTTGCAAGCGCAGAAGCGGGAGTCCATGCCGGTCCAACTGCTTGCCCAGCCATCGAGCCGCCAGGTACTCCGCGATGCTCCTGTGGGAGGGTTCCAGTCGCTGCTCCTCAGCGGGGGACTGGATGAAGAGCCTGGTGCCGATCGCGACTGCCGCGAGGTCGGGCTTTTCGGTCGGGAGTTCATCCAGCGCGGGGAATCGCTCGTGTCGCACCGCCGCATCAAGGGCGATGCCTGTCTTGTCCGCGAGGAGCAGGCTGGCGAAAAGATGCCCGGCGGCGTCCAGTACGCCTTCCGTTGGCCTGGGTTGAAGACGCGTTCTGGCGCGGTGGGCCGGGTTCGCTTCCTGGACCAGTGCTTCGCAGGCCAGCCGATAGGTGTCGTCCCGGCTTTCGGGCCAAGTGGTGCCGCTGAGTGCCTTGTCTGCCAGCGCCAGACTCTGCGGGCTGTGCAAGAGAGCGCCGATGCCACGCTGTTCTGCCAGCGCGATGAAGTCGTCGGCATCGCCTCGATGGAGGTTGGTCTGGAGAATGCGCTTGATATCCGCAGGACTCAGAGGCTCAAGCGTGTACACCTTGACCCTGCCGTCCGGCGAGGCGGTCTCGATTTCGGCGCGATCGGATTGCCCGAACCAGTCGGCTGCCCGGCACGCAATGCGAAAGCCGGGCTGACCGAGTCTTTTGAGCCTCGCCCGTAGCTGGTGCAGGATCGATTGGCTGCCGCCGCTCGGACGGATCTCGTCCAGCCCATCGAGGAAAAGACAGTGGTCCCGCCATGCGTCGTCAATATCGTCGAAGAGAAACTGCGCGAGCGGCAGGTACAGGCCCTGAGTCGCCTCTGCCTCGGATTTGAACGCCCGGCTTTTGCCCGCCCCCGGCTCACCCAGCAGCACCCAGGCGGGGACTGTTCGCAGTGACTCCAGGGCTACAGGCTCTGGGTTGGGCCTCTCGCCATTCGGGTCTTGGATGGGCCGGACGGTGCGAGCAACAAAGACCATTTAGCTCAACCAGAACTCAACGGGTTGCAGCAGGAATTCGGCGAGCGGCACCCCCTGGGTCCCGATCACCAGTGGCTTGACGTTCTTGAATTGATCTGCGAAGAGCCGTAGACCCTGCGGCGCCGCGTAGTCGTCGCCACTTTTGACCTCGATGGCGAGCAATCGGTCGCCGGCGGCCAGGACGAAGTCGACCTCGTTTGGGCTTTCGCGCCAGTAGTGCAGCGTGGTGTTGTCGGGTTTGTTGTTGATCAGGTGCGCGCCTACCGCACTTTCCACGAGGCGGCCCCAGTAGGTGCGATCCCGCCGCCCCTGGTCGAAGGTGTACCGGGCCTGTGCCGAGATGAGCGCCGTGTTGTGTGCGTTGAATTTCGGCGCGGAGGCGCGCTTTCGCAGCTCTTGGCCCGCGTATTTCTGAAGGCCCGTCAGGAGCCCTGCCTGTGACAGCAGCTCCAGATAGTGCGCCAAGGTAACGGTGTTGCCCGCGTCCTGGAGCTGGCCAAGGAGCTTCGTCAGCGCAACGAGCTGACCCGAGTAGGCGCCACAGCCGAGCTCGAACAGGTTCTTCAACAGCGCGGGCTTGTCCACCCGCGTCATCTGCAGGATGTCGTTCTCGATGTTGGGCCTGATCAAGGCCTCGCGAACATACTGCCTCCACCGGGTTTCGTCCCGAATCAGGCTTGCCGCACCCGGGTATCCCCCGAAGTAGATGTACTCATCCAGGGAGAAGTCGAAGGCGTCTTGCATCTCCCCATACGTCCAGTGCGACATGCGCAGGGGCTCGTACCGGCCAGCCAGGCTTTCGGTCAACCCCCTTTGCATCAACCAGGGGGAGGAGCCCAGCAGAACGACATGCAGCGGCAGTTGCTCGGCTCGATCCGCGTCCCACAAGCCCTTCACAACTTCGGACCATCTAGGGATCTTCTGGATCTCATCGAGGGCGAGGGTATGGTACTGGCCCGGCGGTAGTGAACGCGCCTTGGCTCGGGCTCGAGTCCATTGGTCGACGAGCCATCGGGCGTTGGCCTTTGCCCCGGGTTCCCACTGAACAGCGGCGGCGTCTTCATTCAATCGACCTGGCTGCGGTGAGGCCGACTGGTCCGCGGCCTCAAAGCTCGAGGGGCGCCCGGCAAGCGCTTGGCGTACCAAGGTGGATTTGCCGATCTGGCGCGGGCCAGCCACGACGATCATGAACCGAGGCGGTTCATCCAGTCGAGCTTGGAGGATCTGAAGCTGTGCCCTGCTGAAGTTGTTTTGCATGGTTGTGAGTAAATTTACTCACTACCATACACACCGGGTGAACTTGATGCAAGCTTTCTTGTGCCGGCTCCGTTGCAACACGCACACCCTCGGTGGCCTGACCCCACCTACTTCCCTATACAAAACCGCCCGAATATCTCCCCCAGCAGATCATCACTCCCAAACTCCCCCGTAATCCCGTTGAGCGCGTGCTGGGCGAGCCGCAACTCCTCCGCCATCAACTCCGTCAACCCTTGCTGATCGTTGGCGGCCGCCAGGCACGCCAACGCCCGCGCTATCTCGGCAAGATGCCTTTCCCTCGCCAGCAGCACATCATCACTCCCGCCCTGCCAGCCGGCCACCTTCAGCAGCGTCGCCTTGAGCATGTCGACACCCTCCCCGGTCTTCGCCGACACCGCCACCACCTGCGCCGCCTCGGGCACCCCCTCAATCGGGGTCAAATCGCCCGCACACAAATCCACCTTGTTCCTCACCACAATCCGCTCAGCCCTTCTTGGCAGCGCATCCAGAATGGCCCGGTCTCCCTCGGTGAGCACCTCTCTCGCATCCACCATCAACAGCCCCACATCGGCCTTCGCAATCGCGGCCCACGTCCGCTCGATCCCGAGCCTTTCCACCTCATCGCTCGCTTCCCGCACGCCCGCCGTATCGATCACATGCAACGGCACGCCATCGATCGTCAGCGTCTCTCGCACCGTATCCCGCGTCGTCCCCGCAATCGGCGTGACAATCGCCACATCCTCCCCGGCCAGCCGGTTGAGCAGGCTCGACTTCCCCACGTTCGGCGCCCCGGCAATCACCACCGTGATGCCACTTCGCAACACCGCCCCCTGACGCGCGTCGCTCGCCAGTCGCTCGGTCATCTCGCGCAGCTTTTTGAGACGCGCCCGTGCATCGGCCCGATCCAGCGGGTCGATGTCTTCTTCCGGAAAATCCAGGGTCGCTTCAACAAGCGTGCGCAGCGCGATCAGCTCATCGGCAATCTCGTGCACCCGGCGCGAGAACTCACCCGACAACGATCGCAGCGCCGATCGGGCTGCGGCTTCTGACGCCGCATCGATCAGATCAGCCACGCCCTCGGCCTGGGCGAGATCGAGCCGGTCGTTAAGGAACGCGCGTCGAGTGAACTCACCCGGCTCGGCGATGCGCGCGCCGAGTTCCACGCAGCGAGCGAGCAGCATGCGCATCACCACCGGGCCGCCATGGCCCTGCAGCTCGAGCACGTCTTCGCCGGTGTAGGAGTGGGGCGCTGCAAACCACAGCACCAGGCCCTCGTCGATCGCGCGGCCCTCGCGGTCGACAAAGCGTGCGAGGGTCGCGCGTCGGGGCTCGGGCTCGATGCCGGTCAGGGCTTTTGCCCAGCCGGCGAGGTTGCGTCCCGAGACGCGCACCACGCCGATGCCGCCACGGCCAGCCGGGGTGGCGATGGCAGCAATCGCATCGCCTGAGGCGAGCACTGCTGTCATCGCCCGGGCCCCCTAGTCGTTGGCCGCCTTGCCACGCCCGGCCCCGGCAGCGGCGGCGCCGCCTTCGATCATGCGCGTGATTTGCCACTGCTGCGCAATCGAGAGGATGTTGTTCACCAGCCAGTAGAGGACGAGGCCCGAGGGGAACCAGAAGAACATGATGCCGAAAATGAAGGGCATCACCATCATCACCTTGGCCTGCACCGGATCGGGCGGCTTGGGGCTGAGGCGCGTCTGCAGCACCATCGACCCGAGCATCAGGAGCGGCAGCACGTAGAGCGGGTCGGGCAACGAGAGGTCATGCACCCAGCCAAAGAGCGGTGCCTGACGCAGTTCCACGGCGCCGAGCAGCGTCCAGTAGAGCGCCAGAAACACCGGGATCTGCACCACGATCGGCAGACACCCACCGAGCGGATTGATCTTCTCGGTCTTGTACATCTCCATCATGGCCTGGTTGAGCTTCATGCGGTCGTCGCCGTACTGCTCCTTGAGCTTTTGCAGGCGCGGCGCCACCACCTTCATCTTGGCCATCGAGCGATAGCTCGCCGCCGAGAGCGGGAAGAACACCGCCTTGATGAGCACGGTGAGCAGGATGATGGCAATGCCCCAGTTGCCGGCGCCCGGAATCTGGATGCCGAACACATCGGCCCCGCTATGGAACATCTGCAGGAGCCAGAAAAGGGGCTTGGCGAAGATCGCAAGCCAGCCGTAATCAACCACGAGTTCGAGACCCTTCGCGAGGGTCTTCAGGGTCGACTGCTCCTGCGGGCCGGCGTAGAAGGGCAGGGTGACCTGGGTGCTTGCACCCGGTGCGAGTTCGGCCACCGGCAGCTTGAGGCCGGCGCGGTAGAGCCCCGGGGCCACCTGCTCGGCGTAGTACTGACGCTCGGCGCCTTCCTTGGGCAGGAGCGCCGACACGAAGTAGTGCTGCACCATCGCCGCCCAGCCATCCGTGATCTTGCCTGTGGGCAAATCAGGCTTGCCCTTGTCAAGATCGCTCCAGCTCATCTTGTGGTACTTGCGCTCTTCGGTATAGATGGCAGGCCCGGTGAAGGTCTGCACGCCAAAGCGCGTCTCGCCACCCGGGGTGGCGCCATCGCGCGTCAGATGGAAGTAGGCGGCCTGGGCAGGGAGTGCGGCTGCCGTGTTGTTGGTAAGTGACTGCGTCATCTCGATGAGGAAGCTGCCGCGCTTGAAGCGGAAGGTCTTCACGGCCTTCACGCCCTCGGCACCCTGCGCTTCGAGCCGCACCTCGATGGCATCCTTGCCGGCATCAAGCGTGTAGCTCGCCTGGGCCGCCGCAAACACCGTGTTGTGGTTGGGCACGCCCGCTCCATTGAAACCGCTTTGCAGCGTGTAACGGTGCTTGGGGCCGAGGAGCGACAGGGGCTTGGTCGTATCTTCCGGATCGTTCTGCGTCAGCATGTCGAGCCGAACGATATTGCCGCCCACCGGGTCGATCCAGGCGTGCACCACATCGGTCTTCACTTCGATGGCGTTGGCCGCGACGGTGGCCTCATTCGCGCCCGGGGCACCAGCCGCGGTGGGGACGGCTGCCGTTGCACCACTGGCACCACTGCCACCCGCCGCCGGCGCGCCCGCGGGCACACTACCCGGCACGGTACCGGCAGCCGGGTTGACACCGGGCGCAGCCGCCTGCGCCGCGGGCGGTGCCGGCGGCTGGTTTTCCTTTTCCCAGTTCTGCCACAGTGTCAGCACTGAAAATGCGAACACGACCATCAGGATGATGCGTTTGGTATCCATGGGCTCAACGAGTCAGTTCAGTGGGGTCAGGCAGCGTGGGTAGGACAGCGGGGTGCGCGTGCTCACCCGTCGGCGTTTGCCTTGCATCAGCCGGCGGCACCGGATCATAGCCGCCCGCGTGCCACGGATGACACCGCAAGAGGCGCGATGCTGCAAGAAAGCTGCCGCGAGCAGCCCCGTGCACCTCGATGGCCTCGGCGGCATAGGCCGAGCATGAAGGATGAAACCGGCAGCGCGACCCGAGCCAGGGGCTCAGGGCATAGCGATAAAGACCGATGACCCCGACGAGCAGACGCTTCACGGGCCGGGCGCAATCAGCTGGCGCGCGACATCGCCATGATCGAGGGCTCGATCAAACGGTGAACGCAAGCGAAGAACGCAATCGAAGCCGACCCAGCGGGCCTGTTCGAGGCGAAACTGTTCGCGCACCAGACGACGCACACGATTGCGATCGACGGCACGACGCGCCATGCGCTTGGGAACAATCTGGGCCAGGCGGACATGATCCAGGCCATTGGGTCTGAACTGCAGACGCAACGGACCTACGGCGCGTGACCGACCGCTTTTCAAGACCTGCTCGACAGCGGCACCTGCAAGGCGCTGACAAGCACGCCAGCGCAATGAAGGTACCGTGTTCGTAGTCAGACCGCCAGACGGGCGCGGCCCTTGGCGCGGCGGGCGCGGATCACGGCACGGCCACCTCGAGTGCTCATGCGCACGAGGAATCCGTGCGTGCGTTTGCGGCGGGTAACCGAGGGCTGGTAGGTGCGTTTCATGGCGCAATTCGCTCAAACTTCAGGGAACCGATGATTAGACAGGCTAGGGGCATACCTTGTCAACCGCTATCGCTCGCAGCCTGTGGATAACTCGGGTTGAAACAGGCTATCATGGCTGTTGGCTGTGCTTGCCCGGCACACGCTGAAACCCTGTTCTCCACCGTCTACCGATCGTCGATTGATGCCCAGCGTCTGGTCTGCCTGTTGCGAAGCGCTTGAACGGGACATCCCCCGTCAGCAATACACCACCTGGATCGTTCCGCTGCAGGAAGGCGAGCACGAGCCGGGGCTGCTGCGCCTGCTAGCACCCAATCGTTTCGTGCAGCAGTGGGTCCGCGAACGCTTTGCCGAACGCATCGAACTCATTGCTGCCACGGTCACCGGTGCCCTCACCCGGCTTGAACTCGACCTGGTCGAATCAGCCCCCTCGCATGCCGAGGCACTGGAGAGTGCCGAGGACGCGCAGCCCATCGATGATGATGGAGAACCGGTGGCCACACGCCCGGCCGGCCAGACCGACCCGGCCAACTCGGGCAGCACCAGGGCAGGCAATGAACCCCCCCCGCGCGCCGAACGCAGTAACGGCGCCGAGAGCCGGCCCGGGCCGAGCCGCGAAGACCGATCAAACCTCATCGAAGGTTTTACCTTCGATACCTTCGTCACCGGCAAAGCCAATCAACTGGCGCGCGCGGCCGCCCTGCAAGTGGGTGAGCACCCGGGCACGTCCTACAACCCGCTCTTCATCTATGGCGGAGTCGGTCTGGGCAAGACTCACCTCATCCACGCCGTGGGCCATCGCCTGCGCCAGGGCAAGCCCTCGGCGCGTATCCGCTATCTGCACGCCTCGCAGTACGTCACCGATGTCGTGCGCGCCTACCAGCAAAAGTCCTTTGACGAGTTCAAGCGCTACTACCACTCGCTCGATCTGCTGCTCATCGATGACATCCAGTTCTTCACCGGCAAGGACCGAACGCAAGAAGAATTCTTCTATGCCTTCAATGCGCTCATCGATGCCAAGAAGCAGATCATCATCACCTGCGACACCTACCCGCGCGACATCGCCGGGCTGGAAGAACGGCTGAAATCGCGCTTCAGCTGGGGGCTCACGGTCTCGATCGACCCGCCCGAGCAGGAAATGCGCGTGGCGATCGTGCTGAAGAAAGCCGAAGCGGTGGGCATCAGCCTGCCCGAAGACGTGGCCTTCTTCATCGCCCGCCACATTCGAACCAATGTACGAGAGCTCGAGGGCGCGCTGCGAAGCGTTCTGGCCTTTGCCCGTTTCAACGGGAAGGACATCACCATGGATGTCGCCCGTGAAGCGCTCAAGGACATCCTGTCACTCAACAACCGGCAGATCTCGATCGAGAACATCCAGAAGACGGTCGCGGAGTTCTACAAGATACGCATGGCAGACATGCACTCGAAGAAACGCTCGCGCAACATTGCCCGACCACGCCAAGTGGCAATGGCCCTCACCAAGGACCTCACCCAGATGAGTTTGCCTGACATCGGCGAAGCGTTTGGCAACCGCGACCACACCACCGTGCTGCATGCCTGCCGGGTGATAGCGCAGTTGCGGGAGAAAGACCCGGCCATCAGCCGCGAATACCAGTTGCTCGAGCAGGTTCTGAAGGGCTGAGGGTGGGTCGACACACCCAACACGCTGTGGAAAAGCCTGTGGATGAGACGTGTACAACGTGTGAACAGACTGTTGGCAGAGGCTGAATGGCGTGTTGATCTTTTGTGGACAAGTCGGGAAAACGCCCGAGGGCGTCGAAACGATGCACCACAATCCACATCACCGAAGGGCTTCATCCCCAGCTTGATAATGCCGTAAAACCCTTTCCTATCAGATACATGATAGAGTTATCCACAGATCCACAAGCGCCTTATCAGTTATTATCAGGAATACAAAGCAATGACTCTAATAACCATACCGCGCGAGACTCTGCTCAAACCCTTGCAGGCTGTTGCGGGCATCATCGAACGTCGGCACACGCTCGCCATCCTCTCCAATGTGATGGTGTCGCGAACGGCGGGGTCACTCTCGTTTCTGGCCACTGATGTCGAGATCGAGATCGGTTCGAGCATCGCAGCCGATGGGCCTGGCGAAGAAAAGACCGTCACGGTGGGTGCGCGAAAGCTCCTCGATATCCTGCGTGCGCTGCCTGACAAAGCCGAGATCTCGCTGGTTGCCCAGGAAAAGCGCCTGGTCGTGAAAAGCGGCAAGAGCCGTTACACCTTGCAGACCTTGCCTGCCGAAGACTTCCCGCGCATGCCGGTGCCTGACAGCACCGCGGTCAAGCTCAACGTACCGCAAGCGCTGCTGAAATCGCTCTTCCTGCAAGTGGCCTACGCCATGGCGCAGCAGGACATCCGCTACTACCTCAACGGTCTGTTGCTCATGATCGACAACGGCATGTTGCGCGTTGTTGCAACCGATGGTCACCGCCTGGCATTGGCTGAGCGCGAAGTGGCACCGCGCGATATGGGCAAGCAGGAGGTCATCATTCCGCGCAAGAGCGTGCTCGAACTGGCCCGACTGCTCGACGATAGCGATGATCCGGTCGCGATCGAGCTCACCGCCAACCAGGCGCGGTTCAGTTTTGGCAGTACGGTACTCGTCTCCAAACTCATCGATGGCAAGTTCCCTGACTACAACCGGGTGATCCCGAAGAACCACCCCAAGCACCTCACGCTCAACCGTCAGGTGCTGCTGCAGTCCTTGCAACGCGCCGCCATTCTCACCAACGACAAGTTTCGCGGTGTGCGCTGGGTGCTGGGTGAGAACACCTTGCGGATCAGCTCGAGCAACACCGAGCAGGAAGAAGCTCAGGAAGAACTCGACATCGTCTACTCGGGTGAAGCGCTCGACATCGGCTTCAACGTGAGCTACCTCGTCGATGTGCTGAACAACCTCACCACCGATGAAGTCGAATGTGCGCTCGGTGATGGCAATTCGAGTGCGCTCTTCACGCTGAAAGACAAGGCCGATTTCAAGTACGTCGTGATGCCGATGCGCATCTGAAGTTTGACCACAGAGAGACACGTCGTTGAGCGATCCAGTCACGCCGCCGGCAGACCCCGGCACTGAAGCAGCGCTGCCCGATAACAGCGCCTACGACTCGAGCAACATCAAGATGCTGAAAGGGCTCGATGCGGTTCGCAAGCGGCCCGGCATGTACATCGGTGACACCTCCGACGGTACGGGTCTGCACCACATGGTGTTTGAAGTCGTTGACAACGCCATCGATGAAGCCCTTGCGGGTCATTGCGACACCATTGTTGTCACGATTCACCTGGACAACTCGATCAGCGTCACGGACAACGGTCGTGGAATACCCACCGACATCCATCCCGATGACGAACTGGGCCGGTCATCGGCCGAGATCGTGATGACCGAGCTCCACGCCGGTGGCAAGTTCGACAACAACAGCTACAAGATTTCAGGCGGCCTGCACGGCGTGGGCGTCTCGGTGGTGAATGCGCTTTCTGACTGGCTGCGACTCACCATCCGACGCAATGGTGAGGTGCATGCCATGGAGTTCCGTCGTGGCGTGGCGGTCGAGCCCTTGAAGATTGTCGGTGCGAGTGAACGCCGCGGTACCGAAGTGCACTTCATGGCAAGCACCGAGACCTTTGGCACCGTGGAGTTTCACTACGAGATTCTTGTGAAGCGTTTGCGCGAGCTCTCGTTCTTGAACAACGGCGTGTCGATTCGCTTGGTCGACCAGCGCGCCGAGAAGGAAGAGAACTTTGCCTACGCCGGTGGTGTGCGCGGCTTTGTCGAATACATCAATCGCACGAAGACCGTGCTGCATCCCACCATCTTCCACGCCGAGGGCAGCCGCGAAGGCATGACGGTTGAAGTGTCGATGCAGTGGAACGAGTCCTACCAGGAATCGGTGCTCTGCTTTACCAACAACATCCCGCAGCGTGATGGCGGTACGCACCTCACCGGCTTGCGTGCGGCCATGACCCGAACGCTCAACAGCTACATCGACAAGAACGAAATCGCGAAGAAAGCGCGTGTCGAAACGAGTGGCGATGACATGCGTGAAGGGCTCACTTGCGTGCTCTCGGTGAAGGTGCCTGAACCCAAGTTCTCCTCGCAAACCAAAGACAAGCTCGTTTCGTCCGAAGTGCGTCCGGTAGTCGAGGAAGTCGTGGCCGAAAAACTCGCCGAGTTCCTGCTCGAGCGACCCAACGACGCCAAGATCATCACCGGCAAGATCGTCGAAGCCGCGCGCGCCCGCGAAGCCGCGCGCAAGGCCCGCGACATGACGCGCCGCAAGGGCGTGCTCGATTCCTTTGGCTTGTCGGCCAAGCTCGCCGACTGCCAGGAAAAGGACCCCTCGAAGACCGAGCTCTACCTGGTCGAGGGTGACTCGGCCGGTGGCTCGGCCAAGCAGGGGCGTGACCGCAAGTTCCAGGCGATCTTGCCACTCAAGGGCAAGATTCTGAATGTGGAGCGCGCACGCTTCGATCGCCTGATTGCCTCACAGGAAATCGTCACGCTCATCCAGACGCTCGGTACCGGCCTCACCAAGGACGAGTACAACATCGACAAGCTGCGCTATCACCGCATCATCATCATGACCGATGCCGATGTCGATGGTGCGCACATCCGCACGCTGCTCCTCACCTTCTTCTATCGGCAGATGCCGCAACTGCTCGAACGGGGCTACATCTACATCGCGCAGCCGCCGCTCTACAAGGTGAAGGTCGGCAAGGAAGAAAAGTACATGAAGGATGATCGCGAGCGCGATCAGTTCATGCTGCGCCACGCGCTCAATGGGGCCCGGCTCATACCGCGCGAAGGCGCTGAAGCCATCGAAGGTGAAGCCCTGGGTGCGCTGTCACAGTCGTACCGGGTGGCCAGTGCGGTGATCGAGCGACTGTCGCGTCATATCGACCCCGATGTGCTGCATGCGATTCTCGAGGGCGTGATCGTCGACCTCTCCTCGGCGGAGGCAGCGGTTGCATCGGCCGAGCGTCTGGCGCTGCACCTGGCCCCGAAGGGGGCGGGTGTGGTGGCGCGCTACGACGAGAAGACCGAGCGCCAGCAGTTGCGCATCGAGCGTCACCGTCACGGCAACGTCAAGGTGTCGGTGATGGACGACGATTTTCTGCTCTCGGGCGACCATGCCCAGATTCAGGCCACGGCCAAGCTGCTCGAAGGGCTGGTGGGGCCGGGTGCCCGCGTGGCGCGTGGCGAGCGTGAAGACAGCATCACTTCGTTTCCGCAAGCGGTTGCCTGGTTGTTGCGTGAGGTCGAGCGCAATGCGGGTGTGCAGCGCTACAAGGGCCTGGGTGAGATGAACCCTGAGCAATTGTGGGAAACCACCATGGACCCGGCGGGTCGACGCTTGTTGCGCGTGCAGATCGATGACGGGATTGCGGCTGACGAGATCTTCACCAAGTTGATGGGCGATGAGGTCGAGCCGCGGCGCGAATTCATCGAGAAGAATGCGCTCGTCGCGCAACTCGATGTCTGAGCACTGCGGGTAAGGAGACACGCATGGACAGCAAACGACGATCGAGTCTGGCAGGTGGCTTGCTGCTAGCGGGTGGTGCAGGGCTAGGGGCCCTGGGCAAGGCAGAGCCTGCGAAGGCGGCCACATCCAGCATGCCCTTCACCGTCTCGCAGACGGTCATCCCGATTGTCGGCACGAGCGATGTCTTTCCGGTGCGACGCATCTACTGCATCGGGCGCAATTACGAGGCGCATGCCCGCGAGATGGGTTCGGACCCCACGCGCGAGCCGCCGTTCTTCTTCCAGAAACCCACCGATGCCATCCAGTTCGTGGCTCCAGGCACTGTCGGTGACCACGCCTACCCCTCGCTCACGAAGAACTATCACTACGAAGTCGAACTCGTGGCAGCGCTCAAATCCGGAGGTCGCAACATTCCGGCCGCAAGTGCGCTCGACCATGTGTTCGGCTATGCGCTGGGTCTGGACATGACCCGGCGTGACCTCCAACGCATGATGGGCGACCAGAAGAAGCCCTGGGAAATCGGGAAGTCCTTCGATCACTCGGCACCCATCGGCCCCTTGCACCCGGTGTCCTCGATCGGGCACTTTGCAAAGGAAAACATCTCGCTCAGCGTCAACGGTCGGGTGAAGCAAAGCGCCACGCTCGCGCACATGATCTGGTCGGTGGCCGAGCAGATCGCCAAGGTCTCGGAAGCCAACGAACTCTTTCCCGGTGACATCATCTACTCGGGTACGCCCGAGAACGTCGGCCCGGTGCTCAAGGGTGATGTCATCGTCTGCCGCATCGACCGGTTGCCCGATCTGTCGATCAGGATCGTCTAGGGGCGCCGTGGGTTTCCATGCCCGCAATCATTCGGGTTTTCCGATCGGCCTTGTCGCCTTATGATGGCGCCTCGCAGTGCTTCCACTTGTCTGACAGTTCACCAGGAGAAAGCGCAATGGCCTTTTCAAGGAAGATCGGTCTGGGTATTGGCACGGGTATCGTCGCAGGTCTGGCCGTGGTGCTCATTCCGGGCACCGGCGCAGGTTCGCCCACAGGCGTCATCGCGATGTTTGCGATTGGCGGGGCGTTGATCGGCTGGTTGCTTGATCGCTGAGTCCGAGCTCGGCTGAGGTTGCCCGTCGCCGCCGTCGGTCCTGATGGCGCTGGTCGTTCTGGCGGGCGGATGGCGTGGGCAACCTCAGATCAAGGCCAGGCGACAGTCTGGAAGGTTCTGACCTCGGAAGATGCTGCATTCATCAAGATTCGCGGGCCGATCGGCGCGACAATGACTGTTTTGCGCGCATGATGGTCTTGCCTCGGGCATCATCCGGCCCCGCGCTCTTCTCAAGGAATGACCTTGCCTGACAATCAACAGGGCTTTGCCGATCTCGGCTTGAGCTCACCGCTCCTGCAGGTGCTGCAGGAGCTTGGCTACGAATCACCTTCTCCCATCCAGGCAGCAACCATCCCCCTGCTGCTCGCCAATCGCGATGTGCTCGGACAGGCACAGACCGGCACCGGCAAGACCGCCGCGTTTGCGTTGCCCATCCTCGAGCGGCTCGACCGCAGCCAGTCGACCCCGCAGGCCATCGTGCTCGTGCCTACGCGCGAACTCGCGATTCAGGTCGCCGAAGCCTTCCAGCGCTACGCCGCGCATGTGGCCGGGTTTCACGTGCTGCCGATCTATGGCGGGCAGGCCTATGGGCCGCAACTGGCCGCCCTGCGCCGCGGTCTGCATGTCGTTGTCGGCACCCCGGGTCGGGTCATCGATCACCTGAGCAAGGGCTCGCTCGATCTGTCGGCCCTGAAGACGCTGGTGCTCGACGAAGCCGACGAGATGCTGCGCATGGGCTTCATCGACGAGGTCGAGCGCATCCTGCAGCAGACGCCTGCCACGCGTCAGACCGCGCTCTTCTCGGCCACGATGCCCGCGCCGATCAAGCGCATTGCCCAGACCTATCTGCGCAGCCCGCAGGAAGTGACGGTGGCCGCACGCACCGGTACGGCCGACAACATCCGCCAGCGCTACTGGCTGGTGAATGGGCTGCACAAGCTCGATGCACTCACCCGCATTCTCGAGGCCGAGACCTTCGATGCGATGATCATCTTCGCGCGCACGAAGATCGGCACCGAAGAGCTGGCTGGCAAATTGCAGGCGCGCGGCTTCTCGGCCGCTGCCATCAATGGCGACATGCAGCAGCAGCAGCGCGAGCGCACCATCGGCCAGTTGAAGGACGGCACGGTCGACATCCTGGTGGCCACGGATGTGGCCGCGCGCGGCCTCGATGTCGAGCGCATCACGCATGTCTTCAACTACGACATGCCTACCGATGCCGAGAGCTATACGCACCGCATCGGGCGCACCGGCCGCGCCGGGCGCAGTGGCGAGGCCATCATGTTCGTCACCCCGCGCGAGCGCGGGCTCTTGAAGGCCATCGAGCGCGCAACCCGGCAGCCGATATCGGCGCTCGAGTTGCCCACGATCCAGGTGGTGAACAACGTTCGCATTGCGCGCTTCAAGCAAAAGATCGGCGAAGTGCTGGCCGAGGGCGATCTTGGCATTTTCACCACCATCGTCGAAGACTACGAGCGCGAGCACAACGTGCCTGCGGTGGAGATCGCTGCCGCACTGGCCAAGATCTCGCGCCGTGGGGTGCCCCTCCTCATCGACAAGCCCGCGCGTGAAGAATTCGTGAGCCCGCCGCCGGCGCCGCGCAGTCCGTATGCGACCGCACGCCCTGATCGGGGTGAACGGCCACCGCGCGCCGAGCGATCGGCGCCCTCGATAGCGGCCCCGTTCAAGGCCGAACGCCCGGATCGTCCCGAACGGCCCGAGCGCGCTCCGCGCCCCGAGCGAGTCGAGACCCCGGCCCGCCCGATGCAGGACCCCAGCCGCTCGTATCGGGTTGAAGTGGGACTGTCGCATGGCGTCAAGGCCGGCAATCTCGTCGGCGCCATTGCCAACGAAACCGGTATGGCGGCTCGCTTCATAGGCCGCATCCGTCTCTTTGACGATTACAGCCTCGTGCAGTTGCCGGTCGACATGCCCAAGAAGATGCTGCGGCAGTTGCAGACCGTGCGCGTGGGGGGTCAGCCGCTGCGCCTGAAGGCGGCCGATGCCGGCGACGAGATCGGCGAAGGCGGTCCCGCCAGTTAGTGGGCCCGCGCCGCGCTTGATCGGGCGCAGGGTCGGCACTGACCGATCGGCCATCATCCGCCCTCGGCGCGGGTAGCCGACCGGGAGGGGGCTGCATGACATCGGACCATGAAGGGGTTGCGGTCGAGCCAGGCTATGGCTGGCACGATGCCGCCGTGCCTGCGTCGTATGGCTATCTGGCCCCGGCCGTGCTCCAGGTGCTTGCCGGTCTTCGCGCGCGCCGCGTGCTCGATGTCGGCGCTGGCAACGGTGTCTTGTGCGGGCTGCTCGCGGCGCGCGGCTATGACGCGGTGGGTATCGAACTCGACGCAGGCGGTGTCGCGGCGGCCCGCCAGGCCTGGCCGCAGGTGCGATTTCATCAGGCGGGGGTCGATGACGATCCGCTCTCCATCAAGCGGCTGGAGCCCCAGCCCTTCGATGTCGCTGTCTCCACCGAAGTGGTCGAGCACTTGTACGCGCCCCATCGGCTGCCGCAGTTCGCGGCGCCGCTCCTTGCCGATGGCGGCCACCTGATCGTCACAACCCCTTATCATGGCTACCTCAAGAACCTGGCGCTTGCGCTGGCGGGCCGTTGGGATCGCCATCACACCGCGCTCTGGCACGGTGGTCACATCAAGTTCTGGAGCCCTCGGACACTCACCGAACTGCTCGAGCGCAATGGCTTCACGGTGCTGCGGTTCGTCGGTGTGGGGCGTATGCCCTGCTTGTGGAAAAGCATGTTGCTGGTGGCGCGCAAGAATCGATGAATGTGCAGATCATGTTTCCGGTGTCGCTTTTCACAGCCGACGCCGACGCCGGACTGCGTGAGGCCACCCGAGCCAAACTCGGTGCGTGGTTGTCAGGTGATGAGGCGCGTCGCGACTTGGTCGCTGCGCCGCTCGAGAGCTATCTGAGCACCGCGGCCTCCGGGCGGTCGGTGATCGAGGCCGCTGCCCTCACCGAGCTTGGCCAGATGATCACCCAGGCGGCTACGCAGTTTCTGCAGTGGTATGGGGTCGACGGCGCCCAAGCCACCATCAGCCGCAGTTGGGTCGATGTGTACGAGCCCGGCATGCAGCAGAACGAACATGCGCACGAAGGGCAGGTGCTCACCGCGGTTTATTACGTCGAGGCCCCTGAGGGTTGTGGTGACCTCGTGTTTCAGGATCCGGTGGCCGCGCGGCGCGCGCATCGGGCCTTTGTCGGCACCAATGCTCCCACGCCGCAGTCGGCGCAGCAGATGAATTTCTCGCCGGTCGAAGGCCGGCTCATGATCTTCGAATCGTGGCTGCCGCACGCCGTATCGGGTAACCGCAGCCAGGGGCGTCGCGTTGCGCTGGTGGCCGATCTGCGGCGCAGTCGCTAGGCCGCCATGATCAGTCACTTTCACCGACTTGCCGGTCGCTACCCGGCCCTGGCTGGGCTGACGGTCTGCCTGTTGGCAGGTGCCCTTTTCGCGGCGCTGCATTCGCCGCTGCCCTGGCTCATCGGGCCTTTGGTGGCGATGGCCATCTTCCGGTTTTCGGGCGTGCCACTGGGCGCACCCATGGGGGCCGGCAAGCTCGCGCAATGGTGCATTGGCACCACGCTCGGTCTGTATTTCACCCCGGCGGTTGCCCACGCCGTCGGCTCCTGGTGGTGGATCTTTCTGGCGGCAGCGGTGTTTTCGCTGGTCGTTGCCTGGATCGGTGGCCGGTGGCTCGCGCGTTACACCGACACCGATGAGAGGACCGCCTTCCTGGCGAGCGTTCCCGGTGGTGCGCAGGAGATGGCCAATATCGGTGATCGCTATGGCGGGCGAGTCGATCGGATTGCGCTTGCACAGTCCTTGCGGATTCTGCTCGTCGTGATCATCGTGCCCTTCTCGCTCAGCTTTGCCGGTGTGCACGGGGCCGACGTCTACGAGGGGGTGCGCGCGCCCGTGATCTGGGCGCATCTGCCGCAGCTTTTTCTGGCAACGGCGTCCGGGACGTTGGTGCTCACGCTCATCAAGGCCCCCAATGCGTGGGTGCTCGGGCCTTTGTTTGCCTCGATCCTGCTGACCGCTTCAGGGGTCGAGTGGACCTCGATGCCGGCGGTAATGACCAATCTGGCGCAGGTGCTGATCGGTTGCAATCTGGGCCAGCGTTATGACCGCAGCTTTGTGCGTGCGGCACCCCGCTTCGTGGCGATGGTGTGTCTGTCGGTGCTGATCGCGATGGCCATCTCGGCGGTGTTTGCGCTGTTTCTGGCCTGGGTTGCCGGCTTGCCGGTGCCCACCTTGTTGCTCGCCACGGCGCCCGGGGGTATGGCCGAAATGTCGCTCACGGCCAAGGTGCTTGCACTCGGCGTGCCATTGGTGACCGCGGCGCATGTGTCGAGGGTTGTGATCCTTGTCTCCGCCACCGGGCCGCTCTTCCGTTTCGTCTATCGGATCGATCGCAGGCGGGCGTGATAAAATCGGCCGCTTTCCTTCCGGAAATATCAAGCCGGTGCTTACAAGAGCCGGCCCGTCGCGCACCTTCTCGCGCGCCCACACCGAGGAAGCCAGATGAATCAGTCAGCCAGTACCGGAACGACGGTCGATGCGCCCGCTCATGTCAAGCATCGCGCCGCGATCGAGTGGGTAGCCCGAGTGGCAGCCCTGACGCGACCCGACCGGGTGGTCTGGTGCGACGGTAGCACCGAGGAATATGACCGGCTGTGCGCCGAGATGGTGGGCGCCGGCATGCTGCAGCGACTGAACCCGACACTGCGCCCCAATAGCTACCTGGCCCTGTCCGACCCGACCGATGTCGCGCGGATGGAGGACCGCACCTTCATCTGCTCGAAGTACAAGGAAGACACCGGCCCCACCAACAACTGGGTCGAGCCGGCCGAGATGCGCACGACTCTTGACGGCCTCTTCGAGGGCTGCATGCGTGGGCGCACGATGTATGTCATTCCGTTCTCGATGGGCCCGATTGGCTCGCCGATTGCGCATATCGGCATCGAACTCACCGACTCGCCCTACGTGGTCGTGAGCATGCATGTGATGACCCGTGTGTCGACCCGGGTCTGGGAACTGCTCGGTACCGACGGCCCCTACGTGCCGGCGGTGCACTCGGTGGGCGCCCCGCTTGTGGGGGGTGCCGCCGATGTGCGCTGGCCCTGCAACAAGGACCACAAGTACATCGTCCACTTTCCCGAGACCAAGGAGATCTGGTCCTTTGGATCGGGCTATGGCGGCAACGCGCTCCTTGGCAAGAAGTGCTTCTCGCTGCGCATCGCCTCCATCATGGGCAAGGAGCAGGGCTGGCTCGCCGAGCACATGCTCATTCTCGGGGTCACCTCGCCCTCGGGCGAGAAGACCTATGTGTCGGCCGCCTTCCCGAGCGCCTGTGGCAAGACCAACTTTGCCATGCTGGTGCCCCCGCCCGCCTTCGAGGGCTGGAAAGTCACGACCATCGGCGAAGACATTGCCTGGATCAAGCCCAACGCCGATGGGCGCCTCTACGCCATCAACCCCGAGAACGGCTTCTTTGGCGTGGCGCCGGGCACCTCGATGAAGACCAACCCCAATTGCATGGAGACGATGAAGGCCAACGTCATCTTCACCAATGTGGCACTGACCCCCGAGGGCGACGTGTGGTGGGAAGGCATGACCGACACGCCGCCGGCGAAGCTTACCGACTGGCAAGGCCAGGCGTGGACCCCCGAGATCGCCAAGGCCACCGGGCGCAAGGCCGCGCATGCCAATTCGCGCTTCACGGTGCCCGCCTCGCAGTGCCCTTCGATCGATCCCGAATGGGACAACCCCAAGGGTGTGCCGATTTCGGCCTTCCTCTTTGGCGGTCGGCGTTCCGATACCGTGCCGCTCGTGGCTGAAGGGTTCAACTGGGACGCCGGTGTCTACATGGCAGCCACCATGGGCTCGGAGACCACCGCAGCAGCCACCGGCAAGGTGGGTGTGGTGCGGCGCGACCCGATGGCGATGATTCCGTTCACTGGCTACAACATGGCCGACTACTTCGACCACTGGATCCAGATGGGCAAGCAGGTCGAGCACCGCCCGCACATCTTCTGCGTCAACTGGTTCCGTACCGACGAGAACGGCAAGTTCGTGTGGCCGGGGTTTGGCGAGAACATGCGCGTGCTCAAGTGGATTGTCGAGCGCACGCAAGGTCGCGCCAACGCGATCGAGACAGCGGTCGGTTGGGTGCCTGCGTTCGAGGACCTGATGTGGACTGGCCTCGAGGGCTTCGACCGCGCCAAGTTCGATCAGGTGACGAGCATCGAGCCGCGCCAGTGGAAGCATGAGCTGAGCCTGCATGACGAACTGCTCACCATGCTCGATGCGCGGCTGCCGGCGGCCATCCGTCTGCGCCGCGAGCAGCTGGGACTTGCCTTTGGTCAGTAAGTGCGCGTCAGTTGCGATGCTTGAAGGTGTCGCACTGGCGCATCTGGCCTGACTCCAGGCCGGTGCGAAACCATCGCACCCGCTGCTCGGAACTGCCGTGGGTAAAGGATTCGGGCGCGACATGGCCGCGCGCCTGCATCTGCAAGCGGTCATCACCGATCTGACTGGCGGCATTCAGACCCGATTCGACATCGCCGGGCTCGAGAATCTGGCGCTCCTTGTTGGCATGGTGTGCCCAGACCCCGGCAAAGCAGTCAGCCTGCAGTTCCAGCCGTACCGACAGAGCATTGGCCTCAGCCTTGCTCACGCGCTGACGCAGGTCGTTCACCTTGCTCATCACGCCCAGCAGGTTCTGCACATGGTGGCCCACTTCGTGCGCAATGACGTAGGCCTGGGCGAACTCGCCCGGCGCATGAAAGCGGGTGCGCAGGTCGTGGTAAAAGGCGAGGTCGATGTAGACCTTCTGGTCGCCGCCGCAATAAAAGGGGCCCACTGCCGCACCGGCGATGCCGCAGGCTGACTGCACCTGGTTCGAGAAAAGAACGAGGGTTGGCTTCACATAGGTTCGCTGGTTGCGCGCAAAGATCTCGGTCCACGTGGTCTCGGTGCTGCCGAGCACTCGCGCTACGAAGCGCTTGCCCTCGTCGTTGGCGCTGCTCTCCTTGCCTGCGCTGTGGGGTGCGCTGTGCGCCTGCTGGGTGGGTGCCGTCTGTTCGCCCAGTTGCATGATCACTCGGGGGTCGATGCCGAAGAACATCCCCACCAGTGCCAGCGCGGCAAGCCCCAGGCCACCGCCCAGCAACCCACCGCCGGCCGATATCCCGCGACGGTCTTCGATATTGCTGCTTTCCTGCTCGTTGTCGAGCCTCATGATGATCTCTCCTGGTCGGCTCTCGGTGCACGACACTTCCTCCTACAATGGGGTAATGAACGCTACTGTGCAAGTCAGAGCCCGGTCTGGATGGGCGCGCCCTTTGCTCCTGATCTGGTGCGTGCTGATCGGCTACATGTCGCTCTACCCCTTTGTCGGCTGGCGCTATCAGGGGGTGGGGTTGTTCGCCTTCATGGTCGGCCCGTGGCCGCGGCAGTTGTACCTGCTCGACGTGATCCTGAACATCGCAGGCTATGTGCCATTGGGGGTGCTGCTCGTGGTGGCGTTTCGGTGGCGCGCACGCTGGCACGGGCTGATGCTGGCCTTGGGCGCGGGTTTTGGCCTCTCGGCGCTGATGGAAGGCTTGCAGGGCTTTCTGCCGGTACGGGTCTCCTCCTCCACCGATCTGGTGGCCAATGCAGCGGGCGCCCTCGCTGGTGGGCTGATCGGTGGCTGGCTCAAGCCTCATCTGGGGCCCGCCGGGTGGTTCCATCGCTCGCGTGCGCGGTGGTTTCGGCAGGGTGCCGACATCGACCTCACGCTGGTCTTGCTGCTCGTCTGGCCACTGACCCAGCTTCTGCCGGGGGCACAGGCCTTTGCCACCGGTGACTTTCGCTCGGTGCTGGGCGAGCCCACGGTGACGCTGCATCCGGCCGAGGTGTTCGTGCTGGTGGATGCGCTGGTGGCCTTCGGGCAGGTCGTGGTGCTCGGACTCCTCTGGCAGCGGGTGCTGGCGCCCGGGTGTTCGCCGGCCTTGCCGCTGGTGGCGCTGGTGGCCCTTGCCTGCTTCGCTCGGTTGCTTGCTCTGGCCTGGTTTACCCGCGGGGCGCCACTGCCCGGTCTGCTCACGCCGGGCGCCCTGGGGGGGCTCTGTGCCGCGGGCTTCGCGCTTCCCTGGCTCGCGCGGTTTCATCGTCTGCGGCTCGAGCGGGTGGGTCTGGCGGTGCTGCTCCTCGTCATCCTGGTGCTCAATCTCGCGCCCCTCAATCCTTATCTGGTTGATCCGGTGGGCGGGCGTTATCCGGTCTACGAGTCAAGCCTGCGCGCACTGGCGGCTCTGGCTGCGGGCCTGTGGCCGGTGCTGGCGGTGCTTGTCTTTCTGCGCTTGGCGCGGCGCGCAGGCGACCGACCTATAATGCCGCTCTGACGAGCGTTTGCGAGATGCCGTGCATGCACGGTCTGGCGCGCCTCGACCCTTCCTTCCACCGGGCGGATGACACCATGAGTCACTTCGAGCATCACGTTTTCTTCTGCTGCAATCAGCGCGAGCCGGGGGCCAAGGTGTCCTGCAACAGCGCGGGTGCTTCGGAATTGCGCGACTACGCCAAGAAGCGCGTGAAGGAGCTCGGCCTCTCGGGCGAAGGCAAGGTGCGCATCAATATGGCCGGCTGTCTCGATCGCTGCGAGGAGGGGCCTGTCATCGTGGTCTATCCCGAAGAGACCTGGTACACCTATGTCGACCGCAGCGACATCGACGAGATCGTGAACGAGCACCTGCTGAACGGGCGCGTGGTCGAGCGTCTGCGCATCTAGCCATGGCCATACCGCTTGCTGCTGGCATGCCCTCCGAGCGGCTCGAGGTGCGTGGTGCTGCCGGTCATATCGAGACGATCTGCGATCTGCCTGCTGCGCGTGAACCGCGCGGGCTTGCGCTCGTAGCCCATCCCCATCCGCTCTACGGCGGGACGCTCGACAACAAGGTGGTGCAGACGCTGTCCCGCACGCTCATCGAGCTGGGTTATGTGAGCGTGCGTGCCAATTTCCGCGGGGTCGGTGAGACCGAGGGCGTGCATGATCACGGCGTGGGTGAGACTGATGATCTGCTGGCGGTGGTGCAGGCCGCGCAAGCGCACTTTGCCAGTCGGGTACGCGTGGCGCCCCCGGTGCTCTGCGGCTTCTCGTTTGGCGCCTTCGTGCAGACGCAACTCGCGCAGCGCCTTGCGCCGGAGCGCATGGTGCTCGTCGGGGTGGCCAATGGGCGGGTGGCCGCTGGGCGCGAGTACCCCACGCCGCCGGTGCCGCCCGACACCCTGGTGATTCACGGTGAACAGGACGAGACGGTGCCGCTTGCCAACGTGTTTGACTGGGCACGGCCGCAGGAGTTGCCGGTGGTGGTGTTGCCCGGCTGCGATCACTTCTTTCATCGCAAGCTGCATCTCATTCGCAAGGTGATGCTGGGCGCCTGGCAGGCCGCGCCGGTCGACTGATCAGAGGCTGAGCTCAGAGATTCAGGTCAGAGGTTCAAAGGCGGCTGATCGACGCCATGAGGATGGACAAGCGGTCGATCGATTCAGGGAGAGTGCCATGCTGCTGGTGAAGGCCTTGCACATCGTTTTTGTCACGAGCTGGTTTGCCGGTCTGTTCTACCTGCCGCGCATCTTCGTGAACATTGCCATGGAGACCGAGCCCGCGGTGCTCGCCGTGCTGCTGCGCATGGCACGCAAGCTCTATCGTTTCATGTTGCCGCTGGCGGTGCTGGCGTTGGCGTTTGGCGTGTGGCTCTGGCTGGGCTATGGCATCACGGGCGGCTGGCTGCATGCCAAGCTCGTGCTCGTGCTGCTCCTCATTGCGTATCACCATGTGTGCGGACGGTTGCTCGCGGCCATGGAGCGTGGCGAGCGTGTGCAATCGCATGTCTGGTTTCGGTGGTTCAATGAAGCCCCGGTGCTGCTCCTGCTCGTGGTGGTGCTGCTGGTGGTGCTCAAGCCGTTCTGAGGGCTGATGCCCGGTGTGGGTCTGGGAGGTGAGATGGACACGCGTGATTCGCCGTCGTTTGATCGTGCTGCCGAGGATGCCGGCAACATCCTGTCGCTCGAGCATTGCAATATCCGCATCCCCGAGCAGCGCCCTGCGATCTTGTTTTTCATCGAAGGGCTGGGTCTGACGCGCGATCCCTACATGCATGTCACCGATGCCAACATGTGGGTCAATGCAGGGCGCAATCAGTTCCACTTGCCGACCAATGTCCGGCCGCAGGTGTTTAGGGGCGAGATCGCGGTGGTCGTGCCGCATCTGGATCTGGTTCGGGCGCGGCTGCCGCGCCTGGTCGAACGGCTCGCCGGCACGGCCTTTGCCTGGCAGGATGCGGGTGACACGGTGCTTGCCACCTGTCCTTGGGGCAACCGGTTTCGGGTGCACGCGCCGGGGCGCTTCGGGCGCATGGTGCTTGGCATCCCCTGTCTGACGTTTCCGGTGCCGCGCGGTGCGGCGGCGGCGATCGGACGGTTCTATGCCACGGTGCTCAAGGCGCGGGTCGCGCCGCTGTCACCCGGCGATGCCGAGGCTGGGGCAGCGGGCGTCGAGGTGCGGGTGGGTGTCGATCAGGTGCTGCGATTCGTCGATACCGATCAGCCGATCGCGCCCTTCGATGGCCATCATGTGGCGATTTACGTGGCGGATTTCTCCGGGCCGCATCAGTGGCTGGCCGAGCGCGGTCTGGTGACCGAGGAGAGCGACCCCTGGCAGTATCGTTTCGATGCGCTGGTCGACCCCGCGTCGGGCGAGTGCGTGTTTCAGCTCGAACACGAGGTGCGAAGCCTTTCGCACCCGATGTATCCGCGCCATCTGGCCCTGGTCAACCGCAATCCGGTGCAGTCGCAAGGCCAGTATCTCCCGGGGCGCGATGCGTGGTACGCGCCCGATCGGGGGGCTTGAGCCGCGTGCGCGCCCCGCTCAGCGCAGGGGCGAGTAGCTGGTCGGGCTCAGAAAGAGGTTGCTGATGTCGGCCAGCAGCGGGCCGTTCTTCTCGGTCTCGGCGCGCTTGGTGATCCACTCCTGATCGGCGGCGAAGCGGCTCCATTTGGTCTCGCGCTCGGCGAGGCTTTCCCACTCGAGGATGTAATAGAAGTCGTTGCTCGCCGGGCCCACGGCCACTGTCCAGAACGCTACCGGACGGATGCCGTGGCGTTCCCAGAGTTTGGTGGTGATGGTCTCGAAGCGGCGGCTGAGGTCGGGCAGGCGCCCGGGCATGCAGTGATAGATGCGCAGTTCATGGATCATGGCGGGTCTCCAGGGGGGGCTTGGCCGGTCTGTGCCGGGCGTTGGTCCAGGGGCTTTATTGCTCGCGGCGAATGCGTTCTATGAGGCCGTCGAGGTGGTCGAAGCTGTCGTAGCTGAGAATGAGGCGACCTCGTCCGCGGCCTGAGGGTTTGATCTCGACCCGCGTACCGATGGCCTGTGCCAGTTCTTCTTCGAGTCGTTCGACGTCACGGTCGCGCGGGGCGCCCGGGGTCGGGCTGCGCGGGCCGTTGCGGGGCGCAGCCGGCGTTGCCAAGGGCGTGGCGAGGGTCGGGTTCAAGGTGTCTTGCACCAGGGCTTCGGTGGCCCGCACCGACAGCCCCTCATCGATCACCTGCTGTGCGGTGATGATCTGGCGCGCGGGCGGCAGGCTCAAGAGGGCCCGGGCGTGGCCCATGTCGATCTGCCCGGCAAAGAGCAGCGCCTGCACGGGCTCTGCCAGGTTGAGCAGGCGCAAGAGGTTGGTCACCGCGGCGCGCGAGCGACCGACGGCCTCGGCGACCTCCTGGTGGGTGAGCTCGAACTCCTCGATCAGGCGCTGCAGACCGCGCGCCTCTTCAAGCGGGTTGAGGTCTTCGCGCTGGATATTCTCGATGAGCGCCATTGCCAGCGTGGCGCGATCGGCCACTTCGCGGATCACTACCGGCACGTCGGTGAGACCGGCAATGCGCGCTGCGCGCCAGCGGCGCTCACCGGCAATGATCTCGTAGCGATCGCGCGTCTCGAGCGGTCGGACGAGAATCGGCTGGATCAGCCCTTGCGCTCGGATCGACTGCGCCAGTTCGGCCAGCGACGCTTCATCCATATGGGTGCGCGGCTGGTAGCGGCCGGGGGAGAGCTGCTCGAGTGGGAGCGTGGTCAGCCGATCGGCCGGCACCGCGGCTTTTATCGACGCGGGGTCATCCTCGCTGTCCAGCAGGCTGTTCAGGCCGCGTCCGAGGCCTTTGGGTCGACTCATCGGGGATTCTCCTGGGTGTCGGGTGGTGGCGCTTCATCAGTAGGCTTGCTGGGTGTGGTGCTCGCCGCCGTGCTTGCCTCTGCATGGGCATGGGCCGCATGCGAGCGCGCGAGCACCTCCTGGGCGAAGGCTGCATAGGCCTGCGCGCCGCGCGAGGTGGGGTCGTAGATCAAGCCGGGCATGCCGTGGCTGGGCGCCTCGGCCAGGCGCACATTGCGCGGGATGATCGATGCGTAGACCTTGTCACCGAAGTGCTGATCGAGTTCCGCGGCCACCTGCTGTGCGAGGCTGTTGCGCGGGTCGAACAGGGTTCGCAGGAGGCCGTCGATTTCAAGCTTCGGGTTCAAGCGGTTGCGAACCATCTTGATCGTGTTCACGAGGTCGCTCAGGCCCTCGAGGGCGTAGTACTCGCACTGCATCGGAATGATGACTGCATCGGCGCCCACCAGGGCGTTGACGGTGAGCAGGTTGAGCGCTGGCGGACAGTCCAGGAGCACGAAGTCGTACTGGTCGGCGACCAGGGCCAGGGCTTCTTTGAGGCGGCGTTCGCGGTGCGGCAGATTGACCAGCTCGATCTCGGCACCTGCGAGGTCGCGGTTTGCGCCGACGACGTCATAGGTGGCGTGCGTTGCCCGCTGGCGGCTGCTCTCTATGGTTGAGAGGCCCAATAAAACGGCATAGGCACCGTGAGTGAGCGATCGCTTATCGATCCCGCTTCCCATCGTTGCATTGCCTTGTGGATCGAGATCGACCAGGAGCACCCGTTGCTCGGCCTGGGCCAGTCCGGTCGCGAGATTGATGGTCGTGGTGGTCTTGCCGACGCCCCCTTTCTGGTTGGCGATGGCCAGCACCCGTGGTGTCGAGGTCATTTCAGCGGTCGCTCCATGAGTATTGCGCAGCGCGCAGCGTCGAGGCCCGGCACCTGCAGGGTGCGCACCTCGGACACGCTGACACGATCAGCCAGTCCTTCGATTTCGGTGTCCGGTTTCAGGCCCTTCATGGCCAGCAGCAGCCCCTGGGGTGCGAGCAGCGGCAGGGCTACCTTCACGAACTCGGCCAGTTCGGCAAAGGCGCGCGAGGTGATCGTGTCGAACCCTTGGGTTGAACCGCCTGCCGTGGGGCTTGCCTGCGGCAGGTCTTCGATGCGCGACCAGGCCACGGTGACATTCTTCAGTTGCAGCTCTGACACAGCCTGCTGCATGAAGGCGCATTTTTTCTGATTGCTGTCGAGCACCGTCACGTGGACATCAGCGCGGCTGATGGCGATCGGGATACCCGGCAGACCGGCGCCGCTGCCGATGTCGAGCAGCCGCTGGCCGCGTATGAGCGGCACGATCGAGAGCGAATCGAGCAGGTGTTGTACGGTCATGTCGTCAGGGTCGCGGATGGCGGTCAGGTTGTAGACCCGGTTCCACTTCACCAGCATGGTGAGATAGCCGATGCAGCGCGTGAGCGCCTCTGTCGACAGGCTGACGCCCAGGGCGCGGGCGCCCTCTTCCAGCGTCTTCAGGCGCGTAGTCCAGTTGGCTGGCATCTCGGTCATGCCAGCGCTCGGCTGCTTCTCATGCGCTTGAGATGAACGATCAGGAGCGACACGGCTGCTGGTGTCATGCCCGACATGCGAGATGCTTGCCCGATGGTGGCTGGGCGCGTGGCCGAGAGTTTCTGGCGGGCTTCATGCGAGAGGCCGGGTACGGCACTGTAATCGACGTCGTGCGGGATCGCAGTGTGCTCGAGCGCTGCCTGGCGGGCGATTTCTTCGTCCTGTCGACCGATATAGCCTTCGTAGCGCGCCTGGATCTCCACCTGTTCGAGGACGGCTGGATCCTGCGTGTGGAGGGCGCTCAGGGGGTGGGCCTCATCCTGTCGGGCGAGGGCGCACAACTCGGTCAGCGTGGCGTGGCTCACCTCAGGCCGGCGCAGCAGGTCGTGCAAGGTGTACTCGCGTTCGAGCGGCTTGCCGAGCAGCCGTGCTGCGTCAGCCGCATCAATCAGGCGAGGATTGATCCACGTGGAACGTAGGCGCTCGATTTCGACATCAATGGCTTCGCGCTTGCGGCTGAAGGCTTCCCATTGATCGTCGTCCACGAGGCCCAGACCGCGGCCCAGTTCGGTGAGGCGAAGATCGGCGTTGTCCTCGCGCAGCAGGAGGCGGTATTCGGCGCGGCTGGTGAACATCCGATACGGCTCGCTGACACCGCGGGTGATGAGGTCGTCGACCATGACGCCCAGGTAGGCTTCGCTACGCGAGGGGCACCAGGGCTCGAGCTGTCGAGCGGCGCGCGCTGCGTTCAATCCGGCCAGGAGGCCTTGCGCCGCGGCTTCTTCGTAGCCCGTGGTGCCGTTGATCTGTCCTGCCAGGTAGAGGCCCTGGATGACCTTGCTCTCGAGCGAGGGCTTCAGACCCCGCGGGTCGAAGTAGTCGTACTCGATCGCGTAACCCGGGCGCAGGATGTGCGCCTGCTCGAGGCCGGGAATCGAGTGCACCAGGTCAAGTTGAACATCGAAGGGCAGGCTGGTCGAGATCCCGTTGGGATAGACCTCGTGGGTAGTCAGGCCCTCGGGTTCGAGAAATACCTGGTGAGTGTTCTTGCTTGCAAAGCGATGGATCTTGTCCTCGATGGAAGGACAGTACCGGGGCCCGATGCCTTCGATGACGCCGGTAAACAGGGGCGAGCGGTCAAGGCCACCCCGAATGATATCGTGGGTCTTCTCGTTGGTATGCGCGATCCAGCAGGGCCGTTGTGCCGGGTGCATGTCTCGCCGACCTCTGAACGAGAACACCGGCGCCGGGTCGTCGCCGGGTTGCACTTCGAGTCGTGCGTAGTCGATCGTGCGCCCATCAATCCGGGGTGGTGTGCCGGTTTTCAGTCGGCCCGCGGGCAGCGCGTGGTCGCGCAGCCGAGTGCCCAGGGTCAGTGCGGGGGGGTCGCCTGCGCGTCCACCGCTGTAGTTGGTGAGCCCCACATGGATGCGGCCGGCGAGAAAGGTGCCAGCGGTGAGCACCACTGTCTTGGCTCTGAAACGGATACCCACCTGGGTGATGACGCCGCGAGCAACACCGCCCTCGATGAGGAGGTCGTCGACGGCCTGCTGGAAGAGTTGCAGACGCGGCTGGTTCTCCAGGCGTCGTCGTATGGCCGCGCGGTACAGGACACGGTCGGCCTGGGCGCGGGTCGCGCGAACGGCCGGACCCTTGCTGGCGTTGAGCGTTCTGAACTGGATGCCTGCCTCGTCAGTCGCCAGCGCCATCGCGCCGCCCAGTGCATCGAGTTCTCGCACCAGGTGCCCCTTGCCGATGCCCCCGATGGAGGGGTTGCACGACATCTGGCCCAGGGTTTCGATACTGTGGGTCAGAAGGAGCGTATGGGCCCCCGAGCGGGCCGCTGCCAGTGCGGCTTCGCTGCCGGCATGGCCGCCACCAACGACGATGACATCGAATGCTGTGGGGTATTCCATAGGGACGTCGGGCTGACGGGTTCTGCGGTTGCGGGGCTGGCGGGCGGGTAGCGTGCAAGCGCCTGCCGGTTCTGACGGGTACTGCCTGCGCTACTGGCGCAGTTGCTGTGGGAGCGACAGGCTGTTGAGTCCGGTGACAACAGCACCCTCAATGCAGCGCAAGGTTCATTATAGAGCGCTCGCGGCGGCCGAATCTTCTGATGCGGCCCTCAATGTGCATGTTTCACGTGGAACGCAGGCTCGTCGTGCAGTCACGGAGTTCCCCGCACCGAGTTCCAGCCCTCAGGTCAACCGTTGTTCCACGTGGAACGGTGTCGTGCGGCCCGCCAACGGCAGCCGGTGGCTCGGTGCCCTGCAAGCGCCCCATTGCGCCCGCCTGAGGCACCCCGACGCCCCTGACCTCAAGTCGCGGCTGGCTGCTCGATGACCGCCTGGGGAATGGCAAACGCGCCGCCGTCGCCCACCTTGGCTGCCTGGATCGCTCCCCACACCCGCGCAGGAGTGGCTGGCATGTCGAAGTACCTAACGCCCACAGGCCTCAGTGCGTCGAGAATGGCGTTCATGACCGTGGGCAAGGAGCCGGTTACACCCGACTCGCCCACCCCTTTTGCGCCCAGAGGATTGGTGTCGGTGGGCACCGGATGATCGAGCAACTGGATGCCTTGCAAGATGCCCGCTCGCGGCATGGGATAGTCGAGGAAACTACCCGTCAGCAGCTGACCACTGGCCGGATCGTAGATAGCATATTCACCGAGCACCTGGCCGATGCCTTGCGCCAGACCGCCATGCATCTGCCCCTCGACCAACTGGTGATTGACGATGTTGCCCGCATCGTCGCAGGCGGTATAGGCAATGACCTCGGTGACGCCGGTTGCCGGATCGATCTCCACCTCGGCCACATGGCAGCCATTGGGATAGGTGACACCGATGGTGACCTTTGACTGGGTGTCAAGCGGGTGCTCCCCTGCCCCGGCCAGCTTGCGCGCAAGCGCTGGCAGACTGATGGCACGATCGGTACCCTTGATGCGGTAGCTGCCCTGGGTGAATTCGATGTCCTGCTCGGCCGCTTCGAGCTCAATGGCGGCAAACGACAAGCCCTTGGCGAGGACTTCGCGGGCTGCGGTCAGCATGACGCTGCCGGCACCGGTGATGGTGCGCGAACCGCCGGTGCCATTACCCACCAGCCGAACCGTGGGGTCGCCCTCACGGACGCTGATCGAGTGCAGTGGCACATGCAGGACCGATGCAATGATTTGCGCGAAAGCCGTTTCGTGCCCTTGCCCGCTCGAGTGTGAAACCGAATGGGTCGTGATGTTGCCCTCACGGTCGAAGCGCAGCACGCCCTGGTCGCCGGTGGGGTTGCCAGCGCCGGTCGATTCGATGCAACTGGCCATCCCGCGCCCCAAGAGGCGACCGCGGGCGAGCGCCTCGACACGTCGTGCCTCGAAGCGTGCCTTGTCGTTCCAGTGGGCCGCAGCCGCTGCGTCGGCGAGTACGCCGATCGGATCGCCGCAATCGTAGACATTGCCGTTCACGAGCTTGAACGGAAAGCGGCTCCTTGTCAGCATGTTGCGGCGCCGCAACTCGGCATCATCGATGCCCATTTCAAGTGCAGCCTGACTGACCAGTCGCTCGATGATGGCCGACATCACCGGGCGCCCGGCCCCTCGATAGGCGGCTGTCGGCGGCGTGTTGGTAAGTACTAGCTGATTCCGAGCGTAAGCAATTTCCACATCATAGACCCCCGTCATGCAGGCCGTGATGCGACTGTTGATGAACGGTCCGACCGGTGCGCAGTAGGCTCCGAGGTTTGACACGAAGTCAAAGCGCATCGCCAGAAAGCGGCCTTGGTCATCCAGCGCGAGCGCGCCATGACAGATGGCATCGCGGGCTTGCTCATCGGACAGAAAACCCTCGGAGCGGGTTGCCGTCCACTTGACCGGTCGACCGAGCAGACGCGCGGCGATCAGTACGACGATGCTCTCCGGATGCGCCGAACTGCGCAGGCCGAACCCGCCGCCCACGTCCTGCGCCACCACATCGAGCTTGTCTTCGGTGATACCCAGTGTTGCAGCGACCTGGGTGCGCAAGCCGGTGACCCCTTGGGTCACCGAGTAGAGGGTGTAGTGATCGCGTGCCGCGTCGTAGTCGCCATTGACCGCGCGCGGCTCGAGCGGGTTGCCGACCACCCGGTTGTTGTAGAGCGAGAGCCGCACCACTCGGGGAGCGCTGGCGAAGACGGCCGCTGTTGCCGCCTCATCGCCCTGGCCGAAGTCCATCACCCGATTGCCCGGCACATTCTCATGCAACTGGGGCGCACCTTCCAGCAAGGCGTCTTCGGCCAATACGACGGCCGTGAGGTCTTCGTAGTCAACCACGATGGCTTCGAGCGCGTCCTGAGCGAGCAGGGCCGTGTCGGCGATGACGCATGCCACGACCTCACCGACAAAGCGCACGGCGCCTTGTGCGAGCACCGGACGATAAGGCTTCAGGAGCGGCTGCCCGTCACGCCCGTTCACGGCAAGCTGGGTGGGCAGCGAACCGGCGCCTGCGGCGCGCACATCGTCACCGGTGAGGACGGCGTGGACACCCTCGCGTGCTTTCGCCGCAGTCACGTCAATGCCGACAATGCGTGCATGCGCCCGATCGGCGCGCAGGAAGGCTGCATGCAATTGCCCAGGCAGCGTGCGATCCGAGGTGTACAGACCGTGCCCAGTCGTCAGACGACGGTCTTCAAGTCGGCCCCTGAGGGCATCAGTATGAGCATCCACGAGCGCGATCCGCCTGAGCAGAAAAGAGGTCTCCTAGGATACCAAAGGCCTGTGAGCGCCTCACAGGATGATGCCCACAAGCGCTCCGATTTGCGAGAATGGTGCCATGAACGACATTGGCATCGCGTTGCAGCAGGCAGCCTCACTCCTTGCGAGTGCCGAACCCTCCCTCGTGACCGTGGTGTTGCTCAGCCTCGAGGTGAGCCTGGCCGCGGTGGTGCTCGCTGCCATTGCCGGCGCCCCATTGGGCGCGGTGCTTGCAATCTGCGAGTTTCCGGGCAGGCGTCTGCTCGTCGTGATCTTCAATGCCCTGATGGGCTTGCCGCCGGTGATGGTGGGGCTGTTCGTCTATGTGCTGCTGTCGCGTGCCGGGCCACTGGGGCACTTTGGCCTTCTGTTCACGCCTCGTGCGATGGTGCTCGCGCAGGCCCTGCTCGTATGGCCCATCGTGGTGGCCCTGTCACGCCAGGCGGTTGAAGATCTGTGGGTCGAGTATGCCGAACCCTTGCAATCGCTCGGCGCGTCGTGGTGGCAGGCGGTACCAACCCTGCTCTGGGATGCGCGCCATGCCCTCATCACGGTGCTGCTGGCAGGCTTCGGGCGCGCGGTGGCCGAGGTGGGTGCGGTGATGATCGTCGGGGGCAATATCGATGGTGTGACGCGCGTGATGACCACCTCGATTGCCTTGGAAACCAGCAAGGGCAATCTGGCGTTTGCCATGGCGCTGGGCTTCGTGCTCCTGGCCCTGGTGTTGGCCCTCAATGCCCTGGCGTTCACGATTCGTCAGCGGACGATGCCCCATGCGGGTTGACTTGCCCGCGCGCACCTCGACGCTTGCCGCGGCATCGCCGGCGGCACCGCCTGCCCTGGTGCTCGAGCACCTGCACTATGCGCGCGCTGGTCAGCTGATCATCGATGATGTCAACATCGTCTTGAGCAGCCGCGCGCGCAGCCTCATCCTCGGCCCCAATGGTGCGGGCAAGAGCGTACTGATGCGCTTGTGTCATGGATTGCTGATGCCCACCTCGGGCAGCGTGCGCTGGGCACCTGCGCGCCCGGTGCGGCAGGCCATGGTGTTTCAGCGCCCGGTGGTGCTCAGGCGCTCGGTGCTTGCCAATGTGACCTACGGCTTGCGCCTGGCCGGGGTTACCCGCATCGAGCGCCGCGCTCGCGCGATGGATGCCCTGGAGCGCGTCGGGCTCGCTGCGCTGGCCGCTCGTGCAGCGGTCTTGCTCTCGGGGGGCGAACGCCAGCGCCTGGCGCTTGCACGTGCCTGGGCGCTTGAGCCCGAAGTGCTCTTTCTCGATGAGCCTACGGCCAACCTCGACCCGGCCTCGGCTGCAGCGGTCGAGCGCATCGTGATCGCAATTCACGAGGCGGGCACGCGCATCGTGATGAGCACCCACAACCTGGGTCAGGCGCGGCGCCTTGCCGATGAGATCCTGTTCATCGATCAGGGTCGGGTGATCGAGCATGTGCCCGCCCCCCAGTTTTTCACCGCGCCGGGCTCGATCAATGCCCGTCGTTACCTGGAGGCTGAACTGCCGTGAGGGTAAGTCCCAGGCCCCCTTTCCTGCCCGTCTCACGGTCGGTGAACCGTGTCTGGCGTGCCGGCCTTGCCCTCGTGCTGGCCGCGTGCGCCACGCTGCTTGCGCCTGCCGTCCAGGCCCAGTCGCGCAGCATCGTGCTGGCGTCGACCACCTCGACCGAGCAGTCGGGCCTCTTTGCGTACCTGCTGCCGCGCTTTCGTGCGACGACCGGCATCGAGGTGCGTGTGGTGGCCGTTGGTACCGGCCAGGCGCTCGATCTGGGTCGTCGCGGCGACGCCGACGTGGTGCTGGTTCACGACCGCCCGGCTGAGGACCGCTTTCTGGCCGAGGGCCATGCCACGCGCCGCCTTGACGTGATGTACAACGACTTCATCCTGGTGGGCCCGGCAGCCGATCCGGCACGCGCGGGCAGTGCAGGCACGGTGATGGAGGCCTTCAGGCGCATCCGCCAGGGCGAGCATGCCTTCGTCTCGCGCGGCGATCGCAGTGGTACGCACGCCGCCGAACTGCGGCTGTGGGAGCTCGCTGGCATCGACATCCAGCAGGCTCGCGGTGCCTGGTATCGCGATACCGGCACCGGCATGGGCCCGGCGCTCAATATCGCCGCTGCGATGGATGCCTATCTGCTGGCCGATCGGGGCACCTGGATTGCGTTTCGCAATCGCCAGGGCCTGCGTATCGTGCTCGAAGGCGATGCGCGCTTGAAGAACCGCTACGGCGTCATGCTGGTGAATCCGGCACGGCACGCGCATGTGAAGGCGGTCGACGGGCAGCAGTTCATCGACTGGCTCTGTGGTGCGGCAGGTCAGCGAGCCATTGCCGACTACCGCATCGAGGGCGAGCAGCTCTTCTTTCCCGAGGCGGCGCGCTGAGCGCCTGAGGGGGGGCTGTCCCCGATTGCGTGTTCCCGCCTTGCGTTTAAGGAATGAGTGGCACGTGTCGGCTCCTTCGGTCTGGCTCTCTCCCCGTCCGCGACCGGGCAGGGCTGTGCGTGCCACTCATTCCTCCCATGCAGGGGCCTGGCGCGTGCGCGGGTCTGGCAGCCATGGGTCTGCGCGGTTGTCTCGAGGAGTGCTCTGGTGCCTGTCGAAAGTGCTGTCTGCCCGCCGGATGCGAGGGGCGCGACCGCGGTGGTGGGCTCGTTGGCAGCGCACCGTGAGTTGCCCCCGTTGTTGCCCATGCTGCTCCTCTTGCTGCTGCTTGCGCTCGCGCTCCTGACGATCGAGCCAGCGCTCGCACAGGTGAATTCGGTTGCTACCGGCGACAGCGTCTGGTCGGCGGTCAGGAGCTTCTTCTATGGCAAGTGGGCGCTGGTGATCGGCTGTCTGGTGCTGGTGGGCTGCGTGTTCGCCTTCTTCAGCAAGGGCGCCATGTTTGCCTCCGTGGGCGTTGCTGCGGTGGTTGTCATCTACCTCTTGCCAGCCATCGCGCAGGGCCTGCAAAGCCTCGCCCAGGGCATGGTCGGCAACTGAAGAGCGAGGTTCATCCCGTGCAACTGCGTCCTACGCCGCGCCACATCGATCGGTCGTCACGCGTCATCGAGTACCTGCTGGTGGCACTCGTGCCCTTTGTCTTCGTGCGTCCTTTTCACGAGTTGGCCGGCCTGGCGCTGATGTTCGCCCTCCCACTCATCTACGCCCGGCTCACGGTCGGTCGTGCCGAAGGCCATCTGCTGCATCTGGGATACCGCCTCGGCATGCCAGTGCCCGGCCTGCTGCCGCCCACGGTGCGGCATCTCGAGCGCTGAGGCAGTCACCATGGCCTCGATGCCCTTGCAGGATCTGCTTTTGTCGGTGAAGCGCGCAGCGGCCCTGCAGTGGCTGGCCACCGTTGTGCTCGGCGCGCTTTGCATCGCGCTGGTTGCGCTCAGCTTTCGCCAGGCCGGTGAAATGGCCGACATGGCTCGCCATCGACCCGTGCATGTCGTGCCTGGCGCTGCCGAAGGTGTCTACGCGCCTGGCCTTGCGCATCACAACGTGGCCAACGCGGCGCGCTATCTCCTCGGACTGGCAGTCCAGCTCACGCCCTCGACGGCGCGTCGACGACTCGACGAACTCGAACGCTTCGTCGATCCGGTTGCGCTGCCGGTCTTTCGCAGCGAGCGTGAGCGTCGGTTGAAGGAAATCGATGGTCAGCAGCAGAGCCGCACCCTCTACCCGGACAGCCCTGACGAACTGGTCGACACGCAGGGGCTCTACCGCTACACCGTACAGGGTCGCTGGGAGATTCGCAGCGGTTCATTGCCGATGTCTGAAGAGCGTCATGTGTTCACCCTGCAGTTTCGGGTTGGAACGGCCGATGAGACCAACCCTTACGGCATTCGCATCGTCGCGCTCGAGGCCCGACGGCTCGAAGGGTCAGTGCCTCCTCACAAGGGGTCACCGCCCTTGCAGGAAGCGGCCCATGAGTAAGCCCAGGCGCCACGCGGGCGCGCTGCACGCCTTGGGCCTGTCGCTGATCGCGCTGTCGCTGATGGCCCTGTCGCTCGCAGCTGCTCGCGCGGGCGCCGAAAGTCTTGCCTGGGATGGCCGTGCGGTCATTGCCCTCGGACTGCAACAGGGCGCGCAGGCCGTACTGCGGCTGCCCGAGCCGCTCAGTGGTTACATCGTCGATGACCCGGCCGCGCTGGCCGTGGTGTCCATCGACGAGCGGACGCTCGCCGCATCGCCCCGCACGGCTGCCGTTGATGTGCGTCTCATCGCACGCGGCGAGAGTGGCCATTTGTATGTGACGCGCGCCAGCACTGCACTGCGTTTCAGCCCGGTGCTCGAGGTCGAATGGCCATTGCCGGTCGAGCCGCCTGCGCGTCGCGTCGCCGAGGCGGGCCCGGGGCGCTCGGTCACGCCCACGGCAGCGGGCGCAGAACTGCCTCGGCCGATGGCAACGCTTGCATCGCCCTCGTCCTCCTCCCTGGACGCGCTTGGTCTCATGACCCGACTGATGCGCGGTGATGTGCCCAACGGCTTTCGCGTGGCGCCCTCATCGCGTCTGTTGCTGCAGACGCCTGAGTTTCGCATCGACAGTGAACAGGTCTGGAGTTCGCCCGAGCTGGTTGGCATCGTGGCGCTTGCCCGACGCACAACGATGGCCAGTCAACGTGTACGCCTCACACCCGAACGCATCGAGATGCAGATTCCCGAGCTCGGTGAGTTTCGTGTCTTTGGCGCCAACCAGTACCTGCTCGACGATGCAACACCCGCCACGCCCGTGTTTCTGGTCTTCGTACGGACGTGGCGCTGAACGTGATGCAACGTCTCCTCATTCCGCTGCGCGGCCCTGCGGCACACCCGCGACGACTGGTGGCCTTGTTCCTCGCGGGCTGTGCCGGGCTCGCGCTCGTCATCGTGGGCGTGTGGCCGCCATCGCACACGGCGGTACCTGATCTGGCCGACGTGCCCTTGCGTCCCTCACCGCGCCCCGAAGCGCGCGCCGATCTGGGAGAGGCGCCGCGATCGGAGCGCTTCGACCAGGCCTGGCGCGTGCAGATCGAGCAACGCATGCATGAACAGATGCAGGCCTTTCGCGCTGAACTCGAGGCCCGTGAGCAGGCGCGCGAGGTGCGCGACTCGGCCCAGCTCGATCGTGTCGCCCGCATGATGAACGAGGCCCCCTCGCGCCCGCTGCCGGTGCCACTACCGGCGCCCTCCGAACGCCTGCCGGTGGCGCCCGAGGCGCGCTTCGTGGCCTTGCGCGAGCCCGGTCAACGCCCGAACGATCTGCTCGCGGGTGCCGCTGGCGTTGGCGGCCGCGCCTCGATGGCGCAGGCGATGCAAGGCGCTTCGCTCCAGGGGGGCGCTTCGCCCTCGGGCGCGGGCGCACCGGTGTCACCGGAGCCCGACGCCTTCGTGCTGCCTCAGGACGGCTGGGCCCAGGGCCGTCTGATGAACGGCATCGTTGCCTCCCAGGGCGGTGAGTTCCGCTACACCCAGATTCGTCTCGTCGGTACCTATCACTCCGCGAACGATTACCTGCAGAACGTCGATGGCTGCGTGGTGCTGGGCGAGGGCGGCGCCGATGTGGCTGCAGGGCGCATCAATGTGAAGCCGATCAAGGTCACCTGTACCTTTCCGGGTGGGCGCACGCGATCATGGCCAGCAGCCGGTTATGTGGTCGATGCACGCGATGGCATCCAGGGCCTTGCCGCCACGCTGGTCAATGCCGGTGAAGCCAAGCTGGCTGCCGCAACGGCAGCGGGTGTGGTGCAGGGTGCCGGCGCCTTGTTCGCGCAGCGCGCACTCACCAGCACGTACACGCCGCTCACCGGAACGGCCTCGAGCCTCATCACCGGCAACCCGGGCATTGCCATGGCAGGGGGCGCTGCAGAGGGCGCCGGTCGGGGCTTGAGTCAGGAGATCCAGAACTACTACGCGGCCTTCCGCCCCACCGTGCAGACCGGTGGTGGGGTCGAGGTCACCGTCTTTCTCACGACACCCCTGGTGCTGCCCGAGGAAGGTCGGTCGGTGTCCACGGTCCGACAGGCGCGTTGAGGAGTGTGCTGATGAATTCAAGCCCCTGTAGCCCGCGCCCCCAGCTTGCTCGCCTGCGAGGGGTCCGGGCCAAAGTTCGGGTGCCACGCCATGCGTTGTCGGCATTCGTCGCTGTCGTGGTGAGTGCCTGTGCAACGCCTGCGGTACAGGTGAAGGTGCCCACCATGACGGTGGCAGAGGCCTGGAACGCCGCTGCGCGCCCCGCGCTGCCGCCATCGGGTCAGGGGCTCGATGCACGCTGGCGTGCCGATGCCGACAACACCCAGGCGCCGGTGCCCGTGCTCAGTGCGCCCGATGTGCGCATGGCCTACCTCAAGGCGCGCACCGATGCGAGTGGCAACCGCCACTTCGGTACCTGGGTCGCCATGCAGGTGCGCTTGCCACGCTGGGTATTACCCGATGGCAGCATCGATCCGCGTGAGCCCGGGGCGGCCCTCTGGCAGGGCATGGCCCCAGTGCCAGGCCTCCAGGGCCTGTCGGCAGTCGCGGGTGCTGCGGCGGGTGCCCGGCCGAACGCTGGAGAGCGTCCGTGAAGCCTGCCCGCGCCCTCCATCGCAGCGAGGCTGCGTTGCGCGTGTCTGACCTCGTTCCATCGATTGCGATCGGTGAATTTGGCGGACTGAGCGATGTGCACCTGCTCGCCGACTCGACACTGGGCTATGCCTGGGAGTTGGCGGTGCCGACGCTCGAGTCCATCGATGAGGGTGAGGCGCAGGCCGAGACTGCCTGCGACATGCTGCTGCGCGCCTTGCCCGAAGGCTGCTCGCTTGAATTCTTTGTCAGTCGCGCGGTGGACATCGAGGCATGCATTGCTTCACATGCGCGAACCCTGCCGATGGGCGCCGCAGGACTGGTGCGCGAACTCGCCGATGAGACGCTCCAATGCTGGCGTGATGCAGCACGCGAAGGCTTCCTGCCCGCCGACCCTGCGTTCAATTTCTGGCCGCGTGCGCAACGCGTACGCATCTTCTACAAGAGCGCGCCGAGCCGGGTGCTCGGCGGTGGCGGCATCGCCTCGTTGGCCGCCTTCGGGCACGAGCGGCTCGACCGGCTGCTTGCCGCCGATCTGCAGGCGCTGGCCGCGCAGTTTCGCCAGCAGGTGCGTCAGATCGAACAGACGGCTGCCGATGCCGGCCTCGCGCTGCAGTCACTCGGCGCCGATGACTACCTTGAATGGATCGGCCAGTTGCTCTTCCCGCAACCGCGCGACGGTGCGCCCGTTCGACTGCCCGCCCATGGTCTCGAAGGCCCGGCCGAGGCCATTGCACAGATGGGTGATGTGAGCGAACTCGCGCCCGGCCACTTCGTCACCGACGTGCGCGGCGTGCGCTGCTGGCACGCCGCAGTCGCCATGACCTGGCAGGGCACGGTCGGCCCCGGCATGTTCGCACCAATGACCGATCACGAGCATGGCGTGACGGTATGCGTGTCCTATCAGGCCTCGTCGCGCGTGAAGACGCTCTTTGCGCTCAAGGCGCAACAGCATGTCAATCGCAAGAGCACCTTGCCCTTCAACGAGGTCGAGGTCGAGGAGAAGGATGAGTCGTTCATCGAAGCGCAGCGCCGCATGTTTGCCGGTGAGAGCTTTGGTGGTGTGCGCATGATCGTCTGGGTGCATGGCAGCAGCGCCGACGATCTCTCAGATCGGGCGCATCGGGTCCTCAGCGTGCTCGATCGCTATCTGCCCGCCGAGATCGAGCATCGCATCGGCAGTTCATTGCTGTTCTCGGCCTTGCCCGGCGGCCGCTCGCCCCAGACCGAGCGCGCGCAATGCCGCACGCGCCGCCTGATGTCGGCCGATGCTGCTGCGCTGATACCGATAGCCGGCTGCTGGGAAGGCACCGACCCGCAGCGTTCGCTCGCCTTCTACCCCAGTCGGTGGGGGACGGCACTGCATCTGGACCCCAGAGTGTGCGATCGCAATCCGCATTTTCTGGTGGTGGGGGGCTCGGGCTCGGGCAAGTCGTTCTGGGTGCACGACTATCTGATGCAACTGCACCGTCTGCCCGATGTGTGGACGTGCCTCCTCTCGATCAAGCCCGATTACGACCGGCTGGCGCGACTGCTCGGGCAGTCGATCGAACTGGCGCTCGACGGTGATCACTCGATCAATCCGTTTGGTGGTGAGCCAAGCCATGACAACCTCGCGATGTGGGTGGCTGTGCTGAGCCTCATGCTCAGTGATGGCAACGAGCGCTTCGCGGTCGACAAGGAGGCTGAAGGCCTGCTCTCTCAATGCGCGCTCGACGCCGCACGCATGAACTGGGACGCCCGACTCCATGTGCCGGTGCGTGAAACCCTGCTCGCCCATGTCATCGAGCGGCTCGAGCGCACGCCCCTGGGTCGGTCACTGGCCTCGCGCCTGCAGCCCTACGCAAGCGGCCCTTACTCGCGTCTGTTCAATCGGCCAAAAACGCTCGACGTGAACTCGCGATTCGTTTTCTTCAACCTGGCCAATGTGGTCAATTACCCCTGTGCCGGGGCGGTATCGCTGTGTCTGTTTAGCCATGTGAATGCGTTGATGGTCGATCCGCGGCTGCTTGCTCGACAGAAGGTGCTCGGGCTCGACGAAGGCTGGGCACTGATGCGGGATCGGGCCTCGGCCGAACTGATCGAAAAGGCGTTTCGTGCCTATCGCGCCTTCAACGGCATGGCCTTCGCGGTGTCGCAGTTGCTCAGTGACTTTGACACACCGCTTGGACGTGCGGTGCTGGCCAACACCGCCACCAAGCTCGTGCTGCCGCAAGAGCAATCATCCCTTGCCGAGTTGCCGCGCTACCTCGAACTGAGCGAGAAGGAGCGCGCGCTCATTGCCTCGCTTCAGTTGCGCAAGGGGCGCTATGGCGAATTCATGGTGAAGATGCAGGGTCACCCTTCGACCGTCGGGCGCGTGATGCCTGATGCCTTGCGCTATGCCATTGCCACCACCGATGCCACTGACAGTGCGCGGCTGGCAGCGATCTGCGATGAATGCGAGGGCAATCTCGAAAAGGCGGTACGGATCTTTGCGGCTCGCTACCCACGCGGGCGAAGCGCGCGATGATGGCCCCTCACTCAATGGCATGCAGCTGGCGACGGTCGATGCGGCGCGTGGCGCTGCCTGGCCGCAGGGCGAGCTGCCTGATGGTGCTGGTCTTCAGCGGGCTCTTGCAGGCGATCGCCGCGCCTGTTGCGCGGGCCGATGCACGGGCCGATGCACGGGCCGACATGGGTGCCTCTGCGCCTGGCGATGCCGCGGCCAAAGTGGCCTCGCCGCGCTCCAGCGATCCACTGGCCGGACTGCACATTCATGCCGAGCTCATCTCGACCGATGCGCCGTTCACGGTGGGCGCCGTACGGACCGTCGGCTCTCGTGTGCAGGTGCGCTTGAGTGCGCCGGATCTGGATCCTGTCTGGGCCGCCCCCGGCCATCGCCTTGCCAACGGCTGGCAGCTGGTTGATGTCGAGCCCGATGCGGCCGTGTTCCTGTCACCGCGCGGTGTGGCGGTGCGCATGCCGGCTGCAGCCTGGAGTGCTGCGCATGATGATTGACCCTTGGGCAGGCCGTGTCGCAGGGGTACGGTCCATGCCGAGAGCGCCTCGCGTCCATCCGCGTCTTGCACGCCTGCTGGCCGCGCTTCTGGCCGCGGCGGTGCCCCTGTGTTCGACCTGGGCGCTCGACATGCTCGCCCCTGGCAGCGACGCGCGCGCCTGCGACAGCATGCTCACGCCCGGTGTGCGTCAGGCCTGCGTCGAGTCGCGCTCGACGATGAGCCTGGAGTCAGCCCCGCGTAGCCCCACATCAGCCGTGCTGGATGGTGCGCGCGCGGCAGCACCGCCTGAGCGTGTTGACCAGGCCACCGCGCCATCGCCTTCAGCATCGGCTGCCGGCTCATCCCCATCCTCTTCGATGGAGGCTGCCATCGATGAATACCTCGCAAGCTTCGGCAAGCCGCCACGCGCTGCCGTGCGCGCGCTGCTCGATCCCTCTGATGAAAACGTCGCCGCCTTGCTGGCCGAACAACGGCGGCAGGAGTCACGCGCGGCACAAGTGGCTGCGCGCCTCACCCGATTGCGTCAGCACGAGACGCCATGAGCAGCCGACGCCTTGCCTGGCTGTTGCCTCTCGCGGGCCTGCTTGCAGGCCTTGCTCTCACCGCGGCCGCCGGTGCTGCCGAGCCGCTGTTTGCTCAGGGCGCCTCGACCAGTGAGGTGCGCCTGGGTGCCGCGTTGGGCGCGGCCCGCGGCTGGACGCCGGCCATCGAGCCACCCGGTCCGCAGTTTGGCTTCACCGGGCGTGCCACCCTGGGTTGTTCGGGCCTTGATTACAGTGGCTTCCTGCGCAGCTACAACGTCGACGACCTCTTGCACCAGATGCGCAATCAACTGCTCGGTGGCGCACAGGCCGCTGCGGCCGATTACCTGATCATGCTGGCCTATTCCAACCCGACGCTTGCGTCGGTGCTCGATACGCTCAACCAGAATTACTCGGCCCGCTTTGGCGTGTTCCAGACCGCCTGCAATGCAATGCAGGCGCGTCAGCAGGGTCTCGAGGCCGGTGCACGCCGAATGGCCACCGCGCAGGACCAGTGCTATGAAGCCCAGGTGGCGGCAGGTGCATCGCCCAGCAGCGCGTACCAGACGTGTGCCAACGAAGCCACGCTGGGTGCGGTCACCGGGCCTCTGCCGGCGGCCAAGAGTGCCATCGAGTTTCTGCGTGATCACACCACCCTTCAGATCACCCCGCCTGTGCGTGCGCTCCTTGCCCTGCTGCCCGACACGCGCATCGGCACCAATGGCCTGGAGGTGGCACCACCGCAGGTGCGCCTCGATCAGCTCAACCGCCGGGTCGAGTCGCGGGTCGGGCTGGCGCTGGACCGCATCTTTGCCGGTGAATCGCCGCTGGCGATGCCGGCCTGCGCCGATGATGTGTTGCTCGCCGATGCGGCCAGCGCTGCCGATGCCTGCATACCGGCGGCCGCTACCGACGTGCTTCAGTCCGGTGTGATGCTCTCGGGTCGTCAGCTGGCCCCGGGTGCCCGCAGGCTCTACCGCGATGCCATCGCCGCGCAGGTGGCGATGCTCCACATTCGTGGCGCCTTGCTCGAATTGATGACGCAGGTCCGGCAACTGGCCGGACGTACCGGCGCCAGTGGTCGTGATGTACTGGATCGCAGGCGTGAGCTCGAGGAGCAGATCCATCTGCTCACGCGCGAAGCCGATGCCTTGCAGGCCTGGCAGCAGGCAAAGGCCACCACCTTGCGCACGCAGTTCATGGCAAGCGAATGGGCTAGCGCCGTGCCGCGCAGCAATGCCGAACCCGACCGCGGCCGTGCCCCTGATTCGGCCCTCTACAGCGCCCTTCGCGGGCTGCTCGCGCGGTGATGCGATGAATGCCCCCGCCGACATGCCGCTCATGGTGGTGCTGGCCGGCTTTGGCTGGGCGAGTGCACGAGTACTTCTCGATGGGCTCGCCACCGGCCCGGCAAGCTGGCTCTTTCCGGTGCTTGCCTGTGTGTCGGGGTTCTGGGCGCTGGTACGCCCCTTCACCGAAGGGGATGCCTACGCCTTGCCGCGACACGTCGGTGCGATGGCGCTGGCAGCCTTGCTGCTGCATGTGCCGGTGCGGGTCGAGCTGGGCGCTCTTGGCAACGCGCCAGGTGGTGGCTACACCGCGGTCGATCCGGGCAAGGGCGCGGCGCCCCTGCCGACCTGGCTGGTTGATCGTATCGGCAGCGCGCTTGAGACCTCCGTGCGACAGATGCTCATTGGCAGCGACCGGCAGGTGCTCCCGATGTTGTCCGATGCCTTGCGCGATGCGGCGGCTGATCGCTCGGCCTTCCAGGATGATCAGGTAGCCGTCAATGTGGCCTCGTGGCGCACGCTGGCAGGCTCGCTGCTTGCGGCCGATCGGCGCCTTGCCGCTGCCATCGATGCAGAGGGGCTGCGCGATCGATTGCTCTCGCCGGCAATGACCCAGGCGGCCTGGTCGGGTGCCGAGGCGGTGCGCGCGCAGCGCGTTGTCGAACTGCTTGCGCAAGCCCAGACTTCGCCTGGCGAGATCGTTTGTCGCAACAGTGCTTCGCTGGCCGAGCTTGCGGCGCGCCTGGGTGGGGCCGTCTGGACCACCGCGGCCGATTGCATGGGCGCTGCGGCCAGCGCCGGCGCCCTGAGCTTCAGTCCGGTGTCGCAATACACGCGGCAGGCCTTGCAGAAGGTGCCCTCTGCAACCGATGGCGCTGATCCGCAGGCGGCAAGTCAGCGCTCGCGTGGCAGTGAGGTACTGGGCAATCTTGCGCAAGCCGGTCGCAGTGACATCGATGCCAGCCGGTTTGCCCTCTGGGCCGATGCCTACCGCGCGGTTGCCGCCGGAACGATCGTTGGTGCTGCCGCACAACTGGGCACCGACGACACCTATCGACGTCTGCTGGGCAGTCATTGCATCGCGCGCGGCAATGATCGCTGTGGCACCGTGTTTGCGGCTGCGAGCGACGCCATGTCGCTGCATGTGCGTGAACGGCTGGCCCGTGTCGAGCCGGGCTTTCTCGAACGGGCCGGGCAATGGATCACGGGCCGTGAGCCCGGTACCGGCCCGCTCGCCTTTCCGGCTGCATCCATCGGCATGGTCGTATCACTCTTCGTCAAGCTCTTTGCCCAGTTGGTCGCTGCGCTGACGCCCTACGCCCTGGCCGTCTCGCGCGGTCTGGCCGTGATCGTGTCGATAGCGGGCATCTACCTCTTGCTGGTGCCGGGTCGCACACGCGATGCGATGGCCTGGATGGTGGGCCCGATGGTGTGGGTGCATCTGTGGGCCATCCTGTTTTTCATCTGGTATCCGCTGGAGACCGTGGCCACCGATGCCCTTGCGGCCTTGCCCATTGGTGAGCCGGCAGACGCCGCGCTCTCGTCGCAAGCGGTGATGCGATTCGTGTTTGCGGCGGGCTATGCATCGCTGCCTTTTCTGGCGTGGAAACTGACCTTCGGCGGGCTTGCGCGCAGCATGCCCAAGATGGGTCTTGACCGCATGGTGGCGCCGGCGCGCAACTTCGTCGCCAATCAGGTGCGGCGCCTGGGCCCGCGTTCGTCGCAGGCCGCGCGTACGACGACGCGGGCCGTGCGCAGCACGGCTGCAGCATTACCCGCCAATCGACGCTCTGCCGGGATAGCGCGTTCAGGACGCGCAGGTCCTTCGGGCAGCGCGGGAAATACCGGCGGCGGCATTCAGTGAGGCCTGAGATTGCCGATGGCAGGGCTCGTCCGGCCACCAATGCCGTCATCCGGATGGGGCTCGTACTTTGCTGTCTGCTCGCCGCACTGAGCCAGGCGCGCCCGGGTCTCGTCGTCATGCTGGCCTTTGTCTGCGGCCTTGCGTGGGCGATGCCGCCGTCGCGCCTGGGTAGCGGTGCGCGCAGATTTCTTTCTCGCTTCGGTGCATCCACTGCAACACCGTTTGCTGCAGGTCATCTGCAACAGGGCCGCATGCGTGCGCCCACCTGCGCCGTGGGCGATGCGGTATCGCCAGGCGCCGAGCCGAGCTGGCGTCTCCTCGGTATCGTGTTGCGCAGCATTCGCTGAGCGGGCTGAAAATGCTGCGCAACATTTCCAAGCTTGTTGCAGCGGCTGCTGGCGGGGCCGCTGGCCCGTATGCCGGGCGGCATGAGCCCTCGCGCGCGTTCTTCCTGAACGATGCTGGCCTGCTGCGCCACGAAGCCGTGATCGGCAAGTCAGGGGCTGGCAAGAGCGAATACCTGTTGTGGCGTCTGGCGCAACAGATGCAGCTGG
>CAIKRR010000041.1 GCA_903829815.1 uncultured Pseudomonadota bacterium | reverse complement strand
CCTTCAATCTCCGAAGGGGTCAGATCGTAGGCGCGGCTGGCCTCGGACACGCTCGTCTTGCCTTGGATGATCTCCATCACCAACGCCGACTTCCTCTTCGCCGTCCAGCGTTTGAAGTCTTCTTCCATCACGGTACTCATGTCATGCTCTTTCAGGGATTATGACTGAGCAGGTTTTTGATGGGTCAATGCAGCCCTATCCTGACCCCGAAAGGCACGCTCCCCGCTCCTTCAGGCATCATCAGCCAGATCACCGGAAAGGGTGGGCCCGCCTCCGGAAAGGCGCCGAACCCATCGGTCGCGTAGATCATCACCACCGACCCGGTCCAGCGCTGCTCACCCACCCAGGCAAACACCGGTCTGAAGTCCGTGCCACCGCGACCCTGCATCGTCATCACGGTCGGCACTTCGGTGCCATCGACTGCCTCGAAGCGAGTCACCGACTGCACGCTCTCATCGGCCTGAATCACGATCAGTTCGCACGGAAAGGTCTCGCGGAAGCTGCGCAGTTCGGCCACGATGCGTGCGAGCAGGTCGACTGACATCGAGCCCGAGGTGTCAATCGCGAAGATGATCGTGCCCGGCGACTCGATGCCGATCGAGGGCAGGTAAAGGCCCCGGTGCAGGTGCTTTTTCGCATAGGGCCAGCTGCTCCAGTCGGTGCGAATCCGGTCGTGCAGCCAGTTGCGCAGCACAGCACGCCAGTCGATCTGGGCCTCGCTTGCCATCGCGCATTCCTGCTGGAACCTGCCAGCAGCCCACCCGCGCATCTGCCGGGCCGTCTCGGTGCGCAAATGCGCCCGCAACTCGCGCAGTTGGGCCTTGTCGGGGGCGTCTGCATCGCGCAGCGGTATCACCGCGCGGTCCTCCGGATCGATGAGGTCAGGACCGAGGCCCGCCAGGCAACCGACATCCTCGTCGTCGCCATCGGCCTCGACATCATTCTCCCAGGGCAAGCCCTCCCCGTTCAGCATCTTCTCGATCTCGCCCGGCGTCTCGGGCAGCGCCTCATGAATCTGCTCGGCGGTCTGGTCCCGGTACCGCCAGTCCATATGGCCCCCGGCCGGCAAGGTGAATCCGCACTCCACCAGCATCAGATTGATCGCCAGATCGCAAGCGACATTCCAGCGTCGGGCTTCGCGCGCGCCGCGCCGGCCCTGGTGATCGAGCACAGCGTGCATCACCTCGTGCGCGAGCACGCCACGCAGCTCGGCCTCGGCGAGGCCCGCGCTCCACGCCGGGTTGTAGAAGATGTGATACCCGTCGGTCGCCATCGTGGCGCACCAACTGATCGAACCCGCCGAACGAAGCGGCAGACGAAGCACCGCACTGGCCAGAAACGGCGCATCCATGGCGAGTTGCACCCGGGCGCGATTGAGCCGCCGCTCGATCGCCTCGCCCGCGTCGCGCTCAGCGGACAAGGAGATGCCCATGGTTGGTAATGAAGGTGCGATAGCCCGGCTCTCGAGCGAATGCCGGGCGCCCCTTCATCAGATCGCGCGCGAGCACCACGCCGAATTCAGGCGGGATTCGGTTGAGGAGCACTGCACCGGCCTTGCTCATGGTCGCATCGCTCGCTGAACAGGCGAGCCACGATGTCAGCGTGTAGATCCCATCCAGTGATTTCGGAATCTTCGCGTTCTCCGGATCGGCAACGATTCGAAGCATGTCCTCATCGGTCAGGGCTTTCTTCAGAAACGCCGCAAACTCGATCGCCGCGCCCTCGCCGACGATGCCAGCAGCCAGATCGGCGCAGGCCTTGTAGCCGCCAAAGGCCCTGATCACATCCGAGAGCATTTCCCAGGAGCGCGGCGTCGGATAGGCTGCGGCATCGCCCGGGTCCTGCGCCAGCAAGGCCGGCCGCGCCGCCACGAAGGAGATCACCAGCGGATCGAGCCGCCGTTCGATCGCCCAGGCACGCCAGTCAGCCACATCGATCTCGAAATCGAGGTGGATGAAGCGATTGGATAGCGCCGAAGACATGCGGAAGGTTACCGCACGGTCCTGCTGACGGTTGCCGGCCGCCACGATCCACCAGCCTGCTGGCAGCGCGTACTCGCCGATGCGCCGATCGAGCACCAGCTGATACAGGCTTGCCTGAACGAGCGGTGGCGCTGCGTTGATCTCGTCCAGAAAGAGAACGCCGGGCGGCGCATCAGCCGTGGGCAGGAAGTCGGGTGGACACCACACCGCGCGCCCGTTTTCGATCGAAGGGATGCCCCGCAAGTCGGTCGGATCCAGCAACGATGCACGCAGGTCGATGACCGGCAGTCGCGCCCCGGCCGCCACCGCACGCACCACCGAACTCTTGCCTACGCCGGGCGGTCCCCAGATAAAGGCTGGCCAGCGCTGGGCCATCAAGGACTGGAGAACGGTAGCAAGGCGCGAGGGTTTCATTGGGCAAGCACTTCCGGGGGAGATTGCGGTTGGAACAGTCAGACGTTGAGGCGGGCGTTGTCCTTCACGCAACCAGACCTTGGCAAAGCTCGTGCAGATCGATGAAGCGATCCGGTGCGCACCAGTTGTGGCGCTCGACCAGGCGACTCGCCAGATCCCGCGATACCGGCACACCGTCAGGCGTGCCGAAATGATCAACGACCAACGGGCTGAGGATGGCCTCGGGCGAGAAGCGCACCACGCCCTGCAGACCCGGGCGAGTGAAATCCGGCAGAACCAGGTAGCCTATCGGCATGCCTTGAGCGGATATCTGCAAGCCCTGCCCCGCCATCGCAGCTGCATGCAACTCGATCACGCGTTCAGCTGGCGCCATCACGCGCCACACGCGCTTTGACCTGCTTTGCAGGGTGAGGCCGCTGAGACGCCGCGCGACGACCGCCTTGCCCGCTGCGTCACGCCGGATCAGCGAAGCGACGATCGACACCTTGGAAGCATCAGGCAGCATTTCACCCAGTGCGGGCCACCGGATCTGGAAGAGTTCGTCACCCGACTCGGGGACGACGACCTGTGCAGGCTGCCTGTCGATCGAGCGCAGCGTGGCCAAGGCGACATCGATGTTCTGCAAGGTCATCACCGCGTCGCCATCGCGTGTGGACATCGAATGACCCGACGGGGCTCGACCCGGCTTGATCTGGGCGCGCACGCTATCGATGTAACGAGCACCAACCGTGCCGCCGACCAGCTCGAAATACCCGGCCTCGACGAAGGACAGCGCGCTGTAGAAGCGTGGCGTCACCGTCGGCTCTTTCATCTCGGGCAGCGTTTGGGTACTGATCCACGCCCCCAGACCCAGCGTATCGAGTGAATCACCCACAAAGGGCAGCACCGCAGCCGGCATATCGCTCGATGCAGGCTCGATCAGCGTGCGTCGAACACTCGGGGCCACCGCGGCATCGAGCACCCCGACCAGCGCATCCTGAAACGCCGAATCCCCCCGCTCGCGGGCAAGTCGTGCCACCGCCCAGAGAGTGAGCGCTGGAAACGCCACCGGCACCATCGAGGCCGATTCAGACATGGTTTGCCACCCCACATTCGATCGGGGTACCCAGACCCAGATTGCGTCGCGCCAGAGCGACCGCCGCAGGGTCGACATCGCAGCCCCAGGCCGAGCGTCCAAGCGAGCGCGCCACCATCAGGGTCGTCCCGCCGCCCATGAAGGGATCGACGACCCGGTCACCGGGCCGAGTCCAGGTGCGCACCAACGCCTCGAGCACCGGCACCGGCGCCTGGAAGCGGTGTGCTGCCGGCAGATAGCCCTTGCCCGAGACCATGATGTCGGCCTGCAGCAGGTCGAGATCCGCTGCGGTGGGCTCGCCGCGGTAGCGGGGGCCGGCCCTCTCGAAGACCAGAAACACCTCGGGGTCAAAGGGCATGGGCAGAGCCTGCCGGGCCCAGCTGTCGCGCAACTGACGCCGCGCCAGGGTCTCGAAGGCAGGACGCCAAAGATGGCGCGTGAGGAGCCTCAAGCCGCGCGCCTCGATCATCTGGCGATGGATGCCCTCGACCGGCACGAGGCCGTCGGCAAGCCGAACATCGCGGGTCTGCACCACCAGATGTCCACCGCGTACCAGCACCCGCTCGCAGGCCCGAAACACCGGTCGCAAGGACAAGGCAAGCGCTTCGGTTTCGGCACGCAAGGCGGCACTTTGCTCGTGGTCAAGCCGACCTTCGCGCAGCCGTTCCTCGGTCGATTCGGAAAAGTACGGCGGACTGGTGAGCACGAGCGATACCGAGGCATCGGGCACCTCGTGCATGCGTGCGCCACTACCAAGCACCGCCTCGACCGTGACCGTTAAGGTCGCACTCATGCGCCACGCCTCAACTTCTTGAGACGTGCGGCCAGGGGCTGCGCCTGCAGCGGATTGACCGCCTGAATGAAGGCCACGCGCCCGGCCAGCGCTGCAGCCGATTCGTCGCGATCGTGCCAGCGTGGCATGCGCCCCTGCTCGAGCGCATGGACCGCTGCCCTCACCCGCCGGCGTAACCGCCGCGGCACGCTCACCCGCTCGTTGACCACCAGCCCGGTGACGATCTGCCGCCGGCCACGCCGGTAGATGTTGGTCTTCTTCGGATCGAGAGCGAGGCCAATCTGACCGAGCGTGCGTTCAGCCTGACCGATCAGTTCGACCGCACCATGATCCCCCGAGAAGCTCAGATCATCGGCATAGCGGGTGTAGCGGCAGCCGCGACGCTGGGCCGCGGCATGCAGGATCTGATCGGTCTTGAGGAGCACGCGATTGAGGAGCGCCGGGCTTGTCGGTGCGCCGATCGGCAGGCCGCCATGGGCGGTGCAGATATCCACCAGCAGCGATATCGTGGCCGGTGCCAGCCGCGAACCCAGATCGCGCCTGAGCGCAGCCAGTACCAGCGACCAGCGCACGCTCGGGAAACAGTTCTGGATGTCGACATTGGTGACGACAGGCTGCCCGACATGCACCGCGGCATTGCCCACGATCGAGCGCTCGCGCACGAAGCCAAAGGCGCCTGGATGAGCCCCAAGGGGTGTGAGGAGGCGCTCGAGCAGCGCGCGCTGGATGATCTTGAGACTGGGTGCCGGAGTCGAGATGGTGCGATGGCCACCCGAGCGCTTGGGCAGTGTCCAGGTCAGATACGCAGCATCGAGCTTGTGACCGGGAGCTGCCGCGCGATCCATCTGCGCCATCACCGCTGCCAGGTGCGCGACCTGCGCCATACCCACGTGGGCCAGCAGTTGCAAGAAGGCTGCGTCGCGGCCAGCGGCGGCTGGCAGTCGGGCCGCTGCGTCGAGCAAGGCCGCCGCGAGCACATCACCATCAACCCGGGCCCGGATCTGGCGCAGAAGGGGCACACTGCGTCGGGCGGCCAGCACCAGAGCGCACAGATGCGCCTTGCCCCGCGGATTGAGGAGCCAGCGTGTCTGCCAGACCGGCACTCGATGCGCGGCTGCCCCGGTGAGGAGCAGATCGCGCAGCGGCTCGCCCCGTGCAAGGCGTGCGACGCGGGCATGCCAGAGGTCGGCAGCGAATTCGGCCGGCAGCGTCCCTTCAAGCGCCTCGATCGCTTGGGGTGAGCGCAGCTCGACCACCACCTGCCGCAAGCCCTCGGCAGTAAGCTGGGTGGCGAGCAGCGATGCGGCATCGGGCGCCCGATCGAGGAGCGCCACCGCCGCCTCGGCCTGGCGCTCGAGCGGCGACACCTCGGCGATCGCATCAACCAGGCAGCGTAGAAAGGCCAACCGATCGGCAGGGACGCCACCACGCACGAGGAAGTCCAGACCCGCCTGCGCGAGCGGCCAGCGAGCAGCCGCCAATACCGGCCAGCATCGCTCCCAGAGCGGCGTGCCGGCAAGCTCGATGAGGCGAGCCGATGCGGCGGGCGCGTGCTCGACCGCTGCGACGAGCTGAACGGCGATGATGCTGCCGTGCTCGACGGCAGGCAGCAACTGTAGCAAGGGTCGTGCATCGGTCAGGGCCGTCAGGCGCGCCGAGACCAGCGCGGCAGCCGCCGGATGCTCGGCACAGCCTTCGAAGAACCGCGTCAGGGGCGCCCGAGCCCACCAGGTGGATTCGGCCGGTACCAGCCGACCGAGCCTGGCCTGCGCGAGGGCGGTGCGAGCCCTATCACGCCAGGCAAGGCTGATGCGATGCAGGTCGGTGTCGGGTATCGCCTCGGGCTTGAGCTCCCCTTGGGCAAGCCGCACCGCAACCTCATCAGGCGACACCGTCCACCAGAGCGGAAGGCGCAGACAAGGCGCCAGCCGGGCGAGCTTGGTCAAGGCATCCGGTGGCAGCAGGCGCCAGGGCGTTTGGGCGCGTGTCACATTGTCTGGATGCGCGGCGGCCAGATCGACTCCGTCGGTCAACTGGGCCTGGTGATGGGCCGAATAGTCATCGACCTCGATGGCAGCCAGGCCCCGGGTCGCGCGAGCAAAATCGCGCGATTCAAGCGCCCGGCGCAGCGCAAGCAGGCTCGAGATGAGCCGGTCCTGGGCCTTGCGCGACTCTCGCGCCCGTTCGGCCAGGTTGGTCTCGCCGCGCAGGCTTTCGGGCAGCACCCGATCGAGCAGTCGCTCATCGGAAAAGAGGATCGCCTGCGCCCGTGCGGGCAGCAAAAAGAATTCGGACTCGTCGAGGCGATCGATCTCGCCTGAGCGCGCGAGCGGGGTAGTGAAGACCCGCAGCAATTCGCGTCGTCGCAACCAGTCGGTGCAGTTGGGCTGCCGCATGGCTGCCGAGATGATCTCGCGAGCGGAGGCGGCCGCGTACCACCAATGCGCAAGCGCATAGCAAATACGAACGCCGGGCACGATGCGAGCCACCGGACCCAGATCGGGGATACCCGTCAGCTCGGCGGCATCGTTCGCGACGAGCCAGGCACCCAGGGGGTCGGCCGCTACCGGGCCGGTGGGGATACGCGTCAGATGTCGTGCCGCCGCAACCAGCTCAGCATCATCTGATCGCATGGCCGCGCGGGCGAGCAAGGCCAGCGCTGCTGGGCTTTCGACCGCGACAGCCCAGCTGTTGAAGAGCAATTGCGCAGGTTCGAGCTCGGTTGCCAGTGCCCGAAGCGTGTGCCAGAGACGATCGGCAAGCGTATCGACCCGGGGCATCAGGACCGCTGCGCAGTCGGGCTGATAGGGGCTTACCACAGCAAATACCGGCGAGAGCTGACTCGGCGCGTCGAACGCGGCGATCGCCTCGCACAGGATTTCGCCCAGTTTCGCTCGAGACAAGCCCGCCTTCATTGAAAGAGACTCCCCTCTCGCATTACTTCAACCACGGGATTCGAAGCAGAATCGGTCGCAACGCCGCGTATTGCCCTGCCGAACCCGCAACCCGCGGGTGAAGGCGGGGCGAGAAGCGGCGTTGCGATCCGGTGAGGCGAGTCGACAACGCCTTGCGCATTCCTGGCGATGCACCAGGTGAACCTAATTCGCGAGAAGGGAGTCGGGAGCATCCTGCGGTGAATCCTCGGAAAGGGTCAACGATGGAAGCCCTTGCGAGAGAATGTACAGGCCGAGAGGCTCATGGGGTGAGCCTGTGAGTGGGTGGCATCGAGCGGTATTCGAGAGTGACTCCCTTCTCGCATTACTTCAACCACGAGATTCGAAGCAGAACCGGTCGAAGGGACCCTTTTTGACACGCCGAGCCCGCACCCCGCGGGTGAAGGCGGGGAGAAACGGGGCCCTTCGATCTGGTGAGGCGAGGCGACAAGGCCTTGTGCGTTCCTGGCGATGCACCAGGTGACCCTAATTCGCGAGAAGGGAGTCGGTAAGGAGCGTACGGCAAGGCTTGGGGGAGAGTCAACGAGGAGGAGCGCGTCGGCGGTCGCGCTCAAGCCCGATCACCGGCATGGCCGGAATACGCACTCACCACCACCAGGGAATCATTGAGCCCGATAGCCAGCGTCGATACGCCCGCGGTGGCTGGTGATCTCCTGTCGGGCGACCTGCCTGTGCAAGCACCCCTTGCACAATTGGTGCAAGGAGACCGTTCAGTCGCCACCTCCTTGTCAAGTTGCCACGTAAGAATTAAAGTAGCAACTCAATGATTAGTAGCCACCTCAACAATGCAGGCGATAACCAAGCGAACGGCCGCTGGGAAGGCACTGCTGGCCCGATCCTGGTCGAAGTCAAGCGGACCAACAGCATGCGGGACGTACGGGGCGCACTGCTAGCGCTCGCCTACCTCGTCGATAGCGAGTCGTCTACCAGCCAGGCCGTATGCGTGGTCGTTGATTCGCGCCTGTCCCAGGCCCGTCTCGGGGAGGAACTGAATCGACTCCGCGGCGTACTCCGTCCGGAGATGGCCGATCGAATCCACTTCCTGGTGAACAGAGGCGCTCCAAGCCACGGCCCGACAGCGTTCAGCGGATCACTCGAAGGCGTGCCGAGCGCCTTCTATGAATGGCTCGAAGGACTGATCGCAACCGAGCGCCTGCGAGGGCACGCGCCGAAACTGCCGCAGCGGCAGATCGTTGTCGCCACGTTGGCGCAGCTTCGCCTGTGGAACCAACCACCAGTGACGATGAAGCGCCTTCAGGAAGCATCCGGCGCGAGCTACCCGACTGTGGCGACCGTGCTCAAGGAACTCGGGGAAAAGGGGTGGCTGGAAAACAGCGGCGAGCGCGGCGTCCGGTTGCGACATTTGACCATCGGCGAATGGATGGACCTGGCACGTGACCATGCCAGACTGCGCAAGGCGCACCTGTTCACCGATCCGACCGGCCACGCGACGCCCGAGCAGATGGCCAAACGCCTTGCCCAACTCCAGGATGCGAGCAAGCTTCCTCGAAACGTCCGCATCGGCGGCGTCCTGGGTGCCTCCAGGCACTTCCCGGAACTGGACATCACGGCCGCGCCACGGCTAGACCTGTCCGCCAGCGCAGATCCGACGCACGTCGCCGAAATGATCGATGCTGGCCTGCGCCCCAAGACCCGGCCGGAGCAACGGGTTGCCTTGGCTGTGCATGCGACTCGCGACCCGTGGGTCATCACGAATGCTGGATCCCAGCCACTGGAGCGATGGGCCGGCGAACTCGAATGCCTGGCGGACCTTATTGAAATGGGATTCACTCGCGAAGCGTCCGAGATGGCCCACCACATGGAGCTGACAAACAAGGGAGGCAGATCAACTCCATGACCCCACTGACGCCCGATGCCGTGATGGCCCAGATTGCCGCAGCGCTCCCAGAAGACTGCCGGCCGAACGTCATCGTCATTGGCAGCCTAGCGGCCGGCTACCACTTTTTCTCGGGCGATGGTCAACGAAGCATTCGCACAAAGGATGTCGACTGCATGTTCTCGCCTTTTGCGAAAGCCGTTGCGGCCGCTGGGCAAGTGGTAATCCCCCCGTTTTTCGGGGTCGTCAGAAGTAGACTCAAGCGGCCATGGCCAACCGCTGCTTCGGGGTGAGCCCGCCCAGGGCCATGTTCGGGCGTTCGTAATTGTAGGACCACATCCATCGAGTGGCGAAATCCTG
>CAIKRR010000040.1 GCA_903829815.1 uncultured Pseudomonadota bacterium | reverse complement strand
CACAACTGAGTGCACTGCCCTCGGCCACCCTCGGGGCACTCTCGACCGCGCAGGTCGCCCAATGGGGCACCAACGCGAGCGGCCTCACCTCGAACAACATCACAGGCCTCACGAGCGCTGATGCTGCCGCACTCACCACCACAGCGGTGAGCGCCTTGTCCACCGATGCCATCAGCGCCCTGTCCTCAGCCCAGATGCTCGCCCTGGACACGAAGATCGGCGCCGTCTCCAGTGCCGGCATCGCCGCCATCAGCCTGGCCGGCATGGCCGGGCTCAACACCACCGATCAGGTGGCAAGCCTTGGCACCAATGCGGCAGGTCTCACCACCGCCGACATCGCACAGCTCGGAACCCTCGTGAGCGCACTGCCCGCGGCTGGCGTGTCAGCGCTCGCAAGCACTGCGGTAGCACAGCTTTCCAACGCCCAGACAAGCGCGCTCGGAACCCGGTTGCTGGGCATCAGCAGCACGGGCGCGCCCGGGCTCACCACGACCGCCATCAATGCCATGGGCAACGACTTGTCGAGCCTATCCTCGAGCGCCTTTGCCGCGTTCGGCAGCGCCGCGCTGGGCGCCCTCACGAGCACCCAGTTTGCCTCCATCACGCCAACCGATCTGGCCGCACTCAATTACGGGTCTTACGGCACCTTCACGACGAGCGCACTCAACGGCTTCACCTCGGCACAGATGGCGGTGCTGAACCCGACCCAGGTGAACGGGTTCTACGGCAATTTCTCGTACATCAACCCGGCCGCCATTGCCGGCATCCCGGTGGCAGCGCTCGTATCGACGCCGTACAACCAGATGACGTCTGCACAGGCACAGGCACTCACCTCGACCCAGTTGGCCAGCATGCCAGCCCGGAACGACGCCTCTCAAAGTTGGATGCTTCTGGTTTCCTGGTTGACCACCGCCCAGATCTCGCAACTGGGCAGTGCCGCGCTGAACCTGAGCACGGCCAGCGCAGCGGCCTGGCCCAGTGCCGACATCGCCTCACTGTCGACCCATATCGGCTGGATGAGCTCGGCCGGACTGAGCGCTCTGCTGGGCTCGAACAATGATGCGGCTGCGCTCGGCACCGACCAGATTGCAGCACTTGGCACCAATGCGGCCGGGTTCACGACAACTGCCGAAATCGCCGCGCTCGGCACCAAGGTGGGGGCCTTCACCTCGACCGCCCTCGCCGCCATTCCCTCGGCCCAGATACAGGCGCTCACCGCCGCGCAAGTGGCCACCCTGGGCAGCAATGCAGCGGGCTTGAACACCACGGCCGCCATGAGCGCACTGGGGACCAATGCCGGCGCGCTCGGGTCGCTGGCGATTGCATCGCTGCCCAGCGCCGAGATCGCCGCACTCACCAGCAGCCAGGTCGCCACCCTGGGCAGCAATGCGGCGGGATTGAACACCACGGCTGACATGACGGCAATCGGCACCAATGTCGGTGCGCTTGGGTCTCTGGCCATCGCATCCCTGCCCGCAGCCGAGGTCGGCGCCTTCACAACCGCACAAATGGCTGCCCTGGCCACCAATGCGGCGGGTCTGGGTAGCGCTGATATCGGGGTACTCGGCACCACCCAGCTTGCAAAACTGTCCAGCATCGCGCTGGGCAGTCTGCCCACCGATGCCATCGCCGCGCTACCGGCCAGTTATCTGGCAGCGCTCGGCGGCAACAGCGCCAGCCTCACCAGTGCCCAGGTGGTGGCACTGGGCAGCAATGTCGCAGCGCTTGGGACTTATGCAATCTATAACCTCAACTCGGCAGCGGAAGGGGCACTCACCACCGGCCAACTCGCAGCGCTATCCAATGCGCAGATTGCCAGCATGGTGGCCGGCAATGCGGGCCTCACCGCAGCCCAGATCGCAGCCCTTGGAACACAGGTTTCTCTGCTCAACCCGGCCCAGAATGCAATCTACAGCCTGAGCAGCACTGCCATTGCCGCCTTGAGCAGCGCGCAGCTTCTGTCGGTAAGCAGCGCCTGGCTTGGCAACTTGAGCGTCAATGCAAGTGGATTGAACGCGACACAGATCGCCACGCTGGGGACCGAAGTCGCCTATCTGAACAGTTATGCAATCTACAACCTTGCGACCAGTATCTTGGCAACGCTGACGACCGCACAGGTGGCAAGCCTGGGGAGCAATGCGGCCGGCCTAAATTACTACAACAAGCTCAATGCATTGGGCACCAACGCGAGCTACCTGAACTCCGACGGGCTGGCAGCACTACCGATCGGCCAGCTGAGCTATCTATCGAGCACGACACTGGGCCTCATGGCCACCAACGCGGCCGGCTTCACCACCGCCCAGATCGTCGCCCTGGGCACCCAGTTGGGCAGTCTTTCCAGTGCTGCCTTCGCCGCGCTGCCCTCGGCCGATGTGGCAGCAATGACCACGACACAGGTCGCGGCACTCACCACGAGCCAGATCGCGGCGCTGGGCAGCAATGCGGCGGGCTTTGTTACCACCACCGACATCAGCGCACTCGGCACCAATGTCGTCACGCTCAAGACAGCAGCGCTCGCAGCCTTGCCCAGCGCCGACGTGGCAGCCATCACCAGCAGCACCTTCGCCCTGCTGCCCTCGGCCAGCCTGGCCGCCTTCGGGAGCAACGCAGCGGGCATCACCACCGCTGACATCACCCTGCTCACGACCAATCTCGCGCAACTCGCACCGGCCGCCATCGCTGCCCTGCCGACCGCCGACTTTGCTGCGATGAGCCTCAACCAGCTGGGGTCGCTGCCCATGGGCAGCCTCACAGCGACCCAGATGGCAGCGCTCACCACCGATCAGATCCAGGTGCTCTCGAGCGGCCAGATGGCGAGTCTGGGCAGCGCCGCCATCGCTGCGATTCCCACCGCCGACTTTGCTGCGATGAGCCTCAGCCAGTTGGGGGCGCTGCCCATGGGCAGCCTCACAGCGACCCAGATGGCAGCGCTCACCACCGATCAGATCCAGGTGCTCTCGAGCGGCCAGATGGCGAGTCTGGGCAGCGCCGCCATCGGCCAGATCAGCCCCGCCGATCTGGCGGTGATGAGCGGCTGGCAGTTTGGTGGGCTTGGATCGGCGGCGGCCTATCTCCCGACGGCGAGCCTTGCTGCACTCACGACCTACAAGGCAAGTCTGCTACCCGACGCAGCGTTTGCCTTGTTCGATGCGGCCAGTCTTGCTGCGCTGAGCACATCGACCATCGCCTCTCTATCGACCAGCCAAGTGGCACAACTGGGGAGCAACGCGAGCGGCCTCACCACCGATCAGGCAAGCACGCTGACGAGCGCCGATGTGGCGGCACTGGGGTCAAGTGCGCTTGCTGCCATCGGCAGCGCAAGCCTCGCACAACTGTCGAGTGATGGTCTGCACGCGCTGGGCACGGCAGCGATCGGAGGCCTGGGTACGAATGCCACCGGCCTCACACCAGCCGACGTGCTGGCCTTCACCCCCGCGCAGATCGGCGCGCTCACACCCACTGCTCTCCACGCGCTCGCCACCGCCACCATCGCTGCGATTCCCACCGCCGACATCGCCTCGCTATCAACGACCCAACTGAATGCGATGACGCACAACCAGGACCTCGCCTGGACCACCGCCCAGAGGGCGGCAATGAGCCAGGCGCAACTGGCGGTGCTGCACTAGCACCCTGCGGAAGGCGGAACTTGTTGGCAATTGGCTGACAGTCGTGGCCGCCGATGACGGAATTTCGTCACAGGCATGCCCCGGATGGTGCTTCGCCCTTCGATGTTGTTGGCCAGAATACCTCGCATGCAGTCCAACCTTGCATCGAAGGCGACAAGACCGTGAACACAGTGACCCCGGATGGACACCTGATCGACCTGGCACCGAGCCCTGATGGCTCGAACATGACTGTGCAGGCAGGCGCGAGCGCCGCGCTGTCCCCGCCCGCCCTTCCCGACCTGGCGCCACTCATGGAGACCGCTCGCGCCCTCGAGACAGGAGGTCATCCGGCGGCCGCGCTCCAACTCTACCGCCAGTGGCTGTCGCAGAATCCCAACGGACCCACCGCCTTCCTCGCCTGGTACGAATTCGGGCGCCTTCTGCAAAATAGTCGTGCCTTCGTTCAGGCCGAGAACGCCTTTCGTTCGGTGCTCGAGCAGAAAGCCAGCCTCTACCCGGCGGCCATCGCCCTGGGAGCCGCCCTCGAAGCGCAAGGCCGCATCGACGAGGCGATTGCGGTCTGGCAAAGCACCTTGCAGCCTGACCCGGTTCGGGTCGAACTCATGAACAACATCGGGCGGGTGCTCGATGCCAACTTCCGCTTCGAACCGGCAGAGGAAGTGCTGCTGCAAAGCCTCGCCACCAACAAGGCACAGGCCGATGTGATCGCCACGATCATCCAGCTTCGTCAGCGCATGTGCCGCTGGCCGGTGATTGACGCGGAAATCGGCGTCCCGGTCGAAACGCAGGAAACCTGCATCGGGCCGCTCACCTCTCTTGCGCTCATCGATGACCCGGTGAAGAACCTCGCATCGGCACGCCAGTTCCTCACGATGAAGTCGTTTGACCAGGCTTACCCGGCGATGGTGCAGCGCGGCCAGTTCTACCCGGGGCATGAGCGACTGCGCGTCGGCTTCCTGTCGGCCGACTTCCGGCTGCACGCCACCAGCATCTTCTTTGCACCCATCATCGAGGGGCTCGATCGCAGCCGGTTCGAGATCTACGGCTTCGATCTCACGACCATCCCCGATCCGCTCGTCACGATGCGCGAGCGACTGATTCGCGGCTTCGATCATCACGTGCCGCTGCAGACCCTGCGCGACGAGGAGGCGGCCGCTGAAATACGCGCCGCCGAGATCGACATTCTCGTCGACATGTCGGGGCTCACCTCGGGCGCGCGCCCCGAAATCGTGGCACGTCGCCCTGCCCCGGTGCAGATTGCCTACCTGGGGTTCCTCGGCAGCTGCGGCATCCCGACCGTGGACTACCTGATGACCGCACGCGGACTCTTTCCTGACGAGTGCCCGCAAGGATTTTCGGAAAAGCCCCTGTACCTGCCCGGTGTGTACTTCACGGTCGATCCGACGCAGCCGGCGCTCGCGCAATCGAGCCGCGCTTCGTGTGGCCTGCCCGAAGGCGCGACGGTGTACTGCGCCCTCATGAACTCCTACAAGATCAACCCGGCCACGTTCTCGCGCTGGATGAAGATTCTCGAGGCGGTACCGGGCAGCGTGCTCTGGCTGGTAGAAGAAAACCCCACCGCGCGGCGCAACCTCATCGCGCACGCCCGCGACCTGGGAGCAGACCCCGAGCGACTCATCTTCAGCCAGCGGATCCACCCGGCGGAATACCGCGCGCGACTGCGCCAGGCCGATCTCTTCCTCGATACCTCGCCCTACGGCAACGGCGCCACCGCACACGATGCCGTACTGGCCGACCTGCCGATTCTCACCCGACCCGGCAACACGATGATGTCGCGCCTGTCGGCCCACATGATGCGCGGCCTGGGCCTGCACGAATTTGTCGTGGCCGACTGGGATGCCTACGAAACGATGGCCATCGAACTGGGGCGCGACCGCGCGCGCCTCGCACGCTACCGCAAGGCCATGCGCCTGGCGCGCGCGACGAGCCCGCTCTTTGATACACCACGCTTCGTGCGCGAGTTTGGCGAAACGCTACTCGCCGCGGCGGACGAGGTGAGTATCGTTCAGCGCCCGGTGCGCCCCGGGGTGCCCGCATGAAGCGGCTGCCATTCACGCGTGCCGCAGGCTTCGATTCAGCCTTCGCCACAGCCTTTGCCTTGGTCATCGCAATGGGCCTGACGCTGGGGATGCCTGCACCGGCCGCGCTTGCCCAGGGCGCCAGCGGAACACCGATGACACCCACTGTGCTCCCTGGCATGCAGACGCCGCTGGCGCCCCTTGGCGGATGCATTCAGCCCGGTGGCCTGGCGGGCCCAGGCCTTGATCAGGCAGGCTCGATCGACCGGATGATGCGCGTGTCGGCTGAACAGCACCCCTCGGTACTCGGACGTCTGGCCGATCGAGCATCGGCCGATGCCTCACTCGAGTCAGCCGGCTGGGGCTACTGGCCCAGTCCCATCCTGAGCCATGAGCGAGTCAATGCCGGATCGCGCGACCCGAGCTACCCGGGCGATGACGCCATCACCGTGGTCGGGATTCGCGCATCGATCTGGACAGGTGGCAGGCTCGATGCCAACCGCGATCGAGCGCGCGCACAGGTCGATGCAAGCGGGCAGGCCCTCCTCGATCAGCGTGAACAGATCGCCATCCGCACCGCCCTTGCCTGGGGCGACTGGTGGCGCTACGACCGCCAGATCGCGGCCACCGACAAGTCGATTGCCGCACACGAGGCGCTGCAAGCCCAGGTGGATCGGCGCATCGAAGGCGGAGCGGCGCCCGAGGTCGATCGAAAACTGACCCTGAGTCGTCTGCGCCAGCTCATCAATGACCGGGCGCGCCTCGTGTCCCTGCGTCAGTCGGCACTGCGCGCGCTGCAGCAACTGGCCGATGCCTCGATCACCGCAGCGGACCTGGGCCGCGCAGCGGTCAGTTCGCTTTGCCTGGCTGCCCCCGAAGAGCTCACCCGCCAGATGGTCGAGCGCAACCCGCGCCTGGCGCGACTGCGTGCCAATCTCAAGGTGCTCGCTGCCGAGGTCGATGTGCGACGCGCCTCGCGCTACCCGGAGATCTACGCGCGCCTGGAACGCCAGTACGGCAACTACGCCATCGCCAACGCAGCCGCATCCAACCGCGCCTTCATCGGCGCGAGCTGGCAACCCGGTGCCGGCCTGTCGATCGAATCGGATATCCGCTCGCTCATCGCGCGGCAGGAGGCCTCCGACCGCGACCTGGCCAGTTCCCGTCTCGATCTGCTCGAGGAGTTCAATGGCGATTGGCTCAGCTTCAACGCCATCCGCGAACGGCTCGATGCCATTCTGGACGCGCTGGCCGATACCCGTGCCATATCCAGTTCCTACGAGCGCCAGTACCAGGCTGGGCGCAAGTCCTGGCTCGATGTGATGAACCTCGTACGCGAACAACTGCAACTGGAATTGCAGCAAGCCGACCTCGAAGCCAATCTGATCGTTCTGTCACGAAAGCTGCAGGTGCGCGCAAGCGGCCTGCGCGACTGGGGCGGTGAATGATCCATCACGATCTGCATGTGGCGCTCGGCCGCCTTGCAACGATGCAGGGCGCACGCCTGGACCCGCTCGAACTCACCGCGCTGATCGAGGAGGCCGAAACCCACACCGAACGGCCCGATGTCCTGGCCACCCGTGTGATTCGCGCCCTGCGCCTGCCCGCGGTACGTCGCATTCGCCGTGTCGACCCCTCGGTCCTGCCGCTGCTTGCACATTCGGACACGCTCGGCTGGTGCCTGGTACGGGCTCGTACCGCAGCCGGCCAGTGGCTGGTGCAGCACCTGGCTATCGAGGCCAATCAGTGGACCGAAAGCAGGCTCGCATCGCTCGATGGCTTGCTGCTTCTCCGGGCGCAGCTCGTCGCACCCATTACCTTTGGCAGCAGCCGGGTCTTCCAGTCGATTCGGGCCGAGTTCACCCGAAACCGCAGCCGCATGGCCGAAATCGTCTTTGCCACCGTGCTCATCAACCTGCTCGTGATGGCCTCGTCCTTCTACAGCATGCAGGTGTATGACCGGGTCATTCCCAATCAGGCACTCAATACGCTGCTGGTGCTCACCGCCGGCGTGGTGCTCGCCAACCTGTTCGAGCTCTTCATCAAGATGTCGCGCACGCATCTGCTCGATGCGGTGTCCACCGAAGTCGATCGCACGATGGTGCGCCGCGTGTTCCTTCGCGTGCTCGGGGTGAGGCTCGACCAGTTTCCAGCCAGTGTCGGAAGCCTGGCCGGCGAACTGCGCGGCTACGAGTCGGTGCGCGGGTTTCTCTCGGCCTCGACGCTCTTCATCCTGGTCGACCTGCCCTTTGCTGGGGTATTCCTCGGCATGATGGCACTGCTGGCCGGGCCGCTGATGGCGATCATTCCGCTGGTGTGCCTGCTCCTGTCGCTCCTCATGAGCCTGCGTCATCATCGCTCGATCGAGACGATGGCCAACCGGGCCACCTCGGCGGGAAACCGCAAGACCGGGCTGCTGGTCGAGACCATCGAGGCGGCCGAGACCATCAAGTCATCGAACGGTGGCTGGCAACTGCTCTCGCGCTGGGTGAGCACCAACGACGAAGCGCGCGATTTCGAGCTTCGCATGCGCCGCGCCTCGGAAAACACGCACTACCTGCTTGGGTTCGCCCACCAGATGGCCTATGTGCTGCAGATCGCGGTAGGGGCCTGGCAGGTCTCGCAGGGTGACTACACCATGGGCGGCCTCATCGCCTGCTCGATCCTGTCGGGGCGAGCGCTGGGGCCGGTATCCTCGATGCCCTCGATCATGGCGCAGGCCGCTCAGGCGCGCGCGTCCCTGCGCGGCCTGGAGCGCCTGTGGTTGCTCGAGCGCGACCACCCGGAGCGCGAGCGCGCACTGGTACCCGAGCGCATCGAAGGCAGCTTCCAGATCGAGGGTCTGCGAATCAGCTATCCGGGCACGCCGGTGGCGCTCTCGGTCGCGCATCTGGCGATCGACGCGGGCGAACGGGTCGGCATCATCGGCCCGGTGGGCTCCGGGAAGACGAGCCTCCTGCGCGCCCTCAGTGGCCTGTACAAGCCGCAGGAGGGGCGCATCCTGCTCGATGGCCTGGATATCGCGCAGATTGCGAAACCGGTCATTGCCGAGAATGTCGCTTATCTGCAGCAGGAGGGGCGACTGCTCTCGGGCACGCTGCGCGAAAACCTCGTGATCGGCATCCCCGACCCGGGTGACAGTGCCATCCTCGAGGCAGCCTCTCGCACCGGGCTCATGGGCCTGATACAGGGCCATCCGCGTGGCCTCTCGCTGCCGATCGCCGAGGGCGGCATGGGCCTCTCCGGTGGTCAGAAGCAATTGGTGGCGCTGACCCGCATCCTGCTTCGCGAACCACACATCTGGCTCCTCGATGAACCCACATCGTCCATGGACCGCGCGCTGGAGACCCAGTGCCTGAAGCTCCTGGAGGGCACCCTCGCGGTCAACCACACCCTGGTTCTCGTCACCCACAAACCCGAGCTGCTCGCCCTCGTCAACCGGCTCATCGTGGTGGTGAACCACCAGGTGGTGCTCGACGGCGAGAAACAGGCGGTGCTGACCGCCCTCAATCGCGCACAGGCAGGTGCGGGCGACGCACCGGGCGCGCCCGCGGGCACTGCACGCATCGCCAAGGAGGCGGCCAATGGCTAGGGATATGGTGGTAGTGCCCTACGGGCACTTCGAGACCGAAGATGAGGTCTGGAGCGAGGACGACCACGAACCGGCGGGCGGTGCGCGGATCACGATCTATCTGTCGATACTGATGATTGCCGCCTTCGCCGGCTGGGCCAACTGGTTCGAGATCGACCAGAGCAGCCGGGTTGAAGGTCAGGTGATCGCGAGCAAGCGCATCCAGCAGATCCAGGCCACCCAGACCGGCATCGTCAAACGACTTTGGGTCAAGGAAGGCGAGCGGGTCGTCGCTGGCCAGATGCTGATGTCGATCGAACGCGATCGCCAACAGGCAGCATCGACTGAAGCACAACTGCGCCTGGTGTCCCTGCAGCTGGCCATCGAACGGCTGCGGGCCGAGGTAAGCGGCCAGGAGCCGCAACTCGATGGCGCGCTTGCGCAGGCTCACCCCTTGCTCGCCCTCTCACAACGCGATCTCTTCCGGCGTCGTCGCGATGCGCTCGAGGAGGAGATTCGCAGCATCGGCGACCAGTTGCGCCTGGCCGAAGAAGAGCTGCAGATGAATTCGACGCTGTTTCGAAGCGGCGACATCAGCCGGGCCGATGTGCTGCGCATGGAGCGCCAGGTCATCGACCTGAAAGGACAGATGACCAATCGACGTCACCGCTTCAGCCAGGAAGCCCAGACCGAACTTGCTCGTCTCGAGTCCGAACGTGCCTCCCAGGTGCAGGTGCAGGCCGAGCGCGATGTGAATCTGGCGCACAGCGATCTGCGCTCACCGGTCAATGGCCTGGTCAACACGGTGCGGGCCTACACCGCCGGGGCCGTGGTGCGCGAAGGCGAAGAGGTCATGCAGATCCTGCCCACTGACGGTGATCTGGTGATCGAGGCGAAGTTGCGTCCGGGCGATATCTCGGTGGTGCAGGTCGACATGCCGGCGAACCTGAAGTTCGACGCCTTTGACTACACCGTTTTCGGCAGCCTCACCGGGCGTGTGCTCGAAGTAAGCCCCGATGCCATCACGGTTCCGACCCCGCGCGGCGACCAGACCTACTTCAGGGTCCGGGTAGCTATCGACAGCGAGCAGGCCAATCGGCGCGCCAGCAAGATCGTGCTGCGCCCGGGGCTGGAAGCCAGTGTCGACATTCGCACCGGACGCCGCACCATCATGCGCTACATCACCAAGCCGATCAGCCGCATGTTCGATGAATCACTGCAGGAACGCTAGGAGCAGGCACCATGAGTACCGCAAGCGGGCACGGATCGACCATGTGGCAAGGCTATGTGGCAGCCATTGCGAGCCTTGCGCAGGCCATGCTCTTTCTGCTCGCGATCCTCACCGTGGCCATCAGCCAGATTGCAAGGCAGATCGATTTCGACGAGCAGGGCCGCGTCACTGCATCAGCAGGCAAGCGCATCGTGAGCGCGCCGCCCCCCGAACCGGAGGAGGCTGTGGTTGCCCCGACCCGAATGCCCGATGCCCTCGTGCGGGCAGGACCCGCCCCGGGGCCGGCCTCAGCCAGTCTTGTGCCGCAGCCCCCCGAGCCAGCAAGCCCGGCGCCGCGCAGCGCCGCGCAGCGGTACGGACCCAGCCAGCCAGCCTCCGGGCGCGGTCAGTTCCAGATCATCTTCCCGCAGGATGCCCAGACCGTTCCGGCAGCCCATCAACCGATGCTCGCGCGTCAGTTCGAGGAGGTGGCACGCGCCCAGCCAGGCCGCTGGCGTGTATGGACTCGTGTTCCCCTTGATGAGCCCGCTTTGAAGCGCTCGGCCTACATGCGACTGCTGGCGGTTCGCAGCAGCCTGATGGCCTCGGGGGCGGCTGGCGCTGATATCGATGTCGAGATGCTCGAAGGGGGCGAAGCTGACGCGCTCACGCGCGAGATGGCGATTCATGTCGAGCGCACCGATTCAACGGCTTCAACGAATACCGGAGGTGCTCGATGACCCTCGATGATGCTCTGGATGGCGATGACGATGCCACCTACTGGCCGGGCTATGTCGATGCGCTGACCAACATCGTGCTCAACCTGCTCTTCATGGTGGGGGTGTTTGCGGTGGGCGTTTTTGCAGTGAGTCTGGAGTCGAGCATCCACCGGGCGCGCAACGCGCGCAGTGCCGAGGCGGCCAGCGCAAGCAGCGCGACCGCGGCGGTTCGCCCTGCACCAGCCGAGCGGGTACCTGCCAGGTTGGCCCCACTGGCTGTCAACACGACACCGAGCGAGGCATCGACGCCAGAACCGGCATCTGGCGCCACCATCGTGCGCCTGCCCGCCGCACCCGACAACCTGACGGCAAACCCCGCGCAACGCAGCGTGCAGATGAAGTTCACCGACTCGCGCGGCAACCCCCTGGCGCAGATCGTGTTCCCGGGCGATCGCTTCTCGCTTGTCACGAGCGAAGAGGCCCGTCTGGCCAACTGGGTGCGCGAGCAGCAGGCCGCCGGTACGCGAACCTACATGCTCTTCACCTCGGTCGACGAGTCGGACGCACAGGACCGCCGAGCCGGTTACCTGCGCATCATGGCCGCGCGCGCAACACTCATCGGTGCCGGCATCGCGGCATCTTCGATCACCACGCGCATGTTCCGCGGCGAGCAGCGCGAGGTGGCTGGCAATCGCCAGATCACCATCATCCCGAACCCCCGTGAAAACTGAGACCATGACCATGACCACCCTACGCCCGACTCGTGCCACCCCGGTGGATAAACTCGCGCGCGCCGTCGCGATTGCAGGCTATTGGCTGCTGAGCTTCGGGCCGATGGCCCTTGCAGTGGGCACTGCGTGGTTCTTTTTCGAGCCCGAAATCACCCGGTCGATCGATTCGACCCCGCACCCGGCGCTCGTTTACACCATCTTTGTCGCACTGGCGATGGGCACCGTCTTTGCCATGGGTGCGCTGGCGCACTTCGTCGGCGAGGAGTCGCTTGCCCTGCGCTGGCGCAATGCCACCACGACCGAAGCGCGCACCCGTCTGGTACAGGCCAAATCACGCCATTCCTTGCTCGCGCCGGTGCTCGCACTGCTCAACGGCGACAAGCTGCTCACCACCCGAATGCGTCAGACCGCGGTCGAAAACGAGTTGAAGGCCATCGAGAAGCGCCTGGCCAGCATGCTCGGCTTGCCGAACTTCATCGGCAGTGCGCTGGTGGGTCTGGGCCTGGTGGGTACCTTCATCGGTCTGCTCGGCACGCTCGATGATCTGGGCCAGCTCTTTGCCTCGCTGGGCGCAGGCGGCACCGCCGGCACCGATGCAACCGCCATGTTCGGCGACATGGTGCGTCGGCTCCAGGAGCCGATGCGCGGCATGGGAACGGCCTTCGTGGCCTCACTCTACGGCCTGCTGGGCTCGCTGCTGCTGGGCCTCACCGTGCTGTCGGTAAGAAAGACCGCATCAGCGGTGATCGACCGCATTCGTCAGGTGGTCCGTGAGGAGGGGTATGGCGCATCGGGTTCGAGCGTCGCTGATGGCGACACGAGCGAAGCTCGTGAAGCCAGCACGCCCTGGGCCGACCCGACGCGCTGGATCGAGATGCTCGAGCAGATGCAATTGCAGCATGCTGCGGTCACTGCCGAGTCGACCTCGATCAACGCATCGGTGCAGACGCTGGGCCATCGGGTCCACGAACTGTCGGTGGCACTCCAGGAGCGCAGCGCAGTCGATCTGCAGGTACAGCGTCTGATGGATAACGGTGCGCACTGGATCGACAGCTGGACACAGATCAGCGAACAACTGGGCGCGTTGCGCAGCGCCCGCGAAATCACGGCCAGGCACAGCTTGCAGATGCAAGCCGAGCAGCTCGATGCGCTGCGTCAGGTCACCACCGTTCTCACCCACATCGAGGCCGGCATCTCCACCCAGTCGGGCCGACTGTCGAGCTATATCGACAGCCGTGAGGGCACCCACGCCAGTGAAGTACGGAGCGCCATACTGATCTCGCGCGAGATGCAGGACGCGCTCCAGGCCTGCCGTGACGAATTCGGCAAGACCGCCGGCACGCTGCGCTCGATCCTGTCGATGCAGGCCGATGCCGAGCGTCGTCGCGCCGAGCCCTCGAGCGCACACCCGATCGCAGGCTGAACGGTCGCCCGCCTGCCCGCTCCCTGTCCGGGCAGGTACACTGATGACACCGCCGCGGGGGATCAACGACACCGGGTAACGACCCCACGAACACCCGCGGTGAACGGCAGGCCTCGCACGAGACGGGGTCGCGCATCGGGGCAAGCTACCCCGCACGGAGAGGGAGGCAGACATGGCCATCGGGAACGGCGCACTTGTGCACGTGTCAGGCGTCGGGAGGAGGCACCGATCGAGGCGCCTTGCCGCTCTTGTGGGGGCTGGTGCCTTGTGGGCCCTGGCACTCGCGAGCAGCACGGCCAGCGCGCAAGCCTACCCGTCGCGCCCGGTCCGGATCATCGTGCCCTTTGCGGCGAGCACGCCGGTCGACATCGTTTCACGGCTCGTCGCCGAGCGGCTGCGCGGCCCCCTGGGCGGCGAAGCCATCGTGGTCGAGAACCGGCCGGGTGCAATGGGCATGCTGGGCATCAGTGAGGTGCTGCGGCAACCGGCCGACGGCCATACCCTCATGATGATCGCGATGCCGCTTTCGGTAACCCAGACCATCAACACCCATGCCACGTTCGACCTGCGGCGCGACTTCGTGGCGCTGGGTCAGACCGTGTGGTCGTACAACGTGCTCGCGGTCACCCCCTCGGTGAATGCCCGCTCGGTTGCCGAGCTGGTCGCCCTGATGAAGCCCCCCGGGGGACGCTGGAGTTACGCATCCGGTGGAGCTGGCACGCCAGCGCACATCGCGGGCGAATTCTTCAAGCAGCGCGCAGGCGTCGAAGCCCAGCACGTGCCCTACAACCAGTTTCCGCAGGCGATCGGCGACCTCCTGGGCGGTCAGGTGCAGTACATGTTCGCTGCGATTCCACCGGTGATCGGTCATGTCAATGCCGGGCGGCTGCGCCCGCTTGCGGTGACCGGTCCGCAGCGGCTTGCCTCGCTGCGCGATGTACCCACCATGGTCGAATCGGGTTTCCCCGACTTCGTGGTTCGCGACTGGCAAGGTCTGCTTGCCCGCGCGGGTACGCCGCGCGACGTGGTCGAGCGAGTCAACCGGGCACTGAGCGAAGCACTGGCAAGCGACACGGTTCGCCAGGCGCTGCCCACGCTGGGGGCCGAAGTGGCACCCGGCAGCCCCGAGGACTTTGCCCGACTGATCGCCAGCGAAATCGAGCGCTGGGGTGCCGTGGCCAGAACGGCAGGTATTCGGGTCGACTAGCCGCTGCGCTTCGGGAAGACACACGCACCCTGTTTCAAGGCTCGCCGAATGCGGGAGGATGCGTGCGGCCGGCGCTCCGATGACCTCATTGATTGCAATGAAATCATTGATTACAATTGACGGAGACGCCAATGCCGGAGACCTGCCATGGCCAGCATCACCATCCGCAACCTCGATGAAGACATCAAGCAGCGCCTGCGTGTGCGTGCCGCCGAGCATGGCCGCTCGATGGAAGAGGAGGCACGGGACATCCTTCGGCGGGTCATGACCGGTACCGGTTCACCACGCGATCTGGCCGCGGCGATCCGCGCCCGAGTTTCGCCGGGAGCGCGGGCAGATGTCGAACTGCCCGCTCGCGAGCCTGTGCGTGAGCCTGCGCAACTCGGCCGCCAGGCTCGATGATCATCCTCGACACCAACGTCCTCTCGGAGCTTCTGCGACCAGAACCCGCAAGGCAGGTCGAGCACTGGCTGGCTGGGCAAGACGGCGCCAGAGTCTACTTCACCACAGTGGGCGAAGCAGAGCTGTGGCACGGAGTCACCATCCTTCCTGCGGGAAAGCGGCGCAAGGCACTCACGAGCGCGATCGAAGGCCTGCTCGAGGAAGACTTCTGCGACCGTATCCTGCCGTTTGATCGCCCTGCGGCGCGGGCCTTCGCGAACATCGCCGCCGAACGCCGCTCTGCGGGCCGGCCCATCAGCCAGTTCGATTGTCAGATCGCCGCGATCGCCCTTGTCCATGAAGCGACTGTGGCGACCCGCAACACGAGCGACTACGAGGGCTGCGGGATCCGGTTGATCAACCCCTGGACATTCAGCGCCCGGCTGTAGCCGGGCGCGATGGCTTCGAACATGCCGCTGTAGAGTCCGATCCGGGCGCGAGGATCGGTCCGGATCTATCCGTACTACGAGCTCGACAGGCCAATCTTTCTCGCTACTTCGTCAAGAGCCTGGCGCAGCTGGCCGTCTTGCACGAGCTGGGGCATGGTCTCAGTCGGCCCGGATCGCGTTGGTTCGCAGCAGGCGCCCCCAGCGCTCGTCATCACGGCGCACGATGGCCGCAAATTCGGCGGGTCCGGTGCCGCTCGGCTCGAAACCCATCTCGCGCAGACGCTGACTCACCTCAGGCGATTGCACCACCGCAGCCACATCGGCAGCAATGCGCTGCACCCGGTCGGCAGGCAGACCCACCGGCCCGAAAATGCCATGCCAGGCGTCGATGCCGCTCCCCGGGTACACCGCATCAAAGATCGGTACACCGGGCAGGGCCTCGATGGGACGGCGTCCGGCGATGAGCAGCGGACGCACCTTGCCTGAGCGCGCCAGCGGAATGATCGAACTGGTGGCATCGAAGATCAGATCGACTTCACCGGCCATCAGCGCCTGGAGCGCGAGCGCATTGCCCTTGTAGGGCACATGCGTGAGGTTGATCGCAGCCACGCTCTTCAGCAGTTCGACATCGAGGTGCGGGAGCGACCCGTTGCCGCCGCTGCCGTAATTGAGGCGCCCGGGCGCCTGACGGGCACGCTCGAGCAGATCAGCCAGCGAAGTGATGCCGGATCGGTTGCTCGCCGCCAGCACGAAATCGACATCGGCCGTCGCCACGACCGGCACCAGATCGCGGCTGACGACATAGGCCGTGGGCTGCAGGTAAGGCACGGTGAGAAGCGGCGTTCCGTTGACAAGGAGCGTGTAGCCATCAGGCGGACTTCGCATGACATGCTCGACGCCGACCGCACCATTGCCGCCAACACGGTTCTCGACGATCACCGGCTGGCGCCATGTCTCGCGCAAGTGAGCCGCCACCAGACGGGCCACCAGATCCATCGTGCCCCCGGCCGGATAGGGCACGACCAGCCGCACCGGCTTCAGCGGAAAGTCGGCTGCCGGTGCACCCCCCGCTGCCAGCACGGTGGCTGCCACAAGTGCGACCCGGAGCACGTGCACACCCTGCTGCACGAGACGATCACGCAGCGCACGGGCGCTGCGCAGCCATCGGGTATCGCACAGCGCAGGAGGGCCATAGGGCACCGGGGCAGCACGGTTCATGATGCCGCCTTGCCGGACTGAGCACCACACGGAAAGTGGCGGGCCAGCCAGCCCTCGAGCACGTCGAAGACCTGCGTATTGCCCTCGGCAAACATGTAGTGGTCGACACCGGAGAGCAGGTACAGATCGGCCGGCTGGCCGGCGTGGCGAAAGAGTTCGATCGACTGTTCGGTGGGAGTCACCGAATCGCTTGCCGAATGCATCAGGAGCAAGGGCCGTGGCGCGATGCGTCCAACCACATCGTTGGCACGAAATCCGAACATGCTTTCCACCACATCGAAGGGAAACGACATGATGGAACCCGGGGCGATATTGCGCCGCAGGTGCTCGGGCATCGGCACGATGTCAAAGCGCGGCACCATCAGTGTCTCGCCGCGGGCCTTCATCTGACGCCCCTTGTCGAGCATCGCGCTGAAGCGACCCCAGGCCTCGGCGCCGGCGTGCTGTCGCCTGAACTTGGCTTCGCCATCACCCCACCCACCCGAGGAGATGCAGGCCGCAAAGCGCTCATCGGTGCCCGCGCTGTAGAGCGCAACCGCGGCACCGAAACTGTGCCCCATGACCGCGATGCGCTCAGGATCGATGGCAGGATGCTGGCGCAGGCAATCGAGGGCGCTTCGCGCATCGGCAACCTGCTCCATGCAGATCACCCGACCGCGCTCGCCCTCGCTCTCGCCGCAGCCGCGCATGTCAAAGCGCAAGGCGTAGTAGCCCATGCGGGCAAAGAGACGCGCCGTCTCGACAATGACATTGGTACCCTTGTTGCCGCCAAAGCCCTGCAGCACGATGATGGCGGCGCAGCGACTCGCATCCGTGGCGGGTCGACCCTCGGGGTGATGAAGGATGCCGGCGAGCGACAGGCCGGCAGAGTCGAACCGTAGTGCTTCTTCCATGGGGGTCTCGCGTGTCTCTGACTGGAATTGTGTGCCGATCATAGCTGACGAAGGAACAGCCGAAGTGCGGTAGATTGCAGCGCTCGAGCGCTCACGGAGCGCCACTCCCTTCACCCCTTCTCGACAAGCCGGCCGCCATGACACCCACTGCAGACAATCCGGAACTGGGCAAGCGCATCCGCGCTGCCGGCATCGACACCAATTACCATGACACCGGCAGTGGTCATCCGCTGCTGCTCATTCACGGCTCGGGCCCCGGCGTGAGTGCGTGGGCCAACTGGCGCCTGAACATGCCCGCGCTTGCCGCCCGATCACGGGTCATCGCACCGGACATGGTGGGCTTCGGTTACACCGAGCGCCCCTCGGGCATCGGCTACGACATGGATACCTGGATCGGGCATGCCATCGGTTTTCTGGACGCGCTCGAGATCGAACAGACCGATCTCCTGGGCAATTCCTTTGGCGGCGCACTGGCCCTGGCGCTGGCCATCCGGCACCCGTCGCGAGTTCGCAGGCTGGTCCTGATGGGCGCCTGTGCGGTGAGCTTTCCGATCACGGCGGGGCTCGATGCCACCTGGGGCTACACCCCTTCGATCGAATCGATGCGGGCACTGCTCGACATCTTCGCCTGGGACAGGCGCCTCGTGACCGACGATCTTGCGCGCCTGCGCTACGCAGCAAGCATCCGTCCTGGCTTCCAGGAGTCGTACGGCTCGATGTTCCCGGCACCGCGGCAGCGCTGGGTCGAGGCAATGGCCAGTGCCGAAGTCGACATCCGCGCCATTCCCCACGAGACCCTCGTCATCCACGGGCGCGACGACAAGGTGATTCCTCTCGAGGTATCGCTCAGGCTTGCGCAGTGGATATCGTGGTCACAACTGCACGTGTTCGGGCGATGCGGTCACTGGACGCAGATCGAGCACACCCAGGCCTTCAACCGTCTGGTGGGAGACTTCATCGGGCAGTGACGCGGCGCGATCGATGGAGTCGCGCAATGACGAGTACATTGACCATGCCAGAAGCCTGCGCCAGTGCGTCTTTAGCTGTCACATGCCGACCACCCGGCCACCGCCCGCAAGCCGTCCGGTTCGGGGTACAGTGGTGATCGAGCGACCGAAAGAGGTCGTTGTGCCCCCCCGGAGACACCGACTTTCAGAGGAGAAACCCATGTCGGCTCACCCCGCCAGACTCGCGGCAAATACCCTTGCAGCACTCGTTTTCGTAGCGCTTGGTAGCGCTTCCGTCCATGCTGCCGATCGGGCAATGAGCCCGTCGAGCGGGGCCTCGCCGGAATTGCGCGTCGCGCGTTCCGAGATCGGCGGCACCGTCAGCGGCCCGCACGGCCCCGAGGCTGGGGTGTGGGTCATTGCCGAAACCCACGACCTGCCGACCCGGTTTACCCGCACCGTCGTCACCGACGAGCAAGGGCGCTACCTCATTCCCGACCTGCCTGCGGCCACCTACACGCTGTGGGTACGCGGCTACGGACTGGTCGATTCGCAGCGCGTCAGCGCGCGTACAGGCAGCCGGGTCAATCTCATGGCGGTTCCGGCGCCCAGCGATGCCGATGCAGCACGCTACTACCCGGCCATCTACTGGTACTCGATGCTGGGCATTCCCGATCAGTCAGCCTTCGGGGGCTCGACCGACATCCCGAAGAACATCACGCGCGACGATTGGCTCACCGAAGTGAAGAACCGCGCCTGCATCGGCTGCCATCAGTTGGGGCAACTGTCGACCCGCACCATCCCGAAGGCCTTTCTCGAGGGCAAGACCCACGAAGAGGCCTGGATGCGTCGGGTGATGTCAGGACAGGCATCACCGCTCATGATCGGGCCGCTCGGTGACAAGCTCGGCGGTGTGCCCTTCAAGTACTTTGGCGAGTGGACCGAACGGGTCGCACGCGGTGAACTGCCCCACACGAAACCCCAGCGCCCGGAAGGGGTCGAACGCAACATCGTGGTCACCACCTGGGACTGGATGGACGACAAGCACTATCTGCACGACCTCATCGCCTCCGATCGACGCAAGCCCACCGTGAATGCCTGGGGCCCACTCATCGGCTCACCCGAGTATTCAAGCGACATGCTGCCGATACTCGACCCGAAGAAACACTCGGTCACGTATTTCCGCGCGCCTGTGCGGGATGTCGACACGCCACCCGCCTTCGGTCCGGGGCACGCCGCCATTGCCAAGCCGACGATGCCCTCGGCCTACTGGGGCGACGAGGCGATCTGGGACACCCGCGCCAACAACCACAACAGCATGTTCGATGGCCAGGGTCGGCTGTGGCTGTCGGCCACCACACGCGCGCAAGCCAATCCGGACTTTTGCCGCAAGGGATCGGATCACCCTTCGGCCAGGCAATTCCCCATCGACAACGCCAATCGTCACGTGACGATGCTCGACCCGAAGACCATGAAGTACCGGTTCGTCGATACCTGCTTCCAGACCCATCACCTGCAGTTCGGCTACGACGCCAACGACACCTTGTGGACCAGTGGTGGTGGCCCTGTGCTGGGCTGGATCGACACGAAGAAGTTTCTGGCCACCGGCGACTCCGCTGCCTCGCAGGGCTGGACGGCCTTCGTGCTCGATACCAACGGCAACGGAAAGCGCGACGCCTACGCCGAGCCCAATGAAGCGCTCGACCCGACGAAGGACAAGCGGATCAATGGCGGGTTCTATGCGGTGATGCCCAATCCGGCCGACGGCTCGGTCTGGGGTACGGTGGGCGTCTTTGGCGGCCAGGCGGCCGTCGTGCGCGTGGCGCCCGGGGCGAACCCATCTGCGACTGCCCTTGCCGAGATCTACAACGTGCCCAAGCCTTACTTTGGCATCCGTGGTGGTGACATCGACAGCAAGGGCGTGGTGTGGGTGTCCCTGGGCAGCGGACATCTGGGCAGCTTCGATCGGCGCAAGTGCACCGCGCCCCTCAACGGGCCCAGGGCCACCGGCGACCACTGCCCCGAGGGCTGGGCGTTCTACCAGTACCCGGGGCCGGGCTTCAAGGGCATCGGCGAGAACAGTGCCGAATCGAGTTATTACACCTGGGTCGACCAGCACAACACCTTCGGCCTGGGCAAGGACATCCCGATGTCGACCGGCAACCTGAACGACGGCCTCATCGCGCTGAAGGACGGCAAGATGATCGTGCTGCGCGTGCCCTACCCCTTGAGCTTCTACGCCAAGGGGTTTGACGGGCGCATCGACAATCCGGCCGCCGGATGGAAAGGGCGCGGGCTGTGGACCACCAGCGGTGACCGCACCCCCTGGCTGAAGGAAGGCGGCAAAGGCACCACGTCGATGGCCGTACACTTCCAGTTGCGCCCCGACCCGCTCGCGCACTGAGAGGAAACGCGCCGAGGCCTCAGCGGGCTTCGGGGCGCCGCTTATCGAGGAGAGTTCGCATCAGCGCAGTCTCCACCTCGACGCGCTGACGCAACTGTGCGGACGAAGAGCCCACCGGCTGCCAGCCCTGGGCGAGCAGTCGCTCGCGCACGGCCGTCTCGGCCAGTACGGCCGGAACCTCGGCGGCCAGTCGGGTCTGAGCCTGCATCGAGAGCGTCGCCGGGCCGACCAGCGCATCCCAGACCTCGAGCGAAAAATCGGGCACCCCCAGTTCGGCGAGCGATGGAACACCAGGCGCCAGTGCCGTGCGCGGCCCCGCGAGGCCGATGATCTGAAGGCGGCCTGACTCGACATGGGGCGCCGCCAGACCCGGCGGCACCAGCGCCATCTGGACATCGCGCCGCAGCAGCGCCCTCAGAACGGTTGGGTTGCCCGAAAAAGCCACATGAACGGGCTCCAGACCTGGCACGTGGGTTCGCAACACTTCCATGCCCAGGTGCGACACCGATCCCTGCCCGACCGAGCCATAGAACCAGCGCCCCCCCTGGGCAATCGCAGCATCGAAAAACGCCCGACCGCCCGGGAGCGAGGCTGGCGCCACCAGCACCAGCGGTCCGGTTGCAAGGAGCGAGATCGGCACGAGATCGTGTCGGGGGTCGAAGGGCAGATCGGGCTGCAACAGTTTTGCCGACGCGAGGTTGCCGTTGATCACCACACCCAGGGTGTGGTCATCGGTGGCACGGGCGACGAACTCGGCCGCGATGTTGCCCGACGCGCCAGGACGATTCTCGACCACCACCGGCTGGCCGAGCCTGCGCGCGAGCGATTCGGCCACGACACGCGCAAGCAGGTCGGGACTCGACCCGCCCGAAAACCCGACCACCACGCGCACCACACGGTGTGGCCAGGCACCCGGGACCGTAGCCGCCTTCCCGGACACGCCCTCTGCCGCGCCTTGGGCACCTGCAGCGCCTGCCAACAGCAGACCTGATGTCAGTACAAGCGCAAGGGCGCCGGCAGACACACCCCTCACGCCAGCGCCCGTCGCACCCGCTCCGGGGTCAGCGGATAAACATGCATGCGTACCCCGGTTGCGTCGAAAAACGCATTGGCAATCGCTGCGCCCACGGCGGGGATGGCCTCCTCGCCGGCACCGAGCGAAGGCTCGTCGGGTTGTGGCACGACAATGGCTGTCACCTTCGGATGCGCGGCAAAGCGAAGCACCGGGTAACTCACCCAGTCAAGACTGGTGACCTGACGCTCGTCGAAACGCACCTCCTCGCACAGCATCCGGCTCGTCGCCTGGATGGCCATGCCGCTGATCTGGCTCTCGACGACAGCCGGATTGATGGCAAGCCCGCAGTCCATCGCGACATGCACATGCAGCACCCGCACCTCACCACTGGCGCGATCCACCGCCACTTCAGCCACCGCCGCCGCCATCGATGCTCGATGCGTACCGAGCGCCACACCCCGCCCGGCCAGGCGTGGGCCGGTGCGTACCGGCGCCGCCGTACGCGGCTGCCAGCCAGACGAACGCGCCACGGCTTCGAGCGTGCCGCCCCAGCGCGCATTCACGACATTGCGACGTCGAAACTCGACCGGGTCGATGTCCAGCTTCAAGGCCAGTTCGTCGACGAGTTGCTCCGAGGCAAACGAATACTGCAGATCCATCGGGGCGCGCAGATTGGCGCCTTTCAGATACCCCGAGAGGCCTGACACCGCATGGTTCACCAGGCGCCAGTTCGGAATACGGTACATGCCGCCGGCATCGAACCGGTTCACATAGAGCGACCCGGGTCCGACGGCCAACTCCCTGGCCTCTCGACCCAGGGCCATCTGCTCGGCGGTTTCCTCGATCATCCAGCCATGGTGCCAGCCGTGATACTCGTAGCCCGCAATGCGCCCATCGCGCCCGGCACAAAGACGCATCTCGCCGACATGAGCCGGGCCCATATTGTCCCAGCCCAGCTCATCGGCCCGAGTGAATTGCAGGCGTACCGGTGCTCCCGCCAGACGCGAGGCCAGAGCGGCCGCGATGGCGGCATCATCGGCGCCGTTGTGGCCGAAACAGCCAGAACCCTCGACATAGCGCACCTGCACACGGGCAGTGTCCACCTCGAGCACGCTGGCAATGCGTTCGCGCAGGGCAAACACATCCTGCGTGGAGCAATGCACCAGCCACTGGCCATCATCCACCTGGGCCACTGCGCACGAAGGTGCAAACGAACCATGCGCCTGATAAGGGCCATCAAAGCGGCCCGCCACAACCGTCTCGGCAGCAGCGAGCGCCGCCACCGCGTCCCCTTCGTTCACCATGACCCGATCGGTGGTCGGGGCGCTGCGCAGGCGCTGGTGCAACTGTCCATCACCCACCAGGCGGGCCGGCATGTCCCATTGCACCTTGAGCGCATCGGCCGCACGCACAGCGTCCCATTGGCGTGGGGCAACCACCACGAGAAAATCGCGCTGACGCAAGACACGGGCGCCCGGTATCGCAGCGAGCGCCGTGGCATCGACCGACACCACGCGAGGGATGGTGCCGTAGGCGCCCTGCCCTCGCGGACGCACCACACGCGCATGCAGCATGCCGGGCACGCGCACGTGTTGCACGAACTCGTAAGTCCCATTGACCTTGGCCGGAATGTCACGGCGCGCGACACGCTGCCCGACCAGGCGACGCGCCGAGGCGGGCTTGAGTGACACCTTGTCAGTCACGGCGAGTTCGAACCGCCCCTTGCCGATCAATTGGCCATAGCTCACCTGGCGCCCACCCCCTCGCACGATGCCGCCCTCCACGGTGAGGGAGGCCACCGGCAGGCCCAGTTGGACCGATGCACGCTGCAGGAGCGCCTCACGCGCCTGGGCTGCCGCTGCACGCAGAGGCGGGCCGGCCGTCTGGATCGATGAACTGGACACCGTTGCACCCTGATTCTGAGAATGCGCCGTGTCGATACGTGCGGCCGACATCTGGGCAAGATCGAGATCGAGTTCGTCAGCGGCGATCTGCAAGAGCGTCGTGCTGTTGCCTTGCCCGAGTTCAACCTTGCCGATGAATACCGTAGCCGTGTTGTCCTCGTGAATGGCCAGCCAGGCGTCGAGCGACTTGGGGTCTGCCCTCTTTGGGAGCCCGGCTCCCGCGCCGGCAGCAGGGGTCTCGGCCCCCGCGGCACCCGCGGCACCCGCGGCGCCCGTGAGCGGTATGAGCGGCACGAGCGGCACGAGCGGAATGGCAACCAGAAGGGCGCCACCGGCCTTGAGAAAATGGCGGCGACTCATCGCGCACCGCCGGCCATGGCGGTCGAGGCGCGCATCACGGCGGCCAGTATTCGGGGATAAGTGCCGCAACGGCACAGGTGACCATCGAGCGCCGCTCGAACCCGGGCTTCAGTGGGCGATGGGTCAGCGGCAAGCAGTTCAGCCGCCTTGATCGCGATGCCGTTGAAGCAGTAGCCGCACTGCGGTGCCTGCTCGGCGATGAAGGCTTCCTGTACCGGGTGCAGTCCCGAGACTGTTGGCGCACGCCCCGATCGAGCGTGAAGGCCCGGGAGGCCCTCGAGCGTGGTCACCTCGCGATGGCCGATCGCAGAGAGCGGCGTCACGCAGGCACGCATTTCGCGTCCGTCGACCAGCACTGAACAGGAGCCGCACTGCGCCAGACCACAACCCAGGCGCGGCCCGCGCAAGCCCAGATCATCGGCCAGTGCATACAAAAGCGGCATGGCAGGGTCGGCGTCAACGTCGTGCGCCCTGCCGTTCACATTGAGTTTCATCGATCGCTCCTCGAAAACCTCTGGTCTGATGCCAGCTGACCGAATATTGCTCGGTGCGCGCGCACCGGTCAATGCAGACAGTCGGCCACAATGCGCTTAAGATCAGGCGTCATGAAATTCCTGCCTGAACTCTTCGACAACAATCGCCAGTGGGCGGCGCGGCAACTCGCCGACGACCCCTCCTACTTCGGCCGCCTCGCCGGCATCCAGCGCCCCGATTACCTCTGGATCGGGTGCTCCGACAGCCGGGTGCCCGCCAATACCATCGTCGGGCTGGCGCCGGGCGAAGTGTTCGTGCAACGCAACGTGAGCAACATCGTTCACGCCGATGACAACAATTGCATGTCGGTGATCCAGTACGCGGTCGATGTGCTGCAGGTGTCCCACATCATCGTGTGCGGGCACTACCACTGTGGCGGCGTGCTGGCGGCCACAGGCCCGGCGCTGGCCGAGCCGCTCGAGAGCTGGCTCAGCCCCATACGCTGCCTGTGCCGCGACCATGCGCAGACGCTGTCTGGCATCGCATCGGATGATGAGCGCTGGGATCGCCTGTGCGAGATCAACGTGCGGGCCCAGGTCAGCACCCTCACCGGGCTGCCCATCCTTCGGTCGGCCTGGGCCCGCGGCCAGTCGCTCACGGTGCATGGCTGGATCTACGACATCAAGGACGGGCTCCTTCGCGACCTCGATGTGTGCACGAGTACCGCCTGAGTTGATCTGACCCCCTCGTGTTGCCAGGGCTTCGTGCCGATAGTCCTCTGGTCACCAGACGGAGGGCGGGGCGTGAAAAGACGGCGGCAGGTGGGCGTACTGACCGGGCTCCTGTTCTCAGGCGTATGCACGGCCGAGCGACTGAGAACCGAACTGCACGTGTCGGCCACCGTCGTGGCGGCCTGCACGACGAGTACCGACCTGCAGGCACCGAGGCCACCCGGCAGCCTGGCCGGCGGCACGGCCGAAGCGTCCGGCAAGGCTGCTCAGGGATATGCGCCTTGGGTGGCGGTGCAGTGCGGTACCGATGTACCCCATACCATCACCCTGACCCCGGCAACGAGCCTGTCAGCCGTTGGCTCAGCGCAAGCACCGTCGCTCCTGACGGTCGCGGTCGACTTCTGAGCGCTCAGAAGTTCACGGTGATGAGGATGGTGTCGCCATAGGATTGAGGCCTGACGTTCTGGCGCGCGGGAATGCGTCCGTAGACGTCGACAAACCGACCGATCCCCCCGGCCAGAGGAAACGGCAACGCGCCATTGATCACCACCGAAGAACCTGATCCATCACCCCAGACTCAGGGCCAAGGCCGACAGACCCGAGACGAACAGACGCCTCAAGTACCGGACGCGAAGCGCCCTCGCCGCCGCACGGCCGCAACCAACCCGGCACAACGGCGCTGACTCACGCTCCTCAGCAGGTATCGCTTTCACTATCTGCCCTCCTTGAGGTCCACTGCGTTCGGTGCGACTTTGCGGCTCGGATCACGCTCTGTGGCCTGCGCCGGCGCGGGTGCACAGAGGACAGGCCCGATGCGTGGCAACGATCCCAATCGCTCGGCCGGATCGATCGCGACCCGATTCACCTGATAGGGGAGAAGCCTCGGCAGCACGGCATACCCCGCATCACCGGCCACGCCGACATGACGTCACACTGTCCGGGGCCGCAGGCCCCGGGGCCCGGCTCGCTCAGGGCTTCGCGATGCCGATCTCGCGAAAGAAGTCCTGCATGGCGATCCACGATCGCCGGTCGGCAATGGCGTTGTAGGCGGCGCCGCGCGCGTTGTCGTTACCCGCAGCCGGATCGGTGAAGCTGTGCACCGCATTGGCGTAGGCCACGAACTGCCAGTCGGCCTTTACATCGCGCAACTCCTTCTGGACAGCAGCGATGTCGGCGGCCGGCACATTGGGATCATCGGCGCCGTGCAGGATCAGCACCGAGCCCTTGATGTTGCGCCCGTCCTCCGGTGTGGGGCTGCTCAAGGGCCCGCCATGAAAGCTCACCACACCGCGCAGGTCGGCCCCGGTACGAGCGAGTTCAAGCACGCCCGTACCACCGAAACAGAAGCCGATCGCCGCAAGCCGCGACACATCGGCCATGGGGTTGGCCTTGAGCACATCGAATCCGGCGGTCATGCGCTCACGCAGGAGCGGCCTGTTGCCGGTGTACTTGGACATCTCGGCCCCGGTTTCGCGCGGTGGCTTCGGGCGTACGCCCTTGCCGTAGACATCGGGGGCAAAGGCCACATAACCCATGGCAGCCACCATTTCGGTGCGCTTGCGAATGAAGTCACCCACACCGGTCCAGGTCTGCACCACCAGAACCCCCGGACGCTTTCCCTGCACCGCATCGTCCCAGGCAAGGTAGCCCTCGAACACCTGTCCGCCCTGGGTGTATTCCACCACCTGCCCACGCACCTCGGCGTGCGCAACACCTGCCAGCAGCAATGAACCGGCAAACGCTGCCCGCACCACGTGCCACGCCTGACGACCGATACCCGTTGCCATGATGTCCCCTCCCTTGTCTGGTGATCGCAACCCTCGTCTGCCCAGGCAGTGCCTGGCGCAGCGATTGGCACGACATGCTAGCCCAAGCCGTGCCCGAGATGCGCGCGGAGGTATCGCCTGCGGCGGGCCCGAGCTTGATATATTGCGAATCATTGCGCCGCTGCAGGTGCACCCCATCGCCCCGCCCGATCAGCAACAGCGCACACCGGGCACGCACCGGACGCTCCCTCGCCCACGTGGACACACCCGCGATCTCTGACCGGCAACTGCCCCCACTGCGGCAAGACCTGAAGCTGCTGCCCGGCCCAGTCCAGAGCGACGGCTCGCCCACCTGGCGCATCCAGGATGCGATCCGCAACCGCTTCTTCCAGATCGGCTGGCTCGAATTCGAACTGCTCTCGCGCTGGGACGAGGTCGCCGACGGTCGCACGCTCATCGCCCGGGTTGCGGCCCAGACCACGCTTGAACCGCAGCCGGCCGAACTGGCCGAACTGCTCGAATTTCTTGGGCGCAACCAGCTCCTGCTCGGCATTGATCGCCGCGCACAGCAGGGATTGAAGCGGCGCTGGCTGGCTGGAGTACGGCCGTGGCAGGAAACGCTGCTGCACCATTACCTTTTCTTTCGCATTCCACTCGTGCGTCCGAGCGGATTCCTGGACGCCACCCTGCCGCTGGCGCGAGCGCTCGTGCATCCGTTCATGCTGGCCGTGCTTGCCGCAGTTGCGCTGGCCGACCTGCTGCTCGTGACGCGACAATGGGAAACCTTCAGCCAGACCTTCCAGTACTTTTTCACCCTCGAGGGCTTGCTCGGGTATGCGCTTGCGATCGGCGTGTCGAAGACCTTGCACGAACTGGCGCACGCCTGGACGGCACGGCACTACGGTGTGCGGGTGCCCACCATGGGCGTGGCCTTCCTCGTTCTGTGGCCGATGCTCTACACCGACACCAGCGAGAGCTGGAAGCTCACCAATCCGCGCCACCGCTTCCGCGTGGCAGCCGCCGGGATCACAGCCGAACTCGCCCTCGCGATCCTTGCGGCACTGTGCTGGGGCCTCGCCCCCGACGGACCGGTGCGCAGCGTCTTCTTCCTGCTGGCCACCACGACCTGGGTGCTCACCCTGGCCATCAACGCAAGCCCATTCATGCGCTTTGACGGCTATTACCTGCTTTCCGACGCGCTCGACATGCCCAATCTTCACGAGCGCAGCGGCGCCCTCGCCCGTCACTGGATCCGCAGTCGGGTATTCGGCATCGAGCATGCCGCACCCGAGCCTGACTGGAGCCCTGGTCAGCGGGCGGGGCTGATTCTCTTTGCGCTGGCCACCTGGGCCTATCGGCTGGTGCTTTTCCTGGGTATCGCGCTCCTGGTCTACCATCTGTTCTTCAAGCTGCTGGGCATCGCGCTGATGGCCGTAGAGATCGGGTGGTTCATCGCGCGACCGATCTGGACCGAGATGCGCTGGCTCTGGCGCCATCGACTCGACATGCGTTGGCGACCGCACGCCATCGGTCTGACCCTGATCACGCTGGCGCTCCTCGCCTGGCTGGTTCCGGTGGCAAGCGATGTGAGTGCGCCGGCCCTGATGCGCGCACGCGAGGAACAGAACCTGTTTGCCCCTGTGCCAGCCCGGGTTGCCCAAGTAGCGGTCAGGAACGGCGCCCTCGTTCGCAAAGGCGATCGACTGGTGCTGCTGGAGTCACCCGATCTGCAATCACGCATCGAGCGCACCGAGATGCGCATCCGCAGCCATCAAGCCGAACTCAGGCTACGCGGCACCTCGGAACAACGACTCGAGCGCACGCGAGTCGTCATGGAACAACTGGCAGAGAGTCTGGCAGACCTTGAAGCGGCGCGGGCCGAGGCGGCACAGTTGGACCTGATCGCCCAGAGCGACGGCCGTGTTCGCGACCTGCCGACCGATCTGGTCCAGGACCGCTGGGTCAACCCGAAACAGCTTCTGCTGCGGGTGACGAGTGACCGCGGCGCCCTGTTGGAAGCCTATGTCGGCGAGCAACAGGTGGGTGCACTTGCACCCGGTCAGGCCGTGAGCTTCTACCCGGCGGCAGCCGGCCGGCCGGTCGTCCGCGGCCATATCAGCAGCATCGACACCGCTGTCATGGCCATCGTGCCTCGGCCGCTGCTTGCCTCGACACACGGGGGAGAAATTGCCGTCAGTGCCGAACCAGGCCGCAGCCTGCGCGCCCACGACCCGCTCTACCGGATAACCATCGAGGCCGATCCCGGCACCCCCGATGCCGACAGGGTGCTGCGCGGGCGGGCGCGCATCGACATCGGCCTGCAGGCGGTCGCGAGCAACCTCTTCAGCCGCACGGCAGCCCTGATTCTTCGTGAAAGCGGGTTTTGAGCGGGTGCTGCCAGCGTCTTTGCTCATCGCGCAGAAAGCGTCCAGCGCGCTATTCGAAGCCCGAGCATGAAACGCGCCAGAGCATCGAGAGATCGTGAATATTTCACGCTGTTAAGCAATATTTCGCAATATGTGAGTAAATACCGGATCCTGGCGACAAGACTTTGCTCGTCAAAGCGGCTCCCTCAGCATGACCCGTGCATGATCACCCACACCCGCACCCGCACCCGCCTCCTGGCTCTCGAACCCCGGATGCTCTTCGATGGAGCCGGGGTCGCGCAGACGGCCGCAAGTCAGGACGTAACAGCCAGCCACCCGGAGAGCCCGGCTGAGGCTTGCGTTGCCGATGCCGCCTCTGCCGCAGGCGGAGCGCTGGCAGAGGCGGCCGGCCCAAGCGCCGCGAACCCGGCCGAGCGACTGGCAGAGACGGGCTCGGGGCCCGGCCACACCCTGGTCTTCATCGACACGCGCGTCGCCAACGCCCCGCAACTGGCGCAGACGGTCGCACCGGGCGCAACGGCCATCCTGATCGATGCCAGCGCCAATGCGCTGCAGATCATCAGCAACACTCTGGCGGCGCAGACCGAGCCGGTCGATTCGCTACAGATCATCTCGCACGGCGCACCCGGCGAACTGCTGCTGGGTAACCGCACCCTGGACCTCGCGGCCCTGCAAGGAAGCGCGGGCGAGGTCTTCGGTCAGTGGCGAACCGCGCTTGCGCCCGGCGCAGGCATCCTGCTGCTCGGGTGCGATCTCGCGCAAGGCGAGGCCGGGCATGCGTTTGTCGATGCAGTGGCGAGCCTTACGGGTGCGGTCGTAGCCGCATCGACCAACCTCACTGGCGCGGCGAGCAGCGGTGGCGACTGGACGCTCGAATACGCCACCGGATCGATTCATACGCCACTGGCAATCGATACCCGATCGATCGTGGGCACCGAAGCAGCGCTCGATGCAGCACCGAGTACCACCTTCCCGACCGGTCCGAACGTCACCACCAGCCAGGTACTCATCGGCACATCGTTCTCGTTCGAGATCGACTTCGGCAATACGGGCATGCAGACCGGCTACGGGCCCTGGGTCGACCTCTTCATTCCCCATCTGGGTCAAGACGGGGTCAACGGCGGTCCCCTGGACGGCGTCAGCTTCAACTCGGCCACCTATATGTGTACGGCGGTCACGACCACCGTACTCACGTTCGACGCTCAAGGCAACGCAACCCACCCGCTGGCCCGCGATTCGAACGGCGACCCGATCGTCGTCCATGCCTCGACCTTTGGCGGTCACCCGGGCGATCAACTGGTCGTGCTGCAACTGCCCTTTGGCAGTTTCACCCCAGGACAACCGGTTGCCCCCATCGTGGTCAATGCCAGCCTGAGCGACCTTGCCGATGTCGACCCGGCCGGTGGTTCCGCAGCCGACCTCACGATCCAGTCGCGCGCCGGGTTCCAGTATGGGCTGACACCGATCGCCGACTGGGCTACCGACCCGAGCATCACCAGTGCGATCGGTGCAAGCCTGACCGTCTCACCGCGGGTCTACACGGTGAGTACCAGTTTTGCCAACGCCGAAGGCGAACTGGCAACCGGCCCCGATTTTCCCGGCCAGATCGTCACGACCGTCAAGGTCGCCCCCGGGCAGACGCTCAGCGACCTCCAGATCATCCAGAGCCTGCCCAACAGCATCGCGTTCGTGTCGGCGAGTGCCAGTGCCGGGACGCTGCTCAGCGCGCCTGCGGTCGGGCAGGCGTCCAACAATGCGGAAGTGATCTGGGACTTCGGCAACGTCACCGGCACACAGAGCTTCACCTCGACCTTCTACGTGCCGCAGGTCGACGCCAACGGCAATCCGGTGCTCGCCAGTGCCACGGGCGCACCGGCCACTCTGGTGGGTGGTGATACCGCCACCGCCACCTGGATGCCAAAGGATCCGCGCGATGCGGAGCAAGCCCTGCAGCAGGTCGGCGCGGGCAATGTGCTCATCCAGGCAAAATCGATCGCCACGCAAAAAGGCGCAGTGACCAGCGGCGCGGCCGTCCCGGGCGATACCGTCACCTACACGCTCGACACCCAGATATCCGACTACTTCACGGCGGGTCACCTCCAGATCAACGACACCCTGGGTGACGGACTGGTCTACACCCCCGGCTCGGCGAGCGTCACGTTCTACCGCGGCGGAACGATCATCGGCACCCAGGCACTCGCCGATGCCGACATCGGGCTCACCGCCAACCCCGACGGCACGACCGGCATGGGGTTTGATCTGTCCGGCGCCATCACGGCCGGAGCCATCGCCGGCAGCGGGCATTTCGGCGGCGCCCAACTGCCCGGATCGCCCGCCACCGATCCGACACGCGCCGTGGTCTCCTTCAGGGCTACCATCGCCAACCAGTACCGGTCGCCTCTGTCGACCCAGAACAATCTGGGTGTCAAGGAAACCGACGGCCTGGGCAACACCGAACGGGCCACGGCCGATCTGCTCGATGCAGCCCACGGGTACGCCACGCTCTACACCGGCCGTAGCGATGACAGCGGGGCCGGGGTGACGATTCCACAAGGGGCCTTCGGACTGTCGATCTACGCGATCGACGGCAACACCAACTATGGTTCGACCCGGATTGCACCGGGCGATCAGGTGACCTACCGGCTCACCTACACCTTCAACGCCAACAGCTTCGAGCAGTTGAACCTGCAGTCCTTTCTGCCCTTGCCCATCTTCAGCACCACCGACCCGGGGTTCACCGGCTCGTTTGCCGGCTGGACAGGGTACGCCGGTCCCGACGCCACGCCAGCGGTCGGCACGTGGCTGGCCGGTCCGACCAACACCGCACCGCTCACACCGACAGGCGTCACTACCTCGGCCTCGGCCAACAGCATCCAGTTCGAGTTTGGCAGCTACCTCGCCCCGAGCGTGGCCCCGCAGAAGATCGACCTGCTCTTCACCGTGACCTCCTCGGCCGCCAAGTACGTCGACAGCCTGCGCATGACCAACCTGGGGCAGGAATCGCAGTTCAACTCGGCCGGCGCGAGGCTGCAACAGCAGGCCATCGTCCAGGTGACGCGCAGCGAACCCAACCTGGTCATCACCGAGGGTTTCGTCGCGGTCGACCCCACCCAGACCAACGCCAACTTCGTGAGAGCGGGTGGCAGTGGCCCGGGCGGCGGCGTGTCCTGGACCTTGCTCGACGCACTCAACGCCAACACCGTGCCGTTCTCCGGCGGCATCCTCAACACCACGGGCATGAGCGCAGCACCGGTCGATGCCAATGTCACCGGCATCGATTCGGCTGACCCAGTGCGGTTTGCCATCACGGTGCGCAACACCGGCTCCTCGGGAGCCTACGACGTCGGCGTGAGCCAGCAACTCGATCCGATCTTCAACCAGGCGTCAGCCAACCTCCATTTCAACGCCATGAACGGCGCTGGTACCCGACTGGTCGTCACCGACTCGGCCGGCACCGTTCTGGTCGACGCGGGCGGTGCCTACGCCGCCGGCAAGACCCAGGCCGACCTGCTCACCGCGATCCAGAGTGCTCAAGGGATCCGGCTCGTGAACCCGGTCGACCCGACCGCTGCCGTGCTCAGTGCCAAGAGCCCGTCGAGCGGAACGGATGTTGCCCTCATCACCTTCGATCTGGCGCCGACCGTGGCGATACAGCCCAAGGTGGTCTACACCTCGACCGCCACGCTCACAAGCTACGCCGGCGTCTACAGGGGCGTGTCATTCGTGCATGGGGCAGAGAGCGACTCGGCAACGGCAGAGGGGTCGGGCTCGAACATCGCCAAATCACTGATCGCCACCGACCAGGCGTTCACGACCGGCAGCAACGTGGCGATCGGCGAAGTACTGACCTACCAGCTCGTGGTCACCGTGCGTGAAGGCACGACGACGAACGCCGTCGTGACCGACCAGTTGCCGCCCGGGCAACTGGCCTTCCTGGGCGTGGACAGCCTCACCGCCAGCGCTGCCGTGACCTCGAGCCTGGGCCCCTGGAGCGGCCTTGCCGCCACCACCACGTTTCGCAGCGATCGGGCCCTGATGACGCTCTCGCTGGGCACGCTCACCAACACCGATACCGACAACACCACGCCCGAGACCGTCACGATCACCTACCGCGCGGTGGTGCTCAACGCGCTCGCCAACCGCCAAGGGCTAAGCCTCGTCAATCAAGGCGCCATCCGCAGTGGCCCCGACGCCAGCAACCCGATTGACGCTCGCTCGGGCAGCATCGCCGTCATGGTGCAGGAGCCCGCACTCTCGCTCTCGCTCACCCCCGACCGCACGCAGGCACAGTACGGCGATACGGTCACCTTCACTCTGGTTGTACGAAACACCGGATCAACCGATGCGTGGGATGTTGCCATTGCCGATGCCCTGCCGCAGGGCCTGCAGAACCTGCAACTGATCAGTACGACCAACAATTCGTTTGGCTCCGTCGACAGCAGTCAGACCAGCGCGAGCGCCCTGGCGAGTACCCTGAGCAACCTGCGCGTCGGTGAGTCGGTGAGTTTCACGTTCAGCGCCACGGTCGTTCAGGCCGTGGCCTTCGGCCAGACAGTCACCAATACGGCTCAGGCCACCTGGACCTCGCTGCCCGGCGCCTACGCTGGCCAGTCGGCACTGAACGGCACCGGCGTGGCCGCCGCAGCCAACACCGAGCGAACCGGGGCCGACGGACCCGGGGCTGCCAATGCGGTCCGGAACAACTTTGCCACGAGCGCCTCGGGCGCCTTCACGATCTTCACGGCCACCCCGGAACTCACCCAGGTGACTTCGGAATCAGCCACGCCCGACCTCACCCCGATGGCAGCACCGGGCATCTCGGCCGGTCGTTACGTGACCTCGGTTGTGGCCATCGGCGAAATCGTGCGCTATCGCATGCTGGTCGACCTGCCGCAAAGCACCACCAGCAACCTGCAGTTGCTGATGACCCTCACGGGCGGGCGAGTGAGCTACCTCAATGATGGAACAGCCACCATCGCCTTCGTGTCGAGCGATGGCCTGTCGATCACCTCCGACGCCACGGGTCTGTCGGGCGCCGGACTCGCCATCCAGGGCGATCAGTCGAGCATCAACACGATCACACCCACCTTCGTGCTGCCGGCGGCTGACGTGAGCGTGAGTGGGACATCGCTCAGCTTCAACCTCGGCACCGTCGTCAACGCCGATCTGCAGCCCACCAAGTCGGAATACGTGCTGGTGGAGTTCAACGCCATCGT
>CAIKRR010000039.1 GCA_903829815.1 uncultured Pseudomonadota bacterium | reverse complement strand
TCGGTGGCACCGATCTTCACCAGAAAGAAGATGTTGCCCCCCAGGTCGATGCAGCGATTGAGATCGCGCGCGAGTACCGCCTGCTTCTGCTCCTCCGACAGCGGCCACTCGTCGAGAAAGCCGCGCTCATCGGCCTTGAACCGCTCCCGGTTGGGTGCCTGCATGAGCGACTGGCAGAACGCATTGAGCCAATACCCGCGGCTCGCCGCGAGCGCATCGAACATGCGGGTGCCGGGAATGTCGGCAAAGATCTCGATACCCATCAGCGCTCAGCCCTCCACCGCGAGCCACCGCGCCAGGGCTGCGGCAACCGCCACCGGCTCTTCCATCGGCGCCATATGCCCCGCCCGGTCGATCACCTCGAGGTGCGAGCGCGGTGCCAGCGCATGCATCGCCTCGTGTTGCGCGATCGGCGCCCAGCCGTCCTCACGTCCGCACAGCACGAGGGTGGGCACATCGAGCCCTGCCAGCACCGACGCAAGGTCGGCACGCGCAAGCAGCGCCCTGATCTGCGCAGCGAAATGCTCGACATCCTTGCGCTCGAACATCTCGAGGATGGCCGCGATCAAGCGTTCATCGGCGAGGCGATGGGGCGCCACCATCCCGGTCACCCACTGCGCCGCCATTGCGCGCACGCCGTGCTCCCGCGCAACCGCGAGCAAGCCATGCCGCCCGGCCGCCTCAGCCTCGCCGGCAGCGCCCTCGGCGCGCGGCCTGTGGCCACTGTCGAGCACCGCCACACGGGTCACACGCTCAGGCGCAAGACGCACGACTTCGAGCGCGACCCGAGCGCCCATCGAATGCCCGGCAAGGGCAAAGCGCGCCGGTGCTGCGGCAAGCACCTGCCGAGCCATGTCGACCAGGCTGCTGGCACGGCCATGATCGACCACGCGGCACTCGGCCAGGCCCGCCAGATGCGGCACGACTGGCTCCCAGGCGGCGTGATCGCACATGAGTCCGGGCACAAGGATCAGCGGTTGGGCAGGCATGGAGGGCACTCGATGATGAAGGGTGGTGGTCAGGCCGCTGATCCACCCACGCCGATGAGCGAGGCGAGCAGCGCCGCATCATCGCGCAGGGTGACTGCGGCACCGGCAAATGCGACCCGCCCCTGATCGAGCACCACGGCTCGCTCGCTGATCGCCAGTATGGCCTGCGGATGTTGCTCGACGATGATGGCAGATAGTCCCTCATCGCGGGTGATGCGGGCGATGGCTGCAAGGAGCTCCTCGACAATGATCGGCGCCAGGCCCTCGAGCGGTTCATCAAGGAGGAGCAGACGCGGATTGAGCACCAGCGCGCGGCCGATCGCCAGCATCTGCTGCTCGCCCCCCGAGAGTTGGGTACCCAGATTGCGCCGGCGTTCGGCAAGGCGCGGAAAGAACTCGAATACCCGCTCGGGAGTCCAGGGGGCTTGCCCCGGGCGTGGCGCGCGCGCCACCGCCGTGAGGTTCTCCAGGACGGTGAGCGAGCGGAAGATCGAACGCTCCTGGGGCACCCAGCCGACACCGGCTGCGGCCCGCAGATGCGAGGGCAGGCCGTGCAGCGGCACCGCGTCCAGATGGATCGTGCCGGCATGCAGCACGGTGGCGCCGACCAGCGTATTGATCAGCGTCGTCTTGCCCGTGCCATTGCGGCCGAGCAGGGCCAGCGTTTCGCCAGCACCGAGTTCAAGACTGACATTTTCGATGATGATGGCCGCATCATAGCCGGCACTCAGACCCGCCGCGGACAGTAACGGCGTACTGGACAATAGCGGTGCGCCAGGCGATGGCAGGGTGCTGCTGGCTGGCGTCACGGCGTGTGCCCCGCACCCGAGCCCAGGTACACCGCCTTCACCCTTGGATCGGCGGCAATGGCGGCCGGCTCGCCTTCTGCGAGCACAGACCCGTTGACCAGTACCGTGATGAAGCGGGAAAACCCGAACACCAGTTCCATGTCGTGCTCGATCAGCAGAATCGAGACCTGCGCGGGCAATGCAGCGAGCGTCTGCAGGATCTCCTCACGCTCTCCGGCCGGCACGCCCGCCACCGGCTCATCGAGCAGCAGCACCCGCGGCTCGCAGGCGAGCGCAATGGCGATTTCGAGCAGCCGCCGCTTGCCATAGGCGAGTTGATCGGTGCGCACATCGCGTACGCTCGCCAGGCGAAATTGCTCGAGCAACTGGTCAGCACGCTCGATGACCGACGCTTCGCGCGCCAGGCTGCCCCACCAGCGACGCCCCAGACCACGCTGTTGCCCGACGATCAGGGCCAGCGTCTCGCGCGGACTCAAGGAACGAAACAACTGGCTGATCTGGAAGGTACGCACCATGCCGCGAGCGACCCGACGATGCACCGGCAAGCGGGTGATGTCGACCTCGTCGAGGTAGACCGCCCCGGCGCTGACCGGAAGAACGCCGGTGAGCAGATTCACCAGGGTGGTCTTGCCGGCACCGTTGGGGCCGATGAGCGCATGCCGCGCACCCGGCGCGATCGAGAGGCTGACCGAGTCAGTGGCGACGATGCCGCCAAAGCGTTTCTCGAGTCGCTCGGTTCGAAGGACGGGCGCGCTCACCGCACTGCCTTTGTCGAAGGGCGCTGCCAGAGAGCCCACGGGCGCAGTACCCGCTCACGCCCGAGAAGCCCGATCGCCAGCAGGAAAAGACCCATCCAGAACGTCCAGTACTGCGGCGTGATGCCTGCGACGAGTTCGTTGAGCACCTTGAAGGCGACCGCGCCGAGCACTCCGCCATAGACCCAGCCGGCACCACCGATCACGAGCATCAGGAGCACATCGGCCGAACGCTCGATCGAGAAGACCTCGAGCGAGACGAAGCCCGAGGTCTGCGCAACCAGCGCACCCGCAGCACCGGCGAGCGCAGCTCCGAACGCATAGGCGAAGGCCAGCCGCGATGCAACCGGTATGCCGACCGCTGCAGCGCGAAGCGGGTTGTCGCGCACTGCCAGCAGCGTTGCGCCCAGGGGCGAGCGAACCACCCACTGCACGAGCAGCAGTGCCAGAAAGAGCACCGCGAGGGCGTAGGTGGCCGGCACCTGCCCCTGCAGATCGAACTCGAATCGCCCGAGCAAGGGCCCCATGGCCATGCCTTGCAACCCATCGGCCCCGCCGGTGATCGCATCGAAGCGGTTGGCCAGTTCGTAGAGCAGGAGGCTGAGCGCAAGGGTGACCATGATGCGGGTGAGATCGGAACCGCGCAGGATGGTGAGCGAGCAGGCAAGGCCCATCAGCGCAGCGACCGCGATGCCCACGGCGAGGCCGGTCAGCGGATCGGGCATGACCAGTTTGGCAAAGAGCCCTGCGGCATAGGCGCCGACGCCGAAGAAAGCCGCATGCCCCAGCGAGACGATGCCTGCGTAACCGAGCACCAGGTCAAGCGACAGCGCAAACAGCGCCACGCTGGCCGTCTCGGCGACAAAAAGCGCGCGCGAGGGCATCAGCCAGGGCAACCCGAAGGCCACCGCAAAGAGGAACCCGACGATGAGACGCTCGCGCCATCGGTCAGTCGCCAGCAGCATCACCGACCGCTCCCGCCGCGGGAAAAAAGGCCGTTCGGGCGCCACAGCAACAGGGCGATGATGAGCGCATAGACGATGAAGGCACCCAACTTCGGAATGAAGTACTTGCCGCCGACATCGGCCAGGCCCAGCAGCAGCGCCGCGAGCAGTGGTCCGGTCACCGATGAGGTGCCTCCGACCGCCACGACGATCAGGAAATAGACGAGAAATTTCAGCGGAAAACTCGGATCGAGACCCAGCACCTCGGCACCCAGCGCTCCCCCGAGGCCCGCCAGCCCCGAGCCCACGGCAAAGGTGAGGCTGAACACCCGATTCACATCGATACCAAGGCCGGCAGCAACCCGCGCATCGTCGACACTGGCCCGAAGTCGTGCGCCGAACCGGGTCCTGGAGAGGATCGCCTGAAGCCCGAGAACGAGCAAGGCACACACCGCGATGATGAAGAGCCGATAGTGCCCCATGCCAAGGGCCCCTTCGCCGAACTCGCTGCGCCCCTGCAGCCAGCCGGGGAGGTGAATGTTCTGTTGCTGCGAACCGACCAGCCAGTCGGTCGCCGCCACCGACATGAAAACCAGCCCGATCGAAAAGAGCACCTGATCGAGATGCGAGCGCTGATACATCGGCCGATACAGCAGGCGCTCGAGCACCGCTCCAACCAGTCCGGTGGCCAGGAAGGCCAACAGGATGGCCGGCACGAAGGGCACCCCCAGGCGTTGGGTGAACGCCACCGTCAGATAGCCCCCCAGCATGGCAAAGGCGCCATGGGCAAGGTTGATGAAGTTCATCAGCCCCAGAGTGACCGACAGGCCTACCGCCAGGATGAACAGGAGCATCCCGTAGGCAATACCGTCAAAGACCAGGGTAGGCATCTGCGCTCGACAACGGCCTGGTGAGTCAGCGCGCCTTGCCCGGATCCTTCACATCGGCAATCGTCTCGATCTCGGTATTCCAGAGTTCGCCCTTCACGCGCTCGACACGACGGATGTAGACGTTGTGGACCACGTCCCGCGTCTGCGCATCGATGAACATCGGCCCGCGCGGGCTCTCGAAGATCTGCCCCTTCATCGCCGCGAGCAGCGCCTCGCCACCCGCACCACGGGTCGACTTGATCGCCTCGTGAATGACCCGCATGCCGTCATAGCCGCCAACTGCCATGAAGTTCGGTCGCATGCCCGGGTTGGCCTTCATGAACGCCTGCACGAAGCGACGATTGACCGCCGAATCATGCGCCGCCGAGTAATGATGGGCCGTGACGGTACCGAGGACGCCATCGCCCATGCCATTCAGGATGTCGTCATCGGTGACGCTGCCCTCGGCAATCACCCGGATACCCGCCTTGTCCAGGCCGCGCTCGGCAAACTGCTTCATCAGAGCGGTGCCGACACCGGCCGGCACGAAGGTGAAGAGGGCGTCGGGATGGGCATCGCGTACCTTTTGCAGGAAGGGGGCAAAATCGGGACTGCGCAGGGGCACGCGCAAGGTCTCCAGCACCTGCCCACCGTTGGTCGTGAAACGCTGCGAGAAGTACTTTTCCGAATCGATGCCCGGCGCGTAATCGGTCACCAGGCTCACCACCTTGCGGATGTTGTTCTTGGCCGCCCAATCGGCCAGTGCGGTCACCACCTGCGGCACCGTGAAACTCGAGCGCACGATCCAGGGCGAGGCCTCGGTGATGCTCGAGGTGGCGGCGGCCATCACCACCATGGGCGTCTTTGACTGGGTGGCCACCGGCGCCGATGCGAACGCAAGCGGCGTGAGGCCAAAGCCTGCCAGTACCTGGACCTTGTCGTTGACCACCAGCTCCTGGGCAATGCGCTTGGTGACATCGGGCGCCCCGGTGTCATCCTTCACGATCAGGGTGATCTTGCGTCCGCCGGCCATATCGCCGTTCTGCGCGAGGTAGAGCCGGACACCGGCCTCGAGCTGCTTGCCGGTCGAAGCGAACGGCCCGGTCATGGGCAGAATCAGCCCGATCCGGAAGGCGGTGTCCTGCGCCATCGACGGCAGCGCAAAGCCCAGACAGACCGCCCCGGCCAGCAGGCGACGTCGCGCAGCGCTGACGCGTACGGAGGAAACGGCAAGGATGGGTCGAGGGGCATTCCACATGGGCTGTCTCCGTGCTGTGGCCGGGCGGCACGCCCGCGGGTGAGCGATGATCAAGCCTCACGGCCCAATTGTCCATAGACTGCGACCTGTCCCGTCGGGTGCGGCATGGCAATCGTTTTCGACAGGTCCCTCTGGTTACCGTTGTCCTTACAATGCCCTGCAATGCCCTGGCCACCATCGCACGCTTCCCGGACACCGACATGTTTCTGACAGACACCTGGTATGTTGCCGCGCGCAGCGATGAGATCACGGCAGACACGCCGCTGGCGCGGACGATCTGCACAAAGCCGATCGTGATGTATCGGGATGCGAGCGGCGCTGTCGCCGCGCTCGACGATTTCTGTCCGCACCGCGGCCTGCCGCTGTCGATGGGCACCGTTCGCAACGGGCTGCTCACCTGCGGCTACCACGGCCTGGTCGTGGGCCGCGACGGTTGTACGGTGTCGATGCCCGCGCAGCGGGTGCAGGGATTTCCGCGCATCCACAGCTTTCCGGTGCTCGAGCGTAACGGCTTCGTCTGGATCTGGCCCGGCGAGGCAGACCGCGCCGACCCGTTGCTGGTGCCCCAGTACGCCTGGCAGGGCAACCCGGCATGGGCCTATGGCGGTGGCCTCTATCACGTCAAGGCCGACTACCGCCTGATGATCGACAACCTGATGGACCTCACCCACGAGACCTGGGTGCACGCGGCCAGCATCGGGCAGACCGAGATCGATGACACGCCCTGCGAGACCCTGATCGAGGGCGACGAAGTGATCACGCGGCGCCTCATGCACGGCGTGCGGGCACCGCACTTCTGGAATGAGGCACTGGGCTGGGCCGGATTGCAGAAAGACGTGCCGGTCGATCGCTGGCAGGTCTGTCGGTTCACCCCGCCCAGCCACATCCTGATCGAAGTGGGTGTGGCGCATGCGGGAACCGGCGGCGCGGCCGCCCCCGCCGAGCACAAGGTATACGGCATCGTGGTCGACTTCATCACGCCCGAAACCGATGGCTCGATGTGGTACTTCTGGGGCATGGCGCGCAACTTCTGCCCGAACGATGAGACGCTCACCGAACGCATACGGGAAGGCCAGGGCGCAATCTTCGCGCAGGACCTCGCGATACTGGAGCGCCAGCAGGCCAATCTCGCCGCATTTCCGGACCGGCGCATCCTCAAGCTCGATATTGATGCGGGCGGCGTGCGTTCGAGACGAGTGATCGAGCGCCTGCTCGCCGCCGAGCAGGCCGGTGCGCGAGGGCCGGCCTGATGCCTGACCGCCCCACCGGTTCGCCCCAAAAAAAACGGCGCTCGGAAGCGCCGGCATTGCCTGCCCTGTCTGCGAAATCTGGTAGGCGCGATTGGACTCGAACCAACGACCCCCACCATGTCAAGGTGATGCTCTAACCAGCTGAGCTACGCGCCTACGGGGTCCCACAACACACCGGCACAAGGACATGCCTGTACGAGGCCGGGGGCGCATTCTAGCGCAGTTCGGGCGCCAGTGGCGGCTCTGCCGCGAGCACCTGGCGAGCCATGTCGGCCGCCAGCAGGGCAAGCGCGCTGGCCGGCGCGCGCGCCGGCCATACAAGCGACAGCGTGGTCGAGAGCGATGGCTGCTCGAGCGCGCACCAACTCAGCCCTGGCGGATCGCCAATCGCCCGAATGACGCTCGCAGGCACGATGGCGTGACCGAATCCGTCGGCGACCAGATCGATGATCGAGGGAAAGTAATCGACCTCGAGCGCCACCCGGGGCTTGAGTCCGAGCGAAGCCAATTCGGCCTCGAGGAGCGCGCGAATCGGATGCGGCGCGCCGGGCAGGATCAGCGGCAAGCCGGCCAGTTGCGCGGGCGTCGGCGCTGCGCCACGGCCAGAACCATCGATCGACGGGCTCACCAGCACGAGCGGTTCGATCCGCAGTGGTTCGATTCGCAGATGACGCGAGGCCACTGCATTGAGCAGCACGGCAAAATCGAGCCTGCCGGAGAGGAGCTTTTCGTACAAGGTGCTCGTAATCGCCTCGGCCAGTGCGAGCGTAGCCGCAGGGCACGCCGCCATGAAGCGGCGAACCAGCGGCGGCGCAAGGCTCTTGCCGATACTGGGCGTGAGACCGATAGCCAGATGACCCTCGAATTCGCTGGTCTGGTCACGCACCGAGCGGGCAGCCGCCTCAACCCCGCGCAGCACGCCAAGCGCATGATCGAAAAAACGCTCGCCCCTGTCGGTCAGCTGCACGCCACGGCCGTTACGTCGAAAGAGATGGCAGCGCAGTCCGACTTCGAGCGCACGCACGCTGCGACTGAGCGCAGGCTGAGCAATCCCGAGCGAGCGAGCTGCCGCGCTGATGCTGCTCGATTCGGCCACGCGGACAAAATGCGTCAACTGCCGAAGGTCGAAAACCGGTGACTCATCCATGTTGAGAAGAGCATATCAGATAGACGGATATGACTTTGCGGACCGTTCGCTGACCGGGCACACTCCCCAGCCATGAATATCGTCAAACGCCCTTGGCCTGCCGACTTCGATGGTCTGGCCACGCTGACCGTCTGCGTCAATCAGCGCAAGGAAACCTTCGTGCAGAGTTGCGGGCGCGACGGCGCCCAGGCCATCCTGTCCGCCGTGCAGGCAGGCATCGAGGCCCGCGACTTGCCCGTCGAAGTCCAGACCATCGCCTGCCTGGGCTTGTGCGCCAAAGGCCCCAACGTACGCATCGCCCCATCCAACACCTGGTTTCATCGAGTCGCAGTGACCGATGTGCCCGCTTTGCTCGATGATCTCGCCACACAACTGGCGCCGCCCGACGCCACCGCCCCCCACGGAGATTGATCCCGATGACTGCCGCAACCGCTGTCGCCCCCGCCGCAACTGCCCTGCCCGCCGCTCTGCCCCGCGATGCGTTCCTGAAGGCCATGCTCGCGCGCCTTGCCGGCAAGCAGCACGCTGACTACCCGATCGTGAAGGCCATCGCCGAAGGCCGCGCCACCCGCGAGCAGATCGGTTTTCTCGGGGTGGTGTTCTATCACTTCACCAAGGTGACGCCCCAGGTGCTCTCCACCATCCACTCGCGCTGCGATGACCGCAACGTCAGGCGCCGGATCATGGACACCCTGATCGACGAGGACACCGAACTGCGCTGTGGCAACAAGGGACATGACGCGCTTGCACTGGACTTTGCCACCCGCTTCACCGGCTGGACCGAAGCCCAGGTCGAAGCCTTCGACAAGCCGCGCTGGCTCGAAGAGATGATTGCCTACCGCTTCATGATCGCACGCGACATGCCGGTGATCATTGCGCTGGGCAACTCGGGCATCGCGAGCGAGTCGCACGCCCCGCTCATGTGCCGCCTCATCAGCGACGGACTGCGCGCCCATTACGGCGTTCGCGATGAAGACCAGGAATCGTGGATCGTGCATATCGATGGCGACGAAGACCACAGCGAGACCGCCTTCAAGGTCGTGCTCGATGCCGCCACCACCGCCGACCTGCAAGACAAGATGTACTGGTGCATCGAGGAGTACACGCGGCACTGGGGCAACTTCTGGCGAGCCTGCGAAGCAGGTAGCGTCGACATCCGGCATCCGGCAGTAGCGCACTAGACGAAAGGCCGTTCGCCACTGCCGTGACCGCTAGACCAGACCTCGCGGTCACGCTCAACCGACCTGGTTGCGCACGCTCAGCATTTCGGCGGCGTGTCGGCGTGTGGTCTCGGTCATCGATGCGCCGCCGAGCATGCGGGCAATTTCCTCGACGCGCGCAGGCTCGTCGAGTACCCGCACCGTGCTGCGTGTGATCCCGCGCTCGACCGCCTTTGCCACCGTCCACTGATGCGCGGCCTGGGAGGCCACCTGCGGCAGATGGGTGACACAGAGCACCTGCCGCTCGGCGCCAAGCGCCCTCAACTTGCGACCCACCTGCTCCGCAACGGCACCGCCGATACCGGCATCGACCTCATCAAAGATGAGGGTCGGCACGGCCGATCGGCGCGAGGTGATCACCTGAATGGCCAGACTCACCCGCGACAGTTCGCCGCCCGAGGCGACTCGGGCGAGCGGGCGCGCCGGGGTGCCCGCGTTGGTGGCGATCAGAAACTCGACACGCTCGTCGCCATGAAGGCTGCCACCCTCAATCGCCACCAGGCTCACCTCGAACCGCCCGAGCCCGAGCGCCAGGTCGACCATCGCGGCCGACACCTCCCTGGACAGCTTCTGTGCGGTCTTGCGACGGGCAGCGCCCAGCGGCACTGCCGCCGCGCGATAGGCACGTTCGGCCTCGCCCTCGCGCCTGGCAAGCGCCACTTCATTACCGAGCGTGGCCAGCTCTTCGGCGCGCGCGGCGAGCCGCTCGCGCAGTGCCGGCATCGCATCGGGCGTCGTGCGCAACTTGCGTGCGGCGCCATGAATGGCTTCCAGGCGGCGTTCGACCGCCTGCAAGCGCCCGGGGTCGAGATCGACACGGTCGCGATAGCGACGCAGGCCGTGGACGGCCTCCTGCATCTGCGCCTCAGCACCATCGAGCAATTCGATGAGGGGCACAAGCGCCGCATCGTGGTCGGCCAGCGAGCGCAGCCGCGCGGCGATGCCGCCCACACGCTCGAGCGCTGCCCCCTCCTCTTCGGAGAGCGCCGATAGCGCACCATCGGCACCCTCGATGAGGGCAGCCGCATGGGCAAGGCGTGACTGCTCGGCCTGGACCTCGTCCCACTCGCCCATGCCCACATCGAGCTTGTCGAGTTCCTCGAGTTGCCAGGTAATCTGATCGAGTTCGGCACTGCGCGAGGCCTGCTCACGCACGAACTGCGCCCGCGCCTCCTGCCAGCGTTGCCACTCGCGCCAGGCACTGGCCACCGCCAGGCGCTGGGCGTCGAGCCCCCCGTGCGCATCGAGGGTATCGCGCTGCACCTCGGCGCGCAGCAATCGCTGATGCTCGTGCTGCCCATGGATGTCGACCAGTCGGTCGCCCAGGTCACGCAGTCCGGCCAGCGTGGTGGCACGCCCGTTGATGAAGGCGCGCGAGCGACCGCTGCGTTCGATCACGCGGCGCAGCGAAACCGTGCCCGGATCACCCTCGAGCGCCTGCTCGCCGAGCCAGGCCTCGATAGCGGGCATGCGCTGCGTGTCGAACTCGACTTCGACCTCGGCCCGATCGGCCCCCTCGCGGATGGCCTGCGCATCGGCGCGATCACCCAGCGCAAGCGCGAGCGCATCGAGCAGGATCGACTTTCCGGCCCCGGTCTCGCCGGTGAGCGCAGTAAAGCCCGCCTCGAATTCGAGCGATAGCCGCTCGACAATGACGAAATCGCGTATCGAAAGGCTCTTCAGCATCGATCGACCTAGAGTGGGGCCTCGCTCCAGCGCAGCTTGCCGCGCAGCATGTCGAAGTAGTCGTAACCCGGCGGGTGAATGAATCGTACCGTGTGGCGCGAACGACGGATGCAGACCCGATCACCGGCCACCAGGTCAGCCTTGGGTTGCCCGTCGACATGCAACTTTGCATCGGGCGCGTGCGTCATCGAGAGCGCTACACGACTCCGGTCAGGAATGGTGATGGGCCGATTGGAGAGCGTGTGCGGACAGATCGGCACCAGCGCAAACCCGCTCACGCCGGGGTGCAGGATCGGACCGTTCGAGGAGAGTGCGTAGGCGGTCGAACCGGTTGGCGTGGCAATGATCAGACCGTCGCTGCGAAGGTCGTAGACGAAGCGCTCATCGATATGCACGCTCACTTCGATAAGACGCCCCGTAGCGCCTTTGCTGACCACCGCGTCGTTGAGCCCGACCGCCCGAATGATCACCTTGTCACCACGCTCTACCCGCACATCGACCATGGCGCGACGTTCGGATTGATAGTCACCGGCCAGAATCGCGGTCATGCTCGCCTGCATCGACCCGGCCTCGATATCGGTGGTGAATCCAAGGCGTCCCTGATTGATGCCGACAAGCGGCGTACCGTGCGGCGCCAGTTCCCGTGCGGCCGACAGCATGCTGCCATCGCCACCCATCACGACAGCCAGGTCGGCGCGACGCCCGATTGCATCGAAATCGGCCACCTCGAAGAGGCGCACCCCGCTCGCCTCGGCGGTCTGCCGATCGACCAGTACTTCGCACCCGGCACGCACGAGGTAACGCCCCAGGCGCGCCAATGGCGCAGCGACATCGCGACTCTTGTAACGCCCGATGAGGGCAATGGTGCGAAACGGGGTTGCCATGCGGCATCGAGGCAGATATTGGATGAACGCATTAGATCACAGGCCCTTGCAGCGCGCGCGCGGCCTCGGCACGATCCGGCCGAGCCGCGCCGCCCGAGTCGTCCTGATCGCAGGCAGCCCGGTGATAAACTCACCGCATTGTCGCCATCCACCGATCTGGAGCTTGCCTTGACTCAGTCGCAACAGGCCGCAGGAGACATCGTCGTCATTGGCGGGGGCATCGCCGGACTCACCTTTGCCCTGCACATGCACGCGCGAGGCATTCCATGCCGCGTCTACGAAAGTGCACCGCAAGTGAAGGAACTCGGTGTGGGCATCACCCTCCTGCCGCATGCCACACGTGAATTCTGCGCGCTCGGCCTCGAGGACAAGCTTCGTGCGGTTGCCATCGAAAACCGCGAGAGCGTGTTCTTCAACCGCTTCGGACAGTTCATCTACAAGGAAGACCGAGGCCGCTATGGCGGCTACCCCTTCCCCGAATTCGGCATTCATCGCGGCAAGCTGCATCGGGTGCTCTACGAGGCGGCGCTCGAACGCCTCGGCCCCCAGGCCCTCATCACCAATCATGGCTGCACCGGCGTTGACCAGGACGAGAACAGTGTGACGGTGCACTTTCGCGAAACCTCGAGCGGCGCGCAGCTGCCCTCGGTACGCGCCGCTGTAGCGATCGCCGCCGACGGGGTCAATTCGACCGTGCGACGACAGTTCTACCCGGACGAGAAGATGGCCTTCGCCGGCATCAACACCTGGCGTGGCGTGACCCGCTGCAAGCCTTTCCTGACCGGGCGGTCCTATGTGCGGGTGGGCAACATTGAAACCGGCAAGATGGTGATCTACCCGATCGTCGATGACATCGACGGCGAAGGCAATCAGCTCATCAACTGGATGGCCGAGATCCGCCAACCCTCGGTCAGCATGAACGACTGGAACAAGCCCGGACGCCTCGAGGACTTCCTGCCGATCTATGCCGACTGGCACTTCGACTGGCTCGACGTGGCCGACATGATCCAGCACGCCGACCAGATCCTCGAGTACCCGATGGTCGACAAGGATCCGGTACCACGCTGGACCTTCAACCGGGTCACCTTCATGGGCGATGCGGCGCACCCGATGTACCCGCGCGGCTCGACCGGTTCGGCACAAAGCGCGATCGACGCCCGCACCCTGGTCGACCAGATCGCGAACCATGCCGACCTGCGCGAGGCCTTGCAGGCCTACGAGACACTGCGTCTTGCGCCCACGGCAAAGATCGTTCAGACCAACCGCGAATTCCCGCCCGATTACCTCATCATCAAGGTTGACGAACTGAGCGGTGGCAAGCCCTTCCGTCACATCGACGACGTGATCAGCCAGGACGACCTGCGCACCCTGTCGGAGAACTACAAGAAGATTGCCGGCTATTCGCTCGAGACCTTCCAGCCCGCGGCCGCGGGTGCGCCCGCCGCGCACTGACCCCTTGCAAGGCGACTCTGGATCATGACCTCACCCAAGGCCTCGTCGAGCGCACCGACACAGCAGGCGGCAGCGCCGACCCGCCGCAAGACCCTGCTCGACATGCGCCAGATGCACGAGAGCGGCGAGAAGATCGCGATGCTCACCTGCTATGACGCCGGCTTTGCCGCCCTCCTCGAAGGGGCCGGCGTCGATTCGCTCCTCATCGGCGATTCGCTCGGCATGGTCGTGCAGGGGCGCGACCTGCCGATTCCGGTAACCCTTGCCGACATGATCTACCACACCGAATGCGTTGCGCGCCGCTCGCGCAGCGCCTTCATCATCAGCGACATGCCCTTTGGCACCTCGCAGGTGAGCCCGGGAGACACCTTCGGCCATGCCGCCCGTCTGCTGCAGGCAGGTGCCCAGATGGTGAAGATCGAGGGCGGGCTCGAAATGGCCCCGACGGTAGAGTTTCTCGCCCGTCGCGGAATACCGGTGTGTGCCCATGTCGGGCTCACGCCCCAGTCGGCCAATGTCTTTGGCGGCTTTCGGATCCAGGGGCGCAGCCCCGAGGATGCGGCGCGCATCCTCGAGGCCTCGAAGGCCCTCGAATCGGCCGGTGCCCACATGCTGCTGATGGAAGGGGTGCCGCGCCCTTTGGCTGATGCAGTCTGCGCAGCAGTGCGCATACCCACCATCGGCATCGGCGCCAGCCCTGTCTGCAGCGGCCAGGTACTGGTGGTCTACGACGCACTGGACATCCCGCCCGGACGCAAGGCGCGCTTCGTGCGCAACTTCATGGATGGCGCCACCAGCATCGAAGGCGCGGTACGCGCCTATGTGGCGAGCGTGAAGGATGGCAGCTTCCCGGCTGCCGAGCACTGCTACCCGGCCTGAACCCCATGCGTCATGCCCTGCGCGGCGCTGCCATCACCCTCGAGGCCGACCCGTTTCTGGCCGGCGAAGCGCCCAGCCTGCGCCATGAAACCGATGCACTCATCATCATCAACGAGGGCCATATCGAGGCCTTTGGCTCGTTTGAATCGCTGCGTCACACCCTGATCGGCAGCGCAGGGGTACCGATACCCCTGCGCCAGTGCGGGCAGCACGAACTCATTGCCCCCGGTTTCATCGACAGTCATGTGCACTACGTGCAGACCCCGATCATCGGCGCCTATGGCACGCAGCTCATCGACTGGCTCGAGCGCTACGCCTTCGTGGCCGAGGCGCGCTGCGCCGATGAAGCCTACGCGCGCAACATGGCACGGGCCTTTCTCGGCGAGTGCCTGCGTAACGGCACCACCAGCGGTGCGGTCTACTGCAGCGTGCATCCGCAATCGGTCGATGCCTTCTTCAGCGAAGCCTCAGCACTCGGCATGCGCATGATGGCGGGCAAGGTGCTCATGGACCGCAACGTACCCGCCCGCGTGCGTGACAGCGCGCAGCGCGGCCACGATGAATCGCAGGCGCTCATCGACCGCTGGCACGGCCAGGGTCGGCTGCAGTACTGCATCACGCCGCGCTTTGCCCCCACCAGCAGCCCCGAGCAGATGGCCATGGCAGGCGCACTGTGGCAGGCCAATCCGGGTACCTATCTGCAGTCGCACCTGGCCGAGACGCTGCCCGAACTGGCCTGGGTACGATCGCTGTACCCGGATCGGCTCGATTACCTCGACGTCTATGACCATTACGGGCAACTGGGCCCACGGGCCATCTACGGCCATGGCATCCACCTGTCGGAGCGCGAGATGGCGCGCCTGCACGACACCGGCACGAGCATCGCCCACTGCCCGACCTCGAACGAGTTTCTCGCGAGTGGCGCCTGCCGGGTGCGCGATCTGAAGCGTGCCGATCGCCCGATCCGCACCGGCCTTGCCACCGATCTGGGGGGAGGCACGAGTTTCTCGCCCTTTGCGACCATGCTGGCCGCGTACCGCGCGGCGCAGGCGGTGGGCTACTCGCTGAGCCCCGTACACGCCTGGTATCTGGCCACCCGCGGTGCCGCCGAAGCCCTCCGTCTTGAGGATCGTGTCGGGTCGATCGCACCCGGCATGGAGGCTGACCTCGTGCTGCTCGATCTGGCCTCGACCCCGCTCATTGCTCGGCGACTCACCGAATGCGAGACCCTCGAAGACCAGCTCTTCGCGCAGATCGTGCTGGCCGATGACCGCGCGGTGCGCGCGACCTGGATAGCAGGCGTGCTGCACCATGAACGTGACGAACGCCATCAACCCTGACCGGAGCCGAACGGCATGAAACCCTCGATGAAACACTGGGCGCTCGCCTGGCTCGGCACCGCGCTGGCACTGTGCCTGCTCGACTACCTCTGGCTGGCCTACCTGTCGCCCGACATCTACCAGGCGGCCCTCGGCCCCATTCTGCTGAAGGAACCGCGACTGGTACCGGCGGCACTCTTCTACCTCGTCTACGTCACCGGCCTTGTCATCTTCTGCGTGGCGCCTGGCCTCGCAGCAGGGCGAGTCGGGGTGGCGGCGCGGCAGGGTGCGCTCTTTGGCTTTGTTGCCTACGCGACCTACGACCTCACCAACTGGGCCACCCTCACCCTCTTCAGCGGCCACCTGGTGGCGATCGACCTCACCTGGGGCACGCTCCTGTCGGCGATCGGTAGCGCGGCCGGGTGCAAGGCGGCACTGTACGGGTCGAATCTGCGAAACTGACGCACCTTGCCAGCAGCCCAGCGCGGAGCGCCCCTCATGATTCTCGATGTATTCAACCACTTCATGCCCAGGAGCGTGCTCGAACAACTCGAGCGCCGGGTGCCCGGTCATATCGCGCTCACCGCATTCCCGAAACTGCCCACGCTCTGGGATGTCGACGCGCGCCTTCGCATGCTCGATGAGTTCGACGGCATGCAGCAGGTCTTGTCGCTTGCCAACCCGCCGATCGAACTGCTCGGGCCGCCCGAGCTGACCCCGCAACTGGCACGCATCGCCAACGATGGCCTTGCCGATCTGTGCGCACGCTACCCAGACCGCTTTCCCACGTTCACCGCCTCGATGCCGATGAACAATGTCGAGGCCTGCCTCGAGGAGACCGCGCGGGCCATCGATACCCTGGGCGCGCGCGGCATCCAGATGTTTACCAATGTAGCGGGCACGCCCCTCAGCGCGCCTGAATTTCGTCCGCTCTTCCAGGAAATGGCACGGCGCGACCTGCCGGTCTGGGTACACCCGATCCGCGGCCCGCAGCATGCCGATTACACGACCGAAAAATCCTCCGAGAACGAGATCTGGTTCACCTTCGGCTGGCCTTATGAAACCACGGCCTGCATGACGCGGCTCATCTACTCGGGACTCTTCGACGAACTGCCCGACCTGAAGATCATCACCCACCACATGGGCGGGATGATTCCGTACTTTGCCGGCAAGATCACGCTCGGATTCGAGCAGATCTTCGAGACCGATGGCACTAATCCGGTGGCGCAGCGCTCGGGCATCCAGCGCCCGCCGATCGAGTACTACCGAAAGCTCTATGCCGACACCGCCCTCAACGGCAACCTGAGCGCAACCCGGTGCGGACACGACTTCTTCGGTACCGCCCATTGCCTCTTTGCCTCCGATGCCCCTTTCGATTCGGAGCAGGGGCGCGCGCTGATGCGCGAGACCATCAACGCGGTGAATGGTCTGGAGATCAGCGCCGCCGAGCGCGCGGCGATCTTCGAGGGCAACGCAAAGACCTTGCTGCGCCTCTGACGAACGAACCGGTGGGCGGGCGGTCAGGCGCCGCACGCGAACACCCGGACACGCCAACACCCGAACTCCGGAGACACCTCATGCAGACCCGCACTATCCAGGTACCGCTTCGCGATGGCACGATGGGTGCCTACCTCGCCATTCCCGATGGCCCCCCCAAGGGTGCGGTCATCGCCATCATGGAAATCTGGGGCGTGAACGACACCATGCGCCACCACGCGCACGAGTTTGCCGAAGCCGGCTTCGTGTGCCTCGTGCCCGACCTCTTCTGGCGTCAGGAACCGGGCGTGGAACTCTCCGATGGCAAGCCCGAGGACGTGAAGAAGGCGTTCGACCTGTACTACGACTTTGACTACGACCTCGGTGTGCGCGATATGGAAGACACGCGCGACTATCTGCGCACGCTGCCCGATTGCAACGGTCGGGTCGGTGCCGTGGGCTACTGCCTGGGCGGAAAGCTGTGCTTCCTCATGTGCTGTCGCACCGACATCGACTGTGCGGTGGCTTACTACGGCACCTACATCGAGCACAACATCCGCGAAACCCCGAACCTCTCGCACCCCTTCATGCTGCACATGGCGATGCGCGACCGCTGGGTGCAGGCCGAAGTGAACGAACTGCTCGAGCGCAGGCTCTCACCGAGCCCGCTCGTGACCATCCACAAGTACCCCGGGGCCGACCATGCCTTCGCCCGCAAGGGCGGGCGCACCTGGAGCCAGCCCGAGGCCGAACGAGCCCTCGCCCTGAGCGTCGATTTCCTGCACCAGCACCTCGATGCGCCCGCCAAGGCCTGAGACCTCGCGATGAAACAGAGCGACGAACGGATACTCACGACTCACACCGGCAGCCTGCCACGCCCGGAACGACTGCTCACCGTGCTGCTGGACAAGGAGTCGGGCAAGGCAGCGCTGCCCGCTGACTTCGACGCCCTGGCCGCTGATGCGGTGAGCGCCATCGTCGCGCGCCAGCGCGCCTGCGGCATCGACATCATCAACGATGGGGAGCAGGCCAAGCCTGATTACTCCACCTACATCAAGGATCGCCTCAGCGGCTTCGAGGGCGAGACGGTCGCCATTCCCGTCAGCCGCGATGCGCGCGACTTTCCGGCCTTCTTCGCGGCGGCCGCCGACTCGGCGATCGGGCGCACCGTGGCGCGTCCAGCCTGTACCGGCCCGATCGCCTGGCGTGACTTCGGTGCGGCTGACGAGGACATCGCGCGCTTCAAGGCGGCCATCGGCACACAGGCCACGCAGGCCGGCGGTGCCGGCACCGAGCAGTTCATGAGCGCGGTATCGCCCGGTCAGGCTGCGCGCTTTCTGGGCAACCGATACTACGACTCGCACGAGGCTTACCTGCGCGCGCTGGGCGCCGTGTTGAAGCGCGAGTACGACGCCATCGCTGCAGCAGGCTTCATCCTGCAACTGGACTGCCCCGACCTTGCCTCGGGCTGGAACAACCAGTTTGCCGACCTCACGCTTGCCCAATTTGGCGACATCGTGCGACTGCACCTCGATGTACTCGAGGAGGCCACCCGCGACGTACCTGCGAGCCAGTTGCGCCTGCATCTGTGCTGGGGCAACTACGAAGGCCCGCACAACCACGACATCCCGCTCGAGGAAATCCTGCGCCCCGTCCTCGCCTCGCGGGCGATGGCCGTGTCGTTCGAAGGGGCCAACCCCCGGCACGAGCACGAATGGCGGGTGTTTCGCGACATCACGCTGCCCGAGGGCAAGATCATCATTCCGGGGGTGCTCGACTCGACCTCCAACTTCATCGAGCATCCGGACCTCATCGCCGACCGCATCTGCCGCTATGCGGCGCTTGTGGGCCGCGAGAACGTGATTGCCGGAACGGACTGCGGCTTTGCCACCTTTGCCGGCCGCCTGCAGGTGCATCCGGACATCACCTGGGCCAAGTTTGCTGCCATGACCGAAGGTGCCCGACGTGCAAGCGACCGGCTGTGGGGCCGCTCAGGGGGCGGGTGAGGCCATCGGCTTGCCCTTCTCGACGATCCAGGTGCCCAGCAGCCGGGTGGGCGTGCTGCCTTCGTTGCGCGCATCGTGCGGGACACCGGCCGGAATGATGAACGCTTCGCCCGCTTTCACCTTGCGCGGCGGCTGGCCGGCAATCTCGAGCACGAGTTCGCCCTCGAGCATCACGGTGACTTCTTCACCGGGGTGGGTGTGGCGCCCTGCGGAAACACCGGGAGCCAGTTCGGCGCGGGCCTGAATCACCTGAAAACCGGGCACCGAGAGGTCGCCCTGCTGAATCATCTCGCGCCGGATGCCCGAGGTCTGGGCAAGCGCAGTGGCGCTCATCACGAACCCGACGACCGCCGCAGCCATCATCGCTGGCGCACTGACGCTCCGGGCGCGAGCAGCCGCCTTCACTGAAATGCTCGATTGCTTCATGTCTTCGTTCTCTCCACTGTGCGTACGCCATCGGATGGGCGCATCGACTGGAAACGGAGTCTACGATTTTGGCGTTGCAATGGCGAGATCGGCACTGGTCCAGCCACCGCCCAGCGCCTGGATGAGGAGTACGGTGGCGGTGAGCCTGCGCCCCAGAACGCCCAGCGCCGCACTCTCGTTGGCAAGCGCGGCCGCCTGCACCGTGACCACGTTGAGATAACCCACCGTGCCTGCCTTGTACTGATTGAGCGTCAGTTCGACCGACTGCCGGGCAAGGCGCACCGCCTCTGCCTGCACGCGGGCTTCCTCATCAAGAATGCGCAGGGCGGCCAGGTTGTCCTCAACCTGCTGCAGGGCACCGAGCACGGTCACCCGATAAGTGGCAACGCTCGCGTCCCAGGCGGCCATCGCCTGCGCCTTTTGCGCGTCGCGCAGGCCCCCGTCAAAGAGGGTCTCGGCCAGCGCCGGTCCGAGCGACCAGTACCGACTGGGCAACTCGAACCAGCGCGCAAAGCTCGAACTGCGAAACCCCAGCGTTCCGGTGAGCGTGAGCGCCGGAAACCAGGCCGACTGCACCACGCCCACCTGGGCATTGGCAGCCGCCATGCGTCGCTCGGCAGCAGCGATATCGGGGCGCCGCTCGAGAAGCGCAGAAGGCAGCGCGAGCGGCACGCTGGGCGGCACGAGGTCAAGCGGACGTACAGGCACGCTGAGCGCCTCGGGCGCAATGCCCACCAGAATGGCAATCGCATGCTCCAGTTGCGCGCGCTGAACGCCCACATCGATGGCACTCGCCTCGGTGCTGCGCAACTGGGTTTCGGCCTGAACGATATCGGCGCGCGCCGCAACCCCAGCCTCGTAGCGATTGCGAGTGAGGCGCAGCGACAGGCGGTAGGCCTGGGCCGTATCGTCAAGGAGCTTTTTCTGCGTATCGACGACGCGCAGGCTGAAGTAGTTCTGCGCAAGAAGCGCGCGCGTACTGAGCCGTGCCGACTCCAGATCGGCTGCACTGGCCTGTGCACTGGCATCGTTCGCGTCGATGGTGCTGCGAATGCGCCCCCACAGATCGGTATCCCAGCTTGTGGTGAGGCCCGTGGCATAGGTCGAGAACGGTGCCGTGCCCGGCGCCGGCGGCAAGGCAGCCGAGCGACTGCGCGATTCGGACAGGGTGCCCGAGAGCGTCGGGAAGAGCCCGGCGCGCGATTGTGCAGCCAGCGCGAGCGCCTGTCGGTATTGCGCCTCGGCCAAGCGCAGGCTCTGGTTGTCGATATCGACGCGCGCCAGCAAGGCATCGAGCGCGGGGTCGGAGAAGACCCGCCACCAGTCACCCCGCGGCAGCGCATCGGCGGGCTCAGCCACCTTCCAGCCCGCAGCCTCCTTGAAGGTCGACGCAGGCGGGGCGGTGGCACGCTCGTACCGTGGTCCCATCATGCAACCGGCGAGCGCCAGGGTCAGCGCTGCACACGTCACCGATCGGGTCGCAAGCCATCGGGCTCCGGGCAGTCCGACCTTGATCGATCGATGCGTTCTCATGCCAGTTATGTTCATGCATGTCCCCCGGCATGAAGCGCCGTGCGCTTCATGCGTGCGCCGATCCACAGGCGCATTCGATCAATGAAGAGATAAACCACCGGCGTGGTGTAGAGCGTGAGAATCTGGCTGAGCGCGAGCCCACCCACCACTGCAATGCCCAGGGGCCGGCGCAATTCCGCACCGTAACCCGAGCCGATGGCCAGAGGCACCGCGCCCAGCAGTGCCGCCATGGTCGTCATCATGATGGGCCTGAAGCGCACCAGGCAAGCCTCGCGGATGGCCACCTCGGGACTCAGCTTGCGCTCGCGCTCGAGCGTGAGCGCGAGGTCGACCATCATGATGGCGTTCTTCTTGACGATGCCGATGAGCAAAATGACGCCGATCAGCGCGATGATCGAGAACTCGCTGTCGGTGGCCATCAGCGCGAGCAAGGCCCCCACCCCGGCCGAGGGCAGCGTCGAGAGAATGGTGATCGGATGCGCAAAGCTCTCGTAGAGCATCCCGAGCACGATGTAGATCGTGACAAGCGCCGCCAGCACGAGCCAGGGCTGGCTCTTGAGGGATGCCTGGAAGGCCTTGGCCGTGCCCTCGAAGCTGCCATGCACACCGGCTGGCGTGCCGATGCGCGCCATCGTGTCATCCATGATGGTCACCGCATCAGAGAGGGCGAGGCCGGCAGGCAGGTTGAAGGAAATGGTGGCCGCAACGAACTGCCCCTGGTGATACACGGCGAGCGCCGTGCTGGTCATCTCGTAACGGGAAAAAGCCGAGAGCGGCACGAGCTTGCCATTGCTGGCGTGAACGTAGATCTGTTTCAAGGCCTCCGGGTTCTGCCAGTGTTCGGGGGCAACCTCCATCACCACCCGGTACTGGTTCAACGGCCGGTAGATGGTGGACACTTGCGCCTGGCCAAAGGCATTGTTGAGGGTCGCATCGATGGCTGCGGCCGTCACGCCGAGCCGGGCCGCCGAATCACGGTCGATGACGAGGCTTGTCTGCAAGCCCTTCACCTGCTGGTCGGAACTCACGTCGACCAGCGGACTGTCCTGGCGCAGGGCGCGCTCGAGTCGGGCGGTCCAGACCCGCAACTCTTCGAGATCGTCGGAGTGCAAGGTGAATTCGAAACTCGCGTTGGACGAGCGCCCACCCGCTCGAATGTCCTGTACCGGGTTGAGAAAGAGACTGGCACCTGCCACATGCGCAACCTTGCCACGCAGGCGAGCAATGACCTTGTCGATCGGATCGCGCTCCGACAAGGGCTTCAACGCCACGAACATGAAACCCGAATTGCGCTGCCCGCCCCCGGTGAAACCATTGACCGTGGCGACGGCCGGATCAGCCTGGAGAATCGACACGAAAGTGGCGAGCTTGGCACGCATTGCCTGGAACGAGCTTGCCTGATCAGCGTTGATGAACCCCACCATCCGACCGGTGTCCTGCTGCGGCACGAACCCTTTGGGTATGTGCATGTAGAGATAGCCGTTCAGACCGATGGTGGCGATGAGTACGAGCGCGGTCAGAAACGGATACCGAAGCGCAACCCCGAGGCTTACCCGGTAGCCAGTCAGCAACGCTGCAAAGCCGCGCTCGGTCCATCGGTAGAGTCGGCCATGGCTGTCGTCGTTCGAGCGGCGCAGGAGCGCGGCGCACATCATCGGGGTGGTGGTGAGCGAGATCACGAGCGAGATGAGAATGGCCACCGAGAGCGTCACGGCAAACTCGCGAAACAGCCGACCGATGATCCCACCCATCAGCAGGATGGGAATGAAGACCGCCACCAGCGACAGACTCATCGAGAGGACGGTGAAGCCCACCTCGCGCGCACCGAGCAGCGCAGCCTCACGCGGATTCATGCCTTGCTCGACGTGGCGCATGACGTTTTCGACCACCACGATGGCGTCATCGACCACGAAGCCGGTGGCGATCGTGAGTGCCATGAGCGAGATGGTATTCAGGCTGTAATCGAGGAGGTACATCGCAGCGAAGGTGGCCACGAGCGACACGGGTACGGCCACTGCCGGTATGAGCGTCGCGCGCACGTTGCGCAGGAAGAGAAAGACCACGAACACCACGAGCACGATCGACACGATGAGCGAGCGCTCGACCTCGTTGAGCGAGGCTTCGATCGTGCTGGTCCGTTCCATCACGACATCAAGACTGATGGCAGCCGGAATCGAGGCCCGCAACTGCGGCAGCAGTTCGTTCACGCGCCGGGTCGTCTCGATGATGTTGGCACCGGGCTGCCGGTTGAGCACCAGAATGACCGCCGGCACGCCGTTCGAGAGGCCATCGTTACGCAGATCCTGCACCGAGTCGACGACCCGTGCCACATCGCCGATGCGCACCGGTGCCCCGTTTCGCCAGGCAACGATCACCGGCAGGTATTCGCTCGCCAGCGATGCCTGATCGTTGGCCGCAATCTGCCATTGCCGGTCACCGGCCTCCACCGTGCCCTTTGGCCGATTGGCGTTGGTGGTATTGATGGCCAGACGCACATCGTCAAAACCCACCCCGTAGCGGGTCATGGTGAGCGGATCGAGTTCGACCCGCACCGAGGGTAGCGACGAGCCCCCCACGCTCACCTGACCGATGCCCTGGACCTGCGACAGCTTCTGGGCAAGGATGGTGGAAGCGGCGTCATACATCTGGCCGCGGTTCATCGTGCTCGAGGTGAGCGCGATGAGCATGATGGGTGCATCGGCCGGATTCACCTTGCGCCAGGTAGGGTTGTTGGGCAGCCCCGTGGGCAGCATCGCACGCGCCGCGTTGATCGCGCCCTGCACGTCACGCGCGGCGCCGTCGATGTCGCGACTGAGGTCGAACTGCAGCGTGATGCGCGAGTTGCCCAGCGTACTGGTCGAGGTGAGTTCGGTCACCCCGGCAATGACCCCGAGCGTGCGCTCCAGTGGCGTTGCCACCGTGGCTGCCATCGTCTCGGGGCTTGCGCCAGGCAACGAGACATTCACCGAGATGGTCGGGAAGTCGACCTGCGGCAAGGGTGCGACCGGCAGCAGAAAAAACGCGAGCGCCCCGGCCAGGGCCAGGGCCACGGTGAGGAGCGTCGTGGCGACAGGGCGCCGGATGAAGGGAGAGGACAGGCTCACGAGTGCGTCGACTCGCCGGGCAAGGCTGGAGACGCCTCAGCACGGAAGCGCCCGGCCAGACGATCAAAGGCGAGGTAGATCACTGGCGTGGTGAACAGGGTGAGCAACTGACTGAAGATGAGCCCGCCCACCATGGTGATGCCCAGTGGATGCCGCAACTCAGACCCCACGCCGGTGCCCAGCATGAGCGGCAGCGCGCCGAGGAGCGCGCACATCGTGGTCATCAGAATCGGCCTGAAACGCAGGAGGCAGGCCTCGTGGATCGCCTCGCGCGGTGACTTGCCGTGGTTGCGCTCGGCATCGATCGCGAAGTCGATCATCATGATCGCGTTCTTCTTCACGATGCCGATGAGGAGAATGATGCCGATGATGCCGATGACCCCCAGATCGGAACCCGCCAGCATGAGTGCAAGCAGCGCCCCCACGCCGGCCGAGGGCAAGGTCGAGAGGATGGTGACCGGGTGTATGTAGCTCTCGTAGAGCACCCCCAGCACGATGTACATCGTGACAATGGCAGCCAGGATCAGCCACAACTGGCTGGCGAGCGATGCGCGAAACGCAAGCGCTGCCCCCTGGAAGGTGATGCGCATGCTGGGCGGCAGGCCCAGCGAGCGCTGAACCGATTCGATGGCAGCGACCGCTTCACCCAGTGCGGCGCCGGAGGCCAGATTGAAGGAGATGGTGGCGGCCGGAAACTGTCCCTGATGGTTCACCACGAGCGGCACACGCCGCTCGACCACGGTGGCAATCGAACCGATGGGAACCTGCGTCACGGGGGTCTGCGAGGCGGTAGGCACGGTGAGACTGCCGGCATTGGCCCCCAGTGGGGCTGCCAGTTGCGCACCGGTAGCCGCGCCCACGTAGAGCGCAGCGAGCGCCTCGGGGCCACGCCTGAATTCGGGCTTGACCTCGAGCACCACCCGGTACTGGCTCGACTGGCTGTAGATCGTCGAGACCAGCCGTTGACCAAAGGCATCGTAGAGCGTGTTGGCGATCTGGGCCGGGGTAATGCCCAGGCGCCCGGCGCTGTCGCGGTCGATCTGTACATAGGCCTGCAAGCCCTGGTCCGAGAGATCGCTCGCCACATCGGTGACCTGCGGCAGAGCAGCAATCTGCTCGACCATCTGCGGTACGAGACGCCGCAACTGATCGAAGTCGGCATCTTCAACCGTGAACTGATACTGGGTGCGACTCACCCGATCTTCGATGGTGAGATCCTGCACCGGCTGCAGATAGAGCCGGATGCCATCGAGGTCGGCGAGCCGGGCACGCAGTCGATCAATGACCAGGGCACCGGGGTCACGCTCGCCGTGCGGCTTCAGATTGATGAGAAGGCGCCCGCTGTTCAACGTGGTGTTGGTGCCATCGACGCCGATGAAGGATGAAAGGCTGGCGACCGCCGGATCGGCCAGCACGACGCCTGCCACCTGCTGCTGGCGTTCGGCCATGGCGCTGAACGATATCGACTGTGGCGCCTCGGTGATGCCGAGGAGCGCCCCGGTATCCTGCACCGGGAAGAAGCCCTTGGGCACCAGCACATAGAGGACGACGGTCAGCGCGAGGGTCGCGAGGGCAACCCCGAGCGTCAGCCACTGGTGATCGAACACGCGACGCAGCACCGCATCGTAGGCCCCGATGAGGCGCTCGAAGGCTCGACCGCTTGATCGGTAGAAACGCCCCTGCTGGTCAGCCGGCACATGGCGCAACAGACGCGCGCACAGCATGGGCGTCAAGGTGAGCGATACGACCGCCGAGATGAGGATCGAAACTGCCAGGGTGATGGCGAACTCGCGAAAGAGCCTTCCCACCACGTCGCCCATGAACAGGAGCGGGATGAGAACAGCGATGAGGGAAAAGGTGAGCGAGATGATGGTGAAGCCGATCTGCGCCGAGCCCTTGAGCGCCGCTGCCAGGGGCCGTTCGCCCGCCTCGATGTAACGACTGATGTTCTCGATCATGACGATGGCGTCATCAACCACGAAGCCGGTGGCGATGGTGAGTGCCATCAGCGTGAGGTTGTTGATGCTGAAGCCCGCGAGATACATGACCCCGAAGGTACCCACCAGCGAGAGCGGCACCGCCACGGCCGGGATGAGGGTGGCCGGCACGTTGCGCAGGAACAGGAAGATCACCAGCACGACGAGCACGACGGCCGTGACCAGTTCCACCTCGACGTCGTGCACCGAGGCCCGGATGGTGGTCGTGCGGTCGGTGAGCACCTGGACATCGACGCCCACGGGCAGCGTTGCCCGAAGCGACGGCAACAATTCATGAATGCGATCGACGACGTCGATCACATTGGCACCGGGCTGACGCTGCACGTTCATGATGACCGCGCTCGAGGTGTTCATCCAGGCGGCGAGACGGACGTTTTCAGCCCCCTCGATCACGTCAGCCAGATCGGCCAGACGAACCGGTGCACCGTTGCGCCAGGCCACCACGATGGCGCGGTAGTCGGCTGCCGAGCGCAGCTGATCGTTGGCATCGATCGTGGATGCCCGCTCGGGACCATCGAAGCTGCCCTTGGCCTGGTTGACGTTGGCGGTGGCGATGGCCGTTCGCAGGTCTTCGAGCGCAAGCCCGTTGGCCGCCAGCGCCCGCGGGTTGACCTGCACCCGCACGGCAGGCCGCTGGCCACCGCTCAGCGTAACCAGACCGACACCGGGCAGCTGCGCCAGTTTCTGGGCGAGACGGGTGTCGGCGTAGTTCTGCACCTGGGTCAGCGGCATCGTGCTCGAGGTGATCGCGAGCGTCACGATCGGCGCGTCAGCCGGATTCACCTTGCTGTAGGTGGGGGGGGCCGGCAGATCGGTGGGCAGGAGATTTGCCCCCGCATTGATGGCGGCCTGCACCTGCTGCTCGGCAATGTCGAGCGAGAGTTCGAGCTTGAACTGCAGGGTGATGACCGATGCGCCACCCGAGCTCGTGGACGACATCTGGCGCAGTCCGGGCATCTGACCGAACTGGCGCTCGAGCGGCGCGGTCACCGAGGAGGTCATCACCTCGGGACTGGCGCCCGGGTAGAAGGTACTGACCTGCATGGTGGGGTAATCGACCTCGGGCAAGGCCGACAACGGCAAGAGACGCCAGGCAATCAATCCCGAGAGGAGGATGGCCAGCATGAAGAGCGTCGTTGCAACCGGACGCTCGATGAAGATCTTCGACGGGTTCATTGCGGCGCGCGCTGGGGCCTGCGTTCGCTGCCGCCCTTGTCACCCCGGTCAGGCCTCTCGCCGCCTTCGCCGCGAGGCGGCTTGTCGCCGGGGTCGGCCTTGCCACCTTGATCGGCCTTTTCAGTTCTGGCGCCCGCCTCGGGCTTGCCACCGCGGCCGCCGCGCGCCTGCCGGCCCGCCTCGGTGATCTCGATTTTCGCCCCTTCGCGCAGTCGATCCATGCCATCGACCACCACACGCTCACCAGCCGCCAGGCCCGATGTCACCTCGACACGGCCCGCCTCATTGGCGCCCGTGGTGATCACTCGCACGGCAACCGTAGTGTCGTCCTTCGCGACGTAGACAAAAAGCCCCTGTACACCACGCTGCACCGCCGCAGCCGGTGCAATGACCACAGCACGAAGGGTATCGACCAGCATGCGCACATTGACGAACTGGTTGGGAAAGAGGTCGCCATCGCGATTGTCGAACTGCGCCTTCAGCCGCACCGTGCCAGTGGTCACATCGATCTGGTTGTCGATCGAAGTGAGAGATCCGCGGGCAAGCAGGCGCTTTTGTTCACGGTCCCAGGCCTGCGCCGGCAAACGCCCCGCGGCGGTCTGGCGACGCATCACGCCAGGCAAACTGTCCTGGGGAATCGTGTAGATCACGGCTACCGGCTGGGTCTGGGTAATGACCGCGAGGCCATTGGCATCGCTTGCATGGACGATGTTGCCCTGATCGACCTGGCGCAAGCCGATCCGCCCGCTGATGGGTGCGGTGATGCGCGCGTAGGTGAGTTGCAAGCGCACGTTGTCGAGTTGCCCCGCGTCCATGCGCACCGTGCCTTCCAGTTGCCGCACGAGAGACGCCTGAGTATCGACCAATTGCTTCGCAATCGAATCCTGGGCAAAGAGCGTGCGGTAGCGTTCGAGGTCGATCCGCGCATTGGCGAGCAGCGCCTCGTCACGCGCCACCTGCCCTTCCATCTGGGTCTGTTGCACGAGGAAGGGGCGTGGGTCGATCTCGGCCAGCAGTTGGCCCTCGCGCACGAGTTGCCCTTCACGAAAGAGCACCTTCACCAGTTCGCCATCGACGCGGGTGCGCACCGTCACGGTACGCAACGGCGTCACCGTACCCAGCGCATTGAGGTAGACGTCCAGATCGCCCGCGGCGATGGTCGCTACAGATACGGGTGTAACCCGATTGGCCGGATCACCGAACCGGCCGCCCCCCTTTCCCGCGCCTTTGCCCGACGCCTTTTCGCCGCCCTTGTCGGCCGCCGCGCTGGCCGCCTGTTCAGTGCCAGCCAACCCGGTCTTGTCACGACCCGAATACCACTGCCAGGCGGCGCCCGCGGCCATCAGGACAACGACCATTCCCAGCAACCAGCGCCAGAGAACCGCGCCGCGCTCTCGAGGCCGTGCGCCGTGCCACAGGGCCGTTCGACCCCAGGCAGGGATAGCCCGCGAGGCGCACACCCCCGATGCACAGGCTCCGGACAGGCGTTGGGATTCAGCCGGTTGAAGATCCGGCCTTGCGGTTTGATCAGCGGCATCCGTCATCTTGGGCATCGATACTCGAAACAGGAAACAAGAAGATACTTCACGCCATTCTGACAGGACCGGCGCTGACTGTCCCTGGCAGATGCGGCGTCGCAGCATTGCGCGCCCGACCAGCAGGAGCGCAAGTCCACTTCATGGGAAGAAGACGCATGCACATCGCGCTCCGCGCCTTCATTGCAACGTACGGTTACAGGCTGCGTAAACCATTCTCGCGACCAGACGTTGCTCTACAGGTCTGTCAGGCCGATCATCGGCCTGGTCTGCCAACGATGGATGGAGTCACGATCATGAAGTCCAAAACGCGCCAGTCTGCCCTGCTCGGCCCTGCCCTGATCGGTCTTGCCGCCCTCGGCGCACTGGCCAGCGGCGCCGCACAGGCCCAGCACTGGCATCGCGGTGGAGCCCGCTTTGGGGTCTACCTGGGCGGCCCGTACTGGGGGGCACCGTATTACGCGCCCTACTACTACAACTATCCGCCCTCGTACTCCTACCCACCGGCACCGGTTGTCATCGCGCCGTCGAATCCACCGATCTACATCGAGAACAATGCTGCGACCCAGGTCATCCCTCAGGCCGCGCCTGGGTCAAGCCCGCCGCCGATGGCTGCCCAAGCGCCCCAAGCGTCGAAGACCTGGTATTACTGCCGTGACTCGCAGGGCTACTACCCCTATGTGCGGGAATGCAAGAGCGCCTGGGAACCCGTACCGGCAACGCCGCAGTAATCGCCCGGAGCAGACCATGAAGACGCCCAGCCGCGCACTCGCCCTTGCCCTGGCCACCCTGACGCTCGGCCTCGCAGCCTGCACGACCCTGCCCACGGGGCCCAGTGTGCTGGTGCTTCCGGGTAGCACGAAGACCTTCGAGCAATTTCGAATCGATGACGCCGAATGCCGCCAGTTCGCCCACCTTTCGGTCGGCGGTCGCACAGCCGAACAGGCGCAGACCGACAGCGCGCTGAAAAGCGCAGCGGTCGGGGCCGCGCTTGGCGCCGGTGCAGGCGCTCTCATCAACGGCAGCAGTGGGGCCGGGGTGGGTGCCGGTGCGGGTCTCATCATGGGGGGGCTCGCCGGGTCTGGGGCGGCCAACGAATCGTCGTATGGCTTGCAGCGCCGCTACGATTACGGCTATCAGCAGTGCATGTACGCCAAGGGCAACCGGATTCCGACCTACGGTCGCTATGCCCCCGCGACGACGCCCCTCTCGACAAGAGCGGCACGACCGGCAAGCGAAAACCCCGCCTCGAGTGCGGCCAGCGCAGCGTCACCGCCACCGCCACCGCCGCCACCGCCCGGGCCCGCCCCCGCGCCGCCTCCACCCGGGTCGGCGCCTCCAGCACCATCAGCACAAGCACCCGTCGGTACTGCATCGATCGGTACATCAGCGAGCGCGCAACCGCCCTCCACACCCAGCGTGCGCCCACCGCCGCCTCCAGGGTTGGCGCCCGCGCCACCGCCTGACCTCGCACGCTGAGGCGTCTTTCGGGCCCCCTGTGGGGCCTGAAAAAGCCCGTCCCGATCGAATTCCACCCACGGGTGGAACGGCTTCGGCGCCCCACCGCAGGGCTGGGAGCGCACTTCTCCCATGCGGCCTCGATCGGCCCGCAAACCCGTAGAAGCGCACCGCTCGTGGTACGCTAAGGAACTGATTTATATCAAGTTATTAAGATATGATAATTGTGGTTTCGGTGCGTCGGCCGGCCCGACTCGTGCTGTCACGAGGTCTTTGACCATGCTGCCCCTCGAAAGCATCGCCGAGCGCGCGCGCACCCAACCCGATCGCGTTGCCGTCATCAACAACGGCCAAGCCATCGGCTACGCGGCTTTCCAGGCGGACATCGACGCTGCCATCGCTCAAATCGATACCCATCTGCATGGGCGCACCGGCCTCCTCGGCATCCTGATGGATACTGAGTATGCTGAGTTCGTGTCACTGCTCGCCGCTCACTGGTCGGGGTGGGCAACCGTCGTCATACCCATCCGCAGTCTTGACCGGCTCGCGCACATTCAGGCACGACTGCAGTGCCTGCTGACGAGTGGTACCGGCGCGCAAGTGCCCCCCGACGCTGTCGGCGGACACTGCAGCATCGTGCCGCTGACTCTCACGCCGGGTGCCAGCACGGCTAGCGGCACGACACGACCTGCCACCTGTCCGATAGCACCCCAGGCCATCATGCATGTGCGCATGACCTCAGGGACGACGGGCAACTACAAGAAAATCCCGGTCACTCGAACACAATTCGAGCGCTGGGCGGATGCCACGGCCGATCTGTACACACACCGTGGGCCCACGCGTTACCTCTCGCTGACCCCGCCCCACCTGGGCCTCGGGCTCATCAAGGCACTGACCGCCTGGCGCCTCGGTGGCACGGTGATATTCGATGGGCGCAGCGACGGGTTTGGCGCCATCGTGGCCAACAGGCCTGACGAATTCGTCGCCACACCCTACTTTCTCTATCGGTGGCTGAAGCATCTCGCCCGCTCGAACGATGCGCCGCAGCAGCATCTGTACTTGCGCGTCGATGGCGCCAAGATGTCGCAAAAGCTGCATCACGATCTGAAGACACGGCTTGATTGCAGCATCGAGTGTGGCTACGGCAGTGCAGAATTGGGCGTCGTCGCATTTGCCAGTCTGGAACATGGCAGCGAAAGCTGGCTCGACCGATTCAGGGCTGCGCCATGGGCGCGGATCGAAGTCGTCGACCGATACGATCGACCAGTACCTGACGGCATCAGTGGCATCGTTCGCTGCAAGACCCGATTCATGCCCGAAGGCTACCTGGACGACGTCGGCCTTTCGGCTCAACTGTTTCGCAACGGCTGGTATTACTCCGGAGACCGTGGACGGCTCATCGAAGGGGGCCTGCTCGAACTGGAAGGGCGCGACGGCGATCTGCTGAACCTGTCGGGGTACAAGGTGTACTGCCCCGGGGTCGAGCAGGATTTCCTGGCCCTGCCAGGCGTCCTGGATGCGGCTGCCTTTGCAACATTGAATCCACAAGGCATCGAGGAATTGGGCATCGCGCTGGTGGTTACCGATAACGAGCGGCGCGAGGCGCTCGAAAAGGCCAAGGCGTACGCGGCCGAACAGATCACCATCGGCCTGGAGCGCGTCAACTTCATCCTGCTTCAGAAGATTCCTCGCAACGACATGGGCAAGGTGATGCGTCGTCTGCTCACTGCCACATACCACGAACGACAGCAAACCCTGAAGGGCCAGGCGAGCACTTGACACGCGGCAAGGAGCCCGCCTCGGGCCGCACCTGACCCAGCAGCGGCCGCTATGGATCGAGCGTGATGCCGGCGTCGCGAACGACCCGGGTCCACTGACGCGAGTCGGCAGCAATGACCGCGGCAAAGGCGGCAGGCGTACCCAGCACCAGTTCCCCGCCCTGGTCGTGCAGTTGTTCGCGAACCTGACTCGTGTCCATCGCCTCCCGCACGACCTCGGCCATGCGGTTGACGAGCACCGAGGAAATGCCCAGCGGGCCAATGAGGCCGGCCCATGCACGCGCCTCCAGGCCTGGCCAGGTTTCGGCCAGAGTGGGTACACCGGGAAACGCCGTTGAACGCCGCGCGCCACCACTGGCCAGCGCCACCAGGCGGCCCGAGCGAAGCGCGGCACTCACCACCGAATTGGCCTGGGCAAATCCGGCATCGAGTTCCCCGCCAAGAAGACCCTGCAGTGCGGGCGCAATGCCCCGGTAGTGAATCGGCGTACCCGCGATCCCGGCCGCGAGCTTCAGCGCTTCGAAGGCAAACCGGGCGGGTCCGCCAGGCCCGGGGCTGGCGAAATTGACCCCACCTGGCGTCTGACGAGCGCGATCGATGAAACTCGACAGCGAGACGATGCGTCGACTGGCTGGGGCGAGCAGAAAGAGTTCGTAGCGCGACAGCATCGTGATGAGGCTGTAGTCGTGCAGCGGATCGTATGGGTTCTGGCGAAAGACGAGCGGGTTGAGTACGAAGGTCTCGAACGTCACCATCAGCGTCGCACCATCGGCGGGCTCGCGGGCCAGTTGCGCGACGACGGCAGCCCCACCACCTGCCACGCGGTTCTCCACCACCACCGGCACCGCTCCCCGAGCGGCAAGCCCAGGTTGTCGCAGGCGAGCAGGATGACCAGATGGTGCAGTCTCGACTCGGTGGCCACACAGACCCGACTGCCCGGCTCGAGGCCATAGCGGGCAAGCATCAGCGTGAACTTTCGCAGCATGGTGTCGAGGCGTTGCCACGAAATTCGATCACCAAAATACTCGATCGCGATGCGCTCGGGGTGGAGCGCAGCATGGCTCGCAATGTAATCGCTGGTGCGCGGCACCCTCTCAGCCACGAGGGTACTCACCGCCCGTGCCGGTCGTTCGGCGCCTGCCGAGGCTGCGCTCATGTCCGGCGAGAGGCAAGAAACCGCACGATCTCCTCCCTCATCACGGCGCGCTTCAACTTGCCCGTCTCGGTGCGCGGCAAGGCGGAGAAGAACACGATCTGCATGCGGCCAAAGGCACTGGGCACCGTGACGCGAACACTCTCGATCGCTTCCTCTGCCGAAACGCCGGGCTTGCGAACCAGGCCGATATGCAAACGACCCAGGCCGTCCTCGTCAGGAATGGAACACGCCCCGACATCAGCGATGGCTGCGCGGAGTTTGAGAGGGTCCTCGATCTCGCCCGGCATCAACTTCAGCCCACCGATATTGAGCAAGTCGTCGACCCGACCAACGATGCGCATCTGTCGAGGACCGACCATGACACCCTGGTCACCGGTATGCACCCAGCCATCGCGGAACGTCTTCTGACTGGCCGCAGGGTCGCCCATGTAAGTACCCACTGCGCTCGGACTGCGTACGGTGATCTGTCCGCGAACGCCCACCGGGCACGGCTTGCCCGCCTCGTCGATGATCCGGACCTCGACACCCGGACGTATGGTACCCACGCCGTCGGGGCGCATCAGACAGATCGAGCCACATTCGTTGCTGTTGTAGTTGTAGACGACCTGATCGGTCAGGCGTGCAACCGTCTTCTGCCAGACCCGCTCGGTGAGGGGCGCCGCACCGACCAGCAGCGTGAAATCGTGCGGCTTCTGCCAATCGGCCGGCAAGTGCTCGAGAAGCGCGACGAGCTCGGGCTGAAAGAGTCGCATGTGAGTGGGCGCAAACTGCTGGAATATGTCGAGCGGTGAACTCTGCGTATCGAGCAGAACCGTCGCCCCCAACCGTAACGCAAGCGTCGAACACGAATAGATCGAACCCACGGTGAAATGCCGACGGGCTGCATAGCGCGATCGTTGGGTCAGGCCCACGCACGCCGCAAAGCCGTGCAGCCAGACTTCCTCGACCCGCCGACTGGCAGGCAGCATCTTCTGCATGCCGGTGGTACCCGAGGAGCGCCGAATGCGCCAGGGCGCCTCCATATCAACCCGCACGGGCAGACCCACGCTCGCATACGGACTCGGATCACCGGCCCAGACCTGCGCAAGCCACGCCGGGCTGAGCACGAAGAGCCGCCGCGCAGCACCCTCGGGCACGGGCGTATCGGAGATCACCATGTCGGCGAAGGGCAGTTGGGCGCGAAGCGCGACCTCTTCCTCACCAAAGAGAAAGGTCCAGGTCGCCAAACCGAGATTTTCGCAGGCAAGCAGCAACAACCAGTGCAGATACAGATGCCCGGTCGACACCGCCACGCGGCAACCAGGCGCCATGCTCAGCGCACGCAGCGCCAGGGTGAACCGCTTGATGTCCTGATCGACCCGGGCGTAAGAGTAGGAAACACCACTGAAGACGACCGCCACCGCATCGGGTCGGTGTGCCGCATGCACTTCGACATATTCCGAAGTGAGCGGTGGCACTGTCACAAAGAGATCACCAACCGAAGACACGCTCAATTCACCTCCTCCACAGACAGACTCGATCCGCTGTTGGCTGCGACCGACGCGAGCAGTTCGCCCCGCTGCACCATGCCCGAACTGCCGCGTGGGATAAAGCCGACAAGGAGTATGCGAGGCCGCCTCAGATGGGACCCCTGATCGGCAAGCCAGACGTTCAATCGCTGACGAACCAGCGACCTCATGCCGCGTATCGGCACGACCGCGGCGTGCAGCCGTTGGAGGTCCTCGCCACCCTCGCCACCCTCGCCCCCCTTGCCACCATTGCCCCCGTCAGCGCTCGACGCCACGAATACCGCCGCGTCGAGCACGCCCGGGATCTGCAAGAGAGCCTCTTCGATGGTGGGGTGATACAGCCGAACCCCATCCAGATGGCTGACCAGACCGGCATGCGCCACGATCTGCAACACGCGCTCCGGGAGCAGCGCGCCCCGATCACCGGTGTAGAGCCAACCGTCGCGCAACACCCGTCGGCGACCCTCGGGGCCCCAGCAGCGATCAGGCAGGTGTTGAGCCAGCAGGCGTACCCACCCCTCATGGTTCTCGGGCAGTACCTCACCGGACTCATCGACGATTTCCACACGCGCCCAATCGACAAGCCTGAAACGATCACACCACTCATCACCAGGGTCGACACCGAAGGCATGCGCAAATGCACCCGAGCCGGGGGCCACCCATGAGCCGATGAGTTCGCACCGCAGTCGGCGAATGGCCTCACGCTGCAAGCGTACCGAGAGCGCCCCCCCGAGAACCTCCACCTGTGGCTGGTTACCCAGTTGGCAATGCGCGGGCAGCAAGCGCAGCAAGCGTTGCAAGGCCGACGCCGTGACCGAGAATTCATCAGGATGATGCAGCGAAACCGCCTCGGCCATGCCCAGACGCCGCTCGAAGATGACCTGATCGGCACGCGCCCACGCACTCATCACGCGCGCGAACCGTTCGCCGTGCAGCGCGTCATGAACGACGAGGTACCGCGCTCGTCGTGTCTTGGGGATGGCACGCGAAAAGGCGTCGACCCAATGCTCGAATTGCATGCGCGAACGTGGAATGAAGCGCGGCACCCCCCTCGCGCCAAAGGCAACGTCGACATGCAGGCGAGCATCGGGCGCGAGTGCATGAAAACCGGCCAGCGGATCGGCCCCGGGATCGGCCCGCGAAGAAGCCTCGTCGCCGCCATCAGCCGCGACCTCACCGGGGCGGATCGAGAGTTTCACATAGCGACAGGCCGCGCTCGACAGACTCGCTGCCTGCCCATACCCATCGGTAACCACACAAGCGATCGCCCCGGCTTCGCACATCTGCCGAATGCGAGCGAGGCGCAATTGCCCGATACGCTGGGCACCGCGCATATCGGGCACAGCGTCGCCCGAGGCCAGCGGTCTGGCGAGCGTATTGAACAGCACCGGCGAATAGCCAAGGCTTTGCACCGCCAACACGGCAACAAACTGCGCATAGTCATCGCGCATGGCCACACCGACAGCCGCCTTGCCAGGCCCGAGTTTCCCTGAAATGCCCCCGGCGGCGCGCACGATATCGTTCCAGAACACGAGATACGTGATCTCGACCCCGTCATGGATGACAGCGACAAGGCCAGGCTGCTCGCCCGCAATCTTCCGGATGGCATCAAGAGCCAGCATGCCGATCCCCTAGCGCTCGGTGAGCGACTCGTGCATGGTCTTCAGGATGGGCTTGGTGAGGTATTGCATGATGGTCTTGCGACCGGTCATCATCTCGACCGTGGCCGTCATGCCAGGACCCACCTTCACGAGGTTCCCCGAAGGACCCCGCAACTTGTCAGCCGAAGCCTTGACACGAACGACGTAGTAGCTGGACTCGGCACCGTGCTCCTGCTCCTTGAGCGTATCGGCACTGATGTAGACGACCTCGCCCTGCAAGGCACCGAAGACCGAATAGTCGAAGGCATCGATCTTGATGGCGGTGGGCAGCCCCATGCGGATGAAACCGATATCGGCCGGCTTCACCTTCGCTTCGAGAATGAGGTCCTCATTGCCCGGCACCAGTTCGAGAATGTCCTCGCCAGGCTTCACCACAGCACCCAGCGTGGTAAACCGGATGTTCTTCACGACACCGGCCATGGGCGCATAGATGGACGTATTGTCCAGTTGCAGCTTGCGTTGCTGCAAGACCTGCTCGGCGCCCGCGAGCTCTTCCTGGGCCTTTGCGAGCTCGCTCTGAGTGTCCTGGAAGTACTTGTTCTTGCGATTGACGATCTGGCCCTCGATATCGGAAACCTGCCGACGCAGTCGAAGCACTTCAGCAAGCCCCACATCACCGTTCTTGAGCAGGGGTTCGGTGGTGTCCAGTTCCTGAACCGCGAGATGCAATGCCTTCTGATACACCCCGATTTCCTCCGCCAGCGCCTGACGCCGCTTGTTGTAGAGCGTCATCTGGTTCTGGCGATACTGCGGAAACGCGCGCAGTGATGCATCGAACTTCAGTGGCTGGTCGAGCATCTCGGCAGTCAGCCGTGCCACGGTCGATTGCAATCCCGCCACCTTGGCTTGCGTTTCCAGCCAGAGCGACTCGGCCCGCGCCGTCCCGAAGGAGAGCAGCAACTGCCCTTTGGCGACCGTATTGCCCTCGCGAACAGCAAGCGTGGCGATCACCCCGCCATCAAACGACTGGATGATCTGTGTGCGAGCACTGGCGATGACCTGCGCGGGCGCCCGCGTGATCTGGTCGAGGTAACTGGTCGATGCCCAGTAGACAAACACGGTGATACTCACCACGATGGTCCAGAGAATCCACCGGCCACCGTGTCCACCCTTGCCGGCCGGGCGTCGCCGCGCCGCGCGAGAAACGCTCGCGAGCGACGCGGTTCTGTCCTTGAGGTTCTCAGCCAATCTGCATCCCCGGTTGATTCGTCGTACACGGGGCAGCTTGCCTCATGGTCATCATGCGGCCGCCTGTGCGCCTTGACGGCTGTCACCGTCTCGCGCGAGCTTGCCTCGCAACTTCTCGAGCACTTCATCGCGCGGCCCAGCCAGAACGATCTTGCCTTGATCGATGATGAGAATGCGCGTTGCGAAGCGCAGCAGTTCCGCCTTGTGAGTCACCAGGACCAGCAGCGAATCGGGCGCAATGCCCTCCATCAACTGCGTCACGACAAACTGTTCGAGACGGCTGTCCATGGCGGCAGTGGGCTCATCGAGCAGCATGATGCGCGGCTGTGCGATGAGCAACCGCGTGAGTCCCACCAGCTGGCGCTGCCCCACCGAGAGACCGCGGCCCCCTTCGGTGATCGGCAATTCGAGCCCGCGCGGATGCGACTTGATGACGCTGATGAGCCCGGTCTGCTCGGCGGCACGCAGAATCTGCGAATCGCTGGGTGAAGGAAGCCCGATGCAGATGTTCTCGCGCAGCGTGCCCTCGAAGAGGCGAACGTCCTGCGGCAGGTAGCCCACCTGCTCCCGAAGGTAGCCAGGCGCGAGATGCATGAGATCGATGCCATCGAGCGTAATGCGCCCCTCGGTGGGCGCAAAAAGCCCGGAGAGCAATCGCACAAAGCTCGACTTGCCAGACCCCGAAGCACCCATCACGAGCACGCGCTCGCCTGAATACAGATCGAGTTTGGGCACGACAATGCTCACCGGCGCGTCCTTGGCGTAGCTGAAGCTCACGTTCTCGATATGGAAGTGCGCGCCGCAACTTTCCGGAATCACCTGGCGTTCGGTCGAATCGCCATCGCTCGGCATCTTCATGATGCCCTCGAGGACTTCGAGCGCAGCCCGCGCCGACTGCCACTGACCCAGAATGCCGATGAATGCGGCGGCAGGGGCGAGCGCACGCGAGCCGATGATGGTACAAGCCATCAGCCCACCGGTTGTGAGCGTGCCCTCATGAATCGCGTAGACCCCTGCCACCATGATGCCCAGATACAGCACTTGCGAGAGCATCTGCACCAAGGACGACAGCGTCTGAGAATGCTCGCGCGACTCCAGATCGTTGCCGGTGAGGAGTTCGTTCATGTCCTCCCACCGGCGCGAGAATTTCCAGCCGCCACGCGTGGCCTTCAATGACTCGATGCCGTCGATGGCTTCGATGAGAAGCCCGTTGCGCATGTTGTTCTCGCGCACCCGGTCGCGTGCCAGTTCGTCGAATCGGCGCCGATAGATGAGCGCTGCACCCACGGCCATCGGGAGCAGCATGAGCGGTATCAGCGCAATGGGGCCGGCCAGTACCGCCATCACCGCGATGAACATGAAAGAGAACGGCGCATCCGCCATGACGAAGAGAGCGGCAGAGGTCATGACGTTGCGCACGGTCTCGAACTGGCGCAGTTGTGCTGCAAAAGTGCCGACCGTGGCGGGCCGCTGATCCATGCGAATCGACAGCATCTTGTCGAAGAAGACACCCGAGAGCTCGTTGTCGATCTCGCGGTACGCCGCCTCGACGAAGCGCACCCGCACCCGGCGCAGGATGAAGTCAAAGAGATAGGCAAGCAGAACCCCCGCGCTCAACACCCAGAGCGACGAAGACCCTCGCGTCGGGATGACGCGGTCGTAGATGTTCATCGAGTAGAGCGCAGTTCCGAGCGCCAGAATATTGATGAACCCGGTAGCGACCGCCGCCTCGATGAAAATGACCTTGCGCTTTCCGAGCGCGTACTTGAACCAGCCGATAGCCGTCGTGATCTGTCCTTCGCCTGCCGGCAGATCAGAGGCCCGTACCTGCAGGTGAATACAGGTGCCGGCCGCCACTTCAACGCTGGGGAGCAGCAGATTGATGCCTGTGCCATCACGCGCCTGATAGGCGCCAGAGGCGAGCCGCCCGGTGAGGATGACCACCTGGGCCTCATCAGGCGAAACCCACAGCACGGGCAGCGTTTCGAGCCCGGGCGCCGAGTCGAGCACCGTGGCCTCACCGGTGCGAAAGACCGTGCGCCACACCTCGCACGCACGCTCGGTGCGGCTGAGGGCATGCAGCCGCGCCCCACCCTTGCCGGTCTGAGTCATCACCAGGGCCACCGTGCCCATGGCATGCCCCTGGAGCGCGGCGAGTCGCGACAAGATCGCGGCGAGTTCGCGGTCTTCGGGTGTCAGCTCTTCGGTACCTGCCGCTGCGTCGTCCGCCGCGGCGGACGCCAGGACCACGGGGCTCGAACCACTCATCGCTGTTCTCCGGTTGCCGCGTCAAAGCGGATCAAGCCGGCAAGCCGGGCCATGCGCGATTGCGCACTGATGGCAGCGGCTCGGGTGTCAGCCAGCGTGAGCCTGCTTTGAGTGAGCTCGCGTTCCGAATTCAGAACATCGAGCCACGTCTTGCGCCCGGCGATGTACTGCCGAATGAAGGAGGCGACGATCTCCTCGTTCTGACGTGCGACTTCAGTCAGATCGGGCAATTGCTCTTCATAGGCCTGCATCTCGGCCCAGACCGAGCCCGATTGCTGGACGAGGCTCCGGCGCGTCGCTTCAAAGAGCTGCTCGGTGCCCAGGATGCGCGCGGCGGCCTCGTCGAGCGAGTCGAGCTGCGCCAGACCTGACCCCAACTGCCCGACCAGCGCGATGTAGAAGCGCGTGTCATTCGGAAACTGGCTGTTGTAGGTGTGCATCTGCTCGCCACGGGCCACCAGTCTGGGGAAGATGTCCGAACGCCGTTGCGTGCGCTGCGCAGTGGCAAGCTCGATCTGAAGCCGACTGCTGGCAAGCTCAGGCGCATTATCCAGCGCTGCCTGCTGCGCCCCGAAGAGCGAGTTCAGCGCAATGCGCCGTGGTGCCTCGGGCTCGACCGCGGTCACGGTGAGGCTGGTGAGCTCTGTCAACTGGTTGCGCGCCTTGTCCTGCAAGGACCGGGTAAGCGTGAGGTCGGTGAGTGCCTGACGCACCCGCGCCTCCACCAGTGCCATATCGTTGTTGGAACTGAGTTGAGTGGCCACTCGACGCTCGATCATCGCCTTGAATTCGCGAAGTCGCGCGAGCGCGTCTTGCTGTATGCGAAGTCGTTCCTGGGTGCGCTGCAGATCGGCAAAGGCGGCAATGACGCGATCGATGACCGAGTTGGTCTCCGTCTGCAGTGCCCGCGCAGCAATATCGCGCTGCAGCCCGGCGACACTGATGCGCGCGTCGATGCCGCCCCAGGCGTAGAGCGGCTGCTCGACGGTCAAGATCGAGGTCGGGCCAGAATTGATATTGGTCTGCGTAGCCCCCTCGAGCCGATTGCTGGTCACCGACATGTTCACGCTGGGAAAGCGACCCCACTCGGCACCGCTCAAGGCGCTGTTGGCCGCGTCTACATCCCGCGCCTTCGCCTTGATCGAAGGGTTGGTGGCAACCGCAGCCACCATCGTCTGGCGCAAGGTAAAGCTCTGCGCCAACGAGACCGAGGACACGAGCCCGGCAAAGAGCCCGGCAATCAGCGGGCCGATGAAAGGGCTCATGCGCCCAACGCTTCGATCGACCGGACGACCGTGTCGAAATAACGCTCCGCGGAAAACCGCCTTGCAGTCTGCTGCGCGGCCTGGCTCAGGCTGGTGCGCAGCGCATCGTCCTGCAGCACCATTCGGATGGTGGATGCGAGAAAGTCAGGCCGATTGATCGGGAACTTGAGGCAGTTGACACCATGAATCCAGTGCTCGGAAAACGCCTCGATATCACTCAGCACCAGTGGAATGCCGGCAGCGGCCGAGTCAACGACGGCCTGCGACCAGGCTTCATCGGCCGCGGTATGCACATACATGTCCTGCTCCCGCAACAGCGTCAGAGCGCCCGAGCCCCAGCGTGGCCCAGCCAGTATGTAGCGCGCCGGATGTCGCTCGACAACCTTCTGCGTCGAGTCGCCCAGCGAGGCGAGTGCAGAGGCATCGCCCATGAGCGTGAACACCAGACTGAAGTCCCGCAGCCGCTCACCGGCGGCAATCAGATCTTGCTGCCGGCGATGCTGTACGACCGGCCCGCTGGTGGCGATGGAGAAAAAGTCCTTTTCGACCCGAGGCTTGGCTTCAAAAGCCGCCTTCGCAGGGCCGCACGGCAGCACCATGATGCGAGCCGAATCGACCCCGCTGATAAACGGGGCAAACACCTTCTCCTGCTGGCGCTGACTCAGAAATACAACCCGCGCCGCAGACCTGAAAAGCCCCACCCAATGCGCGATGTCGCCTTTGAGCGACATCAGATCGAGCAAACTCTCCTGCGCGATGACAACGCTCTTGACCTTGCGCGCCACTTGCGACATGCGATCGGGCGCCGCCATCGAGGCGATGACTGCGCCATCGAATTGCTCGGCGATGACCTGACTGACCGCCTCAGCGCCCATGTCGCGTATCGCACCCAGAACCAGTTCGGGAAACGCTCCGAGAAAGGACACGGTGTGCGAACGCGCGCGCAGCTGGCGCCCCAGTTCAACGCCGCGACTCACGGCCTCGGCCTGCGCTCCAACCAGAGTAATCAGGATCCGCATCGCAGGCCCTCCAACACCGGGGAAGACGCCGAACCGACCGCGCGCCCCCCGCAAGACACAGCAGCGAAGGGGGCAAGAATCAGCATAGAGAATCCAGAAGAAACAACGAGGCCATCACCACAGAGACTGACCCCGACAAAGAAAGAAAGTTCAAACAAACCGCCGCCTGCAAGGCAAGGCGCGCGTTCCTGACGGAACGCGCGCCTTGCGTCCTACCCCGTCACAGACACGGGGCTACCTGCCTCAGTGCGCCTGGAACCGCAGCGCGTTTGCGATGAGGTCATCCCACACCGACGCATTACTGGGCGCCAGCGAATAGTCGGTGTAGTTGAGGTGCACGTCGTGCAGATCGATGGTGATGGAACTGTTGGCAGCGGTTGCGTGAATCAAGATGTCTGCAATCGTCCAATCGTTGCCACCGCCCCCAGTCTCGACGAACCCGCCGACAAAGGTATGCGAGAGTTGGCTTGCACTCGTGATACCCAGGCCGTAGAGATCGATCTGGTCAAATCCACCGCCATCGCCACCCGTACCGAGACGATCGCCCAAGCCCGAATTCATCGCCACGCTGAAGTCGTAGATCGTGATGTTGTAGTCAGGATGTGGCGCCGACGTGTAGCGGTCGAGGTAGATCTCGGCCTGGGCCGACCCGACATCGAGCGAGGTGATCGATACATGATCGCCAACGATGAACAGATCAGCCAGGTAGCCATACATGTCGAGCGTGCCGACAGTGATGTGCGGTGCATCCAGCGTGACATCGTTGCCGAAGTCAAACGTGGTGAGTCCTCCGACCAGGTGCCCACTGTCGATCTCGCCCACCGAGATCGAGGTGCCCGCAGAGATCTCGATCGTGTTGTCCGAAACCTGTGCGCCAACCATGACACCGGCATCGACATGAACATCCACGTAGCTCGCCATGAAGACGGTACCGGCCTCGATATCGATCAGGTTGTTCGATACATCGAGATGGTCAGCCGCCGTCGCCAGCACATGCAGACTCACGTCGTGCAGCACCGTGATATCGCCCGGAGCGCTCAGATCAATCGTGTTCCACGATGCGGTGACATGCGTACCGGTGCCGTCATCCAGGAGGAACCCGACCCGATCCACCTCGATGCCAGCGCCATTGATCGGAGCAACCGGCAAGCTGGCCGCTCCAGCCAATATGTCGATGGCCAATATGTCGATGACGTTGTGAGAGAAGTCAAACGAGACCGCGTCTGCCGTGACCTCGATGCCGACGAACCCGTCCACGATGACCGAACCCACCGCCGTGATGCCGATGTACTGATCGTCCACGTCGGCCAGGCTCTGCGCCGAGGCGGTGTTTGTGACCGCGATGGTCACGTGGTCCGCCGTGTAGTCCAGACCCGAGTACACCGAGATCTCATTGGCGGAGAACTCGAGAATCGAGGCGTCCACCGTCAGATCGATCGCCAGATCGTGCGCCACGGTGAACCCGGCAATGTCCGATTCGAGGCGCAGCACCGCCGCATCAAAGGTCACATCGTGTGCCGTGATGTCGAAGGCGCTGATATCGATCAGGGTCGCCCACACCGTAGCCCCCGATACATCGATGCCCCCCCCACCCAGCGTCACCGAATGCGCGGTGATGTCCTGCTGCACGATCTCGACCAGACTGACAGACAGCAGCGTATCTGCATGGAGCGTGATGGCCGCGCCGTGCATATCGATAGCGCCAAGAGCCGTGGATGCACTGTAGGTCGCCTGGTGGATGAAGGCGGAGCCGATCGACACCGTCCCTCCCTCAATGTCGATCAGTGCGTCACTGTCATTGATCCAGTCACCGCCAGTGATACTCAGCCCATCGATCCCGACCGTCAGGATCGTGATGTCGGCCACCTCATCGGTCTCGATGCCATCGACGACGATATGCGCCGATGAGAGGTCAACCCCGGCTGAGCCTTCAAGCGAGGCCCGGCCGATGCGCATCTCGCTGTCGATCGCAAGCGTGGCGCCGCCCATCGCGCTGATGTTGATCAGCGCGTTGGACGCATCGAGCGTACCGATGAGGGCCGAGTCGGCGATCTGGATGATATCGATGCTGGCAAACGTGGCATCACCGTCAACACTGATCGTGATCGTTGCACCCGAGGCATCAAAGTCGCCAGCGGCGGCCGAACTGAAGGCCTGGAAGATCTCGACATGCGAGACGGCCGGAATCAGGTGCGCCTCGATGTCGATCAGGGCGTCGGAGATGTCAATGGTGCCCCCACTCATGAGAACCTGCTCGATAGTGACGAGCGTCACATCGAGCTCGCTCGCAGCGAGATGAACCTCGGCGCCCGACAGGTCGATGAGTCCGTCAGCCGTCATCATGCCCAGGCTAATGCCGATGGCCGTGGACTCCACCGTACCGCCCGCAGAGATATGCAGATGGACGCTGGCGCCCATGATGTCACCGCCGGCGTCGATGGTCGCCATCTCGATCCAGGCGGCCGTGCTCGTGTTGTCGATGATGATGTCATCGAAGGCGCGCAGCGAAAGCTCAGCGCCTCCGATCGATACATCGCCACTCGCCGTGAGCTCGTGGAGTTCGATCGACGGGACGTACGACGAGAGCAGGGTGCCATGGGCTTCGAGCGATACCCAGGCGCCCGACGCGTCGAGATTGCCCGCAGTCGCATGCAGGTCACTCATCTCGATGAAGGCGGCGATGGCCGACCCCGACCCGAGACCGTTCGCGAGATTCATGTCCGAATCGAGCTTCATGTCGAGCACGTTGTCAGCCAGCGACAGTGCGCCGTCGACGATCGAGTCGTACGAGAACCCGAACAGGGTCGAATCGTTGTCCTCGACCGTGAGGGTGTTCGCGGTGATATGCAGCTGCACACCCGACGCGTTGTAGAGACCGCCGTCCTGCAGGGTCGAGTGGTAGACCATCGGCAGCGCATCGAGCTGCAGTGAGCCCCAGGCCTCGATGTGGATGCGGGCGTCGCTGACATCAAGCGTCGTCGTCGCGGTCAGATCCTGACTGATGAACACGTTGCCGAGCGAGATCTGGTTACCCGAAATCGAGATGGTGGCGCCGTGAGCGTCGATGATCGGCGCTGTGACCGCCTCCTGGCTGATGACCACATAGGCGCCCACCATCGTGTCATTCGGCACCACATCGCGGTTCAGCCCTTCGATATCGATCGTTGCGTCGGCAATCGACACGATGTCCACCGCAGACATGTCGTGTTGCCAGATCGAGATCGCCTCGAAGGAGAGCGTATCGGCGGCAGTGTCGCGCCCGGCGGAGAGATAGATGTGCGCATCACTCGCGTCGATCGAGTCGGCGTAGAGCGAGGCCTGCTCGATCACGATGCCACCTTCCCAAATCGATTCAGTGTCGAGTGTCACCCCACCCTCGACCGTGACATCGATCAAGGCACCACTCAGATCGATGGCGTCGCCCGCCGTCATCGATCCCTGATCGATGCTGATCATTTCGGCAACCAGGTTACCGCCTGCCGAGACAAGGATCGATGCGCCGTGCGCGTCGATCTCACCCGACGCATGCAGACTGACCTGTTCGATCGCGACGACCGTGACCGAGGCATCACCCCAGGCGCTGATCACGATATTGGGAAAGTCGAGAGAAATGTCGCCCGAGCCTGCCGTCATGTCGTACTGGGAGACCTCGACGATGCTTCCGGAGAAGGTAATGTCAGCGACTACCCAGATGGCGGCGTCGCCAGCGTCAATCGTGCCACCCGCACTCAAGCCACCTTGCGCCAATTCGATCGAACCGACCGTGAAGTCTGTCGCGCCGAGCGAAACCATGGCGTTCGAGAGGTCGATGTTGCCACCGGCCGTCATCGAGGACTGTTCCAACTCGATCAACGAGGCCGTGATATCGCCACTCGCACTGATGTGCAGGTACGCACCATGGGCGTCGATATCGCCGCTCGCGGTGAAGCCACTCTGCAGCAGCGACACCTCATCCACGCTGACCGTACCACCCGCGCTGACATCAATCGACACCATGTCGGCGGAGATATCCACTGCCGTGTAGACGTCGGTCTGCGCAACCGAGATGACCG
>CAIKRR010000038.1 GCA_903829815.1 uncultured Pseudomonadota bacterium | reverse complement strand
GCCGCGCCGACATCTTCGACTACATCGAGGCGTTCTACAATTCCCGGCGGCGACATTCGACGCTCGGACAAATCAGCCCCAACGAGTTCGAAAGGAGCTATGCGGGGTTAGCGTAGTGTCCGGAGAGCCGGGGGAATTCCATTGGGACTTCGGCCGATAGTGGCTGATGTAGCGTTGGAGTTCCTCCCGCAGTCGCTGGTTCAGGAACACGGTGCGCGGGTGGCGACCCTTGGTCTGGTCTGGATGGAGGCGTATCTCGGCGCGCATGCTGCCATCGGCGTTCTGCGCGTCACTGACTCGGAGTGAGGCGATCTCGCCCACGCGCATGCCGGACCACACACTGGTGAGGAACACGGCGCGGTTGCGCACCGGGTAGCGGGTGGTGCTGAGGTAGCGCAGCACTTGATCGATCTCGGCTTGGGTCAGGGTCTTGGCTTGTGGCATAGGGCGGGTGTACTCCAAATGAAAGGCCATGCGTAGTGTGTTTTCATGTCGTGTGTTTCGCGACCGAAACATTTCCGTATGTGGCACAAGGGGTTAGCTGGACTCACAAGAGTTCTGCTATTCCCTTTGGGGTATTTAGCTGCGGGATGGCCGGTCTGTTTCAGTCACCCACACACACGCGCGCGCACACCTGCGAGAACACGCACGGCACGCGCGTCCAGGTGTTGTGTGGGCGCAGTGGTAGCAGACGCAGCCCACAGCGCTGCGCTCGGCGGGGTTTGAGTGCTTGGCGGGCTCGGGGACTGCGCTGTGTGTAGGCCCCTCCCCTCCCCGGTTTCGAGCTCAGAGCTCCGTGCGGAACACACAGTAGGTGGTCCGTGATCAGAGGAGCGAACTGGGGCAGTTCGCTTGTGCCTGCGCTATCGCTTGGCACTACTCGCTTTCGCCAGCGGATCAGCGGATCTGGTCATCGTGTTCAGCCACATCAGGGTGTGTTCATGGTCATCGTTGACCTGAAGGTGTTGTGATGTCCCTTTTGCTAGATTCAAGTCACACTGAGCCCTGCTAACAGGGCTCGATGAGTGGTGCGAGTTCAGTCTTTTGCTGAGTTCGTTGCCACGAGCACTTCAGCTCAACCCGTGCTGGGTAACGGGTAAGGGCGGTTTCGCTGTCTCCTTTTACGTGCTGCTGATGATGTGAAACGCAACGTCTGGCAGAGCCGAAGTGCCGACCCTGCGAGTGTTCGCGAGTTGCCGTGTGTGGGCATTGCTCGCTCGTGTCGCGAAGCGCTGGGCTTCCGACTCCGGGTCATGGTGTGCTGCTGCTTGCCTCGAGTCCGCTGACCAGTTCGAATAGCGTCCTGTGAAGGATGGTCGGGCAAGTCGCCGCTACTGCTCGGCACTTCCGCTCCTGCGCGCACGCTTGGCCAGGTTTCGGGCACCGAGGATGACTGAGCGGTGCGGCTCTTTGGGTTCAGTAGTAGCAGGTGGTACAGGGACAGATTCGCCGCTGATCACCCACGTGTTTATTTAGCAGACCGGCAAGGAAACCCTGAAAAAAACCCAGTCGTCATTGCTGCCTCCGGCAGGTCACCTGAGAACCCATCGACCTCGTGCTCTGCTCTGCCTATCGTGTGCTGCTACACACACACACAGGCGGGAGCACACACACACCATGAGCGTACTGAGCAAGCTGAAGCTGGTGACCGGCAAACGACAGAGCAGCCGGGTGGACCCGGTGGTGCGGCGACGCCACAAGCTGGTGGCCAAGCTCGATGAGCAGATCCAGATCTGTATGGCGCGACAACAGGGCACCGTGTACGCACCCACGAAGGCCCGACAGGTGCGCGATGACGCCACCGGCCAAGTGGTGTCCGTTCAGACTCCCAAGCGACTGCGCGAATGGTTCTGGCAGCTCAATGGCAAGTACCTGGTGTCGGTGCGGTACGGCAGCAAGGTGCTGGTGCTGAACGCCAAGGGTGCCAACGCGATCGAACTGGCCACGCTCACGGAACTGGTGAGCACGCTCACCGCGCTTCGCGATGCTGCCATGGCAGGTGAACTCGATGAGGTCTTGATGACCGCCAGCCAACAAGTGCGGGCCGGTTTCAGCAAGTGATCGTGGGTTACTCGCCTCGCGCCCCAGCCGGCTAAATACCGGCAAAGGAGCTGACCATGAGACTACGGGAATTCGCTGATGCGGCCGCGCAACTGGCCTTGCTACACACCATCATGAACGCCACGTGGGCTGCCATCGCGCAGCAGGCACGGGATCAGCAGCAGGTGGACGCTGCGGTTCGAACACAGCGCGAGCCGCTCCGAGGTGCGATCAAGCCACCCCGGCACCGGGCCAGACCTGTCGTTCATGTCCCACCACAGCCAGCGTCGCAGCAGCGCAAAAAGCCAGCATCAGCAAAAACACCCTCCAAGCCCGCGACCCCAGGACTCCCATCACCCACCACTCCCAAGTCGCCAAGTACTGCCACAAGTACTGCCACAAGTACTGCCACAAGTACCAGCACCGCCACCGTGTCGCCCCCCCGGCAGAAACTCATGATTTCGCCACGATTCCGCCGGATTTCAGCCTGATCTGGCACCGAATCTCGGCCTCATCCACGCATCAACATCAGGACTCACCAGACACATTGCCCAGACGCGCTCGCAGCGGTTTCTGCTTGCTCGTGACCGGTTCCCGCTTGTGGTCAGCGGTGACCCGAGCCTGTTCATCGGAGTCGCCCAGCCGTTCGCGTGCCCGGCGCACATGCCGGTCACTCTGGATGAGATCCACCTGCTGCTCGGCCTGTAGGTACCGGGCGTAGAAGCGATCGATCATGACCGGACTGGTGCGCGCGTTGCGTGCCAGTGTCAGCAGATCGAGCCCGTCTGAATTCAGCAAACGCCAGATGATCGCGGTGTGCCTCAGGCTGTAGAGCGTGCGTTTCTGTCCATCCGGTGCCAGCTTGAGATCGCAGGCGTTCAACACGCAGTCGAACTGTCGTCGCAACTGCGTGAGCGCATAGGTGCGATTACCCTGCTCGGGTAGAAACAGATAGTCCTCGGGATCATCGTGCCCAGTGTCAGCGGCGCCTCTGAGCATGCGTGCGTAGACCGCCACGCCCGCTGCCATGCTGATCATGGGCGCGCTGTGCCCCTTGGTCTCCGGATGCGACAGGCGCAGGTACTGGTTGTCCTGATTACGCACCACGGTGACGTGCTTGTGCCGCAACACCTTGATGTCGGTGGGACGCACGAAGGTGCTGGTCATGAAATCCATGAGGTCAGCCACCGCTGAGGTGATCACCACCGTGCGAGTCGTGGTGTCGCCTGTGTAGCGAACCGTGTGCCGCTGGCCTGCCATCGTGGTCACCCTGCGCATCAGCTGCTGGAACTCTTCGCGCGTGAAGTGACCACGCGGGTTGTCATCGGATTCGATGCTGGGCAGTGCTGGCAGGTGCGAGATGTAGTTGCGCTGATGCGCATGTACCAGCACCTTGCGCACCGTGCTCAGGTGAAGCTTCAAGGTCGCAGCACTCAGCCCCCGATCACTGAGCCGCTCCAGGAACCGGTCGATGACGTCGTAGGTGATCTCGCGCACATCGAGGTCGCGAAAGTACGGCATCACATCGGCCTCCATGCGGTAGCGCTCGTTCACCAAGGTGCTGGCTGCGCGCTCACCCCGCGACACCTTCTTGTCGAAGGTGCTGAGCATGTCCTGGGCACACAGCTCGAAGCGTGGCAGGTCGTTGATGGGCAGTGCGCGCCGCTGACGCAGCAAGAGCTCGTCGTAGAAGGTCTTGGCGTACTCGGTGGCCTCGCGCAGGCTCTGGGTGCGGGTGCTGCGCTTGATCATCTTGTGGTCCATGTAGCAGCGCACCCAGAAGCAGGGCGATGCCGGACTCTTGAACAGGACGAGCTTGGTTGGATAGCCACGCACACGCACCATGCTCTGGGCCAAGGGCACGGTCTTGTGACGCTGCCTGGTGGGCGGTTCGGGCGGTTTCTCGAGCAAGCGCAGGTCTGGGAGTAGTAAAGTTTCGACTTTACTATCGGCCTCGCCCTAAGTCTTTGAATTCATGGTGGAGATGAGGAGGATCGAACTCCTGACCTTCGCATTGCGAACGCGACGCTCTCCCAGCTGAGCTACACCCCCAAGCGGTCTCGCCTGCAACACTGCTCCGGACTCGCCGAAACTTGACGCAAGACACGCCTTGATTCTAACGGTATGCAGCGAATCTCACAATGCCTTGCCGAACAGGGCCTGGCACCCAGCCGGCATGAGGACGCCCTGATCCGTGCAAGTGCCGGCTCCCGGACCGTCTGCATCCCCGGGCACGGCGTGAGATCAGCCCTCCCGACCCTCCGCCGTTTCACCGGCCACCCCACGCCCGCCTGCGTCCGGTTCGTCCGACCCGGGCTCGTCCAATCCGGGTTCATCGGCCTCTGCACCTGCTTCCGGGGCCTTGACGGCCCCGGGCTTGCGTCCCTTCCAGGCCAGCGTGTGGCGCTCGGCACGCGAGCCGATGGCATGATCGTGGGCGGCACGCCGGAGCCTGTCGTTCACCGCGGTCCAGAGCGGGCCGGCAGGCGGGGTTTCCACCAGGATGAGATCGGCACCGAGCGCATCGAGGTCGCGCAGGGCCGCGTAGAGCCCGCGGGCATACAGCGTCGAACTCGCAGGCAGGATGCGGGTCACTGCGACCGGCACACGCGGCACCGACACTTCGAGCGCCAGTACCGCGATGCGCTGCCCGCGCTGGCGCGAGAGCACATCGGTGAAGTCGCGCCGCGGCATGAGCCGCAGGGCGGCGCGCGGAGCGTAGTGCGATTCGAGGGTACCGGGTGCCGCCGGTGCTGCGCCGGGCGCCACGCCCGCCTCGAACGTGATGCCAGCGGCCTCCAGCGCCTGGGCGATGGCCTCCGCACTGATCCGCCCCGGGCGAAGGACGACTGGCGCACCGCGTGTCAGATCGACGATGGTCGACTCGAGCCCGACATCGGTTGCCCCACCATCGAGCACCGCATCAATGACCGGGCGGGCATCGATCACCGGGCGCTCGTCGGGCACTGCGAGGGCGGTCGCCGTTTCGGTCTCGGGCGCTGGCGGAGTCCAGACGGGTACGACTCCGACCCGGAACTCCTCGAGCACATGCGCCGCCGTCGTGGGGCTGATACGACCAAAACGATTGGCCGACGGCGCTGCCACACCACCACCAAACGCCGCGAGCAAGGCACGTGCTATCGGGTGCGAGGGCACGCGCAACCCGATCGTATCGAGGCCACCGGCCGCAGCATCACCCATGCCCTCGGCGCGCTTCAGGATCATGGTGAGCGGCCCCGGCCAGAACGCTGCCGCCAGACACTGCGCCGCGGGCGGTACCTCGCGCGCCCAGCGGGTCATCTGCTCGGCCGACTCGATATGAACGATGAGCGGATGGCCGCTCGGGCGCCCCTTCACCGCAAAGATGCGTTCGACCGCGAGGGTATTCGCCGCATCGGCACCAAGCCCGTAGACCGTCTCGGTGGGAAACGCCACCAGCCCGCCTGCACGCAGCACATCGGCTGCGGCACGGATGTCATCTGGCGTGCTGCTCATCGTCATGCGCCAATACCGAGTTCACGTCGTATCTGCTGGGCACTGGCAATCGCCGCATCGAGCGTGCCACCGAGACAAGTCACATGCCCCATCTTGCGCCCCTGGCGCGCATCGGTCTTGCCATACAGGTGGAGCTTGGCATGCGGATGCGCCAACAGTCGACGCCAGTCAGGCTCGCTCACAGCCCACGCATCACCCAGCAGATTGACCATCACGGCGGGCGTGAGCAGATCGGTTGCCCCGAGCGGCAGATCGGCCAGGATGCGTGCCTGCTGCTCGAATTGCGAGGTGACACAGGCATCGATCGAATAGTGACCACTGTTGTGCGGGCGCGGTGCGATCTCGTTCACCAGCAAGACATCGCCGGCCGTGATGAAGAATTCAACGCAGAGCACACCCACATAATCGAGCGCCTCGGCAATCTGCAATGCTGCAGTGCGTGCTTGCCCGGCGACCGACTCGCTCACGCGCGCGGGCACGATGCTCAGATCGAGAATGCCGTGCGCGTGCTGGTTTTCGCTGATCGGAAAGGTGGTCACGGCGTGGCTGCTCGCGCGGGCAACCACCACCGAGATCTCGCGCTCGAGGGGCAGATGCTGCTCGAGCACGCAGGCCACGGCACCCAGATCGGCAAAGGCCTCGACCGCCGCTGCGCGCGGTGCCACGCGCGCCTGACCCTTGCCGTCGTAACCCAGTCGGGCCACCTTGAGAATGCCCGGAAAGAGCGTGTCGGCGGCCCGCTCGAGGTCGGCAGCCGAACGAACCTCGGCATACGGTGCGGTGGCAATGCCTGCCTGGCGCACGAAGGCTTTCTCGGCCATGCGGTCCTGGGCCACCGACACCGCCGCAGCCGCAGGGGTCACGCGGCAGCGTGCAGCCAGATACTCGAGGGAATCGGCCGGTACGTTCTCGAATTCGGTCGTGACCCCCTCGCACAGCGCAGCGAGTGCCTCGAGCGCAGCCCGATCGCCATAGTCGGCCCGGATGTGGCGATCGGCTACGGTGCCAGCCGGCGAATGATCGCTGGGGTCGAGCACGCATACGCGATAGCCCAGCGACTGCGCCGCCATGGTGAACATGCGTCCGAGTTGGCCACCGCCGAGCAGCCCAAGCCACGCGCCGGGCTTGATCATGCGAGCGTCATGGCCCTTGCGCGTTCGGTCTGCGCGACGCGCCAGGCAGTGAGACGCGCCAGGAGCGCCGCATCGCCCGGGCAGAGCATGGCGGCCGCAAAGAGCGCCGCGTTCACCGCGCCCGATTCGCCAATGGCAAAGGTCGCCACCGGAATACCGGCCGGCATCTGAACGATGGAATAGAGAGAATCGAGCCCGGCCAGATGGCGCGACGGAATCGGCACACCCAGAATCGGCACCTGCGTCTTGGCAGCGAGCATGCCGGGCAGATGCGCCGCGCCCCCGGCACCGGCAATGATCGCGCGCAAGCCACGCGCAGCCGCCGCTTCGGCATAGCGAAACATGTCATCGGGCATGCGATGCGCCGACACCACCCGAGCCTCGGCGGCGATACCCAGTTCTTCGAGCGTGACGACCGCACGCCGCATGATGTCCCAGTCGCTCGAGGAACCCATCACCACCCCGACCTGCACCGGACCAGGCACGCTCGTAACCCACCCTGCCGACGACTCGCTCATCGCATCACTTCCTGCTTGACTGAAAAAGACATGCCATCAAGCCGCGCGGCCGGTGAGGCGCTCGAGGGCTTCAAGGTACTTCGCCGCCGTGCGCGCGACCACATCAGCCGGCAGGGGCGGCGGCGGGGGGCGCTTGTTCCAGCCCAGCGACTCGAGGTAATCACGCACGTACTGCTTGTCGAATGAGGGCGGGCTGATGCCGGTGGCCCACGAGTCGGCCGGCCAGAAACGCGACGAATCGGCGGTGAGCACTTCATCGATCAGCACGAGATGATCGTCATCATCAAGACCGAACTCGAACTTGGTGTCAGCAATGATGATGCCGCGTGAAGCCGCATAGGCCGATGCCTCGGCATACAGACGCAGCGTCACGTCACGCACTTCTGCTGCCCGCGCAGCACCCACCAACTGCGCAGCGGTGTTGAAATCGATGTTCTCGTCATGGTCGCCCACCGCGGCCTTGGTCGCCGGCGTGAAGAGGGGCGTTGGCAATTGCGCTGCCTGCTCGAGCCCAGCGGGCAGCGCGATGCCACAGACGCTGCCGGTAGCCTGGTAGTCCTTCCAGCCCGACCCGATCAGATAGCCGCGCGCCACCGCCTCGATCGGCAGCGGCTTCAGGCGCCTGGCAACGATCGCGCGACCACGAACCTGCTCGCGCTCAGCGGGCGCCACTACCGATTCGGGGTCGATGCCCGTCAGGTGATTGGGCACCACATGCGCCAGTCGCTCGAACCAGAACGCCGACATCATGTTCAGCACCGCACCCTTGCCGGGAATCGGATCAGCCATGACGACATCAAACGCCGACAGTCTGTCCGTGGTGACCAGAAGGAGCATGTCGGCACCCACCGCATAGATGTCGCGCACCTTGCCGCGAGCAACCAGCGGCAGACTCGCGATATCGGTCTCGAAGAGTGGCTTCACGGCAGGGCCTTCTGTGTGGATCGTGCGTCGGGAACGTGCGCGCCGGCGAACAGAATACCGGCCCGCAAGACCTAGCGGCTCTCGAGCGCGGCGCTGTACTGCCCCATGGCGGCAAGGCTGTTCATGCGCGCGCGATGGAGCAACGCGGCCTGGGCCGCTGGCACATTCGCCGCCTTGCCCGCCCAGGTCTTGATGGCCGGCTGCTGCAGGGCGCGACCGTAGGAGAAGGTGAGCGCCCAGGGCAGACCGCCCAGCTTGTTCATGCGATCCAGGTGGTCGGTTGCCACTTCATCGCTCTGCCCCCCCGAGAGAAAGGCAATGCCGGGTACAGCCGCCGGCACGGTGCGCTTGAGCAGGCGCAACGTGCGCTCGGCCACTTCCTGCGGGCCGGCCTGCTGCGCGCATTTGCTGCCCGAGACCACCATCGAAGGCTTGAGCACGATCTCCTCGAGCACCACGCGCTGGTTGGCCAAGGCCGAGAAGGTCTCCTGCAAGGCCCACTCGGTGACACGCTCACAGGTATCGATCGTATGCTCGCCATCCATGATCACTTCGGGCTCGACGATCGGCACGAGACCCGTCATCTGACAGATCGCGGCGTAGCGCGCAAGCGCGTGGGCGTTGGCAACGATGCAGCCGTTGCTGGGCATGCCCTTGCCGATGTTGATGACGGCACGCCACTTGGCAAACCGAGCCCCCAGCGCCACATACTCGGTGCAGCGCCTGGCGAGGCCGTCGAGCCCTTCGGTGATCTGCTCGCCCGGGAAGAGCGGCATGTCCTTGGCACCGGCATCCACCTTGATGCCCGGCAGGATGTCGTTCCGTGTCAGCAGATCGACAAACCGGGTGCCATCGGCCGATGACTGGCGCAGCGTCTCGTCATAGAGAATGACGCCACTGATGGTCTGGCCCAGGCCAGGCGCGCTGAAGAGCATGTCGCGGTAGGCACGGCGATTTTCCTCGACGTTCTCGACCGCGATGCGTTCAAAGCGCTTGCCGATGGTGCCAGTGGACTCGTCGGCGGCCAGAATGCCGCGACCCTTGGCCACCATGGCCTGTGCAATCCGGGCGAGTTCAGTCATCAGAGGGCTCCTCGATCAAAACCACGATTCTATCGTCCCGACCGCCGGCAGGCACGGCCCGATTGACACCCGGGGCCGGAAATCGGCCCTGATCGGCCGTGATCGCGGGCAATCAGGGCTTGCGATGCTCGCCCACCTTCACGATCTTCATGGTGTTGGTACCCCCGGCCTTGCCGATCGGCTCGCCAAAGGACACCACGATGATGTCGCCCACCTCGACCACGCCCGAGGCAAGCAGCACCCCTTCAGCCTCCTCGAGCAAGGCCTCGCGATCATGGCCGGTGTAGCCGATCATGAGCGGAAACACGTCGCGAAAAAGGCTCATCCGGTAGCGTGCCGCCGATTCGGTGGTGAGGGCGTAGATCGGCACCCCGCAATTGAGGCGCGACATCCACAGCGCAGTCGATCCAGACTGGGTCAGAGCCACGATGGCCTTCACCTTGAGGTGATAGGCGGTGAAGAGGGCGGCCATCGCAATCGACTGATCGACCCGGGTAAACACCCGGTCGAGAAACTCGCGATCAAGCGTCGTCGAGGCCGACTTCTCGGCCTCGACGCAGATACGATGCATCGACTCGATCGTCTCCACCGGATAGAGGCCGCTTGCGCTCTCGGCCGAGAGCATCACGGCATCGGTACCATCGAGGACGGCATTGGCAACGTCCGACACCTCGGCACGCGTGGGCACCGGACTTGCAATCATCGACTCCATCATCTGGGTGGCGGTGATCGTGATGCGGTTCTGCTCGCGTGCGGCGCGGATCATGCGCTTCTGCAAGGCGGGCACTGACGCATCGCCCACCTCCACCGCCAGATCGCCACGCGCCACCATGATGCCGTCACAGGCCTGGAGGATATCGTCGAGCGCGGCGGGCACCACGGCCTCGGCGCGTTCGATCTTGGCGATGAGCAGTGACGAACCGCCCGCGGCGCGCAGCAGTTCGCGCGCCAGGTACATGTCGCGACCGCTCTTGGGAAACGACACGGCCAGGTAGTCGGCACGCAACTGTGCTGCCACCTTGATGTCATCCATGTCCTTCGAGGTGAGCGCAGGCGCCGTGAGCCCGCCACCCTGACGGTTGATGCCCTTGTTGTTCGAAAGAACGCCACCGGCCTGGACCCGGCAGCACACCTCGGTGGCGCCCACGGTCTCTGCCACCAGTCGCAACTTGCCGTCATCGAGGAGCAGGATGTCGCCCGGGCGCACATCCTGCGGCAACTCGGGGTAATCGATACCGACTCGGCTTGCATCACCCTCGGTACACGTCGCGTCGAGTATGAAGGTGTCACCCGCCTTGAGGGTGACGCGCCCCTCGCGGAACTTGCCGATGCGGATCTTGGGGCCCTGCAGGTCGACCATGATGCCCACGGTGCGTCCGGTCTTCTCGCACAGACTGCGCAACAACGCCGCCCGCTTCAGGTGGTCTTCGGCTGTGCCATGAGAGAAATTGAGTCGCACGACATCGACCCCGGCACGCAGCATCCGCTCAAGCGTTTCGGCATCGCTCGAAGCGGGCCCCAGAGTGGCCACAATCTTGGTACTTCTCAACATGCGATGCCCCAGTCAGTAAAAGCGCGCCCGCCGGTGGCGGGCCAGCGCACGGACGGGCGCGCCCTAGGCAGCAGCGGCCCGCGCCATCAGCACAGCCAATGCCGGCAGCTCCTTGCCCTCGAGAAACTCGAGAAAGGCCCCGCCACCGGTCGAAATGTAGGAAATCCGATCCGATACGCCGAACTTCGCAATGGCGGCCACCGTATCGCCGCCACCGGCAATCGAAAAAGCGCTCGAAGCGGCAATCGCCTGGGCAAGCGTACGCGTGCCAGCGGCAAAGGCATCGAACTCGAAGACGCCCACCGGTCCGTTCCACACGATGGTGCCGGCCGCCATCACGATCGAGGCGAGTTGCGCCGCCGAATCCGGGCCGATATCGAGAATGAGGTCATCCTCGGTGACGGCATCCACGCCCTTCAGTTCGGGCGTGGCCGTGGCAGAAAAGGATTTCGCGCACACGACATCGGTGGGCAGGGGCACTGCACCCCCGCGAGCAGCAAGATCGGCCATGATCGCACGCGCCTCATCCACCAGAGCGGGCTCGGCCAGAGACTTGCCGACAGGCTTGCCCTGCGCGAGCAGGAAGGTGTTGGCGATGCCGCCACCCACGATGAGCTGATCAACCTTCTGGGCGAGCGCCGCCAGGATCGTGAGCTTGGTCGATACCTTGGAACCCGCCACGATGGCCACCAGCGGGCGGCGCGGTGCAAGCAGCGATCTGGAGAGCGCATCGATCTCGGCTGCCATCAGCGGTCCGGCGCAGGCAATGGGAGCAAACCGTGCCATCCCGTGCGTGGTGGCCTCTGCCCGGTGCGCAGTACCAAAGGCATCGTTCACATAAACGTCGCACATCGCCGCCATGCGGCGCGCAAGCGACTCGTCGTCCGCCTTCTCACCGACATTGCAGCGACAGTTCTCGAGCATCACCACACCCTGCATGCCCGAAGGCACGCCCGTCGCCACCCAGTCGGCCAGCAAGGGCACAGCAGCCCCGAGCAACTCGGCCAGGCGCAATGCCACCGGCGCAAGAGAGTCCTCCGGGCGCACCACGCCCTCGGTCGGCCGTCCCAGGTGCGAGGTCACCATCACCAGCGCGGCACCACCGGCCAGAGCCTGCCGGATAGCCGGCACCGATGCGCGGATGCGGCTGTCGTCGGTGATGGCACCCGCATCGTCCTGCGGCACGTTGAGATCCGATCGGATGAAGACCCGCTTGCCAGCCAGCGTCACCTCGGCGAGGGTGAGTGCATGCATCGCAATCAGCCCCTCTTCAGCGGGCGTTCATCAGCGCGACGGTGGTGTCGAGCATGCGGTTGCTGAAGCCCCACTCGTTGTCGTACCAGGCGCAGACCTTCACCAGATTGCCTTCGACCACCTTGGTGAGGGTCGAGTCGAAAATCGACGAGGCCGGGTTGTGGTTGAAATCGATCGACACCAGGGGCTCGGTGTTGTAGACCAGCACGCCCTTCAGAGCACCCTCGGCGGCCGTCCTCACCGCCTCATTGACTTCATCAACGGTGGTGGCACGCCGCGCGGTAAACGTGAGATCGACGATCGAGACATTGATGGTAGGCACACGAATCGCGAAGCCGTCGAGTTTGCCGTTCAGTTCAGGCAGCACCAGCCCCACCGCCGCGGCGGCGCCGGTCTTGGTTGGAATCATCGACTGCGTGGCCGAACGGGCCCGGCGCAGGTCTTCGTGGTACACGTCGGTGAGAACCTGGTCGTTGGTATAGGCGTGCACGGTGGTCATCAACCCGCACTCGATGCCGATGCTGTCGTTCAGTGCCTTGGCCAGCGGCGCCAGGCAGTTGGTGGTGCACGAGGCGTTTGAAATCACCGTGTCGGTGGCCTTCAGAACGCCATGGTTCACGCCGTAGACGACGGTTGCGTCGACATCCTTCGAGCCGGGGGCCGAGATGACCACCTTCTTCGCGCCGCCCTTCAGGTGCGCGCTGGCCTTTTCCTTCGAGGTAAAGAAGCCGGTGCACTCGAGCACCACATCCACGCCCAGTTCGCCCCAGGGCAGTTCAGCCGGATTGCGATTCGCGAGCACCCGGATACGATCGCCATTCACGACCATGCTGTCGCCATCCACCGTCACGGTGCCGGGAAAACGACCATGCACCGAATCATGCAGCGTGAGGTGCGCATTGGTCTGGGCGTTGCCCAGATCGTTGATCGCCACGATCTTCATGTCGTGCCGGTTGTCGCTTTCATAGAAGGCACGCAGGATGTTGCGGCCGATGCGGCCATAGCCGTTGATGGCGACATTGATGGTCATGACAGAAATCCTCCTTCAAAGTGCCCTGGCGAGCCAGGCGCACCGATACGACGGTGACAGGTACAGGGTGACCGGCGCCGCACCCCTGTCACCCGGGCGGTGCGACGCGGCAAGCTTGGAAACTCAGCCGATGACCGAGCGCACCGCGCGCACGACATGCTCGGCGGTGATGCCGAAGAACGGAAAGAGGTCCTTGGCCGGTGCCGACTCGCCGAATCGATCGATCGACACGACCGCACCCTCCAGACCGACATACTTGTACCAGCCATCCCCGGAGCCGGCCTCGATCGCGATCCGCGGCAGACGATGTGGCAGAACGCTTGCTCGCCAGGCAGCCTCCTGACGCTCGAACGCTTCGCAGCAGGGCATCGACACGACCCGCACCGAAATGCCATCGGCAGCCAGCGCATCACGCGCCTTCATCGCAATATCGACTTCCGATCCGGTGGCGATCAGCACTGCACGTTCGTTGGCGCCGCCTGCGGCCAGCACATAGCCCCCGCGGGCTGCATCGGCCAACTGCTCCTCGGTACGCTTCTGGAAGGGCAGGTTCTGGCGCGACAGAATGAGGCAACTGGGGCCATCGCGGCGCTCGAGCGACGAGGTCCAGGCCAGCGCCGTCTCGACCGTGTCACAGGGGCGCCAGACATCCATATTGGGCATCAGACGCAGACTCGCCACATGCTCGATCGGCTGATGCGTCGGGCCGTCTTCGCCCAGGCCGATCGAGTCATGGGTGAACACGAAGATGTTGCGGATGCGCATCAGCGCGGCCATGCGCAACGCGTTGCGGCAATAGTCGGAGAACGTGAGGAAGGTGCCCGAATAAGGCACGAAGCCCCCATGCAGGGCAATACCGTTGGTGATGGCAGCCATGGCGAACTCGCGCACGCCATAGTTGACGAAGTTGCCCGGTTCGGTGCGGGTGACGGCACGCGACCCCGACCAGTTGGTGAAGACGCTGCCAGCCAGATCGGCCGAGCCCCCGAGCCACTCGGGCAGCTTGGGCGCGAGACCTTCGATGAAAGCCTGCGAGGCCTTGCGGGTAGCGATCGACTCGCCCCGCCCGTGCATGGCCCGCATGATCACCGCAGCGTCATCGCGCAGGGAATCCGGCAGATGCCCACCGACACGGCGCTGGAACTCGGCAGCCAGTTCGGGATAGGCACTGCGGTAGTGCTCGAAGCGGGCCACCCAGTCGTGCTCGAACCCAGCGCCGGCGTGGCGCGCGTCCCAGCGAGCGCGCACCTCATGCGGCACCTCGAACGGGGGATAGGGCCAGCCGATGCGCGCGCGAGTAGCCGCGATCTCGTCCTTGCCCAGGGGTTCGCCATGGGTCTTGGCGGTGCCCTCACGGCCCGGCGAACCCTTGCCGATCACGGTGCGGCAGACGATGAGCGAAGGCCGCTCGGTCTGAGCCCGCGCAAAGGCAATGGCCTTTTCCACCGCAAGAACATCATGCCCGTCGACATCGGGTATCACATGCCAGCCATAGGCCTGGAAGCGACGCACCACATCGTCGGTGAGCCAGCCTTTCACCGGACCATCAATCGAGATGCCGTTGTCATCGTAGAAGGCAACGAGCTTGCCAAGACCCCAGGTACCTGCCAGCGAGCAGGCCTCGTGCGAGATGCCCTCCATCATGCAACCGTCGCCCAGGAACACATACGTGTTGTGATCGACCAGCGTGTGGCCAGGGCGATTGAAGGTCTGGGCAAGCAAGCGCTCGGCCAAGGCCATGCCCACTGCATTGGCGATGCCCTGCCCCAGCGGACCGGTGGTGGTCTCGACACCGGGGGTGACACCCACTTCGGGGTGGCCGGGTGTGCGCGAGTGCAATTGCCGGAAACGCTTCAGTTCCTCGATCGGGAGGTCATAACCCGAAAGATGCAAGAGCGCATAGAGCAGCATCGAGCCATGGCCGTTGGAGACCACGAAACGGTCGCGGTTGGCCCAGAGCGGATTGGACGGGTTGTGACGCAGCGCACCTTGCCACAGGGCGACCGCGACCTCGGCCATGCCCATGGGCATGCCCGGATGACCTGAATTGGCCTGCTGGACGGCGTCCATCGCAAGCGCGCGAATCGCATTGGCACAATCACGATCGAGGTCGCGGTCACGGCTCGCGACCGGCGCAGAGGGCTGGAGATCGGCGGGGCCGGACATTCGACGGACTCCTGGAAAGACACTCGGCAGAAACGCTGTCGCTGGCCACGGGTGCCACCGGCAAGATGCAGGTCGATCGACGCACAGGGCACGTTGATCGGTGCAGTGATCGGGTCAGGTGACCAGACCGTCTATAATTATAGACTAGTGGTCGATCAGCCTCGGTGCGCAAGAGCACGCAAGGGCAGACCCTTGACACCCGACACCCTCCAAGGAGCGAGACAGTGGCCAAAGCAGCTTTCCTGGGTCTTGGCGTGATGGGATTCCCGATGGCAGGCCACCTGGCTGCCCGCGGGCACGATGTCACGGTCTACAACCGTACTGCCGCCAAGGCCGCCCAATGGACGGCTCGTCACGGCGGCAAGACAGCGGCCACACCCGCCGAGGCGGTCTCAGGCGCGCAATTCGTCTTTGCCTGCGTCGGCGATGACCCCGATGTGCGCGAAGTGGCGCTGGGCCCGCAGGGCGCGATGCCCGCGATGGAGGCAGGTGCCATCTTCGTCGACCACACCACCGCCTCGGCCGGCCTCGCGCGCGAACTGGCCACCGCGGCTGCGGCGCGAGGCCTGGGGTTCATCGATGCGCCGGTATCCGGCGGGCAGGCGGGTGCCGAAAACGGCGTGCTCACCGTCATGTGCGGTGGCGACCCGTCGCACTATGCCCAGGTTGAACCGGTTCTGGCTGCTTATGCCCGCATGCAACGCCTGCTCGGCCCCGCCGGCTCAGGGCAACTGGCCAAGATGGTGAACCAGATCTGCATCGCCGGGCTCGTGCAGGGGCTCTCCGAAGGGATCGACTTCGGCCTGCGTTCGGGTCTGGACATGAACGCCGTACTGGAAGTCATCGCCAAAGGCGCTGCACAATCCTGGCAGATGGAGAACCGCGGCCGCACGATGGTCCAGGGCCAGTTCGAATTCGGCTTCGCAGTAGACTGGATGCGCAAGGACCTTCGCATCTGCCTGGAAGAAGCCGCCAGCAACGGCGCTGCACTGGACGTGACCAGGGCCGTACGGGGCTTCTACGGCGAGGTATCGGCCATGGGCGGTGGTCGTTGGGACACCTCGAGCCTGGTCCAGCGTCTGCGCCCCACCGACAAGGAAGACTGACATGAGCACCAGCACCAGCACCAGCACCAGCACGGCCACCGCAGCCAAGCGCAGCGGGACGACCACACCCCGCTCCGGGGCGAGCCTGGCTTTCAGCCACATGGGCGTCTACGTGCACGACATCGAGACGATGGAGCGCTTCTATACCGGCGCACTCGAGTTCGACGTGACCGACCGTGGCTTGCTGGGCAAGACCCAGATCGTCTTCCTGTCGCGCGACCCGGCCGAGCACCATCAGATCATCCTTGCCACAGGCCGACCGGCCCACATCGAGTTCAACCCGATCAACCAGATCTCGCTGCGTGCCGACAGCCTCGCCTCGCTGCGGATCTACCACGATCGCGCGCTCGCCCACGGCGCCACCGACATGCAGCCGGTATCCCATGGCAATGCGCTGTCCATCTACTTCCGCGACCCCGAGGGCAACCGCCTCGAGGTCTTCATCGACACCCCCTGGTATGTGACGCAACCCATGCGCATACCGGTCGACCTGAGCATGGATGACGCCACGCTGATGGCGCACCTGGAAGCCGAAGCGCAGGCCCTGCCCGGCTACATCCCGCACAACCAGTGGCTCGCCTCGATGGCCGAGCGCATGGGAATCAAGGCCGAGTGACCGACCTGATGCCCTTCAGTGCCCCGGCCGGCTATCGGCCCGGGACCCATGCCCCTGCCTCGACGCCGCCCGATTCGCTCTGGTTCGTGGTGCGCGGCGCGTTCATTCTGGTGACCGATACCGCGCCTCACCTGCCGCAAGGCCTGCAGGCACCACTGCCCCTGCTGCGTCAGCAATACCTCGGGCAGATCGACGAGCGTCATGTGTATGCAGGCGAAGTCCGAGTCGAGACCGAGGCGCTGCCCGGCTGGCGCTGGAGTGATCTGCGCTCGCTGCACGGCCAGGTCGACGAACGGGTGTTCGGCCTGGCCGGTCGAGCCGTCCAGATCATCGACTGGGACCGGTCGCATCAGTTCTGCGGCCGCTGCGGTACCCCCACACGTCACAGCGAGGGCGATCGCTCGCGCGAGTGCACCCAATGTGGTCAGTCAGCCTATCCGCGTCTGGCGCCGGTGATGATGGCACTGGTGCGCCGCGGACCCGACAAGATCCTTCTGGCGCGGTCGCCGCGTTTTCCGGCCGGCATGTTCAGTGCGCTGGCGGGCTTTGTCGAGGCCGGTGAAACCCTCGAGCAGTGCATCCACCGTGAGGTGTTCGAGGAAGTCGGCATTTCGGTGACCCACCTGGAGTACTTTGCCAGCCAGCCGTGGCCGTTTCCGCACTCGCTGATGATCGGCTTCACCTGCGATCACGCCGGCGGCGAACTGAACCCTGATGGCGTCGAGATCGAGGCTGCCGACTGGTTCGACATCGACGCGCTGCCCGTGCTGCCCGGACCCATCAGCATCGCCCGGCGACTGATCGATGCCACCGTGAACCAGATGCGGGCTGCACGAGGTCGCTGACAGCCGGTTGCGCCAGGCCGGGAACTCGAGGAGCGCTGCGCGAAGCAGCGCCCCTGTCAATCAGCGGCCCGGGAAGGGCAGCACGGTCTGGCGCTGCTCGCCCAAGCCCTGGATGCCCAGGGTGACCACATCGCCAGGCTTCAGGAAGGCATTGCGATCCTTGATGCCCAGCGCCACGCCCGAGGGCGTGCCGGTGGTGATGATGTCACCGGGCAGCAGGGTCATGAACTGGCTGCAGTAGGACACCAGCTTCGCGCACGAGAAGATCATGTCGCTCGTGGTCGAGGCCTGACGCCGCTCGCCATTCACGTCGAGCCACACATCCATTGTCTGCGGATCGCGGATCTCGTCGGTGGTCACGAGCCAGGGGCCGATTGGCCCGGAGGTGTCGAACCCCTTGCCCTTGTCCCACTGGCTCGACTGGAGCTGGAAGGCGCGCTCGGACACATCGTTCACCACCGCGTAGCCGGCCACGTACTTGAGGGCGTCGGCTTCGTCGACATAGCTCGCCTTGGTGCCGATGACGATCCCGAGTTCGACTTCGTAGTCGAGCTTGGTCGAGTTCTTCGGAGTGATGATGTTCTCGTTCGGCCCCATGATCGAAGTCGTGGTCTTCATGAAGATCACCGGCTCGGCCGGGATGGGCTGGCCCGCCTCATGGGCGTGCGCCACATAGTTCAGGCCGATGGCCACGAACTTGCTGATGCCGGTGTAGGGCACGCCCATGCGCGGCTTGCCGCGCACCAGCGGCAGCGACTCGGGATCGATCTTGCGCAGGGCAGCAAGCCCCTTGCGCGAAATCGTGAACTGGTCGATGTCGTTCACGTGACCCGACAGGTCGCGCAACTGGCCCTTCGAATCGATCATGCCAGGCTTCTCGTATCCGTTCCTGCCGTAGCGACACAGTTTCATGCGGTCGGTCTCCGTGATCAGATGGTCAGAAGGCGCCTTCTGCAGGGCCGGCAAGGCCCAGGACGCCCGGGGTTGCGATTATACCCACCGGCGGCCATGCAATCGCTGCGCTAGAATGGAAGGCTACGCTGGAACGTACCTCTGGAGAGCCCCATGAAAGGCGACATTCGAATCCCCGTAGCCATCATTGGCTCGGGCAATATCGGTACTGATCTCATGATCAAGGTGCTGCGCAACGCCAGGCATCTGTCGATGGGCGCCATGGTCGGCATCGATCCGGCCTCCGACGGCCTGGCACGGGCGCGTCGTCTCGATGTCCCCACAACCGATGGCGGCATCGACGGCCTGGTGAAACTGCCCGGCTTCAAGGATATCCGCATCGCCTTCGATGCCACTTCGGCCGGTGCACATGCGCGCCACAACGAAGTGCTGCAAAAGCATGGGGTGCAGGTCATCGACCTCACCCCGGCGGCTATCGGCCCCTATGTGGTGCCGGTCGTCAACATGGACGCCAACCTGAACAGCCCGAACGTCAACATGGTCACCTGCGGTGGCCAGGCGACGATTCCGATGGTGAAGGCGGTCTCGATGGTGGCGCCCGTCCATTACGGCGAGATCGTCGCCTCGATCTCGAGCAAGTCGGCCGGCCCGGGCACCCGCGCCAACATCGACGAATTCACCGAAACCACCTCGCGCGCGATCGTCGAAGTCGGTGGCGCACGCCGCGGCAAGGCCATCATCGTCCTCAACCCGGCCGAGCCACCGGTGCTGATGCGCAACACCGTGTTCTGCCTCGCCGACGAAAGCGCCAGCGAAGACGCGGTTCGCGCATCGGTGGCTGCCATGGCCGCACGGGTGGCAGCGTATGTGCCGGGCTATCGCCTCAAGCAGGAAGTGCAATTCGACCGCATTCCGGCCGATCGCCCGATCAACATTCCGGGCATCGGCCCGATGCATGGTCTGAAAGTATCGATCTTCCTCGAGGTGGAAGGCGCAGCACACTATTTGCCCTCGTACGCCGGCAACCTCGACATCATGACCTCGGCAGCTCTGGCCACTGCCGAGCGCATTGCCGTCACCCGACTTGCTGCCTGAACCACACGCGGAGTACGCCATGAGTACAAAGAAGAAGGTCTATGTCTCCGATGTGACGCTGCGCGACGGCATGCATCCGCGCCGTCACCAGTACAGTCTCGACCAGGTACGCACCATCGCTCGCGCGCTGGACGAAGCCGGCGTCGACAGCATCGAGATCTCGCACGGCGACGGCCTGGCCGGCGCCAGTTTCAACTACGGTTTCGGCATGCATTCGGATGTCGAGTGGATCGAGGCAGTCGCAAGCACCGTCAAGCGCGCCCAAGTGGCGACGCTGCTCATTCCGGGCATCGGCACGGTGCACGATCTGGAAGCCTCCTACAAGGCCGGCGCGCGCACCGTGCGAGTCGCCACCCACTGCACGGAAGCCGATATCTCGAAACAGCACATCGAACACGCCCGCAAGCTCGGCATGGACACGGTGGGCTTTCTGATGATGGCCCACATGATTCCGGCCGCCGAACTCGCCCGCCAGGCCAAACTGATGGAATCCTATGGCGCGCAGTGCGTGTATGTCACCGACTCAGGTGGCGCGATGCTCATGCACGAAGCCGGCGAAAAGGCCAAGGCCTTGCGTGATGCGCTGGCACCAGAAACCGAGGTCGGCATCCATTGCCACCACAACCTGTCACTGGGTGTGGCCAACTCGATCATCGCGGTCGAAAATGGCGCCTACCGGGTCGATGCGGCGCTGGCCGGCATGGGCGCTGGGGCTGGCAACACCCCGCTCGAAGTGTTCATTGCCGTGGCCGATCGCCTCGGTTGGGAACACGGCTGCGATCTCATCAAGCTGATGGCGGCTGCCGACGAACTGGTGCGCCCTTTGCAGGATCGCCCGGTGCGGGTCGATCGCGAAACGCTCGCGCTGGGCTACGCCGGGGTCTACTCGAGCTTCCTGCGCCATGCCGAGACGGCATCATCAAAGTACGACATCCCCACCTTCGACATCCTGGCCGAACTGGGTCGCCGTCGCATGGTGGGTGGTCAGGAAGACATGATCGTCGACGTGGCACTCGACCTGGCGAAGGCCCGCAGCGAAGCCGCCAACGCCAAGATCCACTGAGGGGTCTGGTCGGCTGGCGTCACGAGCGCCAGCCGGGCCTTCTTCCACAAGCCACTCACCGAGCCGGGATTCGCACCCGGGGCACGGGCTGGCCAGCCGCGAGTCCGGCGACTGCCCGCTGGCTTAGCGCTGCCCGCTCTGGCTGCCTGCAAAGAGTGATGCATGCCCCGCCGGCTGGCAGCGCCAGTACTGCCGCGGCGCGGCCACCTGCCCTCCCAATGCCGCCGCGGCATGCCAGCCCCAGCGCGGGTTGTAGAGTGCGCCGCGCGCAAGCGCCACGAGATCGGCATCGCCTTCGGCCACGATGCGCTCGGCCTGCTGCGGATCGGTGATCATCCCGACTGCCATCGTCGTGACACCGGTTGCCTGCTTCACCTGCCGTGCAAAAGGCACCTGATAGCCGGGGCCGGCCGCGATCTTCTGCGCAGGCGACACGCCGCCACTCGAGCAGTCCACCCAGTCGCAGCCGCGCCGCTTCAATTCGGCAGCAAAGGCCACAGTGTCCTCGAGCGTCCAGCCGCCTTCGACCCAGTCAGTCGCCGACACCCGCACACCGCAGGGCAGGTCGGCGGGCAGCGCCGCACGCACAGCATCGAACACCTCGAGCGGAAACCGCATGCGATTGTCCAGACTGCCCCCCCAGGCATCGGTTCGCTGGTTGGCGATGGGCGACAGAAACTGGTGCAGCAGATAGCCATGCGCCATATGCAGTTCAACCGCGCGCAGACCGATACGCGCCGCCCGGCGTGCCGAATCGGCAAAGGCGTCGCGCACCCGCTGCAGATCGGCCAGGTCAAGGGCGTGGGGCGCCAGCTCGCCCTCGGCATGAGGCCGTGCTGAAGGTGCATCGGTCACCCAGCCACCATCGGCAGGCAGCAACTGATGGCCACCCTCCCACGGCACCCTGCTCGAGGCCTTTCGACCCGCATGCGAGAGCTGCACCCCCAAAGCGGCCGGGGCAAGGCGACCCACCACCTCGATGACGCGCGCGAGCGCCGCCTCGGTGCGGTCATCGCACAAGGCCAGACAGCCGGGGGTGATGCGTCCGGTGAGCTCGACACCGGTTGCTTCGAGCAGCACCAGCCCCGCGCCACTGGAGGCCATCGAGGCCAGGTGCGCGACATGCCAATCGGTAGCCGCGCCCAGGTCAGACGAGTATTGGCACATGGGCGAGATCACGATGCGATTGGGCAGCGTCAGGCCACGCAATTCCAGTGGACGAAAAAGGGCTGAAGTCATGAGTTTGGATCCTGAAGTAGGAGATACCTGAGGGAATACTGAGGCAATGTCGAGGCAATGCGCGAGAGGCGATTGCCGAACCGCCGATTATCCGGCGGCGGGTTGGTCATGCGGGGAGTGCTCGAGCCGGGGTCGGAGCGCGCCGAGGATCGTGTCCAGAGACAATTCGGCAACGCTCGTGGCGGCATCGAGAAAGCTCGCACGCGGCCCGCGCGGCCCCCATTGCAACGGCGAGGGGGACACCGTGCTGTCAGCAAACAGACCCAACACACCCCCAGGGCTGGCCGCCGCGAAATGCATGAGCCCGCTGTCAGGAAAGATCGATGTGCGAGCCTGCCCGATGAGCCCGAGCGCGGGCAGCAGGGGGCCGCGAAAGGGGTGGATCCAGGGGCGTGCCGCCGCCAGTACCGGCGCTGCCGTTTCGTCGTCACCCGGGTACAGCGGATTGTCGCTGGCCCCCGGTGTCCACATGAAGACGGTATCGAGCCCGAAGTCGTTGCGCAGACATTCGGTCCATTGCAGGATCTGCGCAGTGGTCGGTTGCTTCTTGGCCCGGCGCGCCCCCAGACCCAGCACCACGAAGCGATCGGCCTGCAGCCCCCGCGCCGCCAACCACTCGAGGGCGCGCGCCGTCTCCTGCACCGGCAATCGGTAGCGCGGCGCGATCGGCGTCGGCGGCGCAGCGACACCCAGCGGGGCCAGCAAACCGATCAAGCGATCCACCTCGTGCTGCCCTGCAGGCTCGCGCAAGGGATCGGTCAGACCGTGAGGGGGGCGGCTCACTGAATCGACGGGCAGATAGCCGACCACCCGTCGCCCACCGAGCGAAATGCCGCGTTCGATGGCGCGCGGAGACCACGATCCATTGGCGACGATGATCACGTCGTGATGCTCGCGACGCAGGGCCCGGTTCTGCATCAGAACCTGCCAGGCCGCCGACAGACTCACGCTGCGCCCGTTGCGCACCCGGCGGTAGATCCAGCGCCGGTCGATCGTGGGCTCATCGGCCACCACCCAGGCGTTGTAGTCATTGGCCAGCAATTCGATGCGCGCTTGCGGCAGGCTCGCGCGCAGGTGGGCGAGCATCGGCGTGGTGAGCAGAAGATCGCCGAGCTTGTCGCGCTTGATGACGAGAATCTTCATGGATGAGGAGGGGTACCGAAGGGTTCGCAAAGGTTCATCGGGCACACACCGCTATACTCGCCGACACAGGCCCAGGGCTGGAAAGGGCATTTTCCCACACGCAAAGGAACGGCATGCGCTCCGACGATCGACCGATCGAACACGCTGCGCCACGCGGCATGTCGCTGGAAGTGCTCTGCCTGTGCGGGCTGGCACTCGCACTGCCGCTCTACGAGGCGCCCAAGAACATCCTGTGCGCCCTGTACGCCCTCATCTGGCTGATCAACCGGCTGCGGCTCGGTCAGGCAGGGGGCCCCTGGCGCGGCTGGGATAGCCTGTTTCTGATCTGGATCGGCTCGGGTTTCATCGTCGCATGGGGCGCAGCCATCGACGGTTCGCAATGGGAAGGGGCACTCGATCCGGTTCGCTACGGAGCGGTCATGTGGTGTGCCAGTCGAGCCGGCTACCGGCGCGACCACTGGCTCGCGGTGCTCGGTTCGCTGGGCGCCTCGTGCCTGATCGGTCTGGTGTGGGGCTATCGAGACCTGGCCTCGGGACGGCGCATCTGGCTGGAACTGCATTCGGTTGGCCATGTGAACCACAGCGCCATCTACCTGGCCATCATCACGGTCGGCGCGCTGGGTCTGCTCGCGGCCTACTGGCGCAGTTTCACCGGCGCCTGGCGCCTCACCGGGTTGGCGGGCTGCGCGTTCTTTGGCAGCTCGCTCATGGTGATGGCCAGTCGCGGTGCTTTCGGGGCGGCCGCGCTGACCGTGCTGTTGCTGGGCCTGGGCTGGTGGCGGCGATCGCGCGCACTGGCGATCACGCTACTCGTGGCGATCGGGGTGATCGCTGGCGCCACGGTATTGCTGCCATCGCCGGTGGCCGAGAAGAACCGCGTCACCGTCGAAGCGGTCGGCGTCCTGTCGCAGCGCGATGGCATCTGGCGAGTCGCCTGGAACGAATGGCTGCGCCACCCCTGGTTCGGCGTAGGCATGGACAACTACAGCCGCATCACGAAAGACCACTTCGAGGCCGAGTCGCGCGCGCGCGGCGAGGCCTGGGCAAGCGGCGCGCTCATCTACTACCCGCACGCGCACAGCCTGCTGCTCAACACGCTCGCCGAACGCGGCCTGGCAGGCACGTTGCCGCTTGCGGCGGTGCTCCTCGCCTGGGCCTGGGCACTGCTGCGCGGCAGACCGCGACCCGATGCCGCACCGATCGAATGGACGGCCTGGGCCTGCGCACTGTCGGCGCTGGGCATCAGCGTCATCGCAGGCGCTGCCAACACGACGCTGCACCATGAACACGCGATTCTGGCGACCCTGATGCTCGGCTTCTGGCTCGATGTACGGCGCCGCCCGCGGGATGATCGCACGCAGGGCAGCGCATGACTGCGCCGCGCATCCTGGTGATTCGCCGCGACAATATCGGCGATCTGGTCTGCACCACGCCGTTGCTGCGTGCACTCAGAGCCCATTACCCGAATGCCTGGATCGGGGTGCTGGCCAACAGCTACAACGCCCCGGTGCTCGCGGGCAACCCCGACATCGATCAGGTGATTGCCTACCGCAAGCACAAGCACGGGGCGGTGGGGCGACTCGAACTGCTGATCGAGCGCCTGCGCATCCTGCGTTCGCTGCGCGCGATCAGGCTCGACTGGGTGCTGGCCGCCACACCGGGCTGGCAACCGCGCACCATCGCACTGGCCCGATGGATGGGAGCACGACATCTGGCCGCCTTCGTACCGGCAGGCGAACGCGCACGCGGCGTTACCGAGCGCATCGCGCTCGAACCGCTGGCAGGGCTCAGCGAAGCCGAGCAGGTGATGGCGGCAGCCCCTGCCCTGGGTCTGCCAGCCGGCCCGCCACCCTCGCCCCGGGTGGTCGCCGACCCGGCAACAGTGGCACGCATGGCCTCCCTTCTGGCCGCATCTCGCCCGGCGCCCGGACTGCGGGTGGGCTTTCATATCAGCGCACGCAAGCCAAGCCAGCGCTGGCCGATCGAGCGCTTTGCCCAGGTCATCCGGCACTTGCATGAAACACAGGGCATACGGCCCATCGTGCTGTGGGCACCGGGTGAGAGTGACAATCCCACGCACCCGGGCGATGATCCGCGATCCGAAGCCCTTCGACGACTGACCGGTGACTGCCCGGTGCTGTTCCATGCAACCCGATCACTGCGCGAACTCATCGCAGCAATGGCCGTCTGCGATCTGATGGTACTGGCCGACGGCGGCGCCATGCACATTGCTGCGGGCCTGGGCAAGCCCATCGTGTGCCTCTTCGGCCAATCAGACGCCAGCCGCTGGCACCCCTGGGGCGTCCCCTACCGACTGCTGCAACCCCCGTCACATCAGGTGAGCGATGTCACGACGGCGGAGGTGATTGAATCCTACAATCAGCTGATCGGCTCGATGGCAGAACAACAATGACGATCCATCCGGTTATTCTCTGCGGCGGAGCAGGCACACGGCTTTGGCCGATGTCGCGGCGTCTCTACCCCAAGCAGTTCCTGCCCCTGGTATCGGCGCATTCCTTGCTGCAAGACACGGTCACCCGAACGCGTGACATCCCCGGTGTGACATCACCGGTGATCGTGAGCGGGGAGGAGCACCGCTTTCTGGTGGCCGAACAATTGCGCGAAATCGGACGAGCACCTGCGCTGCATCTGCTCGAACCCGTGCCTCGCAACACCGCACCAGCGATCGCGGCGGCGGCCTGGCGGGTGCTTCAGATCGACCCCGAGGCCACGCTGCTCGTGCTGCCATCAGACCATGCCATCGGCGCGGTTGCCGCCTTTGCCGAGGCCTGCACGCGAGCAGCACGACTGGCCGCCAGCGGCGCCCTGGTGACCTTTGGCATCGTCCCCACCGAAGCGGCAACCGGTTATGGCTACATCGAACGCGGCGATGCGCTGACCGAGGGCGGCTACCGGGTTGCGCGCTTCATCGAGAAACCGCCGCGTGAGCTTGCAGAGACACTGGCCAACGACCCCCGCTATGCCTGGAACAGCGGCATGTTCGTCTTCCGCGCCGACCGCCTGCTCGAGGAGATTGAACGTCACTGCCCGGCCGTGCATGCCGCAACCCGCGCTGCGGTTCTCAAGGCGCGCGATGATCTTGACTTCTGCCGCCTCGATCGCGAGGCCTTCGAGAACTGCCCTGCCGATTCGATCGACTATGCGGTGATGGAAAAGACCGAGCGAGCCGCCATCATCCCTGTCGAACTGGGCTGGAGCGATGTCGGTTCATGGGCGCAACTGTGGGCCATTGGCGACAAGGATGCCGCCGGCAACCTGCTGCATGGCGATGTCATCGCTCACGACACCCGCAATACCTATGTGCGCGCCGAGCGCAGGCTCGTTGCCACCGTCGGGGTCGAAGATCTGGTCATCGTCGAAACCGATGACGCGGTGCTCGTGAGCCACCGTGACCGTGCTCAGGACGTGAAAGCCATCGTCGACCACCTGGCCAAGGCGGGGCGCAGCGAATCGAACGTGCATCGTCGCGTCTATCGACCCTGGGGCTACTACGAGGGCATCGATGCAGGCACGCGCTTCCAGGTCAAACGCATCATGGTGTCTCCGGGTCAGGCGCTCTCGCTTCAGATGCACCATCATCGAGCCGAACACTGGATCGTCGTCTCGGGCACCGCCGAAGTCACCCGCGGCAGCGAGACGATTCTGCTGTCGGAAAACCAGTCGACCTACATACCGCTGGGCGTCACGCACCGTCTGGTCAACCCGGGCAAGCTGCCGCTCTACATGATCGAGGTACAGTCGGGCAGCTATCTGGGCGAGGACGACATCGTGCGCTTCGAGGACAATTACGGTCGCGGCTAGAGCGCCCGTTCAGGATGCCGGCCGATACTCGGGTACCCAGCGACTGACCCAGGATCGCGCAGCCGCATCGTCGAGTTCGCCAGCAGCAGCGATGTCGGCCAGAAGCCGTTCCCGCCATTCATCGCGATCGTCGCCCGGTTTGCGCGCGATGCGGATCTTGGGGTGCCGCGTGCGCACTGTGAGTTCGTCATCGGCCAGCAGTTCCTCGTAGAGCTTCTCGCCTGGCCGCAAACCGGTGAATCGGACCTCGATCTGGTCATCGTCAAATCCCGACAGGCGAATCATGTCGCGCGCCAGATCGGCGATGCGAATCGGCTCACCCATCTCGAGGACGAAGATCTCGCGGCCATTGCCCATCAGACCAGCCTGAAGCACCAGTTGTGCCGCCTCGGGTATCGACATGAAATAACGCTGGATTTCCGGATGGGTAACAGTCACCGGTCCGCCGGCTGCAATCTGGGCCCGAAACTTCGGAATCACGCTGCCGGCACTGCCCAGCACATTGCCAAAGCGCACGGTGACGAAGCGACAGGGGGCCGCTGAGCCGCTGTCCTCATCGGCCCATGATCGACAGACACGTTCGGCCAATCGCTTGGTTGCGCCCATCACGTTGGTGGGGTTGACCGCCTTGTCGGTGGAGATGAGCACGAACTCGCGCACGCCACTGGCGCGTGCCTGCGCCGCAATCACCGCCGTGCCGATGACATTGTTGCGGACCGCCTGCCAGGCGTTTTCCTCTTCCATCAGCGGCACGTGCTTGTAAGCCGCCGCATGGAAGACAATGTCGGGTGCAAAACGCCCAAACACCGAGGCGACGCGGCTCGCATCCTTCACATCACCGATCACCGCCGCAATCGACAAGCCCGGCCAGCGCGAACGAAACTCCTCGCACACCTGATACAGGGCAAATTCGTTCAACTCGAACATCACCAGGCGGGCCGGTGCGTGAATGGCAATCTGGCGGCACAGTTCGGAACCGATGGAACCACCCGCGCCGCTCACCAGCACCACGCGCCCTTTGATCAGCCCAGCGATGGCCTCGGCATCGAGTTCGACCTGATCACGCCCGAGCAGGTCTTCGACCTCGACCTCGCGCAACTGCGAAATGGCCACACGACCCGAGGCAATGTCATCGAAAGCCGGCACGGTCAATACCGCGAGGCCTGCCTGCTGTGCAACCTCGACCGCGCGGCGCCGGGCACTGGCAGCGGCAGCCGGTAGTGCAACAATGGCGCGCATCACCTGTCGCGGCACGGTATAGGCCGCCAGGCGTGCCACATCGCCCACCACCGGCACGCCGTGTATCAAGCGGCCGATACGGTTGGGGCTGTCATCAAAGAGCGCCACGACGCAGTAACGGGTCGAATGGCGCAGCTCGCTCACCAGAGCCGCGGCCGCCTTGCCCGAGCCGATGACGACCACCGGTTCGCCTCGTAACAGCGAGTGACCGAAGCGGCGATGCTCCTTCCAGCCGCGATAGACCACCCGAGCGCCCGCCATGAGCAGCACCAGCAGGATCGGATCGAGCAGCAACACCGAGCGCGGTACGGGCACCTGCCAGCCGGTGACCAGGAGCAGTCCGGGAATCGCCACCGCTGCACCACCCACAGCCGTGCCGATGCGCTGCATGTCGCCAATGCTTGCGTAGCGCCAGATGCCCCGATACAGACCGCAAAACAGGAAGGCAGCCACCTGCAGCGGGAGAACGAGCAGCAGGGCATTGAGCATCCCCTGCAGGAAGAGTGCCGGAATATCGAAGTTGAAACGCAGCCAGTAGGCAAGACACCATGCCAGCATGGCCGCCACGCCATCGTAGACCAGCGCCGCTGCGTTGCGCGGGTGCATCACCTAGATGCGACCCTCGAGTGCCTCGCACAGGTAGTGGTAGACCACCAGATGCATCTCCTGGATGCGCGGCGTCTGGCGCGACGGCACGTTGATCAGCACATCGGAACAGGCGCGCAGCGCGCCACCCCCCTCGCCCGTGAGCGCAACCACCGTCATGCCACGCGAGCGCGCCGCTTCCGCGGCCAGCACCACGTTCTTCGAATTGCCGCTGGTAGAGAGCGCGAGCAGCACGCCACCCGGCTGCGCATAGGCCTCGACCTGGCGCGAGAACACCGTGTCGTAGCCGATATCGTTCGCCCAGGCCGTGAGCACCGAGCTGTCGGTGGAGAGCGCTCGCACATTGAGTGCACGCCGGTCGAGCAGAAAGCGACCCACCAGTTCGCCGGCAATGTGCTGGGCATCGGCAGCGGAACCCCCATTGCCACACACCAGAATCGCCCGATCGGCACGGGCGGCCTCGGTGAGTAGGTCCAGCGCCCGGTCAACCGACTGGTCAAGGGCTGGCGAAGCGAGCGCGGGCAGCAGCGACACCAGGTCGTTGATGCGCTGGCCGAATGCAGACATGGCAGGCACTCCAGTCAATAGGTCACTGCGGTCACGGAGCGGTTGCCGGCGAACGACCTGCGAGCGCATCGGACCAACCGCGTCAGAGCTCGATTATAGGCGAGCACGCTGCAGTGCCTTCCAGTACTTGGCGCCACTGGTGGCGCTGCCGATCGCGATATGCACCAGACCTGGCCATCCGTCGAGAAACCCGGCCCGCAGGAGGTAAAAACGCATGAAGCGCACCAGCGGGCTGAGGACGAGCGAGAGGGCGTTGCGCAGACAACCTCGCCGGGCCAAGCCCGGAGCAAGCAGTTCGGCATAGCGCAGCTGTTTGGACCAGTAGCGCGCAAGCGTCTCGGCCGAATCATGCATCAGATCGCCGGCCAGACGCACCACCGGACCATGGGCATCAACCCGCTCATGCACCGCGCTGTCGGTCCAGGCCGCCGCATCGCGCCTGAAGAATCGCAGCGACCAGTCCGGATAGCCCTCCCCATGACGCAGCCAGCGCCCCATGAAGCGATTGCAGCGGGCACATTCGAACGCAGCCGCGCGGGGCGACTCGAGTGCCATCTCGGCCTCGATTGCCGCACGCAGCGCAGGGCCCACCCGTTCGTCGGCGTCGATGCACAGCACCCAGTCGTTGCGCGCAGCCGCAACCGCAAACCGCTTCTGCGCCCCAAACCCGAGCCAGCTCTGCTCGATCACTCGCGCCCCATGAGCGGCGGCAATCGCACCGGTGCGGTCACGACTGCCACTGTCTACGACCACGATCTCGTCGGCAAACGCCACGCTCTCGAGGCAGGCCTGGAGCGCGCGCTCGGCATCCAGAGTGATGATCACGGCGGAGATCGGGTGGGGCATTCGCGGGAGGCCTCGAGGTCGCGGAGCGCGCCCGTATAATGAACCACCGATCTCCAATGCACACTACCGGATCGAAACGGGCGCTTGGCCAGCCATTATCTCATCGTGAAAACCTCGTCGCTCGGCGATGTGATTCATGCCATGCCGGCGGTGACCGAATGGCGCGCGCATCGCGCCGATGCGCTGATCGACTGGGTGGTCGAGGAAGCCTATGCGCCGCTGGTGCGACTGCACCCGGGCGTGCGACGAGTCATTCCGGTTGCCTGGAGACGTTGGCGCCACCACTTGATGCAAGCGCGCACCTGGCACGAATTTGCAGAACTGCGCGAGGCACTGCACGAAACCCGGTATGCCGCCGTGATCGACGCCCAGGGCCTGCTCAAGAGTGCAGTGATCAGCTGGCTGGCTGGCAGGCGACGCATCGGCCTTGATGCAGCAAGCGCACGTGAACCGCTCGCCAGCCGGCTCTACACCGAACGTCTGGCGGTACCGTGGGGGCTCCACGCGGTGGAACGCTGCCGGCTGCTGCTGGCACAGGCCGGCGGCTACCAGCCTGAGGCCGTGCTCGACTACGGGTTGAATCTGCCCACCGCCAGCCCGCAAGAAGAGCCTCGGTGCATGCTGCTGCACGCAACCGCAGTGGCCGCCAAGCAATGGCCCGAGAGCCACTGGCGAGCACTTGCCGAGGCCTTGCAGGCCAGAGGCTTGCGCATCGAATTGCCTCACGGCAATGCCGCGGAAGAGGCGCGTGCCCATCGCCTGGCAGCGGGTCTGCCCCAGGCTTTCGTACCGGCCCGGGCAGCCATCGACATCATGGCTCGGCGCATTGCCAGCGCACGCCTTGTGGTCGGCGTGGACACCGGATTGCTGCATCTGGCGGCCGCGCTGCGGGTGCCGCTTGCGGCCATCTTCGTGCACTCTGATCCGGTGGCCACCGGTCCACGCGGTGCAGGGGCTCAGGTCGTGCTGGGCGGCCCCGGCCAGTGCCCGTCGCCAGACGCGGTCCTGGAAGCCCTCGACGCGCTGGCCTGGGACACGCGGGTCAGCGACCCGGCGCACCCCTGATGGCAGCGGCCTGATGCTGCGCCGTCTCTACACCGCGCTGATCATGCTGGCTCTACCCTTGGTGCCGCTGCGCCTGTGGTGGCGCGGACGACGAGAACCCGGCTATCGGGCACACATCGGCGAGCGCTTCGGCTTCTACCCACCCCTGCCACCGGACCCCCGGCCCTTCATCTGGATACATGCCGTATCGCTGGGTGAAACCCGTGCGGCGCAACCCCTGGCAGCCGCACTGCTGCGAAGACTGCCCGGACATCAACTCCTCATCACCCACATGACCGCCACCGGCCGCGCGGCGGGCGAAGCGCTGTTTCCAGAGGCCACCGTGGCCTTTCTGCCCTACGACCTGCCCTGGTCGATGCGGCGATTTCTCGGCCACTACCGGCCTCGCGCTGGCATCCTGATGGAAACCGAGGTGTGGCCAAACCTCATTGCCGAATGCCAGCGCGCGCACATCCCCATCGCGCTGGCCAACGCGCGGCTCTCGGCGCGCTCGGCGCGACGCTACGCACGGGTTGCCAGCTTGGCCAGAGAGGCCTTTGGCGCACTGAGCCTGGTGACTGCACAGACCGCTGCCGATGCCGAACGGCTTGCAGTACTCGGGGCCGGCGCGGTGCAGGTCACTGGCAACATCAAGTTCGACATGCCGATGCCTGCCGGCGCGGCAGCCCTTGCAAGCACCTTCAGACAACGCTACGGCAGGCGTCCGATACTGCTGCTGGCGAGCACCCGCGAGGGCGAGGAGGCCCTCATCCTCGACACGCTCGATCGTCATCGGCTTCCCGCATCGGTGCTGGTTGTGGTGGTGCCGCGCCACCCGCAACGCTTCGAGGCAGTGGCGCAACTGATCAGCGCGCGAGGCCGGGCCTTCGTACGGCGCTCTGCCAATGTCGACGTCCCCCCCGAGGTGGGCATCGTGCTTGGCGACAGCCTGGGTGAAATGGCCAGCTACTACAGCGCCTGCGATCTGGCCTTCATCGGCGGGAGCCTGGTGCCGCTGGGGGGGCAGAACCTGATCGAAGCGTGCGCAGCCGGTGTACCCGTCCTCATCGGCCCCTCGTGCTTCAACTTTTCACAGGCGGTTGCCGACGCTGTAGCAGCCGGGGCGGCGCAGCAGGTGGACGATGCTCGATCGATGATTGCCCGAGCCGCAGACCTGCTCGAGGACCCAGCGCAACTCGATCGCATGGGCCGTGCCGGCAGCGCCTTTACCGCACTGCATCGGGGGGCCGCCGAGCGCACCGCGGCGCTGCTGGCCGATTGCGCTAGTAGGTAGCGATCGACGAGTCGATTTCACGCGCCCAGGCGTTAATGCCACCGGCCAGATTGGCCACCGACTTGAAGCCCTGGCGCTCGAGAAACAGGGCCACCTGCATGCTGCGTCCGCCGTGATGGCACATGACCACCAGATCGGCCGCCGAGTCGAGTTCAGCAGCACGCGCCATGATCTGCCCCATGGGTATGTGGACTGACCCCGCCAGCGCGCACAACTCGCGCTCCCAGCTCTCGCGTACATCGAGCACCACCGGATCGGCGCGCTCCGCGTCACCCAGCCAGTCGTTCAGATCGGTGACCGAAATCTGCCGCATCGTCGTTGCCTCGCAAAGCCTGATCAGAAATGAAAACGGGAGGGCTCGATCGCACGACTCAGGGGCGCCATATCGGTATCGAACAGATCCACGGTCGAATGACTGCCTCCCCCGAGACGGGTCAGAAGCCGGGCTCGCATCACCGGCGATTGCCCGACGACGGCAAACAGACGTCCTCCCGGCATCAACTGGTCGAGCAGCACCTGGGGGACCTCAGGCACCGAGCCCGTGAGCACGATGGCATCGTAGGGCGCCTGCTGCAGAAACCCGTCAAGACCATTGCCTGCTTCAAGTCCTACATTGGTGACGCCAGCGCGCGCCAGATTGGCCGCCGCCACCTGCGCGATCCGAGGATTGATCTCGATGGAGACCACGCGCGCCGCGCGCGCGGCCAGCAAGGCGGTCAGATAACCCGAGCCGGTGCCGATCTCGAGCACCTTGGCCTGCGGCTCGAGCGCGAGTTCCTGCAAGAGACGCGCTTCCACCCGGGGCGGCATCATCCGCTCGCCAGGCCCGGCGCCCTCGAAGAGTGGAATCTCGATATCGGAAAAGGCCAGCGATCGCCACTGCTCAGGCACAAACTCCTCGCGCCGCACCACGTAGAGCAGATCGAGAACCCGAGCGTCGAGCACCTCCCAGGTCCGGATCTGCTGCTCGACCATGTTGAAACGGGCGCGCTCTATGTTCATGCCGATGGGATGCTCGCTGAATTGAAGGGGGCGGCCGCGGTGCTGCGTCGCAAGCTCCGGATTCTAACGCGACTGATCAGGCCGCAGGCGGGGGCGTCTCCACCCTGCCAGCCCTGTGTGCTGCCGACAGGCCAGCCAGGCGACCGAGCGACAACGCGCACAACCAGCCGCTGCCGGGCAGGTAGCCCGAGGCATGCGGCCCCGATACGCCGCACGCCGCATGACCACCGGCAAAGACATTGGGCAGAGCGCCGCCGCCCTCACGCAGGACACGCCCGCGCGCATCGACCGCAAGTCCGCCCTGCGTGTGCAAGAGGGCAGCCACAATCCGAATGGCGTGAAATGGCCCATTCAGCGGCTCGGTTGCGACGAAAGCACGTCCAAAGGGGTCGACTGCGCGGCCCGATTGATAATCGCGCACCAGGTCCAGCGTCGCGCCCAGCGCCTGTGCAGACACGCCGATCTGCGCAGCCAGCGCGGCCGGTGTCTGCCCCTGGCGCACGGCGCCCGAAGCCACCACCTCTCGGTAATCGCCGCGCCCCATCGCGAGGCCGTGGATGCGCGCATCAAATATCGTCCAGGCAAGCCCCTCAGGCTGCGCCATGACCTGGGCCGCGAAGTCGGGTTCGCCATCGATCTCGTTGCCGAAGCGCTCACCTCGCAGATTGATCTGCAGGCCACCTTCGTCGATCAGTGTGCGCGGGAGCAGTTGTCGGTAATCGACTGAAAATGCGGCACGGGCGAAATAAGAACCGATGTGCCTGAATCCGGCACCCAGCAGCCTTCCCCAGTGCAGCGCATCACCGTAGCTGCCACGATGCCCCGCGTAAAAAGCGTCGGCAACGGGCGGCAGATGCTGCTTGCGATAGCTGCGATTGGCGGCGAACCCACCACTGGCAAGCACCAGTGCATCGCACCCGATTTCCTCGCGGCGCCCATCGCGCCGCAGGGTCATCACGCCCATGACCTGCCCATCGGGCCGCGCGTGAAGATCAAGCACCCGAGAACCGGTGATGATCTGGACGCCGACCCGACGTGCCGCCTCTTCGAGCCGGCGCACCAGAGCGACGCCAGAGCGCTCGGGCACGCCGTGCAACCGCTGCCAGGCATGCCCCGGGGGCGGCAAGCCCTGCTCCAGTTGCCAGGGCAGGCCATGGCGATCGGCCAGCCACTCCAGAGCCGGACCGGCTGCTCCGGCAATGGCCAGGGTCATGCGCACATCGCCCGTCCCACGCGACTTGCGCTGCAGGTCCGCGGCGAACTGCGACACGGTGTCATTGATGCCGGCGGCTTTCTGAAATCGGGTGGCGGCAGCCGGTATCAGACCAAGCCCGCTCTGGATGCTGCCCCCGAGGTGATCTTCACGCTCGAGCAGTACGACCTGGGCACCGGCGTCGCGCGCCGACAGCGCAGCCACCAGGCCACAAAGCCCACCGCCTGCCACCACGACGGGGACGGACTGCGGATAGGACCTGTGATCGCTGAATTCGACAGGCATGGGGCTACGCTTCAACGCTTACGGGACGCCAGCCGGGCGCTGGCGCTCACCGATGGTGGCTTTACCGGGGTTCGATCTGACACAAGTCAGCGGAGTGGATTATCCCGCATTACACCGCCTGAGGGATACCGTCCGGGGCTCGCTCACGCGATCGGCCGTTCGTCACCGATGAGCGCTGCGCCAATCACGCCGGCCGAGTCACCCAGATGGTGCCGCACGACCGGGGTGTCGCAGGTGTCGGAAAACACGTCGCGTACCAGGGACTCGCGCACGCGCTCGCACAGGCCCGGCACATTCGAGAGCCCACCGCCCAGCACGATGATGTCCGGGTCGAGGATGCCGGCCACAGCGGCCAACCCGCGACCAAAAGCGCTGAACACCCGCTCCATGACATCTCGGGCGACGTACTCGCCCTGCTGCCAGCGCGCGACCACTTGCTCGGCCGACTGGGTTTGCCCGGTGAGCGAGGCATACTGGCTCGCAATGCCCGGACCGCTCACGAAGGTCTCGACGCAGCCACGGGCACCGCAGAAACAAGGGGCGCCGGTGGGGTCGATCGGTATGTGACCCCACTCACCGGCGATGCGATTCCGGCCCGTCAGGATGCGCCCGTCGATGACGACACCACCGCCGCAACCCGTGCCGGCGATCACGCCGAACACGACGCGATGGCCGCGCGCCGCCCCCAGACACGCCTCGGCGAGGGCGAAGCAGTTGGCATCGTTCTCGATGCGCAGCGGGTGTCCGATGGCGCGCGCGAGGTCGAGCGCCAGTGGACGGCCATTCATCACTGTGGTGTTCGAGTTCTTGAGCAGACCGGTAGCCGCCGATATCGCCCCCGGCGTACCGACCCCGAGCGACCACCGGGCATCACCGACAACCTCGAGCATCCGGGCATGCAACCCCACGATGCGCGAAACGATGTGTTCGTAGCCTCGATCGGCCTGGGTCGGAATGCGTTCGCGCCATTGCGTGACGCAGGCCGCATCGAGCACGACGCCCTCGATCTTGGTGCCGCCCAGGTCGATGCCCAGCCGATAGTGCACGCCACTCATGCGCCACGCCACCGGGGCGGGCCTGCGAGCAGGGGGGATAAGCGGTACGATCGCATGCGAGCTGACCTGCAACCCCTCGCCGATGCAGCGAGGCCTCTCGTCACTTTACCAAACCCGATGGCCGCCCGGTCTCGCGGCCTGTCAGTGCGCCAGTGCAGCGCATCAGCACATCCTGCCCCCCACCGAGGAGATACGACATGAACCAACGCCTGCCCCGCCTGATCGCGACAGCACTCGGTGCGCTGGGGTTGATCGGCATGTTGGGCGTGATCGCAGGCTCGCCTGCGCAGGCACAGTCCTACCCGAACAAGCCGGTGCGATTCATCATTCCGTTTCCGCCCGGTGGCACCACCGACATCGTGGGGCGTGTGGTCGCCGATCGCATCGGGCAGTTTCTCGGGCAACCCCTGGTCATCGAGAATCGGGGAGGCGGTGGCGGCTCGATCGGCGCCGAAGCGGTTGCTCGTGCCAACCCCGACGGCTACATCATCGGCATGGCTACCGTCAGCACCATGGGCACCAACCCGGCAACCAGCCGAAGCATCGGCTACGACCCCTTGCGCGACTTCCTGCCCATCACCAATCTGGCCGCCGTGCCCAATGTGCTGGCCGTCCACCCTGGCGTACCCGCGAAAAACATGGCCGAGTTTCTCGCCCTGCTCCGCGCGCAACCGGGCAAGTTGTCCTATGCCACCTCGGGCACAGGCGGCATCGCACACATGATCGGCGAACTGTTCAAGGCCACCACGGGCACCGACCTCGTCCACGTGCCCTACCGCGGTTCGGGGCCGGCCATCAACGACGTGCTCGGCGGGCAGGTACCGGTGTTGTTCGACAACCTGCCTTCCTCGCTGCAATACATCCAGGCCGGGCGCATGCGCGCGCTCGCTGTGGCAACCCCGAAACGCCTCGAGTCCTTGCCAAGCGTGCCGACCTTTGCTGAACTCGGACTGAAGGACGTGAACGACGAGGCCTGGTACGGGCTGGTCGCACCGGCAAGGACGCCGGCCGACGCCATCCAGAAACTGCACGCCGCTGCGGTGAAGGCCCTCGCGCTGCCCGATGTGATCGAGCGACTGCAACAGCAGGGGGCGCAGCCGATCGGCAACACGCCCGAAGAATTCGGTCGTCAGATCAAGGCCGAGTACGACAAGTGGGTGCGGGTCGTGAAACAGCAGAACATCCACCTTGACTGAGCAGCACTAGCCGGCGAGTGCGCGCAGCACCACCGCAGAGTCAGCCACTGCCGTCACGTTAGCCAGGTCGGCCAGCGTGGCTGCATGAACGGCAGGCCGCATCGCGGCGCACCCGTCGGCAATCACGATCGGATTGAAGTCGCGCGTGTGGGCATCGCGCACCGTGGAGGCAACCCCTCCGTTGGTGACGATGCCGGTGCACAGCAGCGTGGTGATCCGCTCGCGCCGCAACACATGCTCGAGGCGAGAGGCGTGGAAGGCGGAGAACGCTACCTTCTCGACCAGGCAGTCGACCAGCGGACCCAGTTCGTCGATGACGCGTTGGTCGAATGAACCGGGCGCAAAGGCGCCCTCACCCAGAAACGGGCGCAGCGCCTTCAGGTGCGGTGAGATGAGCGACACCCCGCGCCGACCCAGCGGAATGGTGAACTGCGAGGCGACGACCAGGCCGCCACGAGCGCGCAGGGCCTCGGCCACCGCGCGGATCACCGGAACCGTTGCGGCAAAGTCAGGCGACGTTGCGCCGCCTCGTGCATAGGCGCCCTCGGGATGCATGAAGCCGTTCTGCATGTCACCGATGAAGAGCGCCGTGGTAGCCGGGTCGAGGGTGTGGAGGTCCATGAGCGATGCCCGTGCGGGCCAGAGAGTAGAATCGGACCCCGATCATGCACTGGAACAGCGCCTCGCAGTGAGACTCGCCATACTCATGCTCGCGCTGTCGGCTGCCAACACCGGGATGAGCCAGCGCATTGCCGAACCCATGTTGCCTCGCCTCGCCGTCGAGTACTCGACCTCGGTGCCGGCAGTTGCGATCATCATCACCGCGTATGCGCTTGCCTCGGCCCTTGCGCAGTATGTGCATGGCCCCCTGGGCGATCGCTACGGCGCGCTGCGCACCGTCACTTTGCTCACCGGACTCGCGGGGGTCGCCTCCCTGGGTTGCGCCATGGCGGGCAGCCTCGAAGCACTGACCGCATGGCGCTTTGCCTGCGGGTGCTTCGCCTCGGGCAGCATGACGCTGGGCATGGCTTACGTCGCCGATGTCGTGCCAGCCGAGCGCCGTCAGACCGTGCTCGCGCGCTTCCTGGCCGGCAGCGTCAGCGGTCAGACCACCGGGCCGCTGGTGGGCGGGGTTCTCACTGATTTCGTGGGCTGGCGCTCGACCTTCATTCTGCTGGGCTGCATCTTCATGCTGGTGACCGGCCTGCTGATTGCCACGACGCACCGTCAGTGGACGCCAAGCCGCACCGGTCACCGCCCGCTGCTCTCCCCGGCGCCCTATCTGGCGATACTGCGCACCGCGAGGGCGCGCGCGGTGCTGCTTGCGGTATTCACCGAAATGGCGCTCTTCTTCGGCGCCTACACCTTCCTGGGCGCTTGGCTGAAGGAGCGTTTTGACCTCTCATACACACTCACAGGACTGATTCTTGCCGGCTTCGGCGTGGGCGGCCTCGCCTACAGCAGTTCGGTGCGCTTGCTGCTGAGACGATTCGGGCAACGGGGTTGCGTGCTGATTGGCGGCTTGCTCGGCGGATCGCTCTACCTTCTCATCCTCATTGTCCCGGTATGGCAACTGGCTGTGCCCTGCACGATAGGGATGGGCTTTGCCTTCTACACCATGCACAACACGCTGCAGACCCGGGCCACCGAACTGGCACCCCAGGCGCGCGCGACGGCGCTTGCCCTCTTCTCGATGAACTGGGCGGGTGGCCAGGCCATCGGCGCTCTGGTCATGAGCCTGGGCATCAGCGTTGTCGGCTATGCCCCGATGATCGCGACCTTCGCCATCGCTTTCATGGCGTTCAGCCTCGTGCTGCGCAGACACCTGGACCGGCTCTGAGCAGACGCCGAGTCCGGCTCGAGCAAGAGGAGGGCGCCCCCGCCCTCACCCGACCGATGAGGAGCGCCTCAGCGATCGCGGGTTTTCGAAGCCTCGTACACGACGGGTCCGGCCGCAGTACCCAGAATGAGGCAGTCTGCGCCACGCCGCGCAAAGAGGCCCGCCGTCACCACACCCGCCAGCCCCTCGATGTGTGCCTCCAGCGCGATCGGGTCATCGATCGACAGCCCCACCACGTCGATCACCAGATTGCCATTGTCGGTACGAAAACCCTCCCGCAGGCGCGGCTGTCCTCCCAGGCGGGCCAGTTCACGCGACACGTAGGCCCGCGCCATCGGAATCACTTCGACGGGCAACGGAAACCGGCCGAGGCGCTCGACGCGTTTGGATTCATCGGCAATGCAGACAAATCGGGCAGAAGCTGCCGCCACGATCTTCTCTCGAGTGAGTGCGCCGCCGCCGCCCTTGATCATGCGAAAGGCATGATCGATTTCATCGGCCCCATCAACGTAGACCGGCAGGCTGTCAACCTCGTTCAAATCGAATACGCGTATGCCAACCGCTGCCAGGCGGGTGGCGGTGCGATCCGAACTCGCGACTGCCCCGACCAGATCGTGCGCACGCGGGGCGAGCGCATCGATGAAGCAATCGGCGGTCGAACCCGTACCCACACCGAGCACGATGCCGGCAGGCACCTGCTTGACCGCCTCGAGGGCAACCATCTGCTTCAACTGCTGGGCATCCATGCGGGCATCCTCGAATCAGGCCGACAGGGCCTGCCCACACCCCACGTGTCGAGCAATCACCTGCGGCAAAGCCGATACAATAACGCGCATCGCCTCGCCTGCCTTGCCTTTGCGAGCGAACCGCCTCGAGGACCCCTCATGCGCCCAGGCCCACTCGCCCTCGTGCAGTGCCACTGATGCAGGAAACCACGCTCCAGCCCTTGCCGCCGGTGGGCACACGCAATCTCTTCATGGCTTTCCTGCGCATTGCTGTGGCAGGTGTCGGCGGCGTGCTGCCTCACGCGCAGCACCAGCTGGTGGAGCGTGAACGCTGGCTCACCCAGCGTGAGTTCGCCGATTATCTGAGCGCGGGGCAGCTGCTGCCAGGGCCCAACATCGTCAATGTGGCCATCATGGTAGGCGCGCGCTACCAAGGCCTGGGCGGATCATTGGCCGCCGTCGCCGGATTGATGGTCGTGCCCTTCTTCTTCGTGATCGCGCTCGCCGCGTTCTATCGGAGCTTTGGCGAGGAGCCCTATGTACGACAGGTGTTCCACGGCATTTCAGCCGGGGCGGCCGGGCTCATGATCGCGACCGGTGTGAAACTGGCGCGCGCCCAGCCGCGGCAAGCCTGGGCGCTCGGGCTCGTTGCCACGGCGTTCGGGCTGGTCGGGCTGGCACGGTTGCCGCTGATTCCGGTGCTGCTCGCACTGGCACCCATTGCCCTTTGGCTTGCATCGCGCACACCGGCCAAGGGCAAGCAGACACCATGAGCCCGTCCTGGGACGACCTGTGGCCATTCGGTGCACGACTGGCGCTCCTGTCGATGTTCTCGATCGGCGGGGCCAATGTGGTGTTGCCCGAGATCCACCGCCATGTGGTGACCGATCAGCACTGGATGAGCGATGCCCAGTTCGGATCACTGGTGGCCCTTGCCCAGGCTTCACCCGGCCCCAACGTGCTCGTCATCGCCGTACTGGGCTATCAACTGGGGGGCATGCTGACAGCGGCATTCACGATGCTCTCGTTCATGACCCCGACCTCGGTGCTCACCTATCTGCTGACGCGTCTTCGCGGTGGCGAGCGCCACGAGCGGATGGTGCGGATACTCAAACTGGGACTCTCACCCCTCACCGCCGGGCTGGTACTGGCCAACGGCTGGATTCTCACGGGGGCCAGCGGTGCAGGATACGCGGCCTACCCGATTGCGCTGGGTGCGGCCGGCCTTGCGCTTGCAACGCGACTGAACCCTGTCTGGGTCATTCTTGCTTGCGGCGTGGTCGGGGCCATCATCCTGTAGCAGACGCGGTTCACGGGCCAACCGTGCCGCTGACTCAGCGCTTCTTCGGCGGCAGATCGGTGCAGACACCTTCGTAGAATTCGGCCGCCATGCCCACCGACTCCGACACCGTGGGGTGGGGGTGAATGGTGTGCCCCAGATCGACGGCATCGGCGCCCATTTCGATGGCCAGCGCCACCTCGGCAATGAGATCGCCAGCGCCGGCGCCGACGATGCCACCCCCCATGACCCGATGGGTGGCCTCGTCAAAGACAATCTTGGTGAATCCCTCATCACGGCCATTGGCGATGGCACGACCCGAGGCCGCCCAGGGGAAACGCCCGATGCTCACCGCAAGGCCCTGCGCCTTCGCCTGATCTTCGGTCACACCGACCCAGGCAATCTCCGGGTCGGTATAGGCCACCGACGGAATCACCCGCGCGTCAAAGTGTCGCTTCAGACCACTGGCGGCTTCGGCGGCCACATGACCTTCGTGCACCGCCTTGTGCGCCAGCATCGGCTGACCGGCAATGTCGCCGATGGCGAAGATATGCGGGACATTGGTCCTCATCTGACTGTCGACCGCGATGAAACCGCGCTCACCGACCGCCACGCCAGCGGCTTCGGCGCCGATGCGGCGTCCATTGGGAACGCGGCCCGCAGCCACCAGCACCCGGTCGTAGATCCGTGCGCCGCCTTCAGGCGCGCCGGGGCCTTCGAACGTCACACGGATGCCTTCGGGCAGCGCTTCGACTGCCGTGGTGCGGGTCTTGAGCATGACGCGATCAAAGCGATGGGCGTTGTACTTCTGCCACACCGCCACCAGGTCGCGGTCGGCACCGGGCATCAACCCGTCGAGCATCTCGACCACTTCGAGTCGGGTACCGAGGGTGGAGTAGACCGTACCCATCTCCAGACCGATGATGCCACCACCGATGATGAGCATCCGCCCCGGAACCCCTGCGAGCTCGAGAGCCCCGGTGGAGTCGATGATGCGCGGATCTTCAGGCACGAAGGGCAGACGGGTGGGCTGCGAACCGGCGGCGATGATGGCTTGCGAAAAGCGCACCACCGTCTCGCCATCGGCCGTGATGACAGCCAGATGATGCGCGTCGATGAAGCGGGCGGTGCCGTGCACCACGCTCACCTTGCGCATCTTTGCCATGGCGGCTAGGCCACCGGTCAGACGGCCGACCACCGTGTCCTTCCAGCCGCGCAGACGATCGAGATCGACCTCAGGCTTGCCGAACACGACGCCGTGCTCAGCCAGGTGAGCCGCCTCATCGATGACGCTGGTCACATGCAGCAGCGCCTTGGAGGGGATACAACCGACGTTGAGGCACACGCCGCCCAGCACCGGGTAGCGCTCGACCAGCACCGTCTTCATGCCCAGATCGGCCGCGCGAAAGGCAGCCGAGTAGCCGCCGGGACCGGCGCCCAGCACCAGCATTTCGCATTCGATATCCGCAGCGGGCAACGTCGCGCCTGAGGGCGCCTGCACCACGATCGGCGCGATGGAGGGCACTGCACTGACGGGCACGGCCGCAACGATCGGCGCAACGGAGGGCGCAGCAGCTGCGCTCGCGCCGGCAGCCGGCGCGCTGGCCGCCTCGAGTTCGACGATGGACGTGCCCTCCGCCACACTGTCACCGACCTTGACCCGCACGGCCGTGACGATGCCCGCCGCCGACGACGGAATCTCCATCGTCGCCTTGTCGGACTCGACCGTGATCAGCGATTGCTCGACTGCCACGGCGTCACCGGGCTTCACCAGCACTTCGATCACGGCAACGGACTTGAAATCGCCGATGTCGGGAACTTTGACTTCGATGCTCATGGTCTGCTCTGCCTCGGGCTTCGGGCCTGCAGCGGGCGCAGCGCGCGCCGCAGGGTCACATCACAAAAGGGTGCGGCGCATGTCGCCAAGCACCTGCACGAGGAACGCGTTGAAACGCGCTCCGGCGGCACCGTCGATCACGCGATGGTCGTAAGACAACGAGAGGGGCAGCATGAGCCGTGGCTGGAAGGCGCTGCCGTCCCACTGCGGCTTCATCGCCGAACGCGAGACACCGAGAATGGCCACTTCGGGGGCGTTGATGATCGGCGTGAAACTGGTACCGCCGATACCCCCCAGGCTCGAGATCGAGAACGTTCCGCCCTGCATGTCGGCCGCTGCCAGCTTGCCTTCGCGCGCGCGGGCAGACAGCGTGGTGGTCTCCTGGGCTATTTCGAAGATGCCCTTGCGATCGGCATCACGAATCACCGGCACCACCAGCCCGTTGGGCGTATCGGCGGCAAAGCCGATATTGAAATAGCGCTTGTAGACCAGTGAGTCGCCATCGAGTGACGCATTGAACTCGGGGTAACGCTTGAGCGCTGCCGCGCACGCCTTGATGATGAAGGCCAGCATGGTGAGCTTGGGGCCCGCCTTGGCATTCTCGCGGTTGAGTTCGACGCGGAAAGCCTCCAGTTCGGTGACATCGGCCTCGTCGTTGCTGGTGACATGCGGAATCATCACCCAGTTGCGCGCGAGGTTTGCGCCCGAAATCTTCTTGATGCGCGAGAGCGGTTGCACGTCCACTGGCCCGAAGCGGGCGAAGTCGACTTTCGGCCAGGGCAGCAGCGACAGGCCCGAGCCCTCGCTCGCCGCCGGCGCACCGACGCGGGCACCACCCGCCAGCGCCGACTTGACGAAGCCCTGCACGTCTTCCTGCACGATGCGGCCCTTGGGGCCGGTGCCGCTCACGGCGGCGAGATCGACGCCCAGTTCGCGCGCAAACTTTCGGACCGACGGGCTGGCATGGGGCACTGACACAGACAACTGCGGCGAACCGGGCTGCGCCGGACCGCTGGGGAGCGTCGGCGCCTCGGCCATGTGACCCGACACGCTCGGGGCGGCGATGGCCGCTGGCGCAGGCACGGCCACAGCGACCGCAGCGGCAGTGGCTGCCATAGCCGCAGGCATCGGCGGCGCCGGCGCAACTTCTGGAGGCGCAGCAGTGGTCGTTGCAACCGAAGCAAGGGTTGCCGTCCCTGCCTCGACCACCTCGATCACCATGATGACCGTGCCTTCGGCCACCGTATCGCCGGTCTTCACGCGCAGTTCGCGCACGATGCCAGCCGCCGATGAGGGAATCTCCATCGTGGCCTTGTCCGACTCCACCGTGATCAGCGACTGCTCAGGCGCAACGGTGTCACCGACCTTCACCAGCACTTCAATGACATCCACCGACTTGAAGTCGCCGATGTCCGGAACCTGTATCTCTGTCATCACGCCCATGGCTGCCTCACGCGTATGCCGGATTGGGTTTTTCAGGATCGATACCATACTTCGCGATCGCCTCGGCCACCTTCGCGGGCTTCATTTCACCGGTCTCGACCAGTGAGCGCAAGGCGGCAATCACCACGAAATGGCGATCGACCTCGAAGTGACAGCGCAAGGCGGCGCGGGTATCCGAACGACCGAAGCCGTCGGTGCCCAGTACCCGATAAGAACGCCCGGCCGGCATGAATGGCCGGATCTGGTCGGCAAAACCCTTCACATAATCGGAGGCCGCCACCACCGGACCGCGTGTGCCTTCAAGGCATTGAGTGACCCATGACACCTGCGGCTTGTCGCTGGGGTGCAGCATGTTCCAGCGTTCGCAGTCGAAGCCGTCGCGGCGCAATTCGTTGAAGCTCGGGGCGCTCCACAGGTCGGCTGAAACGCCCCAGTCGGCCTCGAGCAAGGCGGCCGCCGCGATGACCTCGCGGAATATGGTACCCGAACCCAGCAGTTGCACTCGCAGCTTGTGCTTGCCCCCCTTGGCAAACGAATACATGCCACGCACGATGCCCTCGGTCGCGCCTTCGGGCAGCGCAGGGTGCGTGTAGTTTTCGTTCATGACGGTGATGTAGTAGAAGACGTCTTCCTGACCCAGCATGCGTCGCATGCCGTCATGGATGATCACGGCAAGTTCGTAGGCAAAGGTGGGATCGTAGGACACGCAGTTCGGAATCAGCCCGGCCATCACCTGGCTGTGCCCATCCTCGTGCTGCAGTCCTTCACCGTTCAGCGTCGTGCGACCGGCCGTCGCGCCCAGCAGAAAACCACGCGCACGCAAGTCACCCGCCGCCCAGGCCAGATCACCGATGCGCTGGAAGCCGAACATCGAGTAGAAGATGTAGAAGGGCAGCGTGATCACGCCGCTGTTCGAATACGAAGTGGCAGCCGCCATCCAGGAGGAGAAGGCGCCAGGCTCGTTGATGCCCTCCTCGAGAATCTGACCCGCCTTGTCCTCACGGTAGTACATCACCTGATCACGGTCGACCGGCTCGTACTTCTGACCCTCCTGCGAGAAGATGCCCAGTTGCCTGAACATGCCCTCCATGCCGAAGGTACGTGCCTCGTCGGGCACGATCGGCACGATGAGGCGTCCGATTTCCTTGTCGCGCAGCAAGGCGGTAAGGATGCGCACGAACGCCATGGTGGTCGATATCTCGCGACCCTCGGCGGTGGGCTGCAGCACCTGATCGAGCGCCGACAAGGGCGGCACGGCGAGGTTCGTGGGCGCCTTGCGCCGACGCGCCGGCAGATAGCCGCCCAGCGCCTGCCTGCGCGCATGCAGGTACTTCATCTCAGGTGAGTCGGCCGGCGGCGTATAGAAGGGCAGCGATTCGAGGTCGGCGTCGCTCACCGGAATCTTGTAGCGGTCGCGGAATTCGCGCACCGTAGCCACATCGAGCTTCTTCAACTGGTGGGTCGGGTTCTTGGCCTGGCCCTGCTTGCCCAGACCATAGCCCTTGACCGTCTTGGCAAGAATGACCGTAGGCTGGTCCTTGTGCGAGGTTGCCGCGGCATAGGCCGCATAGATCTTGTGCGGATCGTGGCCGCCACGGTTCAGGCGCCAGATGTCGTCATCGGTCATGCGCGAAACCATCTCGAGCAACTTGGGATGCTTGCCAAAGAAGTGCTTGCGCACATAGGCGCCATCGTTGGCCTTGTAGTTCTGGTACTCGCCGTCGACGGTTTCCTCCATCACCCGCTGCAGGGTGCCATCGCTGTCGTGTGCCAGCAACGGATCCCAGTAGGATCCCCAGATCAGCTTCAGCACATTCCAGCCAGCGCCGCGGAAGTCAGCTTCCAGTTCCTGGATGATCTTGCCATTGCCCCGTACCGGCCCGTCGAGGCGCTGCAGATTGCAGTTGACGACAAAGATCAGGTTGTCGAGCTTCTCGCGGGCCGCCATGCCGATCGCGCCCAGCGACTCGGGTTCGTCCATCTCGCCATCACCGCAGAACACCCAGACCTTGCGCTTGCTCGTGTCGGCAATGCCGCGCGCATGCAGGTACTTCAGGTAGCGCGCCTGATAAATGCCCTGAATGGGCCCAAGGCCCATCGACACGGTAGGAAACTGCCAGAAGTCGGGCATCAGCCACGGGTGGGGATAGCTCGACAGACCTTCGCCACCGACCTCGCGCCGGAAGTTGATCAACTGTGCCTCGCTGATGCGTCCCTCGAGGAACGCGCGGGCATAGATGCCAGGGGCGGAATGGCCCTGGAAGTAGACCAGATCGCCCCCATGTGATTCGGTAGGTGCGTGCCAGAAGTGATTGAAACCAACCCCGAACAGCGTACCCACTGAGGCAAAGCTCGCGATATGCCCGCCCAGGTCGCCATCGCCCTTGTTGGCGCGCGCCACCATCACCATCGCATTCCAGCGGGTATAGGAGCGGATGCGTTCCTCGAGCGCGTAGTCCCCCGGGGACTTCACCTCGAGATGCGGCGGAATGGTGTTGATATAGGCGGTATTGGCCGAAAATGGAACAAAAGCACCTGAGCGGCGCGCCTTCTCGATCATCCGCTCGAGAAGAAAGTGGGCACGCTCGGGCCCTTCACGCTGAAGCACCGCGTCGAGCGCATCGAGCCATTCGCGGGTCTCGGTGAGGTCGGGGTCGTTGGCCGCGGGGGATTGGGGCACTGCAGACATGACGCACTCCTGTCTAGGTTGGCTGGCAACGTGCACTACGACCGACGGTGCCGGACAGCGAAGGGCGGCACGTCCTGACAGCAAACGCTCCGCAGTTCATATTGTAAAATGCCATTTCACATCGTGCAAACGATCACTTGCTCTCGCGAACTCTCCGCGTGTACCAAGGCGACTGCACCCCGCAGCGTGCGACACACTGGTATGGTTACCACCCTGCCTGGCTTTTCGTCGATGGCACTCGCCTTCTGCGTCGGGCTCCTGAAGTCGTGACCGACCGACGCAGGGCATAGTTGCGACATTGAACCCGACGGTAGAGCGTAATAGAAAACTCGAGGCGAGATTCGAGTTTCAAGCACGTTCGACTTGATACCGAATGTCTCCTCAAGCAGGCACTGGGAAGCCGGTTGAAAGCAAGTCTGGAACAAGGTCGACAAGACCGGCGTCAGCAAGACCCCAGTGAGCATCCCAGTTAGCAATTCACGGACCATCAGAGTACAGCGAATCATGAACACACTGATCGATGGGGCAGGCCTGGCGCGGGCATTGCGCACACGACTGCATGAACAAGTGGCACGACTGCCGCGGCGTCCCGGACTGGCCGTCATCGTTGTTGGCGACAATCCGGCCTCGGCGGTCTACGTGCGCAACAAGATCCGCGCCTGTGAAGAGGTGGGGCTGATGAGCGAGAAGATCGCCCTGCCGGCCGATATCAGCGAACAGGCCCTGCTCGCACAGATTGACCAACTCAACGCGCGCGCAGACATCGACGGCATCCTGGTGCAACTGCCCCTGCCTGCGCACATACCGGTCCAGTCCACGATAGACCATGTTGCTGTCGCCAAGGACGTCGATGGCCTGCACACGCACAACCTTGGTGCGCTGCTCACCGGTTCACCGGCGGTGGTTCCCTGCACCCCAGCAGCGGTGCTGGCCTTGCTCGATGCCATCGAATGCCCGATTCGCGGTCGTGAAGCGGTGGTGATTGGCGCCAGCAATGTGGTGGGCAAACCCGTTGCCCTCCTCCTGCTGCAGCGCGGTGCCACCGTGACCGTGTGCAATTCCAAGACAACCGACCTCGCCGCTGCGGCAAGGCGTGCCGATATCGTCATCGCTGCGGCGGGACGCCCCGGCCTCATCACCGGCGCGATGCTCAAGCCCGGTTCGGTGGTCATCGACGTCGGCATCAATCGGCTGGCTGACGGAAAGCTCGCGGGCGATGTCGACTTTGCTTCGGCGTGCACCGTTGCCGGGCGCATCACCCCAGTGCCCGGCGGTGTCGGCCCGATGACGGTAGCCATGCTGGTTGCCAATACCGTCGCGGCCGCCGAACGCACACTGGGCCTGCCGGCCATTCCCTGAACAATCCACACCGAACGAGACTTGATGAACCCGCTACTCGATCTGTCCGGACTCCCGCGCTATGACAGCGTCGGCCCCACCCATGTCACCGATGCCGTTGACCAACTGCTCATCCAGAGCCGTACGCTGGTGGCGCAACTCACCGCAGAGAACGCTGCTGCCACCTGGGATGACCTGATTGCGCCACTGGCCGAGGCCTCGGAGCGCCTGGGCCGCGCCTGGGGCGTGGTGTCGCACCTGCACGCGGTGATGGACAGCCCGGAACTGCGCGAGGTCTACAACGAGAACCAGCCCAAGATTGTCGAGTTCTATACCGAGCTCGGGCAGAACCTGGCGCTGTTCGATCGCTACAAGGCCCTGGCAGCCTCGCCGGAATATGCCCGACTCAGCGCCACCCGCCGGCTGATCCTCGAGCACGAGATCCGCGACTTCCGTCTGTCGGGCGCCGAACTGGCCGAGAGCGACAAGCCGCGCTTTGGCGACATCCAGGCCGACCTGGCGCAGCTCTCGACCCGATTCTCCGAGAACGTCCTCGATGCCACGCGCGCCTTCGCCCTCTACCTGTCCGATGCGACGGCGCTGGCCGGACTGCCTGAGGACGAGCAGGCGGCGCTGGCCGAGGCGGCAGCACGCGACGAGCGCACCGGCTACAAGATCACGCTGCAGATGCCCTCCTTCCTGCCGGTGATGCAGTACGGCGAAAACCGGGCACTGCGAGCGGCCCTCTATCGCGCCCACGGCACGCGCGCCTCTGACCAATATGCGGCCGCAGTCACCGCAGCCCTGGAGACCGAACGAGCCATCAATGGGCTCGCGACAGCGCGCGAAACCCCGGATTGCAGTGGCTGGGACAACAGCGCCATCATCGATGACATCGTGCGCCTGCGTGCCGAGGAAGCGCGCATGCTCGGCTACGCAAGCTTTGCCGAACTGTCGCTCGTACCGAAGATGGCCGACACGCCCACCGAGGTGCTCGCCTTCCTGCGCGATCTTGCGCGCCGCGCACGACCTTTTGCCGAACGCGATGTGACCGAACTGCGCACATTTGCACGCGACACCCTGGGCATCGCCGACCTGCAACCCTGGGATGTAGCCTACGCCTCGGAGAAGCTGCGCAGCACCCGCTACGCCTTTTCAGAACAGGAAGTAAAGCAATACTTCCCCGAGCCACGGGTGTTCGAAGGCATGTTTCGCGTCGTGCAGTCGATCTACGGCGTACGCATCGAAGCCGACTCGGCACCCACCTGGCACCCCGATGTCCGCTTCTTCCGCATCAGCAGAGCCGACGGCTCGCTGGTCGGACAGTTCTACCTCGATGCGTATGCACGAGACTCGAAGCGTGGCGGTGCCTGGATGGACGAAGCGCGCTCGCATCAGATCAAGGCAGGCGCCGTGCAGACCCCGGTGGCCTACATGGTCTGCAACTTCGCAGCCCCCGTAGGTGGCAAGCCGGCGCTGCTGACCCACGATGATGTGATCACGCTCTTTCACGAGTTCGGGCATGCGCTGCACCACCTCATGTCGCAGGTGCCCGACATACAGGTCTCGGGCATTCGCGGCGTCGAATGGGATGCGGTCGAACTGCCCAGCCAGTTCATGGAAAACTTCTGCTGGGAATGGGACGTACTGCAGCACATGACGGCACATGTCGACTCGGGCGAACCGCTGCCGCGCGCGCTCTTCGAGCGGATGCTGGCTGCACGCAACTTCCAGTCGGGCATGCAGGCGCTGCGCCAGGTGGAGTTCTCGATGTTTGACCTTCGCCTGCACTTTGATGGCGCCGACAAGGGCGTGCAGGCCCTGCTGGCCGAAGTGCGCGACGAGGTGGCGGTAATGGTGCCACCGGGCTGGCATCGGTTTCCCCAGAGCTTTTCGCATATCTTCGCCGGTGGCTACGGCGCCGGTTACTACAGCTACAAGTGGGCCGAGGTGCTATCGGCCGATGCCTACAGCCTGTTCGAGGAAAACGGCGTACTCGACCCCTCGACCGGCGCGCGCTTTCGCAACGAGATTCTTGCCGTCGGGGGCAGTCGTCCTGCCATCGAGTCGTTCAAGGCCTTTCGTGGTCGCGCGCCGACGGTCGATGCGCTTCTTCGCCACAGCGGCATGGTCGATGCGCGGGCCGCCTGAGATGAGGCGAGGCCGATGCCTGCGCCGGCAGCCTGCGCGATGTCGGTTACCCGGTCTCATCACAGACGCAGAGACCGGCCTCCGACTCACCCGGCGACTGACCCAAACCTTCTCCAGACGTCATCCCTGACCATGAAACTTGCCACCTGGAATGTCAACTCGCTCAAGGTACGCCTGCCCCACCTGCTGGCTTGGCTCGAGCGCACCCAGCCCGACTGCGTCTGCCTGCAGGAACTGAAGATGGAAACGGCGGCGTTTCCGACAGCGGCCATCGAGGCCGCCGGCTACACGGCCAGCGTGAATGGTCAGAAGACCTACAACGGTGTGGCGTTACTCACCCGCAGCGCGCAGCACGATGTCCTGCTGGACATCCCCGGGCTCGACGACCCGCAACGCCGCGTGGTGACCGCCACAGTCGAGGGCGTACGGGTGATCTGTGCCTATATCCCCAACGGCCAGGCGGTCGGAACCGACAAGTACGCGTACAAGCTGCGCTGGCTCGAGGCATTCACCGGCTTTGTCAGCGATCAGATCGCAGCACACCCGCAGGTCGCGGTGCTGGGCGACTACAACATTGCCCCCGAAGACCGCGACGTGCACGACCCGGCGGCATGGGCAGGCCAGGTGCTGTGCAGCGAGCCGGAACGCAGTGCCTTCCAGCGCCTGCTCCAGTTGGGGCTGACCGACAGCTTCCGGCTGTTCGAGCAGGCCGACAAGTCCTTCACCTGGTGGGATTACCGGATGAACGGGTTTCGTCGCAACCTGGGCGTGCGGATCGATCATGTGCTGCTCTCACCGGCCCTCGCCACGCGCTGCCGCTCATGCGCCGTCGACCTCGAACCACGGCGCCTGGAACGCCCCTCTGACCATGCGCCCGTCACCGCAGAGCTGGGTGACTGAGCAGACCCGCCTCAGTCGATCTGGGCGTAGGCGGGCAAGGTCAGGAACTCGACGTAGTCACCGGTCGTGATCTGGTCAAAGAGTCGGGCAGCCGACGCGTAGTGGCCGCTGGCCCAGGCAGGCTCACCGACAATAGGCCGGATCTTCGCCAGCTCCTCGGCCAGCAATGCCCGAAAGAGCGGCACGTCCACCTTGCGACCGTCGTCGAGCACGCCCTTGGGCGAGCGGATCCACTGCCAGATCTGCGAGCGCGAGATCTCGGCCGTCGCCGCGTCTTCCATGAGGTTGTAGACCGGCACGCAGCCATTGCCGGCAAGCCATGCGCCCAGATACTGGATGCCCACCGAGATGTTGTTGCGCACACCGGACTCGGTGATCGGCGACGAAGGTCGAAAGTCCAGCAGACTGGCCGCATCGATGGTCACATCGGGACGCTGACGGCTGTACTGGTTGGGGCCGGGCATGTGCTCGTCAAAGACGGCCTTTGCAACGGCCACCAGCCCTGGATGTGCCACCCAGGTGCCATCACAACCATCGGTCACCTCGCGCAACTTGTCGGCGCGCACCTTGGCAATTGCCGCGTCATTGGCCGCCGGGTCGTTCTTGATCGGAATCTGCGCCGCCATGCCGCCCATGGCGGGCGCACCACGACGGTGACAGGTCTTCACAAGACCCAGTGCGTAGGCGCGCAAGAAGGGCGACATCATGGTCACTTCGGCACGATCGGCCAGACAGAAGTCGGGGTTGGACCTGAACTTCTTGATGCACGAGAAGATGTAATCCCAGCGGCCGATGTTGAGACCTGCCGAATGGTCACGCAGTTCCCAGAGGAATTCGTCCATCTCGAAGGCCGCGACAACCGTCTCGATCAGGCAGGTGGCCTTGATCGTGCCATGACGCAGACCAAGCACACTCTCGGTTTCGTTGAAGATGTCGTTCCAGAGGCGTGCCTCGAGATGCGACTCCATCTTGGGCAGATAGAAGTAAGGGCCTGAGCCGCGCGCCACGAGCTCGGCGGCGTTATGAAAGGCAAACAAGCCGAAATCAAAGATCGCCCCGGCTACCGCCTGCCCGTCGACGGTGACATGCTTCTCCTCCAGGTGCCAGCCGCGCGGCCGCGGCAGGATCACCGCCGTCTTGTCATTGAGTGCGTACTGCCGACCGTTCTGCTCCAGGGTAATGGTGCGGCGCACGGCATCACGCAGATTGATCTGTCCGTCGACCATGTTGTGCCAGGTGGGGCAATTGGCATCTTCAAAGTCAGCCATGAAGGTGGAGGCGCCACAATTGAGCGCATTGATCACCATCTTGCGATCGGTCGGCCCGGTGATCTCTACCCGGCGATCAAGCAGGTCGTGGGGCTGCGGCGCAATCGTCCAGTCGGTCGCACGGACATGTGCGGTCTCGGGCAGGAAGTCGGGCATGGCGCCCTCATTGAACCGTGCCTGGCGCGCCTCGCGCAACGCAAGCAGTTCGCGACGGCGCGCATCATGGGCACGATGCAGTCGAGCGACGAAGGCAAGCGCCTCGACGCTCAGTATCTCGGCGAAGGCCGCATTCACCGGCGCATGGATTGCCACGCCAGGCGGCATGTTCAGGACCGCACTATCCTTGCTCATCGAGACTCCCGCTCCAGGTTGGACGCGACATGTCAACGAGACCCGATCAACCGATACCTGATCAACCAACATCTGATCCACCGCTATCGGACAGAGGCCTCCCTGACCGCACCTTGCCCCGATTCTGCCATGATCGGGCTCGGCTCAGGCTGGTCTGTCAAGCAACCTGATTCTCCAGCGCAGGCGCAGGCTCGGCGTCGAGTTCAAGCTCCTGGATCTTGCGGGTAATCGTGTTGCGGCCGATCCCGAGCAACTGGGCAGCCTCGATCCGGCGACCTGAGGTGTGCGCCAATGCCTTGCCGATCAGAATCGCCTCGAAGCGGCGAGCGAGCCTGTCCATCAGGTCGCGCTCGCCTCGCACCAGCGCCGCCTGCACCTCCCGTCCGAGCACCTGCGTCCAGTCGGCGTCGGGCATGACCCGTGGCATGGCTCGCAACTCGGCCGGCAGGTCCTTGATGTCGACCAGTTGTCCGGGCGCCATCACCGTGAGCCAGTGACAGACATTCTCCAGTTGACGCACATTTCCCGGCCAGTCGAAGGCGGCGAGAAAGGCGGTCGACTCATCGGTCAGGCGCTTGGTCTCGACACCCAGCTCACGCGCGCTGCGCGCGAGAAAGTGGCGGGCAAGCACTGGCACATCCTCGGCTCGCTCGTGCAGGCTCGGCAGGCGCAAGCGGATGACGTTGAGGCGGTGATAGAGATCTTCGCGAAACGCCCCTTCGCGGACCCGTTGCTCGAGTTCCTGGTGAGTGGCCGCGATCACACGTACGTTGGCACGCAATGGCGCATGCCCACCGACGCGATAGAAGTGCCCATCGGACAGAACGCGCAGCAGTCGGGTCTGGAGATCCGCCGGCATGTCGCCAATTTCATCGAGAAAAAGGGTACCGCCTTCGGCCTGCTCGAAACGACCACGCCGCAAGGTCTGCGCGCCGGTGAACGAGCCGCGCTCATGACCAAAGAGCTCCGATTCAAGCAGATCCTTGGGCATCGCAGCCGTGTTGATGGCGACGAACGGCTTGCTGGCACGCGGGCCATGCCGGTGCAGCGCCCTCGCCACAAGCTCCTTTCCGGTGCCCGACTCGCCCGTGATCAGCACCGTGGCGCTGGATTGACTCAGTCGTCCAATGCCGCGGAAGACATCCTGCATCGAAGCAGCCTGACCGATGATTTCGGTGAGTACGGGCTCCACTTCGGCCGGCGATTCGCCCCGCACGCTCTCGTCGAGAGCACGCCGGATGAGATCGACCGCCTGGTCGACATCGAAAGGCTTGGGCAGGTATTCGAAAGCGCCGCCTTGAAAGGCCGACACGGCCGAATCGAGGTCGGAGTAGGCGGTCATGATGATGACCGGGATCTGCGGATAGGCCGCTTTCACATGCGTGAGGAGGTCGATGCCCGAGGTGCCCGGCATGCGGATGTCGGACACCAGCACCTGCGGTGAGCGTGTCTCGAGCGCGACCATCGCATCCTGGGCGTTTTCGAAGCTCTCGAACTCGATGCCTTCGCGCCCAAGGGTCTTTTCCAGCACCCAGCGAATCGAACGGTCATCATCAACTACCCAGACTGGCTTCATGCCTCACCTCATGCGTGGAATGCACGCGCCTTGCCGCCAAGTCTGTCTCACACCGGATTGGGTGAGCACGCTCCGCGGCATGGCGTACTGCTAACGGGCACCAGGCCTTTCGCTGATCGGGACGAGAAAACGGAAAACCGTGCGCCCCGGTTCACTCTGACACTCGACCATTCCGTGATGATGCTGAATGAACGTCTGTGCAAGCGTCAGCCCCAGACCGGTACCGCCTTCGCGTCCCGACACCAGCGGATAGAAGATCCGATCGACCATTTCGGTCGGAATCCCTGGTCCGTTGTCGATGACTTGCAAATCTAATGCCAGCCTGTGACGTTCTCGTGCAATCGTCACACCCCAGGCGATGCGTGTGCGAAAGGTAATCTGCCCCGAGGCACCGCACGCCTCGAGCCAGGCCACCCCTTCGGGACCCAGCAGCGCCTGCACCGCGTTGCGCGTCACGTTCAGAACGGCTTGAATCAGTTGCTCACGATCACCGCAGAGGTCAGGCAGGCTCGTGTCGTAGTCTCGACGGATGCCAATGCCGCGCGGAAACTCGGCCAGCACCAGAGTGCGTACGCGTTCGCAGACCTCGTGAATATTGACATCGCCGAAGGTCGGGACCCGATGCGGCGTGAGCAAGCGCTCCATCAGCATCTGCAGTCGATCGGCCTCCTTGATGATCACCTGGGTGTATTCACGCAGCTCGGGGCGGTCCAGTTCGTGCTCGAGCAGCTGCGCCGAACCACGTAACCCCCCCAACGGATTCTTGATCTCGTGAGCCAGATTGCGGATGAGTTCGCGGTTGGCCTGACTTTGGGTGAGTTGCAGAGCCTCGCGTTCGATACGCACTTGCTGCTCGATCTTGCGCAATTCGAGCAACAGCACAGCGTCCGGCATGTCGACCGGGGAGCCCAGACAGTTGACATGCAGCGGCTCGCGATTGACGCGCACAAGGCGAACATCGTTGTCCCAGAAACCCCGCTGAGCATCCATGGTGAAGCGCAACTGCTCGTCGAGTCCCTGCATTTCGGAGAACAGGGTCGGAAACACCGTACCGACCAAGGCGCGCCGAGACAAGCCGAGCAGCGTCTCGGCAGCGAGATTGGCGTCACAGATCACCAGACACCGGTCAAGCAGCAGCACCGCTGTGGCGAGCATGTCCACACCCGAACCCAGCAGCCGCTCGCTCATGCACCGACTCCGGCGCCCATCACTTCAGCCGATTGATCTCGCGTTCGAGCGCATCGACATTCTTGAGATGATTGGCCACCGAATCCTGAAAAGGTTGGAGTCGATCGAGTACCCGCTGGTAGTTGCGCTCGTCCCCATTGCGTATCCCCTCCTGCTCGGCCAGCAGTTCGCGGGCGCGCGCCAGCGCCGCCTGTTCGCTCTTCAGTTCGTCGTCGAGTATGCGGCGACGCGCCCCCTCGCGAGATCGCTGCGCGGCCGGGTCGGCGGCGGCGGTTGACGAAGGGGCAAGAGGCGCCCGGACGGCCGGCGGCGGCGACGGGGCCACCATCACCTCTCGGGTGACGACGGCGCACTGCTGCCCCGCCGTTTCGGTAGCCACATTCGTATAGCGGGCGCGCCCGGTGCTGTCGATGCAACGCCAGACGGTGTTGGACTGCGCGAAGAGGCCCGTCTGCGGCAGGAGCGTCAGCACCATCAACAGCGCAGACAGTATCGACCGCGCTGCACTGAGTGCCCGCAACTGCGAAAGGAACACGCGAGGTTCCATCGATCAGGATCCGGTCAGAGGCGCGGTCGGAAGCGCAAAGATCATCGACCTCGAGAGTGTATGTCAAGCACCCTCCAGAGACAATCTGCCCCCGTGTGCAGGCGCTGTGGCCCGGTTTGCACGGGCGGTGGCGCGGTTCGCGCGGGCAAGGGCGCCGTCAAAACGCCCCCGCCATGCGAACCGTGCCATCCCGGCTCAGAGCGAGTAGTACAGGTCGAACTCGACCGGATGGGTCGTCATGCGGAAGCGGGTCACCTCCTGCATCTTCAGTTCAATGTACGCATCGATGAAGTCATTGGTGAACACGCCACCGCGGGTCAGGAACTCGCGATCGCGATCGAGGTAGTCCAGCGCCATGTCGAGCGAGGAGCAGACATTGGGCACTTTCTTGGCTTCCTCAGGCGGCAGATCGTAGAGGTTCTTGTCGATTGGATCCCCAGGATGAATCTTGTTCTGCACACCATCCAGACCGGCCATCAGCATCGCCGAGAAGGCCAGATAGGGGTTGGCGGTCGGGTCAGGGAATCGCACCTCGATGCGGCGCGCCTTCGGGCTGTTCACATAGGGAATGCGGATCGAAGCCGAGCGGTTCCGAGCCGAATAGGCAAGGTTGATCGGCGCCTCGAAGCCAGGGACCAGCCGCTTGTAGCTGTTGGTGCCCGGATTGGTGATCGCGTTCAGTGCCCGCGCGTGCTTGATGATGCCGCCGATGTAGTAGAGCGCGAATTCCGACAGACCCGCATAGCCGTTGCCGGCGAACAGATTGGTGCCATCCTTCCAGACCGACTGGTGCACGTGCATGCCCGAACCGTTGTCACCGACGATCGGCTTGGGCATGAAGGTGGCGGTCTTGCCATAGCCTGCAGCCACCATCTGGACCGTGTACTTCAGGATCTGGTTCCAGTCGGCGCGCTTCACGAGGCTGTTGAAGACGGTGCCGATTTCGCACTGTCCGGGCGCTGCGACTTCGTGGTGATGCACTTCGACCTCGACCCCCTGCTGCTCCAGGGCCAGGCACATCGCATTGCGGATGTCCTGCAGCGAGTCGATCGGGGGCACCGGGAAATAGCCGCCCTTCACAGGCGGGCGATGCGCCATGTTGCCGCCTTCGAACTCCTTGCCAGTCGACCAGGGGGCTTCTTCGGACTCGACCTTGACGAAGCAGCCGGACATGTCGATGTTCCAGGTCACCGAATCGAAGATGAAGAACTCGGGCTCCGGACCAAAATAGGCGGCATCGCCGATGCCGGTCGACTTGAGGTAGGCCTCGGCGCGCTTGGCAAGCGACCGCGGATCGCGCTCGTAGCCCTTGCCCGTCGAGGGTTCGATCACGTCGCAGGAGATGTTGAGAACGGCCTCGTCGGTGAACGGATCCATCCGGGCAGAGTCTGCGTCCGGAATCAGCAGCATGTCAGAGGCTTCGATACCCTTCCAACCGGCGATCGACGAGCCATCGAAGGCATGACCCGAATCGAACTTGTCCTGGGTGAACTGCTTGGCCGGCACCGAGACGTGCTGTTCCTTGCCCTTGGTATCGGTGAAACGCAGGTCGACGAATCGGACCTCGTTGTCCTTGATCATCTTCAGTACGTCGGCGTCAGACAGTGCCATCAACGGGCTCCTTTGCTTTTGATTCAGACTGCGGATGGGTCATGCTCGAGATTCGAGGCGGGCGATGGCAAATCGATGTTGCGACAGGCACCGCGCCATGGCGGCAAGACACGTCGCAGGAATTGTGCCAACGAGCAAGCCTTCGGCATGCCAAGAGAGAGACCACAAGAGACCTCAACCCCGCGTTCGCACCGCCATTGTGCACAAATAGCGCTCATCGCGCCAACCTGGTGCGGGCTACCCGCGCGAGTTGGTGCGAGGACCGTTTGCGACCCCGGGCGCCATCGGCTGGGTATACTCGGGCGCACCCCTGCGCGGAGCGATCAACGATGAGCACCCCTGCCAACCTGCTCGAGCAAGCCCTGGAGGTCGGCCGTAGCCGGTCTCTGCCCTATGCCGGCGCACTCGCGCCTCGCGACGCCCACGCACTGCGCGAAGCACTCCCCGATGCGGTGCTGGTCGACGTGCGCACCCGCGCCGAGTGGGCCTACGTCGGGCGCGTGCCAGCAGCCATCGAGATCGAGTGGAATCACTACCCTGCCGGACGCAACGCCGACTTTGCCGCCCAATTGCAGGCTGCAGTACCCGACCGGACACGTCCGCTCCTGTTCCTGTGCCGCAGCGGTGGTCGCTCGGCAGCGGCAGCCGAGGCTGCGACACAGCTAGGCTATACGCTCGCCATCAATGTGCTCGAAGGATTCGAGGGCGATCCGGATGCAGCCGGACATCGCAATTCGACAGGCGGCTGGCGCCACGCCGGCCTGCCATGGGCGCAGAGCTGAGCTGAGCGCCACCCAGCCCGTTTCCCGCCTCAACCGAACAAGCAAGGACTCTGCACCATGATCGAACCGGCACGCGGCACGCGCGGCATGGCCGTCGCCCCGCACGGGCTGGCAGCGCAGGCTGCACTGGCCGTACTGCGTGATGGCGGCAACGCCGTCGAGGCGATGCTCTGCGCTGCCGCGACCATCGCGGTGGTGTACCCGCACATGAATTCGATTGGCGGCGATGCCTTCTGGCTGATTTCGGTACCCGGTCAGGCCGTGCGCGCCATCGATGCCTGCGGCGCCGCAGCCGGAGCAGCGTCGATTGATGCCTATGCCGAGCGCGGCATCACCGGATCGATTCCGTTTCGCGGTGGGGCCGCGGCACTGACGGTGGCTGGCACGATCTCGGGCTGGGATCTGGCCCACCAGTTCTCGATGAGCGCACTGCAGGGACGGCTGCCCCTTGCGCGCCTGCTCGCCGACGCCCTCCACTATGCGTCGGCCGGCGTGCCGGTCACCCGCAGCCAGCATGCCAACACCGGTGGCAAGCTCGACGAATTGCTTGATGTCCCCGGCTTTGCCCAGACCTTTCTCGACGCTGGCCAGGTACCGGCCATCGGCAGCCTGTTTCGCCAGCCGCGCATGGCAGCAACCCTCGAGCATCTCGCGCGCGCCGGGCTTGACGACTTCTACCGCGGCGATCTCGGCGTTTCGATTGCACACGAACTCGAGGCCGCAGGTAGTCCGCTGCGCCGGGCCGATCTTGCCGCCCATCAGGCCCAGTGGCGTACTCCGCTCGAACTGGCCCATTCGGCCGGCACCGCCTACAACATGACACCGCCCACCCAGGGCCTGGTATCGCTGCTCATCCTGGGGATGCTCGACCGGCTCGGCGCAGGCGGCATGGACCCGCTGGGTGCCGATTTCGTCCATGCGGCGGTCGAATCGACCAAGCGTGCCTTCGCGATTCGTGACCGCCACATCACCGATCCAGCCCACATGCCGATGGCAGCGCAACAGTTTCTGGACGCAGGGGCCATTGATCAGCTGGCAGGCGCCATCGACATGGACGTCGCCGCCCCCTGGGGCCGCGGCAAGGGCCCGGCCGACACGATCTGGATGGGCGTGATCGACGGTGAAGGCCGCGCCGTAAGCTTCATTCAGAGCATCTATCACGAGTTCGGTTCGGGCATCGTGCTGCCCTCCAGTGGCATCAACTGGCAGAACCGCGGTTGCAGTTTCTCGCTCGCCCCGGGCGCGCTCAACCCGCTGCAACCCGGCCGCAAGCCCTTCCACACCCTCAACCCGGCGCTGGCGCGGCTCGGCGACGGACGAACCATGGTCTACGGCAATATGGGGGGGGACGGCCAGCCACAGACGCAGAGTGCGGTGTTCACCCGCACCGTGATGCAGGGCATGAGCCCGCAGGCGGCGATCAGTGCTCCGCGCTGGTTGCTGGGCCGCACTTGGGGACGTGCGAGCGAATCGCTCAAGCTGGAGTCACGGTTCTCGCCTGCCGTGATCGACGAACTGCGCCGCCGTGGCCACGACGTGGAACTGGTGGGCGAGTACGACGAAACGGTGGGTCATGCCGGAGCCATCGTGCGTTACCCCGATGGCACGCTCGAGGGTGGTGCCGACCCCCGCAGCGACGGCTGCGTGGCGGCCTGGTAGCGGGCGCGGGGCTCGTTCAGCCGGCTGACCAGTTCACCCAGCCCAGCCAGCCGGTGACGAGCACCACCAGGCCGAAAGCGATGCGATACCACGCAAAGGGCCTGAAGTCGTGGGTGGCGATGTAGCGCAGCAACCAGCGCACGCACAGAAACGCCGACGCGAACGAGGCAAGCATCCCGACCGACCATACCGGCAGGTCGGCTGCGCTCAGCAGAGCACGGTTCTTCCAGCCATCCCAGGCCCCGGCCGCCAGCAACGTGGGCACCGCCAGAAAGAATGAAAACTCGGTGGCTGCCTGCCGCGACAGCCCGAACAACATGCCGCCGATGATCGTCGCCCCCGACCTCGAGGTGCCGGGCACCAGCGCGAAGGCCTGGGCACAGCCCACCTTGAGGGCATCGAGGAGGCTCATGTCATCGACGTCGAGGACACGCGCCGGCCGCGCCCGCCGCTCGACCCAGAGGATCACCAGAGCACCGACAATGAAGGCGAGGGCCACCGGCACGGGTCTGAACAGCTGCGCCTTGATGACGCGGCCGAAGGCGAGGCCCAGCAGGGCTGCCGGCAGAAACGCCACTGCAAGGTGCAGCACGAAGCGCCGCGCGGACGGATCGGTCGCAAATCCGGTGGCCAGTCTGCCGAATCGGGCACGATACTCCCACACGATGGCGAGCATCGCACCGGCCTGTATGACGACCGAGAAGACCTTGGCCTTGTCGTCATCGAAGCCGATGAGGTCACCGACCAGTATCAGATGGCCGGTACTGGAGATCGGCAGAAACTCGGTCAGCCCCTCGACCACGCCCATCACGAGCGCCTTCAGCAGCAGCAGGACATCCATCGCGCAACGACTCTCCGAGACCTGGCCTCACTCGGGCTTGATATGGGCATCGCGCGCGATCTTCGCATACCGCGGGATGTCGGCCTTCATGACCTCCATGTACTGCTCGGGCGTGCTGCCGGCCGGATCGACACCCATCACATTCAGTCGCTCGCGGATCACCTGCGGGTCGAACACGATGCGCCGTATATCGGCATTGAGCCGATCGATGATGGGCCGCGGCGTGCCGGCAGGGGCCAGCACGCCCAGCCAGACATCGATCGCGAACCCGGGCAGACCACCGGCCTCGGCAATGGTCGGCACCTCGGGCAGCACGGTAAAGGTGTGGTCGGCAGTCACTCCCAATGCGCGCAGCTTGCCGCTGCGAATATGCGGCAACAGGGTATTCACCGCCCCGATCGTCACCGTGATCTCGTTGCCAAGCAGCGCCGGCACGATCTGCGCCGCGCCCTTGTAGGGCACATGCACCATGTCGATGCCGGTCATCGACTTCATGAGTTCAGCCGACAGGTGATGCGGCGTGCCGATCCCGGCGGTACCGTAGCTCACCTTGCCGGGGTTGGCGCGAGCGTAGGCGATGAACTCCTTGACCGTGTTGACCGGCAGACTGCTGTTGACGGTCATCACGAAGGGTACGGTGGCCACCAGCGATACCGGCTCGAAGTCCTTGATCGGGTCGTAGGGCAGCTTTGCAAAGAACGACAGATTGATCACATGGGTGTTGGACGACAGCAACAGGGTGTAGCCATCGGGTGGCTGGCGGGCGACGTATTCGGTACCCACATTGCCACCGGCCCCGGGCTTGTTCTCGACCACCACCGGCTGCCCGAGCACGCTCGGCAGCCGTTCGGCAAGAATGCGCGCCATGAGGTCATTGGAACCGCCCGTGGTGAGAGGCACGACCAGTCTGATGGGACGAGCAGGCCAGGCTTGCTGGGCGAAGCCTGTTGCGGCCACCAGCGCAAGGCCAAGGCCTGCCACCAGCGTGCACAGCGGGCGCACCCATCGCGACACGAAAGGTGAATTCGCGCGCGGCGCACACCGCACTTCGGTCAGGTGGGTCATGACGGCTGTCTCCTCATCGTGGTCTTGCCTGGCACATGCGCCATTGCCTCCGCCTGGCGGGGCAATGGTCACGTCAATGCACTTTCAACGACTCAGGCGCGGTGATAGATCTGCGCACCCTTCTCGACGAACTCGGCCGACTTCTCTTCCATGCCACGCTCGAGCGCCTCCTTCTCCGAGACCCCCTGGGCGGCTGCGTACTCACGCACGTCCTGGGTGATCTTCATCGAACAGAAGTGTGGACCGCACATCGAGCAAAAGTGCGCCACCTTGGCGCCGTGCTGCGGCAGGGTGGCATCGTGAAACAGACGCGCCGTATCAGGGTCAAGCCCGAGATTGAACTGGTCTTCCCAGCGGAACTCGAACCGCGCCTTGGAGAGCGCGTTGTCGCGGATCTGCGCACCCGGATGACCCTTGGCCAGGTCCGCCGCATGGGCAGCCACCTTGTAGGCCATGATGCCGTCCTTCACGTCCTTCTTGTCGGGCAGCCCCAGGTGCTCCTTGGGAGTGACGTAGCACAGCATGGCGGTGCCATACCAGCCGATCTGTGCGGCACCGATCGCGCTGGTGATGTGGTCGTAGCCGGGCGCGATGTCGGTGGTGAGCGGCCCGAGCGTGTAGAAGGGCGCCTCGTGACATTCGCGCAACTGGATGTCCATGTTCTCCTTGATCATCTGCATCGGCACATGACCCGGGCCTTCGATCATCACCTGCACGTCGTGTTTCCAGGCCACCTGGGTCAGTTCGCCCAGCGTGCGAAGCTCACCCAGTTGCGCCTCGTCGTTGGCATCCCAGATCGAGCCGGGGCGCAGGCCGTCGCCGAGCGAGAAGCTCACGTCATAGGAGGCCATGATGCGGCAAATGTCCTCGAAGTGCGTGTAGAGGAAGTTCTCCTTGTGGTGCGCAAGACACCACTTGGCGAGAATCGAACCACCCCGCGAGACGATGCCGGTCATCCGGTTGGCCGTCAGCGGCACGTAACGCAGCAGCACCCCAGCGTGAATCGTGAAGTAGTCGACACCTTGCTCGCACTGCTCGATCAGCGTATCGCGAAAGATCTCCCAGGTGAGGTCCTCGGCCTTGCCGTTGACCTTCTCCAGTGCCTGGTAGATCGGCACGGTGCCGATCGGCACCGGCGAATTGCGGATGATCCACTCGCGCGTCTCGTGAATGTTCTTGCCGGTAGAAAGATCCATCACGGTGTCACCGCCCCAGCGGATCGACCAGGTCATCTTCTCGACCTCTTCACCGATGGAAGAGCTCACCGCCGAGTTGCCGATGTTGGCGTTGATCTTCACGAGGAAGTTGCGACCGATGATCATCGGCTCGCTTTCGGGGTGATTGATATTGACCGGAATGATCGCGCGGCCACGCGCCACCTCTTCGCGCACGAACTCGGGGGTGATCGCCGCCGGTATGGAAGCACCGAAGGACTGCCCCGGGTGCTGTCGCATCATCAGCGCAGCCAGCTTGGCACCCTGCGGTCCCGATGCATGCAGCGAGGCCAGATACTGCTCGCGCTGCAGGTTCTCGCGGATGGCCACGTACTCCATCTCGGGGGTGATGATGCCCTGGCGCGCATAGTGCATCTGGGTCACCGTGCGCCCCGGCTTCGCGCACCGCGGTGCGCGGTGAAGACCAAAGCGCAATTCGGCGAGGCGAGGGTCGGCCAGACGCTCGACGCCGTAGCCCGAACTCGGCCCAGCCAGCACATCGGTATCGCCGCGCGCCTCGATCCAGGGCGTGCGTTGCCCGGCAAGCCCGCTGCGGATGTCGATCTTCACCGCCGGGTCGGTGTAAGGCCCCGAGGTGTCGTAGACCATGATCGGCGGATTCTTCTCGGCCCCCATGGAGGCCGGGGTATCGTCCTGGCTGATCTCGCGCATGGGCACCCGGATGTCGGGGCGCGAGCCCTCGACATAGACCTTGCGCGAATTGGGCAGTGGCTGCACGGCAGCCTCGTCGACATGTGCCGTCGCGGCAATGAATTTGGGGTTTGCGGCCATCTGGAAGGCTCCTCGTCGATACGCCACGGGAAGCCACGACCCGAGAGGGGCCTGTGCGCGCTTCCCTGCGGCGGCATTATCCGCATCAGGTTCAGAGGGTGTTTCTCACCGACTCAGACCGCACTGCAGGCCGGAAAGGCCCGCAGGCGCCAAAGTGCGGACCCCTAGCTGGATAGCTAGGGTAGCCCAATCATCGGCGTGCAGCAACGCAGTTGCGTGGCACGAGCCAGCCGACGAAGAGCGACAAGCCGGCGCAGCCTCAGGCTAAACTCACGGCCGAGGCTGCGCCTGTTCAAGATGGGTGATTCGTGCCGCACCGAGGATGCCGATACCATGGGTCAGACCCTCACCGAAAAACTCATCGCCCGCGCCTGCGGCAGAGATGCCGTCACCCCAGGGGAGTTGGTGACCTGCAAGGTCGACCTGGCGATGATGCACGACTCGGGCGGACCGCGCCGGGTCAAGCCCATGCTCGAGCGTCTGGGTGCCCGCATCTGGGACCCCGACCGTGTGGTGGTGATCACCGACCACTACGTGCCGGCCACCGATGACGATTCGCGTGAGATCGTGGCAACCGCGCGCGACTGGGTGAAGACCGCTGGCGTACGGCACTTCCACGACAGCATCGGCATCTGCCATGTGGTGCTGGCTGAACAAGGGCACCTGCGTCCGGGCATCTTCGCTGTAGGCGGCGACAGTCACTCGCCCACCGGCGGCGCCTTTGGCTGTTACATGTTCGGCATCGGCGCCACCGAGATGCTGGGCGTGCTGGTTACCGGCGAGATCTGGCTGCGGGTCCCCCAGACCATCCGACTCGAATGGACAGGGCACCTGGCGCACGGTCTTTCGGCCAAGGACATGATGCTGGCGATGTGCGCCCGCCTGGGCATGGATGGGGGCCGCTACCAGTCGATCGAATACGCCGGCCCCACGGTCCGGGCGCTGGGCATGCAGGAGCGCATGACCCTGTCCAACATGGCGGCTGAACTGGGGGCGCAGGCCGGCATCGTCGAGGCAGACCAGACCACGCGCGCCTTCCTGGCCGCGGCAGGTGTAGCCAGCGTCGACATCGAGTCCTGGCAGGGCGATGCTGACGCCGTGCCGGCCGAACTGCATCGGTTTGATGCCAATGCCCTCGCCCCGCAGGCCGCAGCGCCCCACAGCCCAGCCAACTCGGCAGCGGTGACCGATCACGGGGTAGTGCCCATGCATGTCGCCTACATCGGCGCATGTACCGGGGCCAAGCTGGTCGACCTTCGCATGGCTGCAGAAGTGCTCCGAGGACGCCGTGTAGCAGCAGGCATGCGGCTGCTGGTCGGACCCGCCACCGCCCAGGACGAAGCGCAGGCGCGCACCGAAGGCACGCTCGGCGCGCTGCTCCAGGCCGGTGCCGAACTCCTCCCGAACGCCTGCGGCGCCTGTGCCGGATATGGCGCCTGGCGGTTCGAGGCGGGCACCCGCGTGATCGCCTCCACCGCGCGCAATTTCAAGGGGCGCATGGGCTCGAGCAGCGCAGAAATCTGGCTGGGTTCGCCCTACACCGTCGCTGCGGCGGCCGTCACGGGTCACCTCACCGACCCGCGCCTGCTGCTCGATCGGGCTTCGGGCATCGTCGACAGGGGGAACTGACGATGGGCAAGGCCTGGGTCTTCGAGGGCAGCATCGACACCGACATGCTGGCGCCCGGACCGTACATGAAATTCGGCATCGAGGAGATCGCGCGTCATTGCCTGGAGGCGCTCGACCCCAACTTCGCGAGCCGGGTCCGACCGGGCGATGTGGTGATCGGGCCGCGCAACTTCGGGCTGGGCTCCTCACGCGAACAGGCGCCCGCGGCGCTGCGGCATCTGGGAGTAGCTGCGGTGCTGGCACCGAGTTTTTCGGGCCTCTTCTACCGCAACGCCATCAACGTCGGCCAACTGGTGCTCGAATGCCCTGCGGCCGACTCGATACGCAATGAGGATGACATCGAGATCGACGCCGCCAGCGGCCAGGTGTTCAACCGCACCACCGGCTCGATCATTGCCTGCGCGCCGGTGCCCCCCCACCTGCTCGCCATGGTGAAGGCCGGGGGACTGCTCCCCTGGCTCGAACAACGCATCGAACGTGGCGAGTTGCAGACACGGTGACCAGAGCGCCCGTGCGCTGCACGCCGATCCGAACGACAGCCGCTTCGGGGCGAGCGGGCCGCGGACGTCGCGCGGCGCGCGCGGCCGTCGGGCGGTGTATCAAGCCCTTGCATGAACAGACCAGGAAGCACTGACATGGGTACCCGTACGAAAAAGACAGCGCCAGGCCAGCGCAGCAGCCCCGCTGGCATCGACCCGGTAACGCTTGCCGTCCTCAACGGACGCCTGGAGCAGATCGCCGACGAAATGGACGCGACGCTCTTTCGCGCTGCCTTCAACCCGATCATCGCCGAGGCACACGATGCCTCGCACGGGCTCTACGACGCCCGCTCAGGCGAGACCCTGGTACAGGGCAAGAATGGCCTGCCGATCTTCGTTGGCGCCATGTCCTTTGCGGTGCGTGCGGTCATCGAGCGCTTTGGCAAGGACTTTGCCGAGGGCGACGTCTTCATCTTCAACGACGCCTACGAAGGCGGCACCCACTTCAACGACTTCAAGCTGGTGCGACCGTTCTTTCGCAACGGCCAACTGTTCTGCCATCTGGCCTCGGTGGGGCACTGGCATGACGTAGGCGGCAACGTCCCGGGCAATTACAACCCGGTGGCCACCGAGTGCTTCCAGGAAGCTTTCTACATGCCACCGGTGCGTCTCTACGCGGCCGGGACGTTCAGGCCTGACATACTGGCCATCCTGCAGGCCAACTCCCGCCTGCCCATCAGCGTTTACGGCGACCTCAACGGTCAGGTGAATGCGCTCGAACTCGGCGCGCGTCGCCTGCACGAACTGCTCGACCAGTACGGCGAGACTACGGTGCTCGAGGCCTTTGCCGAACTGCGCGCGCGCGCAGTGACGCTCATGCGCGAGAACATCGCCGCACTACCCGACGGGCACTATAGCTGCGATGACTGCCTGGACAATGACGGCAGCAACGACACCCCGTTGCCGATAGCGCTCGACATCGTGAAAAAGGGCAGCCGCATGACGCTCGATTTCTCGCGCTCGGCACCGGCCTGCGCCGGGCCGGTGAACATCTCGCGTGCGACGACCGTGGCAGCCTGCTATGTCGCACTCAAGCATCTGTTTCCCGACGTGCCGGCCAACGCCGGCGTGCTCGACCCGATCGAGGTGGTGATACCGGACCGCAGCCTGCTCGATGCGCGCGCGCCGCGACCGGTCGGCGGCTATACCGAGACCATACTCAGAATCATCGACGTCATCTTCGGTGCGCTGGCCAAGGCGGCACCTGAACGGGTCAACGGCATGGCCTATGGCACGATCAATGCCCTGTCGATCGCTGGCCACCGCAGCGACGGCAGGCGTTGGGTGATGTTCTCCTTCTTTGGTGGTGGCCATGGCGGCAACCCGGTGAGCGACGGGCTCAATCACGGTAACGCGCCGATCTCGACCGCCACCATCCCGCCCCTTGAAATTCTCGAGGCGGCCTATCCGGTGGCCTTCACGCAGTGGTCGTTGCGACCCGATTCGGGCGGTGCCGGACGGCATCGTGGCGGATTGGGCGCGATCTACGAGATCGAACTCCTCGCCACCGCAGCAAGCGCATTCTTCTTCGGTGAGCGATCGCGCTTTGCACCGCAGGGCGTGGTCGGCGGTGGACCAGCGGCCTTGAACCGATTCAGCTTCCATTCCGAGGGCGCCTGGCACACGCCGCCGCTGGGCTCGAAAATGGTGGGCATCACCCTGAAACAGGGCGATCGCATCCGGCTCGAGACCCCGGGCGGTGGCGGCTATGGCCCTGCGGCAGAGCGCAGTCGCGCGGCACGTGCCGAGGACATCCGACTGGGCTACACGAGTGCACGCGAAGGCACGAAGAGCAGCCGCAAGAATGGCCGGACGGCAAAGGCGGGTACGCGATGAAGAAGGTCTCTCGAACGAAGTCATCGGTTGCGCCACGCGTCATTGTCGGGGTGGATGTCGGCGGCACCTATACCGACATCTTTGCGCTGGATGAGGCCACTGGGCGCATCACCATCGGCAAGGTGCCCTCGACCCGCGATGATCCCTCGCGTGCGTTTGTGGAAGGCGTGAGTGCGGTAGCGGGCAATCCCGCTGCAATTGCCACCATCGTCCACGGCACGACGGTTGGCACCAATGCCCTGCTCGAGCGCAAGCTGGCCCGAACCGCAGTCATCTCCACCACAGGCTTTCGCGACGTGCTCGAGATGCGCCGTCGCGATCGCCCCCAGACTTGGGGACTGTGGGGCAACTTCACACCCGTCGTGCCACGCGACCTGCGTGTCGAAGTCGACGAACGCACGCTGGCCGACGGCACGATTGCACGGGCCGTCAACCCCACCGAGGTCGCGCAGGTAACCCGTGCCCTGCTCGCCGATGGGGTGATGAGCGTGTGCCTCTTCTTCATCAACAGCTACGCCAACCCGGCCAACGAAGCGGCTGCAGCCGAAGTGGTGCGCGCGCTCTGGCCCAATGCCCATGTGTCGGTATCGAGCGAGATACTGCCCGAGATCCGCGAATTCGAACGAGCCTCGACAGCGGCAATCAACGCGAGCCTCCAACCGGTGGTCGGTGATTACCTCGAGGCGCTCGAGTCGGGCTTGCGTGCGCGTGGCTTTGCCGGCTCGGTACTCATCGTGCAATCCAATGGCGGGGTGATGTCCATCGAGACCGCGCGGCGTCTGCCGGTGCGCACCGCACTGTCGGGCCCCGCGGCGGGCGTGATTGCCTGTGCACATATCGCGCAGACGGCAGGCTTTCCCGATGTGATCACCGGTGACATGGGGGGCACCAGTTTCGATGTAGCCCTCATTGCCGACGGGCAGTCGACGCTGGCCGCACAGACCTCGGTGGGATTCGGCCTGGTGGTTCGCACCCCGATGATCGAGATCGAGACGATAGGCGCTGGCGGCGGCTCGATTGCGCGTGTCGATCGCTCGGGCCTCTTGCAGGTAGGGCCCGAGTCGGCCGGCGCCTGGCCAGGGCCGGTGTGCTATGGCCAGGGGAGCCTGGAGCCCACGGTCACCGACGCCAACGTCGTGCTCGGACGCATCAATCCAGCCCGCCCAATCGGTGACCGGGCAGCGCTCGACGTGGCAGCGGCGCAAGCCGCAATTGCCGAGAAGATTGCACGCCCGCTCGGGCTCGACGTGATGACCGCCGCCGAAGCCATACTGCAGGTGGCCAACGCCCACATGGCCGGCGCCATACGGCTGGTATCGGTCGAACGCGGCCACGACCCGAAACGCTTTGCCTACATGCCCTTCGGGGGCGGTGGCGCCTTGCACGTATGCGCGATGATGCGCGAGGTCGGTGTCACCACTGGCATCGTGCCCCGCTATCCCGGGGTCACGAGCGCCCTGGGTTGCGTCATCGCCGACATGCGCCACGACCATGTGCAGACGCTCAATGTGTCGCTGAGCGCACTGGCGATCGAAACCTTCCGGGCAGCCATCGCCGAGCGCTCTGTCCAGGGCCGCGCGCTGCTCTCGGCTGCAGCCATCCAGTTCCAGCGGGTCGACACCTTGATCGAACTCGACATGCTCTACGCAGGGCAGAGCCACACGCTGGCCGTGCCGCTCACCAGCGCAGATACGCGCAGCCGTGCGCGGATTGCAGCGGCGTTCGAGAACCGTTATCGCAGCGCGTTCGGCCAACCGCTGGCCGGTATCGAGATGCGGGTACTCAACCTGCGGGTGGCGGTGGTGGGGCGACGCCACAAATTCGATCTTGCACTCTTCGCACCCGGTGATGCAGCCCCTGCGCCACCGGGGTCGCGACGGGTGTGGATCGGGCATGCCTGGCGAGAGGTGCCGGTACACGCTCGCCTCGAACTGCCGGCGGGCTGTACGATCACGGGCCCGGCGATCTTCGAGCAGGCTGACACGACGGTCTATCTGGAACCCGACATGCAGGCTCGGGTTGATCGCCTCGGCAATCTGGTCATTTCACGCATCTGAACGGGGGGCACTGCCCCCGCACAACCCGGAGACAACACCCCATGTCGACCCTGATCATCGGCGCCGGCCTCGTCGGCTCGCAGATCGCCCATATCCTGGTGGAACGCGGCGAGCGCCCCGTACTGATGGACTATGCCCCACAACCGGAGGCGCTGGCCGAGAACGTCGACCTCTCGCGGTGCGAACTGATCGAAGGTGATGTCCTCAAGCCCTTCACCATCAGCCAGGCCCTGGTGGGCCACGGCATCACCTCGATCGTGCATACCGCCGCCAACCCGCTCCTCACGCTGGGCGCACAGCGCGACCCGTGGTCAGCGATACAACTCAACATCACCGGCACCGTCAATGTGCTCGAGGCGGCGCGGGTGCATGGCGTGAAGCGCGTCGTGGTATCGAGTTCCAACGTGCTCAACCACTTCCTCGCCGGTGGCGAGGGCAAGGGAGACAGCGCCGATGAAGAGGCCTACCCGCGCCCCACCACGTTCTACTCGGCCACCAAGCAGGCCATCGAGAGCCTCGGCCTGAACTACGCGCGCTGGAGCGGCGTTGACTTTGCCGCGATGCGCTACGGCGCTGTATTCGGCCCCTGGAGCGGACGTGGCGGCGGCGGACCGAGCAATATCGTGCGTGGCGCGCTCGAAACCGCACTCTCGGGCGACGAAGCGGCGATACCGACCAACTCGATGGAATGGGTCTACTCGAAAGACGCAGCGATGGGCACCGTGCTGGCCCTGGATGCAGCAGATCTGGGTAGCCGGGTCTTCAACATCACCATGGGGTGCGTGGTCGGACCGGAAGAGTTTGCCACCGCACTCGCAGCCTGCGTGCCGGGCGCGCGCATGAAAAAGGGCACGCCCGCGGCAAGCGCGGTGTCGATGCCCGACATGCGCTGCGTATCGAGCCTGGCGCGCGCGCAGAAGGTGCTGGGCTACGCGCCGCGCTTTGGCATGCGCGAGGCCATGGCCGATATGGTGGGCTGGATCCAGCGCACCCGAGCCTGACAGACGCCCTCAGCCTGCGGCCGGCGGCACATAGCCGGCCGCGGCATCAGCGCCGCCACCGAAGAAGTGCTGCTCCATCTGCGTGGCCAGGTACTTGCGCGCGGGTGCATCGGCCAGGCTGAGGCGGTTTTCGTTGATCAGCATGGTCTGGTGGCGCAGCCAGTCCTGCCAGGCCTGCTTCGATACCTGCTCCCAGATGCGACGGCCGAGTTCGCCCGGATAGGGCGGCAGGTCGAGACCTTCGGCTTCGCAGCCGAGTTTGATGCACTGGATCATGCGGGGCATGGTCGAACTCCTGAAGCAATGGGGTGATGAAACCGCGGGTCAGAGCTTCTTCACCAGCACACGTGACATGCGCTGCAGGTTGTAGAAGGCCTGTTTCTCATCGGGCAGGACGCTGATGTCAGCCTCAGCAAAGCCACGCTCGATGAACCAGTGCATGGTCCGCGTGGTGAGAACGAAAAGCCGTTTCAAGCCCGCACGCCGGGCCGCTGCCTCGATCGCCTCGGCGAGTTTGTCGCCGTGCCCGGCACCACGCGCTTCGGGACGAACGGCCAGACAGGCAAGTTCACCGAGGCGCTCGCGTGGAAACGGATAGAGTGCAGCGCAACCGACGATCATGCCGTCGTGTTCCAGCACGAAGAAGCGCTGGATCTCGCGCTCGAGGCGCTCACGTCCACGTCGCACCAGGGTGCCATCTTCTTCCAGCGGCTCGATCAACTGCAGCACACCACCGACATCGTCGATGGTGGCCTGGCGCAATCGCTCGAGTTTGTCGGCACTCACCATCGTGCCCGATCCACCACGCGTGAAAAGCTCGATCAGCAGTGCGCCATCGGTCTGATGCGAAATGACATGCGCACGGGCAACGCCCGCCCGCACGGCCTCGATCGCATGCGCGAGGTAGAGCCGGGTATCGGCACTCAAGCCGACATCGGCCTGCAGCAATTGCTGGGCCTCTTCGGCCGACAGTTCAGGCAGGGTGCGCCCGGCCGGGTCAAGCACCGGTGAATCCGACAGGAAGATGAGCTTCTCGGCATGCAGCCCCTTGGCGATCGCCACGGCCACGTCCTCCATCGCCAGGTTGAAGACCTCGCCCGTGGTCGAATAGCCGATCGATGACACGATCACGATATTGCCGGTATCGAGGCAGCCGTTGATGGCCAGGGTGTCGATCTTGCGCACGGTACCGGTGTACTGGTAGTCGACACCGTCATGCACACCCATCGGCTGGGCAGTGATGAAGTTGCCCGAGACGGTATTGATTGCGGCACCAGCCATCGGCGTATTGGGCATGCCCTGCGAGAGCATCGCGTCAATTTCGACCCGCAGCGTCCCGACCGCCTCCTTCACGCACTCGAGCGCCACCGGGTCGGTGATGCGCAGCCCCTTGTGATAGACCGGCTCGACCTTGCGCTTTCGCAACTGGCCCTCGATCTGGGGCCGCGAGCCATGCACGAGCACCACTCGAATGCCAGCGGCATGCAGCAGATTGATGTCGTAGGCCAGTTCATAGAACAGCCCGCCCGCAACAACCTCGCCGCCAATGGCCACCACCAGTACCTTGCCGCGAAAAGCATGCAAATACGGCGCCGCGGAGCGAAACCAGGCCACGAACTGGGCCGTGTTGTCCAGGCGTGTACGCACGCGACCCTTCTCCGACGCAACGACGGCCGGTTTCTCGGGTGTGGCAGATGCCCCTGCGAGAGCGGAGGCAGAAGGCCTGGATGGGGCTTGGCTCATGGATCAACCCGATTCTATTTCAAAGATCGCCCCACAGCGACTGCATCACGGCCAGGGCCGCGAGCGGTGCTGTTTCGGTGCGCAAGGTGCGCGGCCCCAGACGCACTGCCTGGTAACCGCGGGAGGCAAGCAACGACTCTTCAAGATCGGTGAACCCACCCTCAGGTCCGATCGCCACCGACACCGGCCCCTGCGGGACGAGATCGGCCAACCGCTGCGTCGCCCCGGGCAGCAACAGGATACGCAGCCCCGGGGAAGCCTCGATAGCCAGAAAATCGGTCAGTGCCAGCCCCGGATGCACACGCGGTACCCGATTGCGACCGCACTGCTCGCAGGCCGACTCGGCAATCGCCTGCCAATGCTGCTCGCGCCGCTCCTGTCGCTCGGCCGACAAGCGGATGACAGTACGCTGCGTGACGATGGGTCGGATCGCGCTCACCCCGAGTTCGGTGGCCTTCTGCACCACCCAGTCCATTCGATCGGCAGCACAGATGCCCTGCACCAGCGTCACCTCGAGCGGCGACTCCCGATCGCGCATCTCGGCCGGACGCAGTTTTGCGACACTCTGCCGCTTGCCCACCTGGACGAGTTCGGCAGGCCACTCCCAGCCGTCGCCGGCAAAGAGCGTGACTGCATCGCCGGCGGCCAGACGCAGCGCCTGAATATGACGATGCGCCCCTTGCGCAAGGGTGACGACCGCACCGGCGGCGAGCCCCTCGGGGTGAAACAGGCGGGGTGCATCGGACATGTCTGGCTCAGGCCTTGCGGTAGAGGTAGGGATTCATCGTCGGATCGTTGTACATCTTGAACTGACGATAGATGCGAAAACAGGCACGACCCGCCAACGTGTCGGCCAGCAATTCATCCAGACAGCGGCCAAGATCGGCACGCTGCTCGAGCAGCCGCGAAAGGCGCAGTTCGCACTGGGCGCGGTGCTCAAGCGTGGCATCGGCCCGACCCGTCTGCTCGCGCATGGCGCGTATCTTGAGCGAGACAATCGACAAGCGGTCACAGATCGAACCGGCCGTCTCGGAGTTCAGCCGCCCGACAAAGGGCTGCGCGGCACGTGCCGCCTCGAGCATCGCAATGAGATGCTCGTCGATGCGCTCGATCGCGTCGTTGCGAGCTTGATTGTAGCGATCGATCGAACGCTTGTTGGCAGCAATCTCGGCATCGGCAACATCAAGGCGGCGGGCGAGATCTTCTTCGGCCCAGAGCAGACTGTTGAAACGGTGATTGGCAACCAGCTGGTCACGCAGCCCGACAGGCACGCCGAGGGTGGTTGCCAGATCATCGGGGGCTTCGAGTGGCCACCCGGTGCACGCCAGAGCACGCTCGTGAAAGCCGGTGATGGCCGCAGCAGTGACGGCGCTTGCAATACGGTCGGGAAAATCACGGTCTGTCATGTTCATCGAGCCTTTGCTGATTCATCGATTCTGCAGCGATCAGGCAACTGCACGAGGCCAGGGCACGGCCAGGGCGCGCGCAACGGTCGCATCGAGGTGATCCAGACCGATCGCATCCATGCAGCGCGGATGCGGACACTCCTGGCTCGAACGCCCGCATCGCTCGACCCAGGGCAGCGACCGTCGAAACAGCATGCGCTGATCCCGACACGGAAACGGTGCCACGGTCACTGGCCAGAACGGGCTTTCGCGCCAGAATTCACCGGCCCCGCAGATGATCGCCGATCCGGGACCAAAGAGGGTGATGGTCGGCACACCGACGATACGCCCAAGGTGCGAAATGCCGGTGTCGGGTGCAACGAGCAAACGAGCTGCGGCCAGCAAATGCCACACCTGCGCGAGGTCGAGGGTCCCGGCCAGGTTCCTCCAGCGAGCAGCCGGATCGATCTCGCGAACAATGGCCGCCTCGCCCCGACCCGCCAGAAACACCGGCTGCAGGCCCTGCGCCTCGAGGCGCTCGGCCAAGGCATGCCAGCGTGCCGGCAGCCATTGCTTGAGGGGCGTGCTGGCCCCGACATGCAGCACCGCGCAGTCGCCAGAGGGCAGGTCGATGGGCGCTGCCACCGGCGCTGGCCATTGGGTCTGACAGTAGGCCGGTGGCGGTGGTCCATCGATCAGATCGGCCACCATATCGCCCCACGCCGCAGCGCTTGTCGGAAAGGGGCGCAACTCATCGACCGGAAGATTCTTCCAGGCGGGCGTATCGCCTTCATGTGCAACGATCCAGCGTGCACCAGCCGCCTGCGCAAGCCAGCTGTAGCGGTTGTCACCGGGGACCAGTGCAAGGTCGTAGCCATCACCGGCCAGCAAGGGCGCCAGGGTTTGCGGATCGGCGGGATCCCAGCCGATGGCCCTCACCCCCCAGGGACGACTGGCATAGAGGCACGCAAAAGCCGGGTTCACTACGAGGTCGATGAGGGCGTTCGGCCAAGCCGCACGCAAGCGGGCCAGCAGCGGCGAGAGCATCAGCGTGTCGCCCAGCAACAGACGATGCGCCACCAGCACCCGCCTCACCGCCTGCGGCGCAGACCGACGGCCGTGGCTCAGACGCTTGCTCACGGCCCGCGGAAAGATCCGCAGCCGAGTGGCTGAGCGGCCCATCAGCGCTCTCCTGCCGCCGCCTGAAACAGCCCTTCCATGCGATCGAGCATGACACGCGCATCAAAGTGCGCGACGCAGTGGGCACGCGCGGCGAGCCCGAGCCGCTCGCGAAGGGCCGCATCGTGCGCAAGCCGCCCGATCGCGGCCGCGATCTGGACTACGGCCTGCGGCTCGACCACCAGCGCAGTCTGGCCATCGATCGCTGCCTCGCCGATCGCCCCCACCGACGTGGTGATGCAAGGCAACGCGCAGAGCATGGCCTGCACAAGCGCCTGCGGCACACCCTCGTTGGCGTAGGAGGGCAAGGCAAAGATGTCAAAGGCATGCAGCCAGGGAACGACGTCGGCCTGATTGCCGGGCATCCAGAAGGCCGGCAAGGCAAGCGCGGCGGCCTGCGCGGCAAGCGCCTCGCGCTGTGGGCCATCACCGACGATGGCAAGACCTGTGGGCACCCCGGTCTCCTGCACCCGTTGCGCCACTGCCTCGATCAGATGGCGGTGACCCTTCCAGCTGCGCAGGGTGGCAACGATGCCCACCAGCATCATGTCAGCCGGCAAGGACAGGGCCCGTCGGGCAGCGGTGCGATCGCCAGGCCGAAAACGATCGGTATCCATGCCGGTGGGCACCGACAGCACTCGCGCCCGGTCAATCCCGAGCTTGGCAATCAGTTCGTCGCGCAAGGTCTCGCCTGTAGTGGCGATACGTGCACTGGCATTGCGATAGAGCCAGCGCGTGGCCATTCCGGTGGACACCGGCGCGGAGATATGCCGGGTGCGCACAAGCGCTGGCCCCTTGCGGTCAAGCGCCAGCGACAAGGCAGCCAACCAGGTGTCGGTGGAACTGTGGGTGTTGACGACGTCAAACCGGGCTGCGTGCAACAGCGCTCGCATGGCGAGCAGACCGCACAGGTTCTTGCGTCCGATCGGCGTGTCGATCACCGTCAGACCGCGCGCACGCGCCTCGGCCGTGATACGTGCTTCGGCCGGCGCCGCAATCGTGATGGCATGGCCCCGGGCCTGGATGCCCACCGACTCGTTCAGGATGCGAATCTCCTGACCGCCCCAGCCCAGGGACGCTTCGGTGTGCAGAATCGACAGTGCGCGAGCGTTCATCAGCGCGCTGGATCGACGACAGCGCTTGCAGGCAGCAGATCGCCCTGACCCGCCATCTGCTGCAGCCGCGCATAGGCGCCACCGGCAGCCAGGAGATCGGCATGCCGCCCGATCTCGACGATGCGTCCGTGTTGCATCACGACGATGCGATCAGCCCGCTCGATGGTGGACAGGCGGTGCGCAATCACGAGCGTGGTTCGACCACGCATCAGATCGTCGAGCTGCTTTTGCACATTGCGCTCGGTTTCACTGTCCAGGGCCGATGTGGCCTCATCGAGGATGAGCACTGGCGCATCCTTCAGAAAGGCCCGTGCGATCGCGATGCGCTGGCGCTGGCCGCCCGAGAGCCGCACGCCGTTCTCACCGATCAGGGTGTCGAAACCCTGCGGCATTGCCTCGATGAATTCGAGCGCATTGGCCGCACGCGCCGCAGCAATCACCTGATCGCGCCCGACCCGGGCAAGACGCCCGTAGGCGATGTTGCCGGCCACCGTATCGTTGAAGAGCACCACATCCTGGCTCACCAGGGCGATGTTGGCGCGCAAGCTGGCCAGGGTGAGATCGCGCAGGTCGATGCCATCGAGCAGGATCTGGCCACTGGTCGGGTCGTAGAATCGCGGCACCATGTTGGCGGTGGTGGTCTTCCCGCTGCCCGAGCTGCCCACCAGGGCCACGGTCTCGCCGGCGGCGATCTCCAGGTCAAGCCCGCACAAGGCCGGACGCGTAGCCGTCGCGTAGGTGAAGTGGACATCGCGAAACGCCAGAGCACCCCGGGCACGACCGATGTCGCGCTGCCCTTTATCGAGCTCGCGGTTCTCGTCGATGAGAGCAAACACGCTCTCGGCACCGGCCAGGCCGCGCTGCAATTGGGCGCTCACATTGGTGAGCCGCTTCAGCGGTGCAAGCAACATCAGCATCGCGCCCAGAAACGATACAAAGCCACCCACCGTCGTCTGGTCGCGGGCCGCCTGGTTGATGGCCAGATGCACGATGACCGCAACGGCGCTGGCCGCTGCGAGCTGGGTGAGTGGTACGTTGGCCGAGGCGGCGATCACCGCCTTCATGTTGAAGCGCCTGACCCGCTCCGAACCCTTGTGAAAGCGATCGGCTTCGTACTCCAGTCCGTCGAAGACTTTCACCACCTTGTGGGCGATGATCGATTCCTCCAGGGCGTGATTGAGCTCGCCCATTGCCCCCTGCTCGGCGCGGCTCATCTGGCGCAGACGCCCCGAGAAGGCCCGCACGATGATCACGATCACCGGGCCGACCGTCAGCGATACCAGCGTCAGACGCCAGTTTTCCCATAGCAGCCACCCCAGCAGGCCGATGATCACCAGGGAATCCTTGACGATCACGGTGAGGGCGCCGGTCGCCGCCGAAGTAACCTGCAGCGTGTCGTAGACGAACTTCGAGATGAGCTTGCCGCTCATGCTGTGATCGAAAAACGTGGCCGGCAGGTGCAGCAGCGTATCGAACATGCGTGCACGCAAGTCAGCGATGACCTTCTGTGCGGTCCACTGGAGTGCGTAGTCGGAGATGAACGAGGCCACCCCCCGCAGCAGCATGATCGCGACGATGCCCACCGGCACCCAGCGCATGAATTCGACATCCTTGGTGACGAAACTGCGATCGAGCAGCGGCTTGGCAAGCGCCGGGATAGCCGGTTCGGTTGCCGCGGTAATCGTCATCGCCAGGACCGAGACCGCGAATACGCGCCAGTACGGCAAGGTGAATCGCAACAGCCGCAGGTACAACCCGAGGGTGTCGGACAGGCTGCTCATCGTGATATCCAGGAAGCGGGGCGGAGCACCCCGGGGGCCAGAATCGGCCATCGGGCGACATCGCCGGATGGGCTGCGCATTCTATCAGTGACCCGCGGCCGGGCCTTGGGGCGCCGCGAGCAGTTGTTCGTAGAGTTCGAGCAGACGCTCGGCCATCGCACCCACCGACAACCCGGCCACGGCAGCGCGCGCCAGCGCCGATGCCTCCTTTGGCAAGCGGGCCACTTCGGCGATGCAGCGCTCCAGTCCAGGACCATCGAGCGCATCGCAGACCTGACCATTGAGGCCAGGCTGAATGAATTCGGCAGCACCCGATTGATGCGTGGTGATGACCGGCAATCCACAGGCCAGCGCCTCGATGGCCGCGTTGGGAAACGGGTCGTAGAGGGTTGGCAACACGAACCAGTCGGCAGCGCCGTAATAAGGGCGTACATCTTCCACACCGCCGCAGAAATGGACTCGGTCAGCACAGCCCAATCGATGCGCCAGGCCTCGTGCACGCGCCAGCGCACGATCGGCGCCGACAATCACCAGATGGCTGCCGGCCGGGGCAGCAGCGGCAAAGGCAGGCAGCAGGCGAAACACGCCCTTGCGCGCGAAGCCCGAACCCACCAGCAGATACACCGGGGCATGCGGCGCGATGCTCATCGAGGCGCGAACCGCCTGCCGATGCAAAGCCCGCAAGCCCGGATTGAACACGTCCAGATCGATGCCGTTGTAGATGACATGCAGCCGGGCCGGATCGATTGGAAAGTGGCGCAGCACGTCGGCTCGAACCATGGCCGAATTGCAGATCACCGCACGCAGACGCGCACTGGCAAAGAGGCGCCGCTCGGCGCCCAGCAGATAGCGGTGGTAGGCGTTCAACCGGGTGGCCAGTCGGGCTAGCGGGCCTTGCTCACGGGCTCGCAGCGCAAGCCACTGACGGTGCACGCCATCACCGGCGCGAAAGATATCGCAACAGGCCATGCGCTCGTGCGACTGCACCAGATCGAACGATTCGGTCTGCAGCAGACGGCACACGGCACGCGCAAAGCTCGAGTCCCGCCAGCGGCGACCCACATGGAAGGGGTCGCAACGGATCGCCTGCAGGGCAGGGGTCGCGGTTGATGCCACCGCCGGCGCACGTTTCCAGGCGCGTGCAATGACCGTGACGCTGGCGCCGCTGGCGCTCAAGGCGGCCACCGCGCGTTCGATGAACCGCTCGGCGCCGCCGAACGGGTTGTAGCGCTGGCGCACGATGGCAAGGCGCATCGGCTTGATGCGGGTAGAGACCATCACCATCAGCGCGAACCGCGCGCATTCAGCAACTCGAGCGCAGCCGCCAGCACCGGAGCCAGAGGCAGGCGCTCGAGGCAGTCACTGCGCTTGCCACCACCACAACCATCGAGGCCACACGGGCGGCAGGCATGCTCGGTCGACGCAATGACCCGATGCGGCACCTGCCAGGGTCCCCACTCGTGTTCACCGCTGGGGCCGAAGAGTGCGACCACAGGCGTCTTCATCGCAGCCGCGATATGCATGGGCGCCGAATCAACCCCGATGAAGATCGCAGCCCGACCCGACAACGCAGCCATCTCCTTCAAGCTGAGGGTGCCCGACCAGTCAAGCGGAGCAATCGTGCAGGCCCGCACGATTGCACCGACCAGCGCTCGCTCGGCCGCCGACGGCGCCGCCGTGATGATCACCCGGTGACCCTGCCGATGCAGTTCATCGATCAACGAGGCCGCCGCGCTGGCAGGCCAGCACTTGAATTGCCAGCGCGAGGCCGGATGAAAATGCACGAAGGCGCCCGCAACGAGATCGGCGTCGTGCAGCCGGTGGTCTACGATCGCCTGAGCCATGTCGCCAGGCTCGAGCACCAGCCGGCGAGCTTCCGGCGATGGCTGAATGCCGATGCGCCGCAAGGCATCGAGGTGGGTTTCCACCGTATGCCGCCGTCCACCACCCACCACCGGATGACGGTGCGTGAAGCTCCATGCCCACCAGCGCCCGGATCGGCGCGGCGCCACACTGACCGAGGCGCCGAGCGTACGGGCCAGCCAGGCACCACGCGGATGAGCGGTGAGATGCACGATGAGATCGTAACGGCGCGCGCGAAGCGCACGCCACAATTGCCACTCGGCAAGCGCTCGCTGCAGGATTGAAGTGCCCCGCCAGTGCCTGCCGATGACATGCAACTGATCGATAGCCGGATGCAGCGCGAGCATGTCACGCGTCTCGTCGTAGACGAGCGCATCGACTTCGAGATGGGGCGCATGCTGTTTCAGCGCGGTGAAGACAGGCGAGGCCAGCAACACGTCTCCGTGGTGCCTCAGCTTCACGACCAGGGCACGTTTCAGGCGCGAAAAATCCGGTGCATCAGAGACCATGGTTGCGCACCTTAGCACGAGCCGCGACCGGTGCCTCGCGGGCGGCATCGATCAGCTCGCACATCGCCTGCGCCCCTTCGACAAGCCGCGGTCCCGGGCGATGGATGAGGTCTGGCGCCAGCGTGCGCAATTGGCCTCGGGCGACGGCCGAGAGCCACGGGTAGCGCTGCCACCCCGGCGGTCGATCGGGGGCCATCGTATTCGCCACCTGGCTTGCACCCTCGTCACCGGCACCCGCAGGCGCAAGGGGCGATGCCGTGCTCACGATCAACTGCGGATCGGCAGCCAGTACCGACTCGATGCTCACGACCCAGGCGGCCCGATCCGGCCCCTGCGGTACCGGCACACCGCCACAGAGCCGGATGACCGCCGCTACCACGTGATGCTCGCCCACCGTCATCAGCGGCGCACCCCATACCTGATGGAAGACCCGCACCGGCACACGCCCGAGGTGACTCACACGCAGCGCCTCGAGCGTGCCCTCGAACCCGACGGCGGCCCGCTCGCCCTCGCCCGGATGACCGGTGAGCGTGCCCAGCGCGCGCAGATCGCGGGCGATATCGGGCAGATGCTTCGGGTCGGACTCGAAAACGGCAATGCCACCCGCACGCAGGCGATCAAGAAGAGCAGGCGGGTTGCCCCCCGACCAGGCAAGCACCAGATCGGGCCTCAAGGCCACGATACGTTCCAGCGCCAGGGTGTTGAATGCGCCGATTCGCGGCACCGCACGCGCTGCGGCAGGAAAGTCACTGTAATCAGTGGTGCCTGCAAGGGTCGCCCCTGCACCGACCGCAAAGACAAGCTCCGTTGCGTGCGGCGCCAGGGTGATGATGCGGGCAGCGGGCTCGACCAGGCGCACCAGACGCGCACGACCGTCGCGGGCCTGGACAGCGCGCGGCTCTGAAACCACCGGCGAGGGCAAGGGCGATGCTGCGGACAGCGCAAGCGACCCGGCGAGCGTTGGCGTGCACAGCCCGCCTGCAAAGAGAGCTGCCAGGCCTGTCAGGGCGAGCACACGCAGTGCCGCAGGTGCCGACGCGGACCACCGCGCGGACACACGGCAACATCGACACAGAGCCGCAGGCAGCTTCATCTTTGTTGTTAGAATGGCAGAATCGACAGTGCTCGTGCCCGTCGATCGGTGGGCACGGTTCAACGGGAAACAGGGGTCCTTCAGGACAACCTGTGCTGCCCCCGCAACGGTAAGCAGACGTACTCAGTGTACTAGCTCGATCGAATAACCACTGGCCGCAGCCGGGAAGGTCATCGAGCGAAGTCTGCCAGCCCGGATACCGGCTATCGATGAAGCCTGCACCGGCGCGAGAGCGCTTGTGCCGGTGAATCGGCCCAGTGTCCACGGGGGAATGGACGAGTGACCGGCAGTTGCTGGAGACACCATGATCGTCCGTCACATGCCACCGGGCCTACCCGCTGGCCGCGGCATTGCACGCCGCCTTTCCCTGCCCACCCGCGCACCCGCAACACTGCTCGGCCTGGTTGCACTGATGACCCCGGGCACCCTGCCCCTGGCGCAGACACAGATGCCGACGGTCGTGGTCTCGGGTTCCCGTTTCGACGAGAACTCCAACCAGGTACCGGCCAATGTCAGGATCATCACCCGAGCCCAGATCGAAGCCGCCGCCGCCAGCAATGTCCCCGAGGTTCTGGCACAGCTGGGGGGGCTCACACCGAGCGGCTTCAACCTCGGCGCACTCGGTCTGGGTGCGAGCTTCGACCTGGGCGGATTCGGCGCCACCGCCAACAGCAACACGCTCATCCTGCTCGATGGGCAACGCCTCAATCCGATCGACTCGCTCGGTGTCGCCTGGGAATCCATTCCCCTCGAACGCGTGGAGCGCATCGAAATCCTGCACGGCGGTGCAAGCGTGCAGTACGGCAACGGCGCGGTCGGTGGCGTGGTCAACATCATCACGAGCAGCCGCGCACCCATCGCCAATGCGGTGTCAACCAGCATCGGCGGCAACGGCACCGTGCTGGGCAGCGCTCGGCTCGAAAAACGCGTCGACAGCCGCACGCTGCAGTTGAATGCCAGCACGGCCACCACCAACGGCTGGCGCGAAAACTCGGCGGCCAACAGTTACGCCTTCAATGGCCGACTGATCGAGGCTGGCAGCGGCGTCGACCGGGCCTGGGTCGATCTGTCGGCCAGCCATTCTCGCGCGCAATCACCCGGGGGCGTGGTCGGACAGGTCGGCACCGGTGACCCGCGAGCGGCCAAGTTCAACAACATCGGCGCTGCCACGACGGGTGACAACGCCAGTCTGCGGGCCGGGCTGGTACGCGCATTGTCCGAGAGCGTCCTGTTCGAGGGCGAAGCCGGTCATGCCCAGCGCTCGGTGGGCTATTACATGCCCTACTTCGCAAGCGCCGATTCGGTGGCTGGGGGTTACCCGGGCGGCCCGAACCGCACCAGGATCGAGAGTTGGGAGACCAGTTTCACCCCGCGAGTGAAGGCCGAATGGGGGCAAGGCGTTCACAGCGTACTGGGTTATGACTTCAATCGTGCAAGAGAGAAATACGCAGACAGCTACGGCCCGCTTGCCGAGCAGAGCATTCTGGATAATCAGGGTTTTGGCTACTACAACAACCTGCTCACCGACACCCAGCGTGCCTCACTGACCAGCCACTCGGTCTACATGATCACGCGTGCCCCCTTGAGTCATACCCTCGAGGCGAGCGGCGGCGTACGACGGCAGATCGAATCGATCGAGGCACAGGACTCCAACATCTCGTCACCCGGTGGCCCGATCAGCCAGAACCATTCATTCAGCGCCAATGCCTACGAGCTCGCCCTCAACCGTCAGTACGGTACCGGCCAGCGCGCCTACATCAAGTGGAGCCAGTCGTTTCGATTCGCCAATGTCGACGAGTTCTGGGGCTTCGACCCCAATACCTACGAGCGCATCTTCTCGGGCATTCTGAGACCGCAGATCTCGCAGAGCTGGGAGGTCGGTGGAACCTGGCGGGCGGGGCCCGCCCGGATCAGTGGTTCGACCTTCCAGTCGCATACCCGGGACGAGATCCGCTACGACCCGATAACCTACTACAACACCAACAGCCCCGAGGACATCGTGCGTCGCGGCATCCTCTTTGACATTGCAAGCCCGCTGGGCTCGGGTTGGGAAGCCTCGGGTGGAGGTCGGTTGCAGCGATCCATTTACGGCAGCGGCGATGCCATCGGCCACACCGTATCGCTGGTGCCCAACACGACCCTCCACGCCGGACTCACCTGGCACAGCAGCCCGCACTGGACGAGCGGCGGGTTCATTCGCCACGTTGGTCACCAGTATTACGACGGCGACCGCGACAACGCACTGGCGCGCATGCCCTCTGCGACCACCGCAGACCTCTACACCCGGTACACCGAAGGCGACTGGGAGTTTCGTCTCACGCTGAAGAACGCCACCGGCAAGAGCTATGCCACCTATGGCGGGTACGGGTATGTGTTGCAAGCCGGAGGCACCGGCGCGAGCAACTACTACTATTACCCGGGAGACCCGCGCACCTTTTTGCTCTCTGCGCGGGTGCGCTTCTGAGTCTGAGCGGTTCTGGGGGTACTTGACCCATCAGGTAAATTCTGATTAAGTCGGTTGCATGGAACCCGAACTTCTAGCCCTCGAAGTGCGCGTGCGTGAGGCCGTCGATCTGTGCAACCGACTGCAGGTAGACAATCAGGCGCTGCGTCAGCGGCTGGCCATGCTCGAGAATGAGAATCGGCAATTGCAGGGCAAGATCGACTCGGCCGCGAGCCAGCTCGAGCAACTCCTGAACGCGGCGACCCCAGGGTAGCCAGGCCGCAATCTTCGGACTCGATGGGACACCATGGGCAACAACTCACCGACCAGCGCGGCGACACAGGCAGCAAAAGACGCAGCGACAAACGCGGCAACGCTCGAGGTAACCCTCATCGATCGCACCTACAAGGTGGCGTGCGCCGAAGCAGACCGCGAACGCATCCTGGATGCCGCCGCCTATCTGGACCGCAAGATGCAGACCTTGCGCGATGCCGGGCAGATTCAGGGCCAGGAACGACTCGCCGTGATGGTCGCTCTTGACATAGCCTTTGAAATGCTCAATCCGAAGTCTGCGGAAGCCATTGACCGCGTCGCACTCAAGCGTAGAATCATTGGCATGCAGTCGGTGCTTGACGAGGCGCTTGCCCCACAGGCAGGGCTCTTCTGACACCACCGCAGCCCACGGGCGTATCGGGGCTTTGCGCGCATGATGGCGCTGGGCTCAGTCCGATGCACCGGTGTCGCGATGTTCTGTCGTTTCAATGCCCCTGCCGTGCTCGTGACCGGGCCGTTATGCTCTTGAACCAATGTGCAGTACAGGTTGCAGATTGTCGAACCACTGTTGTGCGCGTCCCTCCGTCGGATGTACCTGATGTGTTTCGCACGCGACCACTTGAACCTGACGGTTCAAGACTACTGGCCTTGACGGCATGTGCGGGGGGCACCCATTGCCTGTGATGGCGCGGTACTCTCCTGTCTTTTTTGGGCAAGAGGGGGGCGTCTCATGCGGTACTGGCTCATGAAGTCGGAGCCCGACGAATTCTCGATCGACGATCTGGCGCAGGTCAGCGGTCAATCGGTGGCCTGGTTTGGCGTGCGCAACTATCAGGCGCGCAACTTCATGCGCGATCAGATGCAACTCGACGACCCGGTATTCTTCTACCATTCGTCCTGTCCGCAGCCCGGCATCGCCGGACTTGCTCGGGTTTCGCGACTCGCTTATCCCGACCAGACCCAGTTCGACTCGACCAGCAAGTATTTCGATCCGGCGGCCACCGCAGAGCGGCCTCGCTGGTTCAACGTGGAGGTGACGTTCGTGCAAAAGACCCGTCTCTTGGCGCTGGCCGAGTTGCGCGCTGATCCGGCCATAGCCGGACTGACGCTGCTCGCGCGCGGCTCGCGGCTTTCCATCACGCCAGTGGACGCCGGGCACTGGCAGCATATCTGCACACACCTCCTTGGCCTGCCGGCCAGCGCGGGTGGCACGCAATGAGTGCGCCGCTTCGCAACGACACGTTTCTGCGCGCCCTTCGGCGCCAGCCGACCGAGTACACCCCGGTATGGCTGATGCGCCAGGCCGGTCGCTACCTGACCGAATATCGCGAGACACGCGGGCGTGCCGGCAGCTTCATGCAACTGGCGCAATCACCGGCCATGGCCACTGAAGTGACCCTGCAGCCCCTTGATCGTTTTCCGCTCGATGCCGCGATCCTCTTCTCCGACATCCTGACCGTGCCTGATGCCATGGGTCTGGGCCTGCGTTTCGCCGAAGGCGAGGGACCGCAGTTCGAGCGCCCGGTGAGGGACGAGGCTGCCATACGAGCCCTGACGGTTCCCGATCCCGGCACCAGTCTGCGGTATGTGACCGATGCGGTCAGCGAGATCGCGCGCGCCCTCGATGGCCGGGTCCCGCTGATCGGCTTTTCCGGCAGCCCGTTCACGCTGGCCTGCTATATGGTCGAAGGCAGCGGCAGCGATGACTTCCGCATTTTCAAGCGCATGCTGTACGCTCGCCCAGACCTTGCGCACCTGCTGCTCGATGTCAATGCCCGGGCGGTCACCAGCTATCTGCTCGCCCAGATTGAAGCGGGCGCGCAGGCCGTGATGGTATTCGACACCTGGGGCGGCATGCTGACCACGCCCCTGTATCACGCGTTCTCGCTTGATTACATGCGACAGGTGGTGGCGGGTGTGCGTGCCGGATTGGCTCGCGTTGCGCCTGGCCGCGACGTGCCGATCATTGTCTTCACCAAGGGCGGCGGCGGATGGCTCGAGTCGATCGCCGCCTGTGGCGCCGATGCGGTGGGCCTTGACTGGACGGTGTCACTGGCAGCCGCGCGGCGCCGCGTCAAGGACAGCGTTGCGCTGCAAGGCAACCTCGACCCCATGGTTCTGCTGACCGATCCGGAAACCGTTGCACGCGAGACGGCGCGCGTCCTGGCCGACTTCGGACCGGGGCACGGACATGTCTTCAACCTCGGACACGGCATCGTGCCAGCAACGCCCCCCGAGAATGTAGCCGCTCTGGTCGAGACGGTGCACAGCGCGAGCCGCCGATACCACATCGGCTTCTGATGCGGCGATCAAAGTGGTATCTGTGTCAGTACTTATTCACAGATACCCCAAAGCACCACGGGCCAGTCACTCCTCATTAATATTCTTGTAATGCTTCGTAAGCCACTGTTTTATAGAATATATTCAGCCTTATAGTGACACAGGACAACCTTTAGACGCGATCAAGCAAGGATGTGCACAAGTCACCCACCCACTTATGCACATAGTTATCCACAGGTTTGTCCTGGCTGCAGGCAATCGCGTCCAATGAATGATGTGCTGGCCGTCTCCTTGACATTTCATCCGCTCTGAACATCAGGTCGACGACATTGATGCAAACGATTGTCGTCGTCGTCGAGGTGCCTCTGGCCCGCACCTTCGACTACCTTGCGACCGAACCCGTTGCCATCGGCAGCCGCGTACGGGTGCCCTTCGGGCGGCGCACTCTGGTAGGCATCGTTGTGGGCAGCGGGGGACCAGCACCTGCTGATACGACCCTGCGCTCGATCGATCAGGTGCTCGAGGACACGCCGCCGCTGCCGGCCGAATGGCTGCGACTGACCGAGTTCGCCAGCCGCTATTACCAGCGTCCGCTTGGTGAGGTCATGCTGGCATCGTTGCCGCCACGCCTGAAGCGTGGCCCCCCCTTGCGCGCCAGCGCCTTGCGCTCGGCGGGTCAATCGCCGGCAGGCGAGTGGCACTTTGTCGACGAGCACCCGCTGACCCAGCCGCAACGGGCAGCGGTCAGCGACATCGACGCGGCCAGCGATCGGTCGGGAACCTTTCTGCTGCACGGCATTACCGGCAGCGGCAAGACCGAGGTCTATCTGCATGCCGTCGCTGCAACACTGCGCCGCCAACGCCAGGCACTGGTGCTCGTGCCCGAAATACACCTCACGCCGCAACTTGAAGGACACTTCAGAACACGGTTTCCCGGCGCGCAGATCCAGGTCATGCACAGCAATCGCAGCGCCGTCGAACGGGCTCTGGCCTGGCGGGCCGCCCAGATCGGCAGCGCCCAGATCGTCCTGGGAACGCGGCTGGCAGTATTCACGCCTTTTTCAAACTTGGGTCTCATCGTGATCGATGAGGAACACGACCCATCCTTCAAGCAGCAGGATTCGCTGCGCTACTCGGCACGCGATGTGGCCGTGTGGCGGGCGCGTGCTGGCAACATTCCCATCGTGCTCGGTTCGGCCACGCCGTCTCTGGAGAGTCACGCCAACGCATCGAGTGGTCGCTACCGCCGGCTGACCCTCCCCGGTCGAGCTCGTCCGGGCTCAAAACTACCCACTCTGAGCCTGATCGACATCGGGCGTGAAACCGTTACCGATGGCCTCAGTGCCTCGCTGGCGGACGCCATCGAGAGCAATCTGGTCAAGGGCGAGCAGACGCTGCTGTTTCTGAACCGCCGAGGCTATGCCCCCGTCCTGGCCTGCAATGCCTGCGGCTGGATACCGAGTTGTCCGCGCTGCAGCACCCACGTGGCCGTTCATCTGTCCGAGCGGCGCCTGCGCTGCCACCACTGCGGCTTCGAGGCGCGCATTCCCCCGCGCTGCCCCGACTGCGGCAACGCCGACCTGCAGCCCTTCGGGCGGGGCACCGAGCGCCTCGAGGAATCGCTCGCCACGCGCTTTCCGCAAGCACGCCTGGCACGTGTCGACAGTGACACCATGCGACTGAAGGGCACCTGGGAAGCAACCCAGGAGGCCATCCACGCCGGCAACATCGACCTCATTCTGGGCACGCAGATGCTCGCCAAAGGCCATGACTTCCCGCGGCTGACGCTGGTGGGAATACTCAATGCCGATTCGGCACTTTTTGCAGCCGATTACCGCGCACCGGAAAGGCTCTTCGCCCAGTTGCAGCAAGTTGCCGGACGCGCCGGACGCGACGTGCTGCCGGGCCGGGTACTGATACAGACCCGCTTTCCCGATCACCCGCTCTATCGCGCGATTCTGGCGGGCGACTACAACCGATTTGCCCAGAGCGAATGGCTCGAACGCGAGCGAGCAGGCTTTCCGCCCGCGGTTGCCGAGGCCGTCATTCGTGCCGAAGCCCGCACGCCCGAAGCAGCCCTCGTCTTTCTGGCCCGGGCGCGTGAACTGGCTCCGGAGGCTGGGGATGCGGTGATGGTGTATGACCCAGTGCCGATGAGTCTCGCTCGACTCAATGCCTGGTATCGCGCCCACCTGCTCGTCCAGGCCCCACAGCGCTCAGCACTGCAGCGCTATCTCACGCTCTGGCGTTCGGCGATCGAGGCCGAGCGAACCCAGCGCCATGTGCGCTGGCACATCGACGTGGATCCGATCGAATTCTAGAAACCGGCTCTGCAGACCCTGGAAGGCACAGGCGGCGAGACGATCTGAACGCCTCGCCCGCCGCCCTCCCCTGCAAACGGCCTGCGACGAATTACTTCTTCTTCGCGGCAGTCTTGCTGGCCGGCGGAACCTGCGGGCGCGACTTGCCGTAGGAGCCCTTGAAGATCTTGCCGCGCTTGGTGCGCTTGTCGCCCTTGCCCATGAGTATGTCCAGTCTGAGGTGAACCGCCGATTCTAGATCAAACCGACGTCCGGCGCCTGAACCATCCCGTCAATGACCAGCGCTCGCGACGCGAGGCGCGCACCTCGTGCAGGCGCCCTTCGGCGAGAAAGAGCGCGAGGCGCCCCCCCAGAGGCTGCACCGAAGAGGCTTCGCCGTGCGGATCGTCAGACTCGAACAGCTGCAATTCACCGCCGTCATCGGCCATCCATGCCTCGTTGAGATAGAGCACGCACGAGAGCATCCGGGTGTCGTCGTCGCGCACCCGGTCATGGTGGGGCGCGTAATGCCCACCGGGCGGATAGCACGCCAGGTGCAGCTCGAGCGTATCGAGACCGAGCAGGCAGTCGCGGTTCAGACACAACCGCAGCTGCTCGAATCGGGCAGCGAGCGGCGCGCCGCCCTCGACCTCCCCCAGATTGTCGATCCAGAGGGTTCGGTCGCCGCGCAGCGCCGGGTCAAGGCGCCGCTCACGCCCCACCCGGGCAGGCGTCAGGCAAGCACGCTGCGCCAACGCCCAGTCGCGCCAGAGGCGCAATTCTGAAGGCGGGAGAAAATCATCGATCAGCGTCCAGCCTCGGGCGAGCAACTCGGCCACCATCCGGTCGAGGTCTGCCGGACCAGGCCCGACAGGTTCACCAGCAGCAGACGCCTGGGGCTGCGCTCGGTCATGCCCAGTGCCCATTCCAACACCTGGCTCTGGTTGGCTAGATTGCAGGGTCATTGGATATGCAGTACCCTTCGCGATAGCAACCGCTTACTTTTCTACCACTGCGAGGTCCTGTCCCTCCGCGCCGGATGCCGGCAGGCAAACCAGGGCTGCAGACGACCAGGGGCCCTGTTGGTGCCTGATGCTTCCGCACTCGCAGCCGGCCATGCGGCAAACATGTGATTCGATGGACGCAGCGATCGATTTTCTCGATACGGTCATTGACCTGCTCGGGCCCTTTGGTACGGTTTCGGTGCTCCCCATCCCTGCGGGGCACGGGATTCATATCGACGGCATGCTGCTGGCGATCGTCATCGGCGACACGATGTGGATGAAGACCGATGCCATGAATCAGGTCGACTTCGAAGCAGTCGGCGCCCGCGCCTTGCCTGCGGAGGAGCGACGCGTTGATCTGCCCGGTGGATTTCACAGTGCACCGGACGCAGCCCTGCAATCGGCGACAGCCATGCTGCCTTGGGCACGCAGCGCATACGACGCTGCCTTGCGCAGCGGTCACCGGGTTCTGTCGGCGCGCGGGCACTAGCACCACGCTATAGCCACTCGGGATTGCGTGACACGCGAGCGCTCTCGCGCAGGAAGTACAGGGTGACGACTCCCCCGGCGCAGAACACGCTTGCGATCGCGGCGATCCAGAAACCACTGGCACCCAGCGGCGTTTGCAAGCCGATCGCGGTCAGATGTACCCGGTCGGTCAGGCCCAGTACATAGCCGCCACCCAGGCCCAGGCCCCACAACGAGACGGTGTAGACCACCATCGGAATGACGGTTCGCTTGTAGCCGCGCAGCACATTCACCGTGACGGCCTGCAGCGCATCCACCAGGTGGTAGACAGCCACGTAGCCCAGCAGCGCAGCGGCCAGCACCTGCACCCCGGGATCACGACTGTAGAAGCGCGCAATGGGCTCACGCGCGAGGCCCAGGCCGAGTGCGAAGACCACAGCGACCGCCAGCGCAATCAGCAAGGCCTGAATGCCGGTGGCTCGCGCGCGTCCGAAGTCGCGTGCGCCAATCGCCTGGCCCACGAGCACCGTAGCCGCATTGCCCAGTGACAGGGGCACCATGAAAGAGAGCGCAGCCACATTGGCCGCAATCTGGTGAGCACCCGAGTACTGCGTACCCAGGCGCGCCACGAACAGGGTCATGAAGGTGAAGGCCGTCACATCCACGAGAAACGTCGCGCCGATCGGTACGCCTACCGCCAGCAGGTGGCGCATTGCCGCCGCATCTGGCCACGACCAGCGTGAAAACACGCCAAATACCCGGTAATCGGCGACCCTGGCACACCAGAGCCAACCGGCGATGCAGGTGGCCCAGGAGCAGATCGCGGTGGCTACCGCACAGCCCGGGCCACCCAGCGCTGGCAAGCCCAGATGGCCCTCGATCAGGGCCCAGTTGAGCGGCACCTTGAGCGCAAGACCTGCCAAATTGAGCACCATGACAACTCGCGGACGCGAGATGGCATTGCTGAACGAACCAAACACCCGGAAGAAGAGAAGGGCCGGAACACCAAACTGGATGGCGTGCAGATAGGCACGCACCTTCACTTCGACCTCGGGCGCCACCTGAGTCAGCGCAAAGAACGGTTGCGGAAACTGCAGCACCACGATCACCGCAATCGACATCAGCACACCGAGCCAGGCGCACTGGCGAACCTGCTCGCCGATCAGGGCATCCTTGCCGGCGCCGTGCAACTGGGCAGCCACCGGCGTGAGTGCAAGCAGCACGCCCATGGTGGTCACGAACACCGAAATGTAGATGCTCGCCCCGATCCCGACCGCCGCGAGATCGTCAGTGCCGAAATGCCCTGCCATGATGGTGTCGGTCACCGCATAGAGCATCACGGCAACCTGCGCGACGAGTACCGGCCAGCCAAGCTTCACCAGCTGGCTGAAAATCGACTGTCCAGCAAGCACTGACGCGCTCACAGTTCGTAGCCCGTACCACTCCCGCTGAGCGCACGCTCGACCACTCCTCGGGTCAGCGCAGGTGCAAACCGCTCGATGAACGCAAACGTGTAGCCGCGTACATAGGCTTCGCGCTTCACCGCGATGCGCGTCATGCTGGGAGCAATGAGTGAGCCCACATCGAAGGCAACAAGGTCGACATCACGTGCCGGGTCGTAAGCCATCGAGGCCACGATGCCCACCCCCAGACCCAGACCGGCATAAGTCTTGATGACATCGGAATCGATGGCCGTGAGCGCGATCTGTGGCGCCAGTCCACGGGCATGAAACGCTTCGTCGATATGGGTGCGTCCCGAGAACGCGATATCGTACGTAATGATCGGCCAGGCGGCGATCGCCTCCAGCGTGAGGCGAGCCTCGGCAGCCAGCGGATGGTCGCGCGGCACGACCACGGAGTGACTCCAGCTGTAACCAGGCAAGGCCAGCAGACCGGGATAACGGTCAAGGGACTCGGTGGCGATGGCAATGTCGGCATCGCCCGAGAGCACCATCTCGGCGAGTTGGCGCGGACTACCCTGGTGAATCGCCAGCCGCACATCGGGGTAGCGTCCGCGAAAGTCGGCCACAACCGGCGGCAGGGCATAGCGAGCCTGGGTGTGCGTCGTGGCGATGCGCAAGGCACCCACACGACTATCGCTTAGTTCTTTGCCCAGTGCCCTCAGGTCATCGGCCTGGGCAAGCAAGCGCTCGATCACCTGCACCACCGCGCGTCCGGGCTGAGTCAATCCGACAAGGCGCTTGCCATGCCGGACGAAGATCTGCACACCCAGTTCATCCTCGAGCTCGCGTACCTGCTTGGACACCCCGGGCTGCGAGGTGCACAAACGTTCTGCCGCCTGCGTGAGATTGAAGTTGCAGCGGATGGCTTCGCGCACTGCACGCAGTTGCTGGAAGTTCACGGTGAGGGTGCGGACCGATGCAGGGATTCACCCATTGTAGAGGAAGCCCGATCAGATCTCCCAGGGCGCCTGCGCTTCGGCATCGAGCTGGTAGCGCCCGATCGCCGCCGCCGCCAGGCCCGGCTTGATCCTGCTCTCACGCTCGAGTGCAGCCAGGGCAGCAACGACGATATGTTCGGCAGACACCTCGAAGAATCGTCGCAGGGTCGGTCGGGTGTCGCTGCGACCGAACCCGTCGGTACCCAGAGTCACGCAGGACCGGGTCGTGCAGGCACGCAGGGTGTCGGCCACTGCACGCACATAGTCGGAAGCTGCCACGAGGGGGCCGGGCGCCGCCGCCAGGCACTGCTCCACCCAGGAGACACGCGGGCTGGCACCTGGATGCAACCGGTTCCAGCGCTCGGAGGCCATCGCATCACGATGCAGTTCGCTGAAACTCGTCACACTCCACACGCCAGCCCCAACGCCCCAGTCGTCCTCGAGCAGACGAGCTGCCTCGATCGCCTCGCGCAGAATGGCCCCACTGGCTGCAAGCTGTACCTGTTCGGCGGCCATCCGCGGTGCTGCAAAACGATACATGCCGCGCAGAATGCCCTCGGTGGCCCCGACAGGCAAGGCGGGGTGCACGTAATTCTCGTTCATCGCAGTGATGTAGTAGAAGACGTCCTCACCCTCGGTGAGCATGCGGCGCATGCCGTCCTGCACGATCACGGCCAGTTCATGCGCGAAACACGGATCCCAGGCGCGGCAGTTCGGAATCGCGGCCGCCATCAGGTGGCTCGATCCATCCTGATGCTGCAGGCCTTCGCCCGCCAGGGTGGTTCGGCCTGCCGTGGCCCCAATCAGGAAACCGCGCGAGCGCTGATCGGCCGCAGCCCAGATGAGATCGCCCACCCGCTGGAAGCCGAAGATCGAGTAGTAGATGTAGAAGGGCAGCATGCGTACGCCGTGCGTACTGTAGGCCGTGGCTGCCGCGATCCAGGAGGCGAGCGCGCCAGCCTCCGAAATGCCTTCTTCGAGAATCTGTCCCTCGCGGGCTTCCCGGTAGTAGCTCAGTTCGTCCTTGTCCTCGGGCTCGTAGAGCTGCCCCACTGCCGAATAGATGCCGATCTGGCGAAAGAGACCCTGCATGCCGAAAGTGCGCGCCTCGTCAGCCACGATCGGCACGATACGCGAGCCGATGACCGGGTCGCGCACCAGTTGCGAGAGCATGCGCACCAGCACCATGGTGGTCGAGTGCTCGCGATCACCGGTGCCCTGCGTGATGGCGTCGAACGCCGCGATGGGTGGCACGGCAAGGGCAGGCGCGTCATTGCGTCGCTGCGGCAGGTAACCGCCCAGTGCGCTGCGCCGGGCATGCAGATAGCGCATCTCCTCGCTGTCGGGTCCGGGGCGATAGAACTGCAGCGACTCGACCTGCGCATCGGACAGGGGCAGCGCAAAGCGGTCACGAAACGCCCGCAGCGCCTCGGCATCGAGCTTCTTCTGCTGGTGTGTGGTCATGCGCGCCTGCCCGGCCGAGCCCATGCCGAAGCCCTTCATGGTCTGGGCAAGGATGACGGTAGGCTGACCGCGATGGCCCATGGCCGCGGCATAGGCCGCGTAGATCTTCAACGGATCATGGCCGCCACGTCGCAACTTGTCGATCTCCGCGTCGGACATGTGCGCAACCAGCGCCTGCAGTTCGGGGTACTTGTTGAAGAAGTGCTCGCGATTGAAGCGGCCGTCGGTGGCGGCGTACTTCTGGAACTCGCCATCGACCGTCTCGTGCAGGCGACGCAGGATGTGACCGTCATGGTCGCGGGCAAAGAGCGTGTCCCAGTTCGAACCCCAGAGCACCTTGATCACGTTCCAGCCAGCGCCGGCAAAGAGCCCTTCGAGTTCCTGGATGATCGAGCCATTGCCGCGCACCGGTCCATCGAGTCGCTGCAGGTTGCAGTTGATCACGAATACGAGGTTGTCGAGCCCCTCGCGGGCAGCGAGCGACAAGCCCGCGAGCGACTCGGGTTCATCCATTTCGCCATCGCCAAAGAACCCCCATACCTTGCGCGAAGCGCCGGGCGTGATGCCACGCGCCTCGAGATAACGCATGTGGCGGGCTTGATAGATGGCGCTGATCGGACCCAGACCCATCGAACCCGTCGGAAATTGCCACAGCGAAGGCATCAGCCAGGGATGGGGATAGGACGACAGACCCGCGCCCCCTGTCTCGCGTCGGTAGTTGGCCAGGTGCGACTCCTCGAGTCGGCCTTCGAGAAAGGCTCTGGCATAGACCCCAGGCGCTGAATGCGGCTGAAAGTAGACGAGATCACCTTGCTGCCCGGCACGGAAGAAATGGTTGAAGCCGACTTCGAACAGATCGGCCGCCGATGCGTAGCTGGCGATATGGCCGCCGAGTTCACCAAAGGCCTTGTTGGCGCGCACCACCATCGCGAGCGCGTTCCAGCGCACGATGGCCGACAAGCGGCCCTCGATGCCGACGTCACCCGGATAGGGGGGCTGATTGGCCACCGCAATGGTGTTCCCGTAAGGCGTATTGAACCGCGACCGATTGCGCACCTCGGCGGCCGAAGCATGCTCGATCAGGCGTTGCAGCAGGTAGCGGGCGCGCTCCTCGCCACCGGCACGCAGCAAGCCATCGAAGGCATCGAGCCATTCGCGGGTTTCCGCCGGGTCGAGATCGAGCCCGTCGATCGAGTGCCCTCTGCCTGCCGAAAGATCGTTCATCGATTGCACCACCCAGCCTGCGAACCCAGTGCCTGCATCGTAGCCGCACAGCGACGGCATGTGCTTCCGAATCGTCCCCGATAAATGCCTTTATCAAGCACAATATGCTTATTTAAATAGAAAATGAGGCATGAAATGCTGCCAGAAAAGCTCGATGCAGCAGACTGGAAGATTCTCGCAGCACTTCAGGCGGATGCGCGGATCTCCAACGTCGACCTTGCCCGCAAGGTCAATCTCACGCCCTCGCCATGCCTGGCGCGGGTGCGCGAACTCGAGCGCAAGGGACTCATCGAACGCTACGTCACCCTGCTCGACCCCAAGGCCCTGGGGCTCACCCTGAGCGTATTCATCCAGGTACGACTGGAAAAACAGGTCGAACGCTCGCTGGAGCGCTTTGAGCAGGCCATGTCGGAACGACCCGAAGTCATGGAGTGCTATCTGATGACCGGCGCGTCAGACTATCTGCTGCGAGTCGTGGTGACCGATATGCAGGCGCTCGAACGGTTCATCGTCGACTTCCTGTCGCGCATTCCCGGTATCGGCAACATCCAGTCGAGCTTTGCGCTCAAACAGGTGAAGTATCAGACGGCGCTGCCGTTGGAGGCCGTGGCTGCGTCCGGCCCACCGGCTGCCTCACGAGCGACCCGCGGGCCGCGCGCAAACAGGCCGTCATGAAAAGCCGTCCCGCGGCAGATATGGCCACAGGGGCGGCCGCTGGCGGCATCGCGCGAGCGATACCGCCGGGCAGAGCCAATCAGGCCGTGCGCAGTTTCTGCTGGGCGGCGCGCGAGTGCACCTGGGCATAGGCCTGGTGCGCGGCCGACTCGGCATCACCGACATGTACCGGGTAGCCGATGTCATCGAGCACTGAACCGAGCGCTGACAGGCACAACATCACGTTCTCGGGACGGCACGAGTAGCCCATGAGGCCGATACGCCAGATCTTGCCGGCGAGCGGGCCGAGGCCCGCACCGATCTCGAGATTGAAGTCGGCGAGCAGACGCTTGCGCACATCGGCTTCCTTCGCCTGGATCGACTCGGGAATGTGGATGGCATTCATCTGCGGCAGACGCGCATCCTCGCGCACCAGGTACTGCAGACCCATCGCCTCCAGGCCTGCCTTCAGGGCCAGGTAGTGACGGTGGTGACGCGCCCAGCAGTTCTCGAGCCCTTCTTCACGAATGAGGAGCAGTGCCTCGTGCAAACCGAAGAGCGAATTGGTCGGCGCGGTGTGATGGTAGGTGCGGGTGCTTGCACCCCAGTACCCGAGCAGCAGGTTCATGTCCATGAACCAGCTCTGGATCTTGCCGTCGCGCGCCTTCACGTAATCGACCACGCGGTCGGAGAAGGACACCGGCGACAGGCCTGGCGTGCAGGACAGGCACTTCTGGCTGCCCGAATAGATGGCGTCGATGCCCCACTCGTCCACTCGCACCGGCACGCCGCCCAGCGAGGTAACAGCATCGACGATGGTCAGCGCATCGTGCTTGTGCGCGATCTCGACCAGGGTCTTGGCATCGGACTGCACGCCGGTGGAGGTCTCGGCATGCACGAAGGCGACGACGCGGGCGTCGGGGTTCTTCTTCAGTGCGTCTTCGAGTTTCTGCGGATCAACCTGCTCGCCCCACGCATCCTCGACCACGACCGGTACGCCACGGGCGCGCTCGACGTTCTCGATCATCCGGCCACCGAAGACACCGTTGCGGCAGACGATGACCTTGTCACCCGGTGCCACCATGTTGACGAAGCAGTACTCCATGCCCACCGAGCCGGGACCGGAGGCGGGGAAGGTGAGCGCGTTCTTCGTCTGGTAGGTGTAGCGCAAGAGCGACTTCAGCTCTTCCATCATGTCGACGAAGACCGGATCGAGGTACCCGATGGCCGGCTGACTCATGGTGGTGAGCACGCGCGGGTGGATCTCGGTGGGTCCCGGCCCCATCAGCGTGCGCTGTGGCGGGTGAAAGGACGAGATGCGCTTGGCGGGGGCGAAATCAGTCATGCTTGAATCTCCTGTCAGGGACAACGGGTCATCATCGGGCCGGGACTTGACCCGTACCGGCTTGGCGCGCTGCGCCTCGTGCAGCACTTCCTGCGACTGGATGCGGCCTTCCGACAGGGTCTCGATCTGCATCGCCCATCGGGCCGGGATATAGCCGGCTTTCATCCAGTTGTTGACGACCGCACGATCGAGCCGGAGCGCACGCGCAACTTCTGCCTGGGAACCAAAGATTTCGACGAGGCGTTCGGCGCAGCTGGCCATTCGGCGGGACTTCTTGCAACGATAGCCGGCCAGTGTAGCCTGCCAGTATCTTCCTGACAACTGAACTGACCACCCTGACTCACCTCAAATTTGTTGTGAATCAACGATTTATGGCTGACGTATCGTCCCCGGTCGCCGCCGCCGAGAGCGCGCCTCAGGCCACGACCGAACCCCAGTTGCGCACGAGGTGGTCGGCCGTCCGCAAGGTGAGCGCGTGCAGGGTGAAGGTCGGATGGACCGCGCCTTCGGTCGGGTACAGACCCGCCCCGGTGACGTACAGGTTGGCCAGTTCATGCGCCCGCCCGTAGCTGTCGGTCACCGAATCGGCCGCCGACTTGCCCATCGGCGTACCTCCGGTGAAGTGCAGGAGAGGCGGCGGGCCGGGAGGCGACCAGACCTCCTTGGCCGAGGTGGCACGCATGATGCGCAGACCCTCCTCACGGGCATGCGCAAAGAGCTTCAGCGCATGCTCATCGAGGCTGTGCACGATGCGGGCAATGGGCATGCCGAACTCATCACGCCGATCCGACAGCATGACGCGGTTGTCCGGATTGGGCAGCGCCTCGATGACCGCACCCATCTTCACCAGACCGCGCGCAGCCCGCTTCATGTAGTCATGCAGGGCAGCCCCGAAAAGCGGCACCTGGGTGTTGGCAAGGCCGGTGAAATCGTTGGGCTTGTTGGCTGCACCGATCATCCAGGTGTAGCTGCCGATGAAATCGCGCCGCTGCGACTTGGCATAACCATCCTGCGAGATGAGCTGGGCCGCCGACAGGCCCATGTGGTTCTGCACATCCTCATCCATCATGCCGAAGACGCCTGCCCCGACGTGCGTCATGATGTGCCGGCCCACCAGCCCATTGCGGTTCGAGAGGCCCGCGGGGTGACGGGCGTTGGCCGAATTGAGCAGCAGGCGCGGGTTCTGACTGGTGAACGCCGCCAGGATCACCAGATCGGCATGCTGCACATGAGATTCACGGGTGCGCGTGTCGACATACTCCACCGCGGTCGCACGATCGCCCTTCTCGTTGGTGAGCACCCGAAGGGCATTGCTGTAGGGCCTGATCTCGGCACCGTACTTGCGCACTTCGGGCAAGTAGCTGGTAAAGGTGTTGACGAGCGCACCAATCGGGCATCCGGCATCGCACCAGGCGTCATAGACACAGGCTGGCCGCCCCTTGAAGGGCACGCTGTTCACCGCCACCGGCGCCGGCGCGGTGCGGATGCCCAGCCTGGCAAAACCCTCGGCGACCTTCTGCGCGTGCGGAAAGACCTTCACCGGCGGCATCGGATAGGGCGCACCGGCCGGCCGCCACACTTCCTGCACATGGTCACCGGAGATGCCCAGTTCGTTCTGGATGCGGTCATACCAGGGGCGCAGCTCGTCGTAGCCGAAGGGCCAGTCGAGCCCGACGCCAAAGCCTGACTTCACCGCAAAGTCTTCCTCGTGCAACCGCGGCCAGTTGGCGTACTGGTGGATGACGGCGCCACCGACACCCCACCCCGAGTTGAAATTATGGGCGACGGGGTTCCTGCCCTCGAGCTGATTGGCACCAAACCACTTCAGGCGGCGCGACCAGATCTGCGAACTGACGAGGTCCTCGGGCTCCCAGGGCGGGCCCAGTTCGAGTACCACCACCTTGCGCCCCGCCTCGGCAAGCCGGGCGGCGAGCATCAGGCCCGACGGGCCTGCACCGACGATGACTGCATCGACCTTCTCATGATTGGCCATGATCTCACCACTTGCGGGTTGGCATGACATGCGGCATGTAGGGCACGCCCAGCCGCTCGAAACCCTCGACAGTGCCGTAGACCACGTCCACGGCATCCATCCGGGCCAGAAGGTAGAAGAAGGGCGATGGCGGTCCGCTCCATCCCTCGGGCACCTTCTGGCGCATCTGGTCGACGAACTTCACCTGCTCGTCAGCCTTCAGGGCTGCGAAGACCTGACCGTGAGCGGCTGTGGCCGCACGATCGAGCGCCCCGAGACAGGCCCGATAGAAGTTGGTGACGGGCGGCGGCACGTTGGCCGCACGCGCTGCAAGCAGACACTGCCCGGGATCGACCGACAGCTGGTGGTCGACGTAGAGGGCGATGCCGGCTTCCCGCGCACCGGGCAGCAGGGTGTCACCGAGCGCCTCGAGCGCAGCGCGCTCGGCCCCCGTGAGTACCTGCAGGGGAACAGCCTGGGCATAGGCTTCACGCAAGGTGAGCCAGGTCTGGGTGCCGCCGACAGTGAACGCAAACGCGCCCAGCGCAGCACCCTTCAGCATCGATCGACGATCGACTGTCATGGTGTCTCCTCCCGGTCGGGCTCGCGTGCGAGGCGCTGCCCTTTTTATCGTTCTTGTGTCGTGCAAGGTTCGCCAGGAGACAGCGGTCTGACTGTCTGTCGACGATCCAGCATCGATCCTAGGCCGCGCAAGGGCGATTTGCAACCTGAGGGCGAGAGCCTGCCGTCAATCGGTATCGGGCACCGATGAGGGCAGGGCGTGATCCTCGGGCGGATCGAACGCGCGGTCACCCTCGGCGCGCGCGACGCCATCGGGGGCAAGGTTCATGAAATCGAACAAGGCACCGTCGAGCAGGTGCGATCGGCTCACGTTGGAGAGGCTGCGAAAGATGGTCTGTACCCGCCCCGGATGCTGTCGCTCCCATTGCTGCAGCATCGCCTTCACCTGCTTTCTCTGCAAGGTCTCCTGCGAGCCACAGAGGTCGCAGGGAATGATCGGAAAACCACGCACACCCGCCCAGGCTTCGAGGTCGGCCTCCTCGACATAGGCCAGCGGCCTGATCACCACGTGGCGACCATCGTCTGACTGCAGCTTGGCCGGCATGGCCTTCAGCTTGCCGCCGTAGAAGAGATTGAGAAAGAAGGTCTCGATGATGTCATCGCGATGGTGCCCGAGCGCGATGCGCGTGGCACCCAGTTCACTCGCGACCCGGTAGAGCACCCCACGGCGCAGGCGCGAGCACAGCGAGCACATCGTGCGTCCCTCGGGCACCAGCCGCTTGACGACCGAGTAGGTGTCCTGCACCTCGATGCGCCACGGAATGCCCAGACCCTCCAGATAACGCGGCAGTACATCAGCCGGGAATCCGGGGTGCCGCTGATCGAGATTGACAGCGATGATCTCGAACTGGATGGGGGCGCGCGCGCGCAGTTTCATCAATACGTCGAGCAGGCCGTAGCTGTCCTTGCCTCCCGACAGGCACACCATGACGCGATCGCCATGGCTGATCATGCCGAAGTCATTGATGGCCTGGCCCACCAGACGACACAAGCGACGCTCGAGCTTGTTGGCTTCAAAGGCTGTGCGCCGCTCGCGCGGGCCGGGCGCTTGCGGCGCTGCCTGGGCTCTGGCGGGCACGATCAGGGCAGCGGAGAGTGGCGCCGCAGAGGACACGGCCAGGGTCGGCTCGGGCACGTGCCGCTCCACCTAGAGGTAGATGCTGCGACCGCCATCGACGGCGATGATCTGGCCGGTGATGTAGGGCGCATCATTGATGAGAAAGGCCACGGTGCGGGCAATGTCCTGCGGGCTCCCGGCGCGCTCAAGCAGAGTCTGCGCGACAACCCGATCACATTCGGCGGTCTCGAAGGTCCCGGCACCATCCGGCCACATGACCGGCCCGGGGGCGACGCCATTGACGCGCACGTGGGGTGCGAGTTCCATCGCGAGCGATCGGGTCAGGCCGGCAAGGCCGGCCTTGGCCAGGGTGTAGACGACATGGCCACGCAAGGGCTGCAAGGCATGGATATCGACGATATTGACGATGCTGCCGCGACTTTCACGCAGATGCGAAGCGGCCGCCTGGGCCAGAAAGAGGGGGGCCCGCAGATTGGTACCGACCAAGTCATCCCACTCGCGTGCGGTGATCGAGCCGATGGCGGTCGGATAAAAGCTCGAGGCATTGTTGACCAGGGCATCGAGACGGCCGAACGCACCGGCAGCCTCGTCGACGATGGCTGCACACCGATCGATATCGAGGATGTCACCGTCGACCAGCGCAACCGACCCGGCGCGCAGCGCCTCGAGTTCGGCCGCCAGCAGCGCTGCCTCGTCGCGCGCCTGTCGGTAGTGCAGGACGACACGCGCCCCATTCGCATGCAAAGCACGCGCAGTAGCAGCGCCGACACGACGCGCGGCACCTGTGATGAGGACCACCTGCTCGGACATGACGGCTCTGCTAAAGGCCAGAAGGCTGACTTGTCCATTCTACGCGAATGACCCATGATGCCATGATGCCTGTCGCTCCCACTTCCGTCCCGGCAAACGACCTGCCTGCCCCCTCCGCCGAGGCGCTGGCGCACAGTCAGCAGGTGCTCCGTGCCGTCGAGACAGCCATCGATCAGGCCGGGGGCTGGATACCGTTCAGCCAGTACATGGACCTCGCCCTGTACGCGCCGGGGCTTGGCTACTACAGCGCAGGCGCACGCAAGCTGGGGGCAGCAGGCGACTTCACCACCGCCCCGGAGTCGACCCCGCTGTTCGGCCAGACCCTGGCGCGGATCATCGCGCCACTCCTGCTCGAGGGACTGCCTGCGATCCTCGAAGTGGGTGCTGGCAGCGGTGCGCTGGCGGCCAGCCTGCTGGGCGAACTCGAACGGCTCGACGCACTGCCCGAGCGCTACGAGATCCTCGAAGTCAGCGCCGATCTGCGCGAGCGCGAGCGCGATACCCTCACACGGACCGTCCCGCACCTGATCGAGCGCGTGAGCTGGCTCAACGGCCTGCCGCCCGCGTTCCGGGGCGTGGTGATCGGCAACGAGGTGCTTGACGCCATGCCGGTCGAGCGACTCTGCTGGCAACCCGATGGCACGGTGCTGCGCGGTGGCGTATCGCGTCTCATCGGGGGCCCGACGCATCTGGCCGATGATCCGCACGGCGACCTGCAGATGAGCTTCAGACCTTTCGATGCCGGCACGCCCGAGACCTTGCGCGCTGCAGCGACCGCGATCGGCCATCGGCTCGGTCCGCTCGAGGAGCGCTACACCAGCGAAGTGGGTCTGGCCGCCTGCGGCTTCGTGCGCGCCCTTGCGGGCCACCTCGATCAGGCCGTGTGCCTTTTCATCGACTACGGATTTCCCGGCGCCGAGTTCTTTCACCCGCAGCGCAGCGAAGGCACGCTGATGTGTCATTACCGGCACCGTGCGCATGACGATGTGCTGCGCTGGCCCGGGCTGCAGGACATCACGGCCCATGTCGACTTCACCGCAATCGCCGATGCGGTCGATGCCGCCGGTTGTGAACTGCTCGGCTACACCTCGCAGGCGCATTTCCTGATTGCCGGCGGGCTCACCGACATTCTGGCGCAGACACCGGCCACCGACGCCCTGCACTACCTGCCGCAATCGAATGCCGCCCAGCGGCTGATCTCACCTGCCGAAATGGGCGAACTGTTCAAGGTTATCGGCTTCGCCAAGGGTTGGCGCGGCGCGCTGCCCGCCTTTGCCGCGGGCAATCGCCTGGCCCGACTGGGCTGAGGCGACGACGGCGGCCTATCAGGGCACCAGCATGCCGCGCTTCACGGCCTCGCGCGCACCGATCGTCTCGAACCAGCGGCGCACATTGGGATGATTGGCCAGATCGGTCTGATGCCATTCATGACGAGCCACCCAGGGCCAGGTCGCCATGTCGGCAATCGAATACTCACCCGCAAGGAAGGGCACTTCGCCCAGGCGCCGGTCGAGCACGCCATAGAGCCGGTCCTTTTCCCTCACGTAGCGATCGATCGCATAGGGTACCGGCTCCTTGGCCGCGCGCAGAAAGTGGTGGCACTGACCGAACATCGGTCCGACCGAGGCCATCTGGAACATCAGCCACTGCATGCACTCGATTCGCACGAGCGGTGCAGCCGGGATGAAACGGCCGGTCTTCTCGGCCAGGTAGATGAGGATGGCACCGGACTCCATCACCGACACCGACTGTCCGCCGGGGCCATCACTGTCAACGATCGATGGGATCTTGCCGTTGGGATTGATCTGAAGGTATTCGGGGGTGAACTGCTCGGTGTTGGTACCGATGTTGATCTTGTGGACCTGATAGGCAAGACCACATTCCTCGAGCATGATGGAGACCTTGCGCCCGTTCGGGGTGCCCCAGGTATAGAGATCGATCATTGCAGTGCTCCGCGTGGCATGAAACCGGGCACCAGTTTAGCCCCAAGCCACCAAGCCAAGGAACCAGACACCGTGCAAGCCGCCTCATGCTGAAGTGGATCGTCACCACCGTCATCGCGCTCATCTTCGTCTCGGGGCTGTCATCGGCACTTCAACGATTCGGCCTGGGAAAACTGCCGGGCGATTTCTCCTTTCGACTCGGCCGGCGCAACATCTATCTGCCCGTAACCACCACGCTGCTGCTGTCGCTGGCGGCGGCCTTGGTAGCACGAATGCTGTAGGAGCGCGATCGAGCAGGTCCGTGGGGGACTCTGACCCTCACCGCCCGGAGGGTGAATCGTGCGAAGGCAACATGCGCCAGACGGCGGGCAGGAAGACGAAGGCCGGAAACGACAGTCCGAAGGTGAGGAGAAAATAGACTGCGTAGCCCCATTCGTAGGCGCCAAAGCCACTGGCCCAACCCGCGATCGAACGGGAGAAGGCAAAGATGGAAGAGAGCAGCGCGTACTCGGCCGCCGAGCGTCGCCGATCGACGATGGCCATGAGAAAGGCCAGAAAGGCAGCCGAGCCCAGACCCCCGGTAAACGACTCGAACGCGCTGGCGGCATAGATGAGCACACGATGCGAAGCCACAACATCAGCCCCGGCCGGAATGAACCACGCCACGCCCGCGTAGACAAGATTGGACAGCGCCTGCGCCAGGCCAAGTACCCAGAGCGCACGTCCGATGCCGGCTCGGTCGGTGTACCAACCCCCGACCAACCCGCCGGCAATCGCCAGTGCGAGCCCGATATTCACCGAGACCATCCCGATTTCGGCCGCGCTGAAACCTCGATCGACCCAGAAGGGCTTCACCATGAAACCCATCGACGCGTCACCGAGCTTGTAGAGCAGGACGAATGCGATCACCGGCAGGATGCCGGGCCGCTCGAGCAGATCGAACAAGGCCCCGAAGAGCGGCCCGCGCTGCTTGCCCTTGCCCTGGGTATCCGCCAGCGCGCCGGCACAGCCACTGGCCGCCGATGCCTGGCCACCCAGTGGGCGCTGCCGCCCGAGCAGCGCGCCCGCCGACAGCAGCCCCAGACCCGCCGCAAGGGCCACGCCGACCGCCAGGAACCAGAAATGCTCGATGCGCTGCGACCAGTGGGTCACCCGATCGATCAGCCAGATGGTTGCAAGCACGAACACCATCAACCAGGAGCAGGCTCGGGGTGAGCGGGCAATCGAACGCAGTTCCTGCCCGGCAGAGAGCATCGGCACGGCTTTCACGAGCCGCTCGGGCGGGGCCAGCAGCATGATGAGCGCCGTGATACCCAGGGCGGCCGCGCAGGCAAGAAAAGCCACCTGCCAGTTCACCCAACTGGAGAGCACCAGGGCCGAGCCAGCACCGATGATGCCGACCCGATACATGCCATTGCGCACACCGTTGGCAAGACCCATTTCCTGCTCGTCGAGCAGTTCGATCGTGTAGCCATCGATGGCAATGTCATTCGTCGCCGAAGCCAGAGTGAACAGACCGATCAGCCCGAAGGCCCAGGCAGGTGCAGCCGTGGCAAGCGCAAAGACCGCCATGATCGCTGCCATCACGAGGTCGGCCGCCGCCATCCACCGACGGTGATTGCGGTAGCGGTCGATTGCAGGTGCCCACAGGAACTTGAGCGTCCAGGCCAGACCGAGCAGACTCAGCACGCCGATGGCGCGCAAGTCGACGCCTTGTTGCCGGAACCACACCGGCAACACATCAAAGAAGATGCCGAAAGGCAACCCCTCGGCGAGGTACAGAACCCCGACCCAGAAAAGCCGCGACCGCGCGAGCGTCACCCGGTGCGCCTTCAGGTCGCCGTACGCTCGAAGCGGTACACCGCCAGACTACCGCGCAGATTGGACAGCCAATCGACACGACGGCCCTCGCAGAACACCAGTCGCTCGAGCACCCGGATCGAATGACGGGCACAGAAGTCATCAAAATCCTGGATCGTGCAAAGGTGGACATTGGGGGTGTCATACCAACTGTAGGGCAACTCGCCACTCACCGGCATCCGACCGGCAAGCACCTGCAAGCGGTGGCGCCAGTAGCCAAAGTTCGGAAAGGTGACGATGCCTTCCCGGCCAACCCGCAGCATCTCGAGCACAAGGTCCTCGGTCTGACGCACGGCCTGAAGGGTGAGCGAGAGGATCACGGCATCGAACGACCCGGAATCAAACCCGGCCAGACCCCGATCGAGGTCGCCCTGGATGACATTGACCCCGTTCTTCAAGCAGGCAATCACCTTGTCGTCTTCGATCTCGATGCCATAACCACGTACCGCACGCGTCTCGCGCAAGTGACGCAGCAAGGTGCCATCGCCACAACCCAGATCGAGCACGGTGGCACCCGGTTTCACCCAGTCGGCAATGGCATCGAAGTCGGCGCGACCGATGCGCGGCCCCAGCCCGCCGCCGTTCATGCTGCAAACCCCGCAGCAGAGCCAGGCACAAGCGGCGTGCCGGGCAGATCAAAGGGGGCGCGATCCTGTCCGTCGATGCCCTGCTCGCGCGCAACGGTCTCGAAAAAGGCACGAACCACCGCGTGATAGCGCCAGTCATCAAGCAAAAAGGCATCATGCCCGTGCGGGGCGTCGATCTCGGCATACGAGACATCGAGCCGGTTGTCGATCAGGGCCTTCACGACTTCGCGCGAACGCTCCGGCGAAAAACGCCAGTCCGAGGTAAACGAGGCCACCAGGAACCGGGCCTTTGCCGCTGCGCAGGCCGCCGACAGATCGCCACCGTGCAACCGCGCCGGGTCGAAGTAGTCCAGCGCCCGGGTGATGAGCAGATAGGTATTGGCGTCGAAGTACTCAGCAAACTTGTCGCTCTGGTAGCGCAGGTACGACTCGACCTCGAAATCGACATCGAAGTGGTAGCTGAACTGCTCGCTGCGCGAAGCGCGCCCGAACTTTTCCATCATCGCGTCATCGGACAGATAGGTGATGTGCCCCAGCATGCGTGCAAGGCGCAGGCCGCGTTTGGGCTTCACGCCGTGGGCGTAGTAATCACCCCCGTGAAAGTCCGGGTCGGTGACGATCGCCCGCCGTGCCACTTCGTTGAAGGCAATGTTCTGCGCAGTAAGCCTGGCCGTCCCCGCCACCAGCACCGCACTCTTCACGCGGTCGGGCCGAGCGATGGCCCACTGCAAGGCCTGCATGGCACCGAGGCTACCACCCATCACCGCCGCAAAGGCCTCGATGCCCAGGGCATCGGCCAGTCGCGCTTGCGCTTCGACCCAGTCGGTCACGGTCATGAGCGGAAAGCTGGACCCCCAGGGCCGCCCACTGCGCGGATCGATCGAGGCAGGGCCGGTTGAACCGAAGCAGCTGCCAGGATTGTTCATGCACACCACGAAGAACCGATCGGTATCGAGCGGCTTGCCCGGACCGATCATGTTGTCCCACCAGCCGACATTGCGTGGGTCCTCGACATACCAACCGGCGACATGATGCGAGGCGTTCAGGGCATGACATACCAGCACCGCATTGGAGCGATCGGCATTGGGGGTGCCATAGGTCTCGTAGACCAGATCATAGGCAGGCAGAAGCCCACCGGCCACAGTCTGCAGTGGCTGATCGACATGCAATCGCCGTGCTGTCACGGCGCCGACCGAAGAAACTGAAGTCATCGCGCGGGTAACCCCGATAAGTCCACCCGGGCACTCGAGGGTCGTCGCAACGACCGCACCGGGCACCCCGGCAGGCACCAGAACCAGGCACACAGCAGCGCTGCTGCATGCCATCACGTCACAGGCCAGGCGGGTCGACGGGTCGGAGACTCGACGCTCGCTTTAGCCGTATTTGTTTTCAGGCCTCGGCGCGTTTCGGGGAGTTACCTCGGCACCCGACAACACGCCATGGCCGGCGCCCGCAAGCTGAACGTCAAATCGGCGCCATGCGGGATGGTAGCACGGGGCCTTGCACGCTCAAGGCTCACGCTCGAGGTGCACGTCCGACGGCGGGCAAGCCGCCCGGTCAGGCGTTGAGTCGATCGACCAGATGTGCGATGCGCTCGGGGTCGGAGGAACGCAGCACCCGGCCGGCCCCCAGCGTTGCCTCACCCAGGTCGGTGCGAAGCACCTGCTGCTTGACCTCGAGCAGATGAGCCGGATGGACAGAGAACTGGCGAAGGCCCATGCCGAGCAGCAAGCGGGTCAGACGGGTATCGCCCGCCATTTCGCCGCACACCGACACAGGCACACCGGCACGCGCACCGACACGAATGGTGTTGGCCACCAGATGCAAGACTGCCGGATGCAGAGGATCGTAGAGATGGGCCACCGTATCGTCGGTACGATCAATGGCCAGCGTGTACTGAATCAGGTCATTGGTACCGATCGAGAGAAAATCGAGCCGCTTGAGCAGCATCGGCAGCGACAGTGCCGCTGCAGGCACTTCGACCATGGCGCCGATCTGTATCCCCTTGTCATAGGGGACCCCAGCCTCGTCGAGCATCGCCTTTGCGCGTGCGACAAGCACCAGTGCATGGTCGATCTCGTGCGCATGCGCAATCATCGGCAACAGCAGGCGCACATTGCCGTAGTGCGAAGCACGCAGAATCGCGCGCAACTGCGTCACGAACATTTGCGGCTCGGCGAGACAGAACCGGATGGCGCGCAGACCCAGGGCCGGATTGGGGCCACTGCGCTCGGCGCCGTTCACGGTCTTGTCGGCTCCCAGGTCGAGGCTTCTGACCACCACCGGTTGCCCCTGCATCGACTCGGCCACGCGCCGGTACGCAGCAAATTGCTCTTCCTCGTCGGGGAGGTCGTTGCGGTTCAGAAACAGGAATTCACTGCGAAACAGTCCGATACCACTGGCACCGGACTCGAGCACCGCGTCCATGTCGCCTGGCAGTTCGATATTGGCCATCAGTTCGATCGGCGTGCCGTCGATCGTGGCCGATGGCGTCAGGCGGATGCGCTTCAACTTCTGACGTTCGAGCTGGTAGGCATCCTGCTTGAGCTGATACTCGGCGAGAACGTGACGATCGGGGTTGACGATCAGCACGCCCTCACTGCCATCGATCACGAGCAGTTCATTCTCGCGAATCATGTGACGGGCATGATGCAGCCCGACGATGGCCGGCAGGTTCAGGCTGCGCGCCACGATGGCCGTGTGCGAGGTCACCCCGCCAATGTCGGTGACGAAGCCCGCAAACTGGTGCTGCTTGAAGAGAATCATGTCTGCCGGTGACAGATCGTGTGCCACCACGATGACGTTCTCTTCGTGGCTGGGGCCTTCGAGCGCTCGCGCCGTGCCAGTGAGTGCCTTGACGATACGCTCGGCCACCTGCTGCACATCGGCCTTGCGCTCGCGCATGTAGACATCGTCGAGCGCATCAAACTGCGCTGCCAGATGTTCGGTCTGCTCGACCAGCGCCCATTCCGCGTTGCAGCGTCGCGCCCTGATGATATCGCGCGGTACCTGGGAGAGCTGCGAATCCGACAGGATCATCCGGTGCATGTTGATGAAGGCCGCCATCTCGGCAAGCGCCGAGGCATTGTCGGCAATACGCGTGAGTTCAGTCCCGACACGCGCGACCGCCTGATCGAAGCGAGCCACCTCGGCATCGACCCGGTCGGGTTCTATCGTGTAGTGGACCACCTCGAGCCTGGCCGACGAGACCAGGTGCGCGTATCCGATCGCGATCCCGGCAGACACACCGGCACCGAAGAGCGAGAAACTCACCAGGTCGGAGCCAGCATCCTGTGCGATAACAGTCGAGGTCACATCATTTCCGATAGGGTCGACAGCACGCGACGGGCGCGCACGCGCGCCTCGCCGTGCTGGCGAGTCAGCAGTCTTACTGGCCTTCGCCAAAGCGGTCTGCCACCAGCGTTACGAGCGCAGCCAGCGCAGCCTCGGCGTCATCGCCAGTGGTCTCGATGAGCACCCGGCTGCCCTTGCCGGCCGCAAGCATCATGACACCCATGATGCTCTTGGCATTGACCCGACGCGTATTGCGACTGATCCAGACTTCCGAGGTGTACTGACCTGCCACCTGAGTGAACTTGGCCGAGGCACGGGCATGGAGCCCGAGCTTGTTCACGATCTCGACTTCAGCCTGCGGCATGACACTGCCCTCCCGAGCTTCGCGGAACCCCCGATTCTGCCTCGAGCACACTGACACCATCGCGGCCACCACTCAGGGCCTTGGTCATGACGACCGCCAGCGGTTGACTGCGATAGGTCAGCGCCCGGATCAGCATCGGCAAGCTGACACCGGCAATCGCCTCGACCTGCCCGGGCGCGATCGTGCGCGAGGACACATTGGCAGGCGTCCCGCCACAGATATCGGTCAGAACAAGTACGCCCGCCCCTTCATCGAGCGCGGCAATCACGCGTTTGGCTTCGGCCAGCAGCAGGTCGGGGTCACCGCGACTGGACACGCCAAGACTCTCGACGCGCGAGGGACGAGCGCCCAGAACATGCGTTGCGCACTGGATCAGACTCTCGCCAAGAGAGCCGTGAGCGATGATGAGTATGCCGATCATGGGCTCGAGAACCATCCGTCAATTCAGCGCCTGATGGCGCTGTACCCGGGTGGGTCGATGCTGTAAATGCGCGATTCTACGCCGCGAGAGCGACCTTGCGCTCGAGGGCCGTGATGAACAGGGCGGCCACATCGCAACCGGTCTGCGCAGTGATCTCGCGAAAACAGGTCGGGCTGGTCACATTGATCTCGGTGAGATGCTCACCAATCACATCGAGGCCGACCAGAAAAAGCCCACGCCGGGCAAGTTCCGGCCCGACCGAGCGCGCGATGGCCTCGTCGCGAGCACTCAGTGGACGGGCCACGCCTGTGCCGCCTGCCGCGAGGTTACCGCGCGTCTCACCGGCGCGTGGAATGCGCGCCAGACAGTAAGGCACCGGCTCGCCATCGATCAGGAGCACCCTCTTGTCGCCTTCGCTGATGGCCGCAAGATAGCGCTGCGCCATGATGGTGCGGGCACCCTGCTCGGTGAGCGTCTCGATGATCATGTTGCGGTTGGGGTCGTCCTGTCGCACCCGGAAGATGCCGGCGCCCCCCATGCCGTCGAGGGGCTTGAGGATGACGTCTTGCTGCCGCTCGATGAACCGGTGCAGGTCATCGGCCAGCCGAGTCACCAGGGTGGGCGCACAGAACTGGTCGAACTGCATGATCGAGAGCTTCTCGGAGTGATCACGAATGGCCCGGGGGTCGTTGAACACCCGCGCGCCCTGGCGCACCGCATGTTCGAGCATCCAGGTGGCAGTCACGTATTCGATGTCGAACGGCGGATCCTTGCGCATCAGGACAGCATCGAACTGCGACAGCGGCAGACTGCGGGCATCGTCGACCCGATACCAGTCGACATCCGGTCCATCCTCGCCGGTCAGCGCGATCTGCCGTGCGCGTCCCATGACCACCCCATCCAGCCACGACAGTCCATCGGGCAGGATCACGTGCAGTTCATGGCCGCGAGCGGCCGCCTCGCGCATCATCGCGAAGGTCGAATCCTTGTAGGTGCGAATGCTCGGCAAGGGGTCGATGACGATGGCAAGGCGCATGGCAGACTCTCCTGCGTGAGACTCGATCAATCCTGGGGCGCCGTACGCTCGAGTTCGCAGGCGGCTGCAACGAGCGCCAGTCGGGCAACGACCCCATAGGCGTAGAACCGATTGGGCGTCGCGTCGACGTCGGCAAGGTGATCAGGCGTCGTGCATCCGGCCTCGAACGGCAGCGGTACGAAGTGCATGCCAGGGGCGTTCAGATTCTCGTCGATGCCGCGCGCGGCATGGACGCGGTAGAAACCACCCACCACATGCCGGTCGATCATGTAGACGACCGGTTCGGCCACGGCGCCGTCGATCGTCTCCTGGGTATGAACGCCCTCCTGGATGATGACGTCCTGAACGCGCAAGCCCTCCTTCACCACCGCCATCTTGTTGCGCTCCTTGCGATTCAGACCGACAACATCGTCAGGGGAGCGCGCAATCATGATGCCCATGCCGTAGGTGCCGGCATCGGCTTTCACCACCACGTAGGGATCGTCGGTGATGCCATATTCACGGTACTTTGCGCGGATACGCTCGAGGATCGACGAGACGTTCTGGGCCAGGCACTCCTCGCCGGTGCGGGCATGAAAATCGACCTGGGCACAGGCACCGAAATACGGGTTCACCAGCCAAGGGTCGATGCCCAGCATGGCGGCAAAATCATCCACCACCTCATCATAGGCAGCAAAGTGTTGCGACTTGCGTCGAACAGCCCACCCGGCATGCAGCGGCGGCAGCACGAACTGCGAGGTGATGCCGGCGAGGATCTCGGGCAGGCCCGACGACAGGTCATTGTTGAGCAATACCGTGCACGGATCAAACGAGGGCAGCGCAGCAATGCCCGGGCGCGCCTCGACCGGCGGCAGAACGATTCGATCGCCCACGCGCCGCAGCGGCTCGAGCAGCAGAGGCAGATTGTCGGGCACTTCGATCAGCGTGGGCTCGGTGATCTCGGGGTTCAAGGTTCCGATGCGTACATTGAGCCCGGCCTGGTGAACGATCGTAGCCAGTCGCGCGACATTGCGCAGGTAGAACAGGTTGCGAGTATGGTTCTCCGGCACCAGAAGAAGATTGAGCGCATCGGGGCAGATGCGATCGATGGCACTCATCACCGCCTGCACGCACAGGGGCTGGAACGTCGCGGCCAGGTTGTTGAAACCACCTGGAAACAGGTTCGTATCTACCGGCGCGATCTTGAAATTGCTGTTGCGCAGATCGACCGATGCATAGAACGGCGGGGTGTGATCCTGCCAGCGCCCGCGAAACCAGTGCTCGATACGGGTGCTTGAATCGAGGATGTTGCGTTCGAGTTCATGAAGGGGGCTGCCAGACTGGAGAGCAAGCTGCGGAATCATGGGTCTCCCCCGAGGGCATCGTTATGGTGAAAAACGATGCCGCATTCTATGCCGACGATCGTGACAGGAAAGCTGCGCGGCGTCAGGATGACAACATTGCGCACCATGCCGGACGTGCCTGGGGCATGCCTGGAAAACCCGCCTGCCTGAACTACTTCGAGGAAGCAACCAGCCGGTCGACGGCAGCCTTGACCTCGGCATCGCTCAACGCTGCATTGCCCCCGCGAGCGGGCATCGCGTTCTTGCCCTTGATGGCACTGACGTAGAGCGTATCCATGCCCTGGGCAATACGAGGCGCCCAGGCGGCCTTGTCACCGATCTTGGGAGCCCCGGCAAGTCCAGCCTGGTGGCAGACATTGCACACTTGGGCCACGACCTGCTCGCCGGTGAGCGAGACACTCTTGGCAGCCACGGGCGCAGCCGCCTGAGTCGGCGCAGGCGGCGGCTCGCCGATAGCCACCTGGGCAAGCGGGCGGATGCGCTCGATAAGGGCTGCCGGATCGGCGTTGGCCGTCTGCACGTTCAGATTGCCGGTGATGAACTGAGTGAAAAACACGATCAGCAAGGTGGGAACCAGAAACGACAGGACGATGACCACAATGAGTTGTCGGGGGGTCTTGATGAAAGTCGAATGCTCGTTGTCGCTCACGGATACTCCCTGCGCTGCAGTTGACGCCACACAGCGCATTATAGCTGCCCAGCGTGGACATCGGGCACCCGATGCGGGTATCCTTCGGCCTCCCCACGGTCTGCCCCGTGTGCCCTCCTGCGGTGCGCTCACGTCTTGCGTGCGCCGTCTGGTGGGCACGCCGTCGTGACCAGCCGGGATCAGCGCGCCCGTAGCTCAGTTGGATAGAGTGTTGGTTTCCGAAGCCAAAGGTCGCAGGTTCGATTCCTGCCGGGCGCGCCACTTCGCTGCATCTGACGGATTCGTGGTGTCCAGCCGTCGTGATGCACGTCCGTGGTGAGCCCGCAAGGTCGAGCCCACGCCGAGGACCGCACACCCGGATACGCCGATGCCCGCCTGCCTCTACCGACTGTCGAATCTGGCCATCATGGCCTGCTTCATCGCTCTCACCGCAGTGGCCATGGAGTACATCCCGCGGGCACTGCACCTGCTTGCCATCCTCGATCCGACCGAGGCAAGCACGCGGCTGGGGCAGGCGCTCTTCTCGCCCATCGCCTTCGGGGGCCTGGTGTCACTGCTCGTGATCACCGACAAGCCGTTCAAGGGTCAGAACGCGATCGCGCCGTCTGCGCTGCGCAAGGTACTGGCATCCATCAGCACGCGGACCGAGTAGCGTCGGCGCGCAACACACGGATACACCCATGGAGATACCGGTGTCACCCTGCCGCGTTATGGTGATCTGAATCCTGACGCGTTGTGTCGGGGTCAATCACCGGAGGTATCCATGAAACAGTACGCAGCAGCACTCCTGATGCTCGGTTGCAGCATGGCCATGGCGCAGACACCCCCCGCCGCAACACCCCCACCCGCCGCGCCACCAGGCGCCAGCGCACCGGCAACGGCGCCCAGCGCAACGCCGCCTTCAAGCCGTGGCAATTTCGCCACGCAAAAGGCTCGGCAACTCGAACGCATCGGGCATCACATCGCTGAACTGAACGCCGAGCAGTCGTGCGTTCAGGCCGCGCAGGATCCCGACGCGATGCGCGCGTGCCACCCGCGACGGGGACACCGCCCGGGGCCCGGTGGCCCTGGTGGCCCTGGTGGTCCCGCTGGCGCGGGCAATGCGCCGGCAACGCCTGGCGTACAACCCGCACCCGCCCGCTGACCGCTCGCACTGACGCCTGACAGCCCGACCTGTCTCCTTGCGGTAGCATCCAGACCGCAAGGAGACAGCCCACATGCACCCTGTCAGCCGCTTTGCCCCGCCCCTGCTCGAAGAACTGCCCGCCGACATCCGCACGCGCATCGAGGCCGTGCACGAAAAGGCCGGCTTCATACCCAATATCTTCCTCGTGCTGGCGCGTCGCCCCGACGAATTCCGCGCCTTCTTCGCCTATCACGACGCACTGATGGACAAGCCCGGCCCGCTCACCAAGGCCGAACGCGAACTCATCGTGGTCGCTACCAGCGCCACCAACGACTGCCTGTATTGCGTGATCGCCCATGGCGCCGTCTTGCGGATCCGGGCCAAGAATGCGCAGATCGCCGATCAGGTGGCCACCAACTTCCGCACCGCGCACCTGAATCCGCGCGAACGCGCGATGCTCGACTTTGCAACCCGGCTCGCCCAGGACCCGGGCAACACCGGCGAAACCGACATCGCGGCGCTGCGCGCAGCCGGCTTTGACGATGAGGCCATCTGGGACATCGGCGCCATCACCAGCTTCTTTGCACTATCGAACCGGATGGCAACCCTGACCGAACTGCGTCCCAACGACGAGTTCTACCGGATGGGGCGGGAGTAACCGCCCCCCCCTCGCAGACTCAGACCGGGCGCTTGAGCATCAGGATGGTGTCCTTGTAGGTGAACACCGGCTCACCATCAGCCGCATCGAGCCGCGCCGAAATGCGCACGATGCCCCGATCGGGCTGCGAGCGCGATTCGCGCGCCTCACCCCAGGTCCACACCAGGCTGAGTTGCGCGCCAGGGCGCACCGCACGCAGGAAACGCACCTCGTCATAACCGAGCGATGCCACCGCCGAGGCAAGCACCGGCAAGCGGTGCAAGAGGCGCTGCTTGATCGCCAGAATGTGAATGCCCGAGGCAAACAAGCCACCCATTGGCGAGCGTGCAGCAGCCGCCTCATCCGTGTGAAAGGGAAACGGATCCCACTGCGCAGCAAACCCGATGATCTCCTCGCTCGTGACCTCGTGCGGCCCGGCACGCAGTGACGCACCGGGCACGACATCTTCCAGCCAGAGTTCGCCCGATGAATCCGTCACCGCCGACTCAATCGCGATCGGTGATGGCACCCAGACTCGCGGTCGAGACCAGGCGGGTGTACTTGGCAAGGAGACCCCGCGTGTAGCGCGGCGCCGGCTGCTTCCACGCGGCGCGGCGGCGTGCAAGCTCCTCCTCCGACACGTTCACCTGGATCAGCCGCTGATGCGCATCGATGGTGATCGAATCGCCCTCCTGGACCAGCGCAATCGGTCCACCCACAAAGGCTTCGGGCGCCACATGACCGACCACCATACCCCAGGTGCCCCCCGAAAAACGGCCGTCAGTGATGAGGCCGATGGTCTCGCCAAAGCCCTGCCCGATAAGGGCCGAGGTCGGTGCCAGCATCTCCTGCATGCCAGGGCCGCCACGCGGTCCTTCATAGCGGATCACCACCACATCGCCATGGGTGATCTTGCGCGCCATGATGGCCTCCATCACCTCGGGCTCGGAGTTGAACACCCGCGCCGGGCCGGTGATCGAGGGGTTCTTGAGACCGGTGATCTTGGCCACACAACCTTCGGGCGCGAGGTTGCCCTTGAGAATGGCCAGGTGCCCTTGCGCGTACATGGGATTCGACCAGGGTCGGATCACTTCCTGATCAGCGCGTGGCACATCTGGAATATCGGCCAGTTCTTCGGCAATGGTGCGGCCAGTGATGGTGACGCAATCGCCGTGCAGCAGACCGTGCACGAGCAGCATCTTCAGCACCTGGGGCACACCGCCAGCGGCATGAAACTCGGTGGCCACAAATCGGCCTGAAGGCTTCAGATCGCAGAGCACCGGCACCTTCTGCCGCACCCGCTCGAAATCGTCGATCGTCCACTCCACCTCGGCGGCAGCGGCAATGGCGAGGTAATGCAGCACGGCGTTGGTGGATCCGCCGGTGGCCATCACCAGCGCGATGGCGTTCTCGATCGACTTGCGGGTGATGATGTCGCGCGGTCGGAGGTTTTGGCGAATGGCTGCCACCAGGAGCTTGGCCGAGTAAGCCGCCGAATCGGCCTTCTCGGCGTCAGGCGACGCCATCTGCGAGGAGCCCAGTGCGCTCATGCCCAGCGCCTCGAAGGACGAGGACATCGTGTTGGCGGTATACATGCCGCCACAGGCGCCCACCGAGGGGCAGGCATTGCGCTCGATGCCCTTGAAGTCTTCCTCGCTCATCTTGCCTGCGGTAAAGGCGCCCACGGCCTCGAACGGGCTCACGATGGTGAGGGTCTGGCCCTTCCAGTAGCCGGGCTTGATCGTACCCGCGTAGACATAGATGCCCGGCACATTCATGCGCGCCATGGCCATCATGCCTGCTGGCATGTTCTTGTCGCAGCCACCCACGACCACGACGCCGTCCATGCACTGGCCGTTCACCGAGGTCTCGATGGCATCGGCAATCACCTCGCGTGACACGAGCGAATACTTCATCCCCTCGGTGCCCATGCCAATGCCGTCGGTGACCGTGGGCACGCCAAACACCTGGGGCATCGCGCCAGCGTCATGCAATGCTGCCATGGCCCGATCGACCAGTGGCTGGATACCGGCGTTGCACGGATTCATGGTCGAGTGACCGTTGGCCACACCGACGATAGGCTTGTCGAAGTCGCCATCGCCAAAGCCGACCGCTCGCAGCATGGCGCGATTGGGCGATCGTGCGACGCCCTGAGTAATCAGGCGTGAACGCCAGTTGTCGGCCATTGCAGTCTCCGGATCAGTGTGGGGGGGCGAATTGTCGCGCCGTGCGAGGGGCGAAGTCCAGTCAGACGGCGTCGAGCGGCGTCGGGCGGGCGGTGTCGCGCTGGCGGTTGGCAATCCAAAGGCCGGCGAGTACCAACGCAAATCCGGCCGCATGAAAGGGCTCGAGATGCTCGCCCAGCACCGCCGCCGAGAGCGCGACGCCGAACACCGGCACCAGGTGAACGAAGAGCGCCGAACGCGCCGGCCCAACCACCGCAATGCCGTGATAGTGCGCGCCGTTGGCAATCAATGAGGCCACGATGCCCAGATAGAGCGCCCCACCGAGCACGCGTGGTGTGGTCGGAAAGAACGCCGCACTCTCGCCCCCGGCGGCAAAGAGGGCAAAGGGCAGCAGTTCAAGCGCTCCCAGCGCGGCCAGGATCGCGATGAAGGCAAAGAGCGAAAACCCTTCGGGACGAAACTTGATCAGCACCACATAGAGCGCCCAGAACACGAAAGACACCAGAATGATGAGATCGCCCCCGTTGATCGCGAGCGACCTCAGGTTGTGCCAGTCGCCCCCGGCAACGATCACCAGCACACCCGCAAGCGATACCGCCAGGCCGATGAGTTCGCTCGCACCGGCCCGTGACCCCAGACCCACCCACGAAATGAGCATCACCCACAGCGGGATGGTCGAATTGAAGAGCTGCATGTTCACCGAAGTGGTGTATTTCAGTGCCCAGAAAGCGAAGGCGTTGTTGGGGCCGGTACCCACCAGCGCCACCAGTGCAAGAAAGGGCAGATGCCGGCGCACGAGCGCACGCTTCTGCCACAGTTCGCGCCCGGCGATGAGCGATGCACCGGCAAAGGTGAAGATCCAGCGCCAGAACGACAATACGATGGGGCTGATGTCATCGCGCAGGGCGCGACCGATGACCGAATTGCCCCCCCAGAGGGCAGCGGCGAGCGCGAGCAGCAGGCAGGCGACCAGCGTGCGCGAGAAGGCCGGCGGCGAGGGTGGAGCCGACTGCGCTCCGGCATGCGAGGGCGAACCCATATAATCAGCGTCTCCTCAGGCCTGCGCATCGGCGCAGGCACTCGATTACCGGAGCATACCTTGCTCGTCCACCCCGATTTCGACCCGGTTGCGCTGCGCCTGGGGCCTCTGGCCGTCAAGTGGTATGGCTTGATGTATCTGGTGGGCTTCACGGCAGGCTTCTGGCTCGGGCGACGGCGTATCCGGCAAGGCGGTGCCGGACGCATCACGATGGCCGTCTTCGATGACGTGCTCTTCTACGCGGTGCTGGGCATCGTGATCGGTGGCCGTCTGGGCTACGTGCTCTTCTACAAGCCGGGCTACTACCTCGCCAATCCGCTCGACATCCTGCATATCTGGGAAGGCGGGATGTCGTTCCACGGCGGCTTTCTCGGGGTGCTGGTGGCGATGCTGCTCGTCGCACGGCGACACGGGCTGCGCTGGATCGAACTGATGGACTTTCTGGCACCCCTCGTCCCGCCAGGCATCGCCGCCGGGCGCATCGGCAACTTCATCAACGGCGAACTGTTCGGTCGCGTCACCGATGCCCCCTGGGGCATGCTGTTTCGCTACGGGGGTCCGCTGCCGCGTCATCCGTCGCAGCTGTACGAATTCCTGCTCGAGGGCTGCGTGCTCTTTGCGCTCCTCTGGATCTACTCGTCCAGACCACGCCCGCCGTGGGCCGTGTCGGCGATGTTTCTCATCGGCTACGGCACCATGCGCTCGGTTGCCGAGTGCTTTCGCGAACCCGACGATTTTCTCGGCTTTCTCGGCTTCGGCCTCACGATGGGGCAATGGCTGTCGCTGCCGATGGTGCTCGTCGGGGTGCTCATGCTCACGCTTTCCGGTCGCGCGCGGCCTGCTGCATAGCGCCAACAAGGACCTCGGGGTCCTGCGCGCCGCTCACCGCGAGGCGCTGATCGAAGATGAAGAAGGGCACCCCCTGAACGCCGATGGCACGGGCGCGCTCGTCGGCCTCGCGGGTAGACGTACGCACCGACTCATCGCTGAGCGCGCGTTCGACGTCCTCGGCACCGATGCCCAACGGCGCAGCAATACCAGCAAGGACGTCGCGATCGCCGATGTCCTTGCCTTGGAGAAAATAGGCGCAGAAAATTGCCTCGACCATCTCGCCCTGGCAGCCCCGCTCTGCCGCCATCGCGATCAGCGCGTGCGCGGCAAGCGTGTTGGGCTGACGCTCGATGCGATCAAAGGCAAACTCGATGCCCACCGCAGCACCGGCGGCACGCACCCGATCGTAGTTGCTGCCACCGCCTGCGGCGCCAAACTTCTTCATGAGGTAGTCGGCCCGCGAAACGCCCTCGGCCGGCATGTCGGGGTTCAACTGAAACGGATGCCAGGTGACGGGCACCGCGGCCTCGGATGCGCTGATCTCGAGCGCGCGCTCGAGCTTGCGCTTGCCGATGAAGCACCACGGGCAGACCACATCGGACACGACATCAATGGCTACGCTCATCGCGAGATCTCCCTAACGCGGTTCAGCCAGGCTCGGCACGATCCAAATTACCACACGCAGGCGCATTGTCTTTCGCGGGCCAGTCCGACAGAATGCTCTGTCAACCGGAGACCAGAGCATGAGTGGAAAAATCCTGCTTCAGCGCGAGGGCGTGGTGGCCACGATCGTGCTGTCACACCCGGGGCGCCTCAACGCCCTGTCGCTGCCGATGTGGCGTGCCGTGGCTTCCACCATCGAGAGCCTCAACGCCGACCCGTCGCTGCGCTGCGTGGTGCTGCGCGGCGATGGTGAGCGTGCCTTCGCTGCCGGTGCCGACATCGCCGAATTTGCAAGCGAGCGGTCCAACTCGACCCAGGCTCGGGTCTATGGCGACGCGATCGACCGCGGGATGCAGGCTGTGCGCACTTCGGTGCACCCCACCCTCGCCATGATCCAGGGTGCCTGTGTCGGCGGCGGACTGGAACTGGCGGCCGTGTGCGACATGCGCATCTGTGGCGAATCAAGCCGCTTCGGCGTGCCGGTGAAGAATCTGGGCCTCGTCATGGGGCTGGGTGAATTGCAAGGGCTCATCGGCCTCGTTGGTCGGGCGCGTGCGCTCGAGATCGTGCTCGAAGGTCGGGTGTTTGGTGCAGCCGAGGCGAAGGACATGGGGCTTGTAAACCGCGTGGTGCCCGATGCCGAACTCGCTGCCGAGTGCGCAGCCACCGTTGCGCGTATCGCCAGTGGCGCGCCGCTCGTTGCCCGCTGGCACAAGGCCTTTGCGAACCGACTCGCCGACCCACGACCGCTCCAGGACGATGAACTCGCCCAGAACCATGCCTGCTTCGACACCGAAGACTTCCGCATCGGTTACCAGGCCTTTCTGGCCAAGAAGACACCCACATTCGAGGGACGCTGAGATGCATGGCTCTGGTTATCAACGGCCCACCACCCGACAGGCGCAGGGCGCACAGCGCAGCCGCATCAACCTCGCCAGGGGCGTTGCCGCGCTCGCCCTCGCAAGCGCCCACTTTGCAAGCGCAGCGCATGCCGAGGCCGACTTTCCGGACAAGCCCTTGCGTCTCCTCATCGGGTTTCCGGCTGGCAGTACCGCCGACATCATTGCGCGCAACTTCACCGGACCGCTCGCCACCGCGCTTGGCCAACCGGTCGTGGTCGACAACCGCGCCGGCGCGGGCAGCAGCATCGCGGCCGAGGTGGTGGCGAAGGCCGCACCCGACGGCCACACGCTGCTGCTCTCCACCATCGCCAACACGATCAATCCGGCGCTCTACCGCCTGTCGTTCGACTTCACCCGCGACATCACCGGGGTGGCGATGCTGGCCGAGAGCAATGCCCTGCTGATCGCCGCCATGGATGCACCACGCACGCTGGCAGAGGCCATCGCAACGGCAAAGGCCAAACCCGATGCGCTGCAGTTCGGCTCATCGGGCAACGGCACCTTTACCCATCTGTATGGTGAGCTGCTCAACCTGTCGGCGGGCGTGCAGATCGGGCATGTGCCCTATCGCGGCAGCACGCAGGTGCTCACCGACATCATGGCCGGGCGGCTCTCGCTCGGGTTCATCACCGCAGCGCCGGTGCTGGCGAGCATCAAGGCCAACCGGGCGCGGGCACTGGCCACCACGGGTACCCGACGCTCGAGTGCCTTGCCCGATGTACCCACCTTCAGCGAGTCGGGGGTAGCCGGGTTCGAGGCCGGTTTGTGGTTCGGACTGAACACCACGGCAGGCACACCACGCGCGACCATCGAACGGCTGAACCGCGAAGTCGTACGCATCATGGGCACGCCCGAGATGCGCGAGGTGCTCGCCAGGCAGGGCATCGATCCGACACCCTCGAGCGCACAGGCCTTTGATACCTTCATCACGCAGGACACCGCCAAGTGGGCTCGCGTGGTGAAGGCAGCGGGCGTTCGCGCGGACTAGGCAGCGCGCCCACCGGCCAGGCCCCGTGATCCCGCTTGCGTCAGGGTCACGGAGGCGGCTGCCCTGGCGGCTG
>CAIKRR010000037.1 GCA_903829815.1 uncultured Pseudomonadota bacterium | reverse complement strand
TTCTTCAAGCAGTATCACTCGATCAAGCCATTCCTGGTCAACGATACGATTCCGCCTGAAAAAGAACGTCTGCAAATGCCTTCCGAGCGCGAAGAACTCGACGGCCTGTACGAGTGCATCCTGTGCGCGTGCTGCTCGACGTCGTGCCCGTCGTTCTGGTGGAATCCGGACAAGTTCGTTGGTCCTGCCGGTTTGCTGCAGGCCTACCGATTCATCGCCGACACGCGTGACCAGGCGACAGAGGCGCGCCTCGACGACCTCGAGGATCCGTATCGGCTGTTCCGCTGCCACACGATCATGAACTGCGTTGATGTCTGCCCCAAGAGCCTGAATCCAACGAAGGCTATCGGCAAGATCAAGGAACTCATGCTCAAGCGAGTGGTCTGAGCGCCGATGATTTCCGAGGTCGAATTCCGCAGGCTGCAGTGGCGTTGCCGTCGGGGCTTGCTGGAAAATGACCTGGTGCTGGAAAAGTTCCTCGCCGCGCGACGCGATGCCCTCGATGATGGCAAACTCTCGACCCTGAATGATTTCCTGGCACTGGACGACAACAGTCTGTGGGACCTGCTGAGCGGTCGAGTCGAGTCGGTCCCCGAATGTCTGGAAAAAAAGCACCAGGAAATGCTTGAGTGGCTGCGCGCCTGCTAAGGCACAGGCCAGTGTGCATCAGCGTTGGCGATGATGGATGGGATGGGCCAGCGTTCAAACCGAGGAGAATATCCGTGCAGGCTAAAGGCAAGGCGTCGCTGACTTACAGCGAGGGCAAGACCGCCGAATTTCCGGTCTTTGGTGGAGCGATTGGTCCCGACGTCATCGACATCAGGACGCTGCTTGGCAAGACCGGCATGTTTACCTATGACCCGGGCTTCCTGTCCACCGCCAGTTGCCAGTCGGCTATCACCTACATCGACGGTGACGAAGGCGTCCTGCTGTATCGCGGCTATCCGATCGAGCAACTCGCGCAGCAGTGCGATTTTCTGGAAGTGGCCTATCTGATTCTGAACGGCGAATTGCCCACGCCAGCCCAGAAGGCGCAATTCGACTCGAACGTGACGCATCACACGATGGTGCACGAGCAACTCACCAGCTTCTTCTCCGGGTTCCGTCGCGACGCGCACCCGATGGCGGTCATGGTCGGGGTGGTGGGTGCCTTGTCGGCCTTCTATCACGACTCGCTGGACATCAACAACACCTTTCATCGTCAGGTGTCGGCCATCCGGTTGATTGCCAAGCTGCCGACGATCGTTGCCATGTGCTACAAGTATGCCTCGGGCCAGCCCTTCGTCTACCCGAAGAACGACCTGTCTTACAGCGCGAACTTCATGCGCATGATGTTCAGCGTTCCGACCGAGGAATACAAGGTCAACGACGTGCTGGTGCGTGCACTCGATCGCATCCTGATCCTGCATGCCGACCATGAGCAGAACGCCTCGACCTCGACGGTTCGGTTGGCGGGTTCGTCGGGTGCGAACCCGTTTGCCTGCATATCCACCGGTATTGCCTGCCTTTGGGGCCCGGCACACGGCGGCGCCAATGAAGCCTGCCTGCAAATGCTTGAAGAACTCCAGGCACAAGGCGGCGTCGAGAAGCTCGGTGAATTCATCGCCAAGGTGAAGGACAAGTCCTCGTCGGTGAAGCTCATGGGCTTCGGACACCGGGTCTACAAGAACTACGATCCGCGCGCCAAGCTCATGCGCGAAACCTGCTACGAGGTGCTGAACGAACTCGGTCTGCATGACGACCCGCTCTTCAAGCTCGCGATCGCGCTGGAGAAGGTTGCTCTCGAAGACGAGTACTTCGTGCAGCGCAAGCTCTACCCGAACGTCGACTTCTACTCGGGCATCGTGCAGCGCGCCCTGGGGATTCCGACCTCGATGTTCACTTGCATCTTCGCGCTTGCGCGGACCGTAGGCTGGATCGCCCAGTGGACCGAGATGATTGCAGACCCCGAATTGAAGATCGGGCGCCCCCGCCAGCTCTATACCGGTGCGCCGCGCCGCGACGTGACACCCATGTCCCTGCGCTGACCCCGTCCGCGAGGCCATCCTGCGCGAGGGCCTTGCGGTTCTGCTGTCCCGAGAAGACGGACCCCCAGGAGGGTTTTGATCATGATGAAAGACACGCTTGCCACCTCGTATCTCTTCGGGGGCAATGCCCCTTTCGTCGAAGAACTCTACGAGAACTACCTGGCCAACCCGCAGTCGGTGCCAGACGAGTGGCGCGATTACTTTGACCGCCTCCAGGTTCTGCCGGGTGCGGCCGGACGAGATGTTGCGCACGCGCCAGTCGTTGAGGCCTTCGCCCAGCGTGCCAAGGACGGTTCGCTCCGACCCAGTGGTCCTGCACCCAGCGCAGCGAGTGTCAATCGCAAGCAGGTCTACGTCCAGGTCCTGATCGGTGCCTATCGCATGATCGGGGGGCGTTGGGCCGATCTTGATCCGCTCAAGCGCATGCCACGTCCGCCGGTGCCCGAACTGGAACCTGCCTTCTACGACCTCACCGAGGCCGATATGGAGACGGTGTTCGATACCGGCACCCTGGTCGGTCCGGAGCGGGCGCGTTTGCGCGACATCGTGCAGATCCTGCGTGAAACCTACTGCGGCACGATCGCTGCCGAGTACATGTACGTGAGTGATCCGGCGCAGAAGCGCTGGATCCAGCAGAGGCTGGAGTCGGTGCGCGGCCAGCCGCAGTTCAGCACCGAAGTGCGCAAGCGTGTGCTCGAGCGTCTCACCGCTGCCGAAACCCTCGAGCGCTACCTGCACACCCGGTATGTCGGCCAGAAGCGCTTCTCGCTCGAAGGCGGCGAGACGCTGATCTCGATCATGGACGAGGTCGTGCAGCGTGCGGGTTCTCAGGGCGTTGAAGAACTGGTGATCGGCATGGCCCACCGTGGCCGCCTCAATGTGCTCGTGAACACGCTGGGCAAGTCGCCAGGCGAACTCTTCAGCGAGTTCGAAGGCAAGCATGCGCACGAGTTGTCCTCGGGCGATGTCAAGTATCACAACGGCTTTTCCTCGGATGTATCGACCCCGAGCGGCCCCATCCACCTCACGCTTGCCTTCAATCCCTCGCACCTGGAGATCGTCAACCCGGTGGTCGAGGGCTCGGTGCGGGCGCGCCAGCATCGGCGTGGTGACCATGCCGGCGACAAGGTGATTTCGGTTCTCATCCACGGTGACGCCGCCTTTGCCGGGCAGGGCGTCATCATGGAGACCCTGAATCTTGCACAGACCCGAGGCTATGGTACGGGCGGCACGGTTCACGTCGTGGTCAACAACCAGATCGGCTTCACGACATCTGACCCGCGTGATGCGCGTTCGACCGTGTATTGCACCGATGTTGCCAAGATGATCGAAGCGCCGATCTTCCATGTGAATGGAGATGATCCCGAAGCGTGCCTGTTCATCACCCAACTCGCGATGGACTTCCGCAAGGAATTCAAGAAGGACGTGGTGGTCGATCTGGTCTGTTTCCGGCGCCTGGGCCACAACGAGCAGGACGAGCCCTTCGTCACCCAGCCGCTGATGTACAAGAAGATCGCGCAGCATCCGGGCACGCGCAAGCTCTATGGCGACAAGCTCGTTGCGCAAGGCGTGGTGTCAGCCGATACCCCTGACCGCCTGGTGAAGGAATATCGTGCGGCGCTCGACCAGGGGCGTCATACGTCGAGCCCGGTTCTGTCGAATTTCCAGCGTCAGTACGCGATTGACTGGTCGGCCTACAACGCGGCCAAATGGACCGATCACGCCGAGACCGCGCTGCCGATCGCCGAACTGCAGCGCCTGGGACAACTGCTCACCTCGCCTCCGGCTGGCTTCAAGCTGCACTCTGTCGTGGAGCGCGTGGTCCAGGGCCGCCGCGAAATGGTGGAGGGCAAGCGCCAACTCGACTGGGGCATGGCCGAGACCCTCTCTTACGCGAGCCTGCTGGTCAATGGGTATGGCATCCGCCTGTCGGGCCAGGATTCGGGTCGCGGCACTTTCGCTCACCGCCATGCGGTCTGGCACGACCAGAATCGCGAGCGGTGGGATGCCGGGTCCTTTATCCCGCTGCAGCACCTGTCGGACACGCAGGCCGAATTTCAGGTCATCGATTCGGTGCTCTCGGAAGAGGCGGTGCTCGGATTCGAGTATGGGTATGCCTACGCCGAGCCCAATGAAATGGTCATCTGGGAAGCGCAATTCGGTGATTTCGCCAATGGCGCCCAGGTGGTGATCGATCAGTTCATTACCTCGGGTGAGGCCAAGTGGGGTCGCCTCTGCGGCCTGGTGATGATGCTGCCGCATGGCTTCGAAGGACAGGGGCCCGAGCATTCGTCGGCGCGTCTGGAGCGTTACCTGCAACTGACGGCCGAACACAACATCCAGGTCTGTGTGCCCTCGACACCAGCACAGATCTTCCACTTGCTGCGTCGTCAGATGGTGCGCAACTTCCGCAAGCCGCTCGTGGTCATGACCCCGAAGTCGCTGCTTCGCAAGGCCGAGGCGGTGTCTTCGCTCAAGGATTTGTCCAAGGGTGGTTTTCAGACCGTGATTGGCGAAGTCGATGCGCTGGAGGTCGATGCGGTCACCCGGATCGTCGCCTGCTCTGGCAAGGTTTACTACGATCTGTTGGCTGCGCGACGCGAACGGCGACTGGACAATGTCGCCGTCATCCGGGTGGAACAGTTGTATCCCTTCCCGCACAAGCAGTTTGCCGCCGAGATGAAGCGCTATCCGAATGCCAAGGAAGTGGTGTGGGTGCAGGAAGAGCCGCAGAATCAAGGGGCCTGGTATCAGTCGCAGCATTACTTCCTCGAGAACATGCGTGCAGACCAGAAGCTCTTCTACGCAGGTCGCCCGTCGGCTGCGGCACCCGCAGTGGGCTACGCCGCCAAGCACAACGAACAGCAGAAGAAACTGGTTGATCAGGCCTTTGGCAAGTTCAAGAGTTGACGCCGTCAGCCGGGCTCGTACCGGCTGCGGCGTAGCGGCAGAGCAGCACGCAAGGCGGATCCAGGCAGCGTCGGCTGCCTCGTATCGGTGCAGGGATTGAAGGCATTTGCAGTCAGTGAATTCGACGGCCCCGTTGCGGGGACGTCTCATTTCCGGCGTGTTACACGCGTCTGTTTTGCAGTACGTGGCAGCAGGGGCCAGGCCACCGCCCACGAAAAACCGGAACGGAGCTCCATCTCATGGCATTAGTTGAAGTCAAGGTCCCCCAGCTGTCGGAATCCGTTTCCGAAGCAACCCTGCTGGCATGGCACAAGAAGGCGGGCGAGCAAGTCACGCGCGACGAGAACCTGATCGACGTCGAGACCGACAAGGTCGTGCTCGAGTTGCCATCACCGGTCGACGGTGTCCTTGTCAACATCATCAAGGGCGATGGCGGCACGGTCGTGGCCGGCGAGGTGATCGCCACCATCGACACCGAAGCCAAAGCCGTTGCGGGTGCAGTCGGTTCTGCGGCCAAGCCGCAACCCGCTGCTGTTGCGCCGACCCCGATGCCAACGCCCGAGGCTGCGCGCGACGACGCGCGTCTGATGCCTGCAGCGCGCAAGCTGGTCGAGGAAAACGCCGTCAATGTCACGCAGCTGAGCGGCTCTGGTCGCGATGGGCGGATTACCAAGGGTGACGTGCTCGGCACCATGGCCGCACCCGCTGCACCAGCGGCTCCCGCGACCACTGGCGCGCCCGTCGCTTCGCTGCCGCAACCGCCGGCCCCGGTCAGTATCGACAAGATCCTGGGTGAGCGCCCCGAGCAGCGTGTGCCGATGTCGCGGCTGCGAGCGCGTGTGGCCGAACGTCTGCTGCAATCGCAATCGCAGAGCGCCATTCTCACGACATTCAACGAAGTGAACATGCAGCCCGTCATGGACATGCGCAAGCGCTACCAGGACCGGTTCGAGAAGGAGCATGGCGTTCGCATCGGATTCATGTCCTTCTTCGTGAAGGCGGCCGTGCATGCCCTCAAGAAGTACCCGGTGGTGAATTCCTCGGTCGATGGCAGTGACATCGTTTATCACGGCTATTTCGACATTGGTGTGGCTGTCGGCTCGCCGCGTGGCCTGGTGGTACCGATCATCCGCAATGCCGACCAACTCACCTTTGCCGATATCGAGAAGAAGATTGCCGATTTCGGCAAGCGCGCTGGCGATGGCAAGCTCGGTATCGAGGAACTCACCGGGGGTACCTTCTCGATTTCCAACGGTGGCGTGTTCGGCTCGATGCTGTCCACCCCCATCATCAATCCGCCGCAGTCGGCCATCCTTGGCGTGCATGCCACCAAGGATCGCCCGGTGGTCGAGAACGGCCAGATCGTGATCCGCCCGATGAACTACCTTGCACTCTCCTATGACCACCGGATCATCGATGGCCGTGAGGCGGTGCTGGCGCTGGTGGCGATGAAGGACGCGCTCGAGGATCCCGCTCGCCTCCTGCTGGAGATCTGAGCCATGGCACAGAACTTCGATCTGGTCGTGATCGGCTCGGGGCCTGCCGGCTATGTCTGCGCCATCCGCGCGGCACAGCTGGGCATGCGTACTGCCTGTGTTGAAGAGTGGAAGAACCCCAAGGGGCAAAATGTCCTCGGCGGAACATGCCTCAATGTGGGATGCATTCCGTCAAAGGCTCTGCTCGAATCTTCCGAGAACTACGAGAAGGTGCTGCACAAGTTTGCCGACCATGGCATCACCGTGAAGGGTGCCGAGTTCGACCTTGGCAAGATGCTGGCCCGCAAGGAGGGCATCGTCGACAAGATGACCAAGGGCATCGAGTTCCTGTTTCGCAAGAACAAGGTCACCTGGTTGAAAGGGCACGGCCGCCTCACGGCAAATACCGCTGATGGCTACGCGGTCGATGTCGATGGCGAAGTGGTCACTGCTCGTAGCGTCGTGATTGCAACCGGTTCGCGCGCCCGCCACCTGCCGGATCTGGCCGTCGACAACCGCCTCGTCTGCGACAACGTGGGTGCGCTCGGATTTGACAGCGTCCCGAAGCGCCTGGGGGTGATCGGTGCGGGCGTGATCGGGTTGGAGCTGGGTAGTGTCTGGAAGCGACTCGGCGCCGAGGTCACCATCCTCGAGGCGTTGCCGAGCTTTCTTGCGGCCGCCGACGAGGCCGTCGCCAAGGAAGCCTGGAAGCAGTTCACGGTCAATCAGCAGCTCGACATCCGACTGGGTGTGAAGCTCGGTGCGATCAAGGCCGGCACCAAAAGCGTCAGCGTGAGCTTCGAGGAAGAGGGCACGACGAAGAAGCTCGAATTCGATCGTCTCATTGTCTCGATCGGTCGTGTTCCCAATACCGACGGCCTGGGTGCCGATGCGGTGGGCCTGAAGCTCGATGCGCGAGGCTTTGTCGAAGTCGACGATCACTGCCATACCAATCTGCCGAGCGTGTTCGCGATCGGTGACGTGGTGCGCGGACCGATGCTCGCTCACAAGGGATCGGAAGAGGGGGTGATGGTGGCCGAACGCCTTGCCGGGCAGAAGTCGCATGTCAACCACGACACCATTCCGTGGGTGATCTACACCTCGCCTGAAATTGCCTGGGTCGGACGCAACGAACGCCAGTTGAAGGATGCAGGCATCCCCTACAAGGTGGGCTCCAGTCTGTTCATGAACAATGGCCGAGCCAAGGGGCAGGATGAGACCGATGGTTTCGTCAAGGTGCTCGCGCATGCCACGACCGACGAGATTCTGGGCGTGCACGTGGTCAATGCGCATGCCTCCGAATTGATTGCAGAGGCTGTGGTTGCAATGGAGTTCCGGGCTTCATCTGAAGACATCGCGCGCATCGTGCACGCGCACCCGACCCTGTCGGAAGTTCTCCACGAGGCAGCGCTGGCTGCCGATTCAAGAGCCCTGCATGCCTGATGGTGCAGTTGCAAGGCGGGCAGAGGGTGCAATGAATGCGTGATGTCGGTCTGGATCTGGCCGGCGATTTCGATCTCGCCGAGGGCGAAAAACCCTCGGTGCTCGATCTGTATCGTCGTGCACTTGTCCAGCGGGGATTTGAAGCCGACCCGGCGCAGGCTGCTGCGGTGGAGCACCTGCAGCGGGTGTGGCTTGCCTGGAGCCGCTACAAGTTTCGGCGGCGCAGCGCGGTTCGTCGCTGGATGGTCAAGCCCGACCTGCCGCGTGGATTCTTCCTCTGGGGCGGGGTCGGTCGAGGCAAGAGCTTCCTCATGGACAGTTTCTTTCTCGCCGTGCCGCTCGAGCGCAAGGTACGCGTGCATTTTCATCATTTCATGCGCGACGTCCATCGTCAGATGGCCGAATTGCGCACCGTCCCCGATCCCTTGATGGCAGTGGCTGAGCGCATTGCAAGCCAGTACCGGCTGGTGTGTTTTGACGAGTTCCATGTCAACGACATTGCCGACGCGATGATCCTGGGGCGCCTCCTCGAGCGCACGATGGCGCGCGGCGTCGTCTACTGCATGACTTCGAATTACCAGCCCGGCGAGTTGTACCGGGATGGCTTGAAGCGCGAGTCGTTCCTGCCCACCATTGCGCTCATCGAAGCCAAGCTCGATGTCATCAATGTCGACGCGGGTCGCGACTATCGGCGCCTGGAAATGCAACGGCTGCGCACTTATCACACCCCGGCCGGGGCAGCGGCCGATGACGCTCTGGCGGCCAGCGTGCCTCGGGTCGCCGCCCGGATTGCTCCCGGGCAGTCGATCGAGGTCGAGCATCGCTCGTTGCCCTGTCGTCTGGCCGCCGAAGGCGTTATCTGGTTTGACTTTTCGGTGATCTGTGGCTGGGGACGTTCGCAGAACGATTATCTGGAGATCGCGCGGCGCTTTCACACGGTGATCGTTTCCGATGTTCCGCGCATGGGGTTGAGCGAGGCCGATCTGGCGCGTCGCTTCACGCTGATGATCGATGTGTTCTACGACAACCGGGTCAAGTTGCTGCTCTCGGCCGAGTCGGCCCCCGAGCAGCTGTTGCGCATCGATGGCGAGCCGCGCGAGGCGCGGTTGCGGGCGATGAAGTTCGAGTTCGATCGCACGGCGAGTCGGCTGGCCGAGATGCAGAGCGCCGACTACCTTGCCGCCGCCGAGCGTTCGGTGGTGCATCGGCTGGCGAGCCATCAGCCCAGCTGAGGTGCTGAGCGGAATGCATCCCGAGCGCGCTACACTCGGGTGTGCAGACCACGACATCGGGAGACAGCGATGGCAGGGGCAGGATACAAGGCCACCCACGAGCGTTCGATTCGAGATCGAGAGGGATTCTGGCTCGAGGAGGCCAGCCGTATCGACTGGCGGGTGAAACCCACAACGGCCCTCGATGCCAGCCGATTGCCCTTCGCCCAGTGGTTTCCTGATGGTCAGACCAATCTCTGCCACAACGCGGTTGACCGTCACCTGCCGGAACGCGGCGCGCAATCGGCTCTGGTCTATATTTCATCGGAAACCGGCGCGACACGCACCTTTACCTATGCGCAGGTCTATCGCGAGGTAAACCGCCTGGCTGGCGCCATGAAGGGCCTGGGCGTCGAATGCGGCGACCGAGTGCTCATCTACATGCCGATGGTGCCCGAAGCCATCTTTGCCATGCTGGCAACGGTGCGTCTTGGGGCAGTGCACTCGGTCGTATTTGGTGGTTTTGCCGCGGCAAGCCTTGCTGCGCGCATCGATGATGCGCAGCCGCGGCTCATCATGACCGCGGACGCCGGGATGCGCATGGGCAAGGTGATTCCGCTCAAGCCCCTGCTCGATGAGGCGCTTGCGCTGTCGGCGGCTGCGACGCCACAGGTTGTGGTGCTCGATCGCGGACTGGCGCCAGATAGGGCACGCGTCGCTGGTCGCGATCATGACTATGCGCGGCTTCGCGGCATCCACATGAATGACGAGATCGCCTGCGAGTGGGTGCCCTCGTCGCACCCGAGCTACATCCTCTACACGAGCGGCACGACTGGGCGCCCCAAGGGCGTGCAGCGCGATACCGGCGGGTACGCGGTGGCTCTGGCCAGTTCGATGGAATACATCTACGACTCGCGTCCGGGCGAGGCGTGGTTCTGCACCTCGGACATCGGCTGGGTTGTAGGGCATTCCTATATCGTCTACGCACCGCTGATCAATGGCTCCACCACCATCCTCTACGAAGGGCTGCCGATGCGGCCTGACCCGGGGGTGTGGTGGAAGATCGTGCAGGACTACCGGGTGTCCGGCATGTTCTCCTCGCCGACGGCGATCCGGGTGCTGAAAAAGCAGGACCCGGCGTGGCTCGGTCGTTACGATCTGTCGACGCTGCGATTTCTCTTTCTGGCCGGTGAGCCACTCGATGAGCCGACCTCGGCGTGGATATCCAAGGGGCTGGGCGTGCCGGTCATCGACAACTACTGGCAGACCGAGACCGGGTGGCCGATTCTCACCGCGCAGCCTGGCATCGAAGATACGCCCCGCAAGATCGGGAGTCCGAGCTTTGCCACCTATGGCTACGAACTCGAGATTCGCGACGAGCAGACCGGCGCCGCGCTCGGTGCCGGTCAGAAAGGCGTGTTGTGCATCGTGCCGCCGCTGCCGCCGGGGTGCATGAGCACGATCTGGCGGGACGACGAGCGCTTCATCTCGACTTACTTCTCGAGCTTTCGCGGGGCGCCGGTTTACACGACCTTCGACTGGGCGACGCGTGACGAGGACGGCTACTATTTCATATTGGGGCGCACCGATGACGTGATCAATGTGGCGGGACATCGCCTTGGTACGCGCGAGATCGAGGAGGCTGTCCAGACGCATGCCAATGTGGCCGAATGCGCCGTGGTCGGCGTTGCCGATGCGCTCAAGGGGCAGGTGCCGGTAGCCTTCGTGGTACTCAAGGATCCGGCACGCGCCGAAGGTGCCTTGCAGTGCAGCGCTCATGCGCGCGAGGTTCAGCATGCGGTCGATACCCATATCGGAGCTATCGGCCGTCCTGCGCAGGTACACTTCGTGGCCGCCTTGCCCAAGACACGTTCGGGCAAGTTGCTGCGCCGATCGATACAGGCACTGGCCGAAGGGCGCGACCCGGGAGACCTCACTACACTGGAAGATCCCGCTGCACTGGAGCAGGTGCGTGAGGCTTTGAATCCCCGCTGAGAAGACAGGTGCCTGCCGAATGCTGCCCTTGACGCTGCGCTTGTCCCTTGGACGATTCGATCTGTTCAACGCGTTCCATGAGATGCGTTCAATCCCATCAGGGCCTGCGTTCCGGGCCCGACCGTTCCGGCCTGACAAGCAGGTCAACTACCAGGAGATGTCATGAAGACTCGTCAGATGCTCACGCTCGATGACTGCAAGAAGATTGCCGCCGGCTGCGAGGCCGAAGCGGTCAAGAACAACTGGCAGGTCACGGTTGCCATTCTTGATGATGGCGGCATCCTGCTGCACCTGTTCCGTATGGACGGTGCGAACGGACTGACCAGCGAGATTGCCACGGGCAAGGGTCGCACTGCGGCGCTCACCGGTCGTGCCTCCAAGACCTGGGAAGACCGTATCAAGGAAGGCCGACTGGCCATGCTGGGCATGCCAGTACTGCCGGTCCAGGGCGGCCTGCCGATCATCATCGATGGCGTACGCATCGGTGGTGTCGGCGTTTCGGGCGTGCAGTCCCACGAGGACGAACAGGTTGCAGCGGCCGGCATCGCCGCACTCGGGCTGTAGGCATCGCAGGATGGCGACAGGCAAAACCGCCGTTCGCAATGCACCTGCTCGTGCTGCAGGTGCCTTGCGGGGGCGTCTGTTCATCGTGCGTCGCTCAGGGGTGCACGGCAAGGGTGGCTTTGCCTTGCAGCGCATTCCCAAGGGCACTCGCATCATCGAGTACGTGGGCGAGGTGATCAGTTGGCAGGCGGTGTGGCGCCGCTATCCGGATCATGGCGAAGGGCAGGAACAGAACCACACCTTCCTCTTCGCGATCGACGACGAGCGGGTGATCGATGGCAATTGCGGCGGTAACTCCTCGCGCTGGATCAATCACTCGTGCGCGCCCAACTGCGAGGTATCGGGTGAAGACAGTCGGATCTTCATCTCGGCCAGGCGCACCATCCGCGAGGGTGAGGAATTGACCTACGATTACAACATCCAGCTCGAGGAGCGGCACACTGCGACCGTCAAGAAGCGGTACATCTGCCTCTGCGGTGCTCGCAGTTGTCGCGGCACCATCCTTGCCCGAAAGCGCTGATCCCTGCCGACGAGCCGTCGGTTCGGCCTGGATCAGAGAACCGGGGTGTTTATGCTGTATTGTAGACTCGCGGTTTAGTGGTTTAGTGGTTTAGTGGTTTAGTGGTTTAGTGGTTTAGTGGTTTAGTGGTTTAGT
>CAIKRR010000036.1 GCA_903829815.1 uncultured Pseudomonadota bacterium | reverse complement strand
TGTTGACGGTTCAACATCAGGTGCGCGACATCGAATCCTTGATCGCGGACCTGACCCCTGCCTTCCACGCCGAAGTCGAGCGGCTGAAACGAAAGGCCTGATTGACCCGCTCACGCCCGCAGAAGTGCTCATGACGCCTCAGGCGCCCTTCAGCCCCGCCCCGCCCATCCTGATCTGAACGCACTCCAACCCTTCCGTGGCGGCCAAGGCGCCTTGCTCGCCGGCGGCGAGGCTCACCGTCGTGTGCTTCGCCAAGCTTTCGCCATTCACGAGCCCTGTGCCCTTCAGCACGAAGTAGATGCTGCCGCCCTCGAGCGCCAGGGTGGCACCAGATGCCACCCGGTAGAACGCAAGTTGCGTCTCGCGCTCGGTAAACGTGCCCGCTGCCTTGCGATCCACGCCCGGCTGCCCGGCCACGGGCACCCAATCGAAGTGGGTGGTATTCATGAATACCGGGCGCTCATAGCGTGGCGCCGGGTAGACCAGGGGCCGGCCGTGGATGTGCTCCCACACCGCCTCGTAGGCGTCCTGGTTCACCTTGGTGCCGTCGGCTCGATACCAGGTGTAGACCCCATTCTCGAACACGCCCTTTTTCTTCAGTTCGCCGGCGGCGCGTTCTTCTTCGCTCTCCGGGGTGTAGCCCGAGCCACTGGCCCCGCCAAATTGCACCAGCAGGTTCCAGCTGCCGCCTTCGGTGGTCTGGGGACCGTAGCGTACCGATTCCGGAAAGTAGCCGATCGAACCGGGCTTGAAGCAGCCATCGGCGGCGTAGTCGAACTCACCCTCGAGCTGCAGACGCACCTGATCGAAGTTGTGCCGATGCCGGGGCGAGTAGTAGTGCCCCTCGATGTTCACGAGTTTCAGTGAAAAGTTGTCTGGCCCCGGTTCGCCTTCGAGAATGCGGTAGGCCCGAATGGTGCCCTCGCGAATCTGGTTCTCGGCGGCCGTGAGCGTGCGGGTCTCGATCGGAATGATCTTCATCGGAATGCCTCTGGTGCGGATGCGGGCTTCGAGTGCGAGTCTCGGTCGTCGATGGTACAACAGGCCTCTCGCGGCGTTCACCGGTACCATCCACGCATCCTGTCTCGAGATGATGCCCGATGCGCCTGATGTCCTGCACGCTTTCCCGGCCTCTGTCGGGCCTCGTCTTCTGCTTGCTCGCCACCGTGCTGCCGGCCCTCGGGGCCATTGCCCACGCCGAAGAGCCGGCCGCCTTTCCGTCTCGCCCCATTCATCTGGTTAACTCGTCCACCGCGGGAGGGCTCACCGATGTCGTGGCTCGCATCATCGCCGAAGGCCTCCTGTCGAGCCCCGAGATGCGTGGCCAGACGGCCATCGTCGACAACCGTCCCGGCGCCAGTGGTGCCATCGCCGCACTGCTCGTGGCCAAGGCGCCAGCCGATGGTTACACCCTGCTGATCGCCGATCTCACCAACACGGCCATCAACCCGGCCCTCACCGAGCGGCCAGCCTATGACACGCTGCGAGACTTCGCGGCGGTCTCGCTCCTCGGGACGACACCCTTCTTCCTTTCGGTGGGGAGCAGCCTTGCGGTGCGCGACTGGCGCGAGTTTCTCGCGCTCGCGCGCTCGCGTCCCGGCACGCTCTCCTATGGCTCGTCGGGGTCGGGGTCGATCCATCATCTGGCGACCGAAACGCTGAAGACCCGGCTCGGCATCGACCTCGTGCATGTGCCCTACAAGAGCAGCGGTCAGTCGACCCCGGCGCTCGTTGCCGGGGACATCCAGGTGCTCTTCACGGCCTACGGCCCGATCGCCCCGCATGTACGCTCGGGCAAGGCGCTCATTCTCGCGGTTGCGAGCCCCAACCGCTCGACGCAGGCACCCGATGTCCCCACGTTCAGCGAACTGGGCGTGCGCGACATGTTCTTCCTGCCCTCGGTGCATGCGCTCGCACCGGCCGGCACGCCGCGTGCCATCGTGCAGAAACTCTCGGCTGAACTGCGCCGCGCCCTGCAGCAACCGGCGGTGGTGCGCCGCTTCGAGAGCCTCGGGATCGACCCGGCCGGCACCACCCCTGAGCAGCATGCGGCACAGCTCGAGGCCGACAAGGCCTATTACACCCAGGCCGTGCGGCAATCGGGGGCGCGGGCCGAATGAATGCCAACCCCATCCAGCCCAAGAAGCTCCTGCTGAGCAAGTGGACTGCGGTGGCACCCGTGGCCCGCGAGAAGCACTTCATCGTCACGCGGCTCATCGAGCCCGAGGCGCCCGAGGCTCCGCTCGAGTGGGTCGAGATCGAGGCGGTACACTCGCATCGAGCGCGGCGCATCGCCTGGCGCGACCTGCGCGATGCGACCGTGTGGCGCCAGGGCTGGGTCTGATCGCGTCTGCCTGAGGAGTCTCGTTCATGCTGCTTGCACGATCGACCTGGACTGATGTCGAGCGTTATCTCGCGCACTCGACCGGAATCGTGATACCCATGGGTTCGACCGAGCAGCATGGCCCCATCGGCCTTATCGGTACCGATGCAGCCACCGCCGAGGCCGTTGCCCACGGACTGGGTGAGCGGGCCCAGGTGCTGGTAGCGCCCACGCTGGCGCTCGGCGTGGCGCAGTTCAACCTCGCCTTCCCCGGCACGATCTCGGTGCGGGCAACGACCTTGATGGCCACCGTCGAAGACCTGGTGCTCTCGCTGACCGCGCAGGGCTTTCGGCATTTTTACTTCGTGAATGGCCACGGTGGCAATGTGGCGCCGGTCCGTGCGGCGTTTCAGGATATCTATGCACGCTGGAGCCTCGGTGAGCGCAGTGGCGCCTCGCCACGCTGTCGCCTGCGCAGTTGGTGGGAGTACCCGGCCGCCGATGCGCTGCGGCGAACGCTATACGGTGCAGCCGAAGGCATGCATGCCACACCCAGCGAGGTGGCCATCACCCGGCACTGTGATCCGCAAGCCTTTGCCGCGCAGACTGAGGCGTCAGACGGTGCGACCCTGCTCCCGCCCCAACCGCTCTCGAGCGCCTTTCTGCGTGACCACGGCGGCGACAATCACTGGGATGCCCGCTCGCATCGCGAGGCGTTTCCGGATGGCCGTGTGGGGTCCGATTCGGGCCTTGCGCGTGCAACCGATGGTGCAGCACTTCTCGAGCTTGCCATCAGCGGTGCCGTCGAGGATTACCGCGCGTTTCTGGCTGAAGAATGAGGCAGCTTGAATCCTGTGCAGGCTGATGCCATGAGGCTGGAATAATGAGGTTGAACCAATGAGCGCCTGGATACGGATGATTCCGCTTTTGGAAGCCACCGGGCTTCTGAAGACCCTGTACGACAAGGTCACCACGCCGCACGGCACCGTCGACAACGTGATGCGTGCGCACAGCCTGCGCCCTCACACCATGGACGGGCATGTGGTGCTCTACCGCAGTGTCCTGCACAACCCCGACAACACGCTGCCGTTCTGGTTTCTGGAAGTCGTGGCCTCGTATGTCAGCATCAGCAATCGCTGCACCTACAGTCTCACCCATCACTGGGCGAATGCAAGCCGGCTCATCGCCGATCCGGTGCGGGCCGCCCGGGTGCGCGAAGCACTCGATGCCACTCGACCTGAACTTGCCTTCGAGGGCAAGGAGCGCGCGCTCCTCGACTACGCCCGCAAGCTCACCGTGGCGGTGGGTGACATGGTGCGCGCCGATATCGACGCACTGCATGCAGCCGGTTGCGACGATGGCGAGATTCTCGAGGTGAACCAGGTCTGCGCCTACTTCAACTACTCCAATCGCCTGCTCAACGGTCTCGGGGTGACCACCGAGGGCGACGTGATCGGGTATTACAAGGCGCCGCACGAGGACTGAAAGGGCGGTGACCCTGCCGCGCACGCTCGAACGCAGGGTCACGCCATTGCGCTGACCTCAGGCCAGACCCATCACCCGGGCCGGGTTGGTGCAGCAGACGGTCTGCAGCTCCGATTCATCGAGGCCAAACGCCGCCATGTAGCCGCGGATGAGCCGCATGCATTCAACCGAATGCGGAAAGAGCGGCTCGCCGGCGTCGCTCGAGAGCGTGACCTTCGAAACGCCGATGGCACGGATGGCGTCGTACATGCGCTTGGGGTCGACGCCGAGCAGCGGCGAGAGTTCATCGAAGGTGAAGTTCATGTAGATGCCCATTGCGGTCAGGTCACGCATCTTCTCGGGGGTGAGACTGATGAACGGGCTGAATGGGTGATCGATGACGGCGCGCTTGAACCCGAGCTTGTGCACGAGGTTGGCCAGCGCGTCGATCTCCTCCCAGGTCGGGTGACCGAAGAAAAGCGCCACATCGCGATCGGCTACCATGCGAACGATGTCTTCATAGAGCGGCTTCAGACGACCATGCTCGTCGAGCAGATAGTGGCCGAGTCGCAGCGCCTCGTCCCAGGACATGGGCGGGGTATGGGCGCCAGCGGGCGCATCCGGGTCGATCCAGCGTGCCAATGCACCGATCTTGTTGTAGGTGTGCGTGCTGTTGAAGACCGGTAGCCACACGCCGCGAACGCCGTCATCGAGGTTCTTGCGCAGCTTCTCCACGGTGGGTGCCTTGTTGTCCATGGTCACGCCGTATCCCGCCCAGCAGTCGATCGGGCGGATCTTCACCTCGTCGGACCAGCGGGCCAGTTGTTCGCGCACCGTCTGCATCGCGCGCTCGGGTTCGTACTCACCCGAGATCGCACCAATGGTCTTGTAGAGAATGCCCCGCATGCCGCTCTCGGAGGCGAGCTGGGCCAGGGCCAGGGCGTCCTGCTGCCCTTCATGCGAATGGCAGTGGATGTCGATGGCGTCGGTGAGGCCGGGAACCGCCGGGGGGTAGACGACCCCGGGGCGGTAGGCCCGACGGGCCGGATATGAGGTGACGCAGCGCTCTTCTGTCGGCGTGGCGTTGTTGACCGGAACGCGGGCGTTCATCGTGATCGTCTCCCTGTCCGCGCACCGGTCGGCCCGGGCGGGTTGTGGTTTGCGCTGCGCTGCAGGCCTCATCGGCACATGCTCGCTTCCGGCGAAGGATACAACGGCCCGAGGCGGTCGTATGACGCGGTGGCCCGCCCGGATTGTTGCAAGCGGTCAGCATCGGTATATTGGGGTGCATGCCCCTGCTCCGATGCCGTCATGCACCAGGCAGGGATCACTGGCAAGACCCAAGGAGCGGTTTGACATGGCCTCATCGTCCCTCAAGAAAAAGCCGGCACCGGCCTTCAAGCGCGTGCACGAACTGGACCCCGCCGTTGCTGGCATGTCCCTCGAGGAAATCAGCACCCGCTACGTGGCCCGCTTTGGCGAGCGCAAGCCCGACTGGAATGCCTTTGCCGATGCGAAGATCGAGGGCTGGCGCCGGGCACAGCATCGCTTCATCGGCAATACGAGCGGCAAGCCGGGGCCCGATTTCATTCCCGCGGGCGGCTTCACGCTGAGCGTGATGTATGTGCCACCGGGCCAGGGCAACGCCTCGCACACCCACGAGATCGAAGAGGTGTTCTTCGTCCTGCAAGGACACCTGACGGTGTTTTTCGAGGAAGAAGACGGCCGTCGCATCGATGTGGTGCTCGGCCCCTGGGATTGCGCTTCCTGCCCTGCTGGCGTCATTCATGGCTATCACAATGCGACGGTCGAGCCGGTGTACACCCAGGTGATGGTCGGCAAGGCGAGGCCCGACTTCATGGGTTACGCCGATGTTGCCCTCAACCAGAAGCGGGCTTCGCATCTGGACAAGAAACTCGCGGCCTCGGAGTTGAAGGCGCGCACCGTTCGCAAGGCGAAGTCCTGATGCGTGCGGCCTCGCCGCGTACGCGCTGGCATGGCAGGCTGTTCTCGATGAAGGCTCCGCTCGTCCTGCGGCGAGTCTTGTCCGTGGCGGCCCTGATGCCGGCCTTGTGGCTGTATCCGCACACGGCGCATGCCCAAGCGGGTGCCGCCAAGCCGGTTCGCCTCATCGTGCCCTTCGCGGGTGGCGGTGGCACGCCCGATTCGGTTGCGCGCATCCTCGCCCAGGCGCTTTCAACACAGACCGGACACAGTCACGTCGTCGACAATCGTCCGGGGGCCAACGGCCTCATCGGGGCCGAGCTTCTTGCACGCTCGCCACCCGATGGCAATACGCTCATGGTCGTCTCGACTTCGTTCGTCATCAACCCCAGCATCTATCTGAAATTGCCCTTCAACATGGCCACCGACTTCGCGCCGGTGACCAATCTGTGTGCGGTCGACGGACTCTTCCTGACGGTGAACCCCACGGTGCCGGCACAGACCCTGCAGGACTTCATTGCCTGGCTCAAGCAGCCCGGTACACGCGCCTCGTACGGTACGCCGGGCATCGGCAACAGCCTGCACCTCGCGACCGAGATGTTCAACAACCGGGCTGGAACCACCATGGTTCATATCCCCTACAAGGGCTCGGGTCCGGCCATGGCTGCGGTCATTGCCGGTGAAATCCAGACCATGTTCATCACCCCGCCTCAGGCCATTCAGGGCGTGAAGGCCCGGCAGATCCGGGCGCTGGCCTATACCGGCAAGACGCGCGCACCCTACATGCCCGAGGTACCCACCATGGTCGAGGCGGGTCTGGCCAACATGGTCCTCGACGGGGGCTGGTTTGCGCTCTTCGCCCCGGGCGGCACGCCTGCGCCGCTGGTGGCCAGCATCCATCAGGACGTTCGCAAGGCACTGGAGACGCCGATGGTGCGCGAGCGCTTCGAAGCCATGGGGGTATCCCCGGTGGGCAACCCGCCTGCCGAGTTTGCGAAGTTCATCGAGTCGGAAATTGCCACCTACGCACAGCTGGTGAAGCTCGCAGGAATCAAGCCCGAATAGTCTTGTACTGCTGCGTTGCACCCCTTGGCCGGGGCACCCTGGCGAGCAACCGCCCGCTGCCCTGTGCCCGTCACGAGGAGCCATCATGATCGGTCGTCCCCGCATTCACCTGCTCGCCGTGCTGTTGCTCACCCTGCCTCTTGTTTCGCTCGAGGTGCGTGCGCAGGCCTGGCCATCGAGACCGATCAAGATCGTCATTCCCGTCGCTGCGGCTGGCGCGATGGATCCGCTCGCGCGGGCGGTTGCTGCGCGCCTTTCGGAGATGTGGAAGCAGTCGGTGCTGGTGGAAAACCGGGTGGGTGCCAACGGCATCATCGGTGCCGACTACGTGTCGAAGGCGGAACCCGACGGGTACACGCTGCTCATGTCGGAGGCATCCCCTTTCGTGATGAGCCCGCACCTGTATCGCACACTGCCCTTTGATGGTCTGGCCGGATTCACGCCCATCACCCAGGTGTCGCGGGTGCCCTGGGTCATCGGCATCAGCGCTGCCGTGCCGGCCAATACGCTGCAGGAGTTCGTGGCCCTGGCCAGGGCACAGCCCGGCAAGCTCGCCTACGGGTCATTTGGTCTGGGGTCTTCCGTGCATGTTCGGGTCGAGCAACTGAAACAGGCGCTCGGCATTGATCTGAACCATGTGCCCTACAAGGGAGCCGGCCCGGCGATGAACGACCTGCTGGGTGGCCAGATCGCGATGGTCATGATCAGCCCGGGTCTCGTGGAGCCCCATGTGCGTACTGGCAAGCTCCGCATGATCGCCGCCACGACGCCCGAGCGCCTCGCCGCCTTGCCTGCCCTGCCTACGGTTGCCGAACTGGCCGTGCCGGGATTCGAGGCTGGCACCTGGTTTGGCATGTTCGGCCCCCCGCGGTTGCCTCAGGACATTGTCATTCGCGTGCATGCCGCGATGAAGGTCGTGCTGGGCAGCCCGTCCTTCCAGCAGCAGTTCATCTCGGGCAACTGGATGGTTCCCTCCGACCTCGACACCCCCGAGCAGTTTGCCCGGTTCATGCGGACTGACTTCGAGCGCTGGGGCCAGGCAATTCGTGCTTCGGGCGTGTCGGTCGATTGACCGGAAGGTAGCTGGGCGGCCGGCCGATCGTCCTGGAGTGCCCGGGGAAGACGCGCTCGATCACGGCGCCCCGTCGGTGCCGAAGCGCTCCAGATAACTCACTTCCTTCATGCGGCGCGCGAACACATGGTCTGCGAGCTCGTCATGGCGGGCTACCCAGATGTCGCGATGTGCCGTGATGTGCGACAGAAGCTGGTCGAGCATTGCGGCCATCAGGGGGCGACCGCCGAAGTTCCCGTGCATCGTGATGTTGAGGACCGATCCGGGTTCGTCCCGGTACAGAAAATCGAACAGGTCGCGGTGGCAGCGCAACCAGTCATCAGGCGCGCCTCGCAGCACCCGGTTGTCGGCATAGTCGCTGTGCGGGATGGCCGCCATCGTGCCCTTGCGCGTCTTCACCAGGCAGGGCAGGTCGAGGTAGTTGTAGTCGCCATGCCAGCGCATGCCCTCCGCGGCCAGCAGGTCGGCCGTCCGCTCGGTGGTTGCAAGGGTCGAACTGAGCCAGCCCGTGGGCCTGACGCCACCGACCCGCTCCAGGATATCGAGCGAACGCTGGATGATGGCGCGTTCGGCCGGTTCATCGAGCCCTGACAGCACTTCGTCCTGGGCGTAGTTGTGGCCCGCGATCTCGAAATCCGAGGCCACGATGTGGCGAACGGTGTCGGGAAAGAGTTCGGCCGATCGGGCATTGATGCAGACGGTTCCGCGCATGCCGTGCTTGCGTGACACCCGGATCAGCCGGGCAATACCCGCTCGCCCGGCGTAGCTCGACCACTGCACCCCGGCCCGGTCGACGGTGCCCGGCTTGGGCGGACTGGTCATCGGCGAGTAGGGCGGCGCGACGCCCTCCGACCAGTTCTCCATCAGGAAGGTCAGGAGGACAACCATGCGTGTGTTGCCGGGCCAGAGTCCTGCAGGGCCTTGGCTGGTTGGTCTCTGGTTCTTCGGCGCTGCCGGGGCGGTGGCACGGGGCCGGGTGGTCGATCGGGTACCCACGGTTGTTCTCCTGGTGTTCGATGATGGATGCGCAGACAGGCTGCGGCGTGTGGCGCCCCTCATTCGGGGCGAATGCCAGCCTGCGTGACGATGCGTCGGAATGTCTCGACGCTGCCGCTCAACTCTTCTGCAAAGGCTTCAGGGCCTCTTCCCTCGACCTCGAAGCCCGCCGCCTCGAGGCGTGCCTTGACCTCCGGTGCTTCGATGGCCGCGAGTATTTCCGCGTTGAGGCGCCGTACGATGGGCAGAGGCAAGCCAGCGGGCGCGAGAAAGCCCGCCCAGGTATCGGGAACCGCGAAGCCTGGCATCCCGTTCTCGGCGACGGTGGGGATGGCCGGGACGCTTCTCGCACGGTGCGACTCGAGAACGCCCAGTGCGCGCAGGCGGCCCGTCGCGATGTGCGGTGCGACGTTGGACAGGACGAGGATGGCGGCTGGAATCTGCCCGCCGAGGAGGTCGTTGAGGGCGGCAGAGCCGCCTTTGTAGGCCACATGGGTCAGCGTCAGGTTGCCCGCCTGGGCCAGTGTCAGTCCACCGATATGCTGCGAGGTGCCCACGCCCGATGTCCCGTAGGTTGCCGACGCCGGGTTGCGGCGCATCAGGTCCAGCAGTTCGCTGACCGTTCGAACCGGGGCCGAGGCGGGGACGACGATCACCTGAGGCGCGGTGCCGACGATGCTGACTGCGGTGAAGTCACGCACCGGATCGTAGGGCGTTCCCTTCGCGAAGAACTGGATGGTGTGGTGCGAGGGGCCGAAGTTGGCAAGCAGGGTGTAGCCGTCAGGCGTGGCGCGCGCGACGACCTCGCAGCCGATGGCGCCACTGGCGCCCGGCCGGTTGTCGATGACGACCGCTTGCTCCAGTCGCTGGGCCAGTTTCTGTCCGACGGTTCTGGCTACCGTGTCCACGCCGCCACCGGCGGCGTAGGGCACGACGATGCGGATTGTCCGCGCTGGCCAGGTCGGCTGGGCGAAAGTGGCCGAGGCCATGATCGCCACAAGAACGCCTGCTGCCCAGGCGGCACGCCGCCGGGGGCCAGGCACGCGGCATCTTGTCATGCGGGTCTCCTCCAGGGGCGAGTCGGGTCGCCCTGCCTAGTCGAGCGTTGCCCCCGAGACCCGGATGGCCTCGCCGAACCGCGCATGTTCCGTACGCATGAAGGTCGCAAACTCTGCCGCGCTCGAACCGATGGCGGTGATGCCCAGATCGGCGAGGCGTGATCGCACCTCGGGGCGGTGCAGGGCGCGACCGATCTCCGTCTCGAGCGTGTGCGCAATCTCCGCCGGCGTGCCGTTTCGCACCATGAAGCCCCACCAGGAGCGCGACACGAAGCGTGTGCCACTGCTGGCTTCCGCAAAGGTGGGCACTTCGGGCAGCATGCCGCTGCGCTGCTCCGCGGCGATCGCAAGCGCCATGATCCGCCCGGCGCGCACCTGCTGGACCGCTGCAGGCATGTCGGTGAGCATCGCGTGAACGGCTCCACCCATCACGTCGGTCATGGCCTGTGGGGTACTCTTGTAGGGCACATGCACCATGTCGAATCCGTAGGTGCGCTTGAGCATCTCGAAGGCCAGATGCCCCGAGCTGCCGTTGCCGAATGACGCATACGAGTAGGCGCTGCCGCGACTGCGTGCCACACCGATGAAGTCCGCCCAGGTGCGCCAGCCCGTACCGTTGCTGGCCACCAGGACGTGCGGGTTCTCTGCGGCCAGCGAAAGGGGCAAAAGGTCGCCCCAGGTGTCGTAGGGCAGCGCTCGCATCAGGTGCGCGTTGATGAGGTAACTGGACGCGTTGACGAACACGGTGTGTCCGTCAGCCGGTGCCTGTACCGTGGCCATGGCACCGATGACGGTGCCACCACCTGGCCGGTTCTCGATCAGAAAGGGCTGCTTGAGCGAGGCCGACAACTGCTCGGCAACGAGGCGAGTGACGGTTTCTGCAGCGCCGCCCGGGGCGTAGGGCAGGATGAAGCGCACCGGACGTGATGGATAGGTACTGGCACCTTGAGCCATCACCGGCGGCGGCAGGCTCATCAGGCCGGTTGCGAGTGCGGCCGTGAGTGCTGCGGCGAGTGTGGCGATGGGGCGCGTCATGCGAGCTTCGCAGGGTTTCATCGGCGCGGCTTTGCCCGCAGTTCAGGCAGTATCTCACGTCGCACGAAATCCTCACCTGCCCGTGCGATACGGTCGGCACCGATGCGCGCCGTGAGGTCGTCATCATCGACCGCCTGCTTCCACTGGCCGTACTCGTCGGCAAAATCGAGGCCCATCGAGCGGGCGAGCAGCGACACGTAGTTCACCACCTCGAACGGTTCGGTCGCGGCAAACCCGCAGAGCAGCCGCTGACACGAGTGGAATACCGTGACCAGCGTCTGCACATCATGCTCGCGTGCCAGGTCCACGGTGCGCCGGTTCGCATCGGCATGCGCGGCCGGCACGCGTGCGATGGCCGAACACATGTGCCCCGGCGCCTCGTAATCGACCGGCACGACTTCGATGCCCGGAATGAGGTCGAGCAGGCCTGCAACGAGGTTCGCCGCAGGCACCTCGCGAAAGCCCACATGCTGATGCACCATCACTCGCCTCTCGATCGGGTGTACGAGACGAGTGGCCAGGCGCTCGCGGTTGGCGTGCAGCATCTCGGTGATGTGACGCACGTCGAAGTGCGGTGCCGCCTGATGCTGCATGAAGTGATCCATGTGGATCTGGCAAGAAGGGCACCAGGTCACCAGATCGTTGCCGATGGCGTTGAACTTCTCGACGGTGCGTACGGCCATGCCTTCGGCGGCTGCCAGATGGGCATCCTTGGCAGTACCGCAGCAGTACGAGGCTCCCCCTGCAGGCCTTGCCTCGATGCCGATGGCCTCGAGGAGCGCCACGCTGGCGCGAATGATGTCGCCGTGGCGCACCATGTTGCAGCCATACCAGAAGGTGACCTCCATCAGCTCGGGGTGCCAGGCGCTGCTGCTTCGGCCAGCGTGCCTGCCGGCAGCGAGATGCAATGCCGGGCGATGTCGCCCGGGCGAGTGAGCCAGACCCGGTCGAAGTGCGGATTGGCGAGCATGCGTCGCAGTCCGTCACGCAGGGCACGCAGACGATGCGGCTGACCGAAGATCATGGTGTGCAGCGAGATCGCAAAGACGAGGGGCTGGTCTTCGCTCTGCTCGACCATCTCATCGAACTGCCGTACGCAGGTATCCATGAACTGCACCGGATCATGGTGCAATTGCAGGATGGGCACGAAGTCATTGGTCTCGATCGGGTAGGGCACCGACAGGAGTGGCCCCGAGCGGGTCTTCATCCAGAACGGCTGGTCGTCACAGGGCCAGTCGAGCACGTAGCGATAGCCAGCTTCCTGCAGCAGGTCGAGCGTGACGGCACTGGGCATCATGAGCGGTGTCATCCAGCCACCGGGTGCCGTGCCCTCGTGGGTGCGAATGGCATCGGTGGCCTGTGCGATCAGTTGCCGCTCCTCATCCTCGGGCCGGTGGCCGGGCTTCTCCGAATTGGTGCGGCCGTGACCGACGATTTCATGTCCGGCCGCACGAATGCCCGCCATGACCTCCGGATGCGTGTCGTACAGGTAGCTGTTGGTGAGGCAGCAGGCGGGCAGGCCCAGTTCCTTGAAGAGTTCAAGCATCCGCCACACACCGACCCGATTGCCGTACTCGCGCCACGACCAGTTGCGGTGGTCGGGCATCGGCAGCGCCCCACCCAGCACCGGACCCACTTCCATGCCGTAGCCGAAAGTCTCGACATTGAGCGCGATGTACATCGCCAGCCGCTTGCCGCCTGGCCAGTGGTAGTCGGGGCGCTGGGTAATCGGGCTGAAGCTGAAGCGGTGGTGGGCAGGCAGGACCATATCTGATTGTCTCCGGTGCAGATCACGTAATATGCCAGAGGCAGGGAGCAAGGGGGCAGATGCCTCTATTGACTGCGAGGCACCGGTGCCCCGATCTTTCGAGCCGTGATTTTTTCATGCCGTGGTTGTTCGATTCGATGTCCTTCTCTTGCCTGGAGAGACTCCGCAATGAATGTCTGGATGATGCTTGCGCGTTCCCGTTCCGACCAACCGGTGAGCGTTTCCGGCAGCGCCCGACGCGGCGGCCTTGCGGTGCTTGCGACGACGGTCACCAGGGTCGTATTGGGTGTAGTGGGAGCAATGGCCGCAGTGCTCGCAACAGGCGCCCTGGCGCTTGTCAGCACTGCCGCCCTGGCGCAAGACACCCCCGCGGCGACCGGGCCTCTGACCCGGGTACGGTTCACCCTTGACTGGCGCTACGAGGGGCACATGTCCTATTTCATGGCCGCCAAGGCCAAGGGTTATTTCGAACGCGAGGGTATCGACCTCGTGCTCGATTCGGGCGCTGGGTCGGGTGCCACCTTGAATCGGGTGGTGGGCGGCTCGCATGACATGGGTGCTGCCGACATGAGCACCGTCATCGAGTTCCTGGGCAACAACCCTGGGCGCGGCGAATTCCAGGCCGTGTACCTCCTCTACAACCGCTCGCCCTTCATCATCCAGACGCTCAAGAGCACCGGCATCCGCACGCCCCAGGATCTGGCTGGCAAGCGCATGGCCTCACCCGCCTTCGACTCGGTGCGCAAGGCGTTCCCGATCTACGCGAAGGCCATCGGCATCGACCCGGCATCGGTCACCTGGAGCACGGTGGACGTTGCCTTGCGCGAAACGATGCTTGCCCGAGGCGAGGTTGATGCGGTGCCAGGCTTCGAACTCGACCGGCTTACCCTCATCGATCGGGGCGCCAAGGAAGCCGACATCGTCACCTTCTCGTATGCCGATGCCGGCCTGCGCCTCTACAGCAACGTCATCATCGCCAGTCGTCGCATGATTGCCGAGAATCCGGCTGCTATTGCCGGGGTGCTGCGGGCGGTCAATCGGGCGCTCATCGAGGCCATCGACAACCCGGCTGAAACCGTCAAGTACACGCGTCAGTTCGACCCGCTGGTGAACGAGCGCGTTGCGCTGGAAAAGCTGCGCATCATGTTGAGGGTGGTCGATACGCCCTTTGCGCAGAGCTATGGTCTGGGGGCGATCAACAAGGTCGATCTCGAACGGCAGGTCGATGACATCTCGGCCGCGTTCAATCTGAAGACCCGGCCCAATGCCGACTTCATCTTCAATTCGAGTTTCCTGCCACGCAAGGCCGATCGCGTGCCGCGCCAGGGGCGCTGAACCGCTCAGTCGTGCCAGGCCGCGATCTCGGCATCGGTCATCTGCAGTCGGGCAAACGCGTTGATGCGTCTGAAGAACTGGGTATCTTCGCGGCCGTTGATCTGTGTCGGGCCATCGATCGACCCGCAGGCGGCCATGTGGGCGACACGCACCATCACCATCGCGTCGATGCCCTCGGGACACACGGCAGCACAGCGTCCCGAATGACTGCACACCTTCACCCAGTCAAGGGCCTCGGTGTTGCCAGCCTTGCCGCGCAGCAGGTCGAGGATGCCTCCCACCACCTGCGTTGAATCGGCCCCGGGCAGTGACGCGCCATAGGGGGTCATGGGGCAGGTTTCGAAGCACTTCCCGCAGCTCGTGCACCGATCGAGAACGTCGGCGGCGGTCGCGCGCAGCCAGGAGCGCATCCGATCACCCTTGGCAAGACCCTTTGGATGAGAACCGACGTCCGGCTCACCGGCGGGCAATCCTCGTTTGGCAGGAGGCTCGGGTATCGTCATGCGGGACTCACGGGCAACAGGCGATGATCGAGTGTACCTTGCGGCCCTGCTACTGCAGATTGATCCGACCCCGCGCGACAACCTCGGCCCAGCGCTCGCTGCCCACGCGAATCTCGCGGATGAATTCCGCAACTGGCAGGCCGCTCGGTTCCATGCCGATTTCGGCGTAGCGCGCGCGAATCTCGGGCAAGGAAAGCACGGCAGCGATTTCGCGCTGCAGCTTCTCGACGATGGGTGCTGGCGTCTTCACGGGCATGAAGATGCCCACCCAGCCGGAGACATCAAAGTCGGCGATGCCCTGTTCGGCATAGGTGCCCACCTCGGGCAGGCCGGCTGAGCGGCGCGGCGACGACACACCGAGGCCCACCAGACGCCCGGCCTTCACGTACTGCTGGGCGGTCGGAACGGTGGTCATGATGAGCGGGATCTGGCCGCCCAGTACATCGGTGAGTGCCTGGCCGCCGCCTTTGTAGGGGATGTGCGAAAGCACAATGCCGGTGCGCTGTGCGAGCATCTCGCCGGCCAGGTGCGTGGTCGAGCCGATGCCCGAGGTGCCAAAGCCATAAGTGTCCCCGGTTCGTCGGGCAAGCGCGACGAATTCTGCGAGCGTGCGTGCCTTGAGGGACGGATGGGCCACCAGAACCAGACCGAAGTCGCCCAGCTTGGTCACCGGGGCAAGGTCGCGCAGGGTGGATACCGGTGCCGCAGGGAACAGGCGTGGGTTGAGCGACACCATCATGGTGCCGTCAACGGCTGCGAGCATCGTATGTCCATCGGCTGGGGCGTTGGCGACCAGTTGCGCACCGATGGCGCCGTTGGCACCTGGGTGATTCTCGATCACCAGTTGTTGACCCAGACGTGCGCTCAAGGCCTCGACGATGACGCGCATGGTGTTGTCGATCACCCCGCCGGGCGGCACCGGCAACACCGCGCGGATCGGGCGGCTTGGCCACGCGCCAGGCGCATCGGCAGCGATGCTCGGGCCGACCCATGCGAACACGCAGGCAAGTGCCGCACCGGCAGCACGACGTGCTGCAGTCCGAGATCCCGTCTGGGCGGCAATCAATGTGGAACCCAGGGTGTTTCGATCAGGCATGGTCGACATGGTGCTCTCGGCAGTGGACGAAGATGGGCTGGCATGCAATTCTGTGCCAATCAGGAGTACAGCACCATGTCGACCCGAATCGTTCCCAGTACCTGTTCCGAGTGCCTGGTGCGCTGCGGCTCGCTCATTCACATGGATGATGACACCGTCACGCGCATCAGCGGCAATCCGGCCCACCCGGGAAGCCAGGGCGCTTTTTGCGTGAAGGGTGTGCACGGTCCGATGGCCAATCGTCTCGGGGAGCGACGCATCACCCATCCGATGCGTCGAACCGGACCCCGGGGGTCCGGCTCGTGGGAGCGCATCAGTTGGTCGGTAGCCCTCGCAGAGATCGCCGATCGCCTGGGCGAGATCAAGGCGCGTCACGGGGGTCCGTCCATCGCCGGGGCAGTCTCCAATCATGCCCAGAGCAAGGGCATCGCCGTTCGTCTGCTCCTGCGCAGCCTCGGTTCGCCCAACCTGATGATCAATCAGGATCTGTGCCACGGGTGTCGGGCAACGGCAGCAATGCTCACCGGCATCACGGCCGAGGCAGGCAATGAATTGCCGAAATCAAGATTGATCATGGTGGTGGGCAAGAGCCCTTCGGAATCGCATGTGGTCGACTGGATGCACATCAAGGCCGCTCGTGCCGCCGGCGCCATGTTGATCGTCATTGATCCTCGTCGCACGCAACTGGCAAAGTTTGCCGACCACTGGCTGGCAATAAGACCCGGGACCGACGCCGCCTTTGCGCTATCGATGATTCACGTGCTTTTCACAGAACGACTCCTCGATCAGGCGTTTGTCGACGAGTGGTGCGTCGGGGCGAGCGAACTGCGTGAACGCGCCGCCGGGCATGCCCCCGAGAGGACGGCATCCATCACCGGTATCGCGGCCGATACGGTGCGAGCCATGGCCCGTCTTTTTGCCACGGTGAAACCGGCCGCCCTGGTGTTGGGACACGGCATCGACGCACAGGCCAATGGTGTTGCCACCGCGATGGCATTTCAGTCCTTGCTCGCCCTCACTGGCAACATCGATCGACCCGGCACCAATCGTCTGGCCCGACAGTTGCCTGGTTTTCGCGATAACTTCGCGACCCTGCCCGAGTTTCGTCTGCCACGTGCCGTCGAGGAGATGACCATCGGTGCGCGCGAGTATCCCTTGTGGTCGGGCCCCGACAGCTGGGCGCGCGCCTGCCACAACCCGGCTGTTCTGCGTGCGGTGCACTCTGCCGACCCCTATCCGATCAGGGCGATGTATCTCAGCGGCGCCAATATCGTCTGTTCCTACCCGGACATGCAGCGAACGATGGCAGCCCTGCAGGCCCTCGATCTTGTCGTGGTCGCCGCCGACCAGCTCACACCGACTGCCGAGATGGCCGATTACTTTCTCCCCAAGACAACCCTTCTCGAGGAGGAAGATGTCTTCATGGATCAAGGGGGGCAGTGCCTTTCTTTCATGCAGCAGGTGCTGCCCCCCCTCGGGGAGGCGCGCAGCGACATCGATATCCTGATTGCGCTGTACAAGGCCTTGCACGAGCGCGGCCATATCGAGCACGAGATCATCCCGTGGGCGAACCATGGCGAGTTCACCCAGTTCATGCTCGAAAAGAGCGGTGTCGAACTGGCGGAACTGCGGACCCATGGTTTCCATGCGATTCCGGTCGCCTACGAAATCTGGCGTACCAGTGGGTTCAAGACACCGAGCGGCAAGATCGAGCTCGCCTCGTCTCGACGCGCGACCGCTGGCTACGATCCGCTGCCTGACCATGTGCCAGCGCCTTATGCATCGCCGGCACAGGGCTTTGATCTCATTCTGTTCACCGGCGTGCGCAGCATGGTCTACCAGAACACGCGTTTTCGCGAGCATGCCTGGGCGCGGCGCATTCAGGATGCGCCCGAGTTGCGCATTCATCCGGCCGCGGCAGCCGCTCGTGGCATCAAGCTGGGCGACTGGGCGTGGGTTCAGACCCGCAGCGACATGCCGCGTTGCCTGCTGAAGGCGCGCATCACTGATGAAGTGGCCCAAGACACGGTTGCTACCGGCATGGGGTGGTGGTACCCCGAGATCGCCGCAACCGCCCATGGGGCCGACGTGTTCAATATCGGGGTAGCAGTGGCCTATGGACCGCATTGTGATCCGGTCTCGGGGTCTGCCGAATCGCGAAACACGGCCTGTCGGGTCGAACGGGCCTTGCCGGCCGAGGTGGCGCGCCTGCTCGAGTCGGTGCAGGTGCATGTGCCGGTGAGCCCCACGCCAAGCCCCTCGTGATCGATGTGCAGACAAGGTGGTCGAGCAGCCAGATCACACCGCTCTGAGCCCGGGCCGAGTTCAGCGCAGCCCTGCCCAACGCATGCTTGCCGCCCACAGAGCTTCCTGCAGTGCCTCGTCCTGCGCCAGTGCCGATGCCGGTACCACGGCCTGGTGTTCATCGAGGTAAGTGCCGTGCAGCTCGGCGCCTGCGTCCGAGAGCGCGAGGTACATCGTGGTGCGTGCGCCGGCGACCGCATCGATGATCTCGGGGGAGATGATCGGCTTCACCAGACGCAGCCAGGCAGGCAGCAGATGGGTGCTCACCACGCCCGGGTGCAGGCAGTTCACACGCACGCCGGTGCCTGCCATGCGTCGTGCGAGCGCAAAGGTGTGCAGCACGTTGGCGAGCTTCGAGCGGGCGTAGGCGGCGCCCGGTCGCCAGGTGCCGGGTGCGTCGGCGCGCACCTGATCGAGGTCGACACGGCCCTTGCGGTGCACGCGCGAGGCCACATTGATGATGCGACCGCCCACGCCGATCTGGCCGCGCAGGCATTCGGTGAGCAGGAAGGGGCCCAGGTGATTGGTGGCAAAGGTGAGTTCGAATCCGTCGACGCTTGCGCGCCGTTGCATCGACACGATGCCCGCGTTGTTGATGAGGCAGTCGATGTGCGAGACCTCGTGCTTCACGTGGCGCGCAGCCTCGCGTACCGAGGCGAGCGAGGCGAGGTCGCACTCGATCACGCGCACGTCGGCACCGGCTACCCGTGCCTCGATGTCACGCTGCAGGAGGACCCCGGCGGCGACGTTGCGCACCAGCATGAGCACGGTGCGTCCGGCCTGCGCCAGTTCGAGCGCACAGACCTGGCCGATGCCCTGGGTGGTACCAGTGATGACGACAACCGGGCGATTCATGCGGGGATCCTGTGCGTCGGACATGTCTGGCGTGCTTGATGGACGAGGGTATGTCGAGGGGCGCTGCCGATCGTATGATGCGTCAGCGCATCCGCATCCGGTGTTCGGCCGATGAACCCGGCAGATCCGGACCGCGACGCTGAAGCATCAACCACAAGAATGACATCGAGGAGACATGCCATGAGTACATTTGGCGATCTTGCCGGGCGGGTTGCCATCATCACCGGCGGTGGGCAGGGGCTTGGGCGTGCCTACGCGCACGCGTTTGCCCAAGCCGGTGCGATACCGATCATTGCCGAATTGAACGCCTCGAGCGGACGCAATGTCGAGCATGAGCTGACTGCGGCCGGCTTGCGTGCACGTTTCATCGCCACTGATGTGGCCTCTGTCGATTCGGTCCAGGCGATGGTCGATGCCACGGTGGCCGAGTTCGGTCGCATCGACATCCTGGTGAACAATGCCGCCATCTTCTCCACGCTCAAGATGCGCCCCTTCGAGGAGATTCCGCTCGACGAGTGGGCGCGCGTGATGCAGGTGAACATTACCGGCGCATTCCTGTGTGCCCGTGCGGTGAGTCCGGTGATGCGCGCCGCAGGTTGGGGGCGCATCGTCAATGTATCTTCGGGCACCGTCAGCATGGGGCGCCCGAACTACCTGCACTACGTGACTTCAAAGGCCGCGGTCATCGGCATGAGCCGTGCGCTCGCGCGTGAACTCGGCCCGCATGGCATCAACGTGAACACGGTGTTGCCGGGGGCCACGGCCACTGAGGTGCCGCGCGAAACCGTCACCGACGAACAACGCGCAGCCATCGTCCGGATGCAATGCATACCGCGCGTCGAGGAGACCGAGGACCTCATCGGGCCGGTGCTCTTCCTCAGTTCCGAGGCGAGCCGCTTCGTGACCGGGCAGAGCCTCACCGTTGACGGGGGTGTCACGCATCTTTGATGAGTGCCGGCAGACCTCTGGTCTGCCCTGCAATGCCGGCTGGCTGACCGCAGCAATCGCGAGCATCGGCTGCCTTGCGCTGGCGTGATTGCCTCGGGCAAGTGCCGCCTGTAGGATACCGATACACCATGCAGCCCTGACCCTTTCGACACGGTATCGAGGGGCAGGTCACGAGGAGACAGACATGAAACCCAGTCGCATTCTGGACGGGGACGGGCACGTTGTTGAGCGTGATCGCGACCTGTACGAGTATCTCGAGGCGCCTTATCGCAGCGAGACCGTCCTCGGTTACCCGTTCTTCCCTACGCTCGACGGTTTCCAGCGCGGTGCTTTCCTCGCGCGCATGGGCATTCACTCCACTTACGACATCACCCCACAGTTATGGCTCGACAGCCTCGACCGCTGCGGCATCGAGTCGACCGTGCTCTATCCGACCGCAGGTCTGGGTAGCGCCATGATCCAGGACAAGGACTGGGCGGTTGCCGTCACCCGGGCCTACAACGACTGGTTCCACCACACCTTCTACAAGCGCAGCAAGCGCTTGCGTGGCGTCGCACTGCTGCCGATTCAGGATGTGGGCGAGGCCGTGAAGGAATTGCGTCGTGCCGTCACCGATCTGGGTGTGGTGGCGGCCGTCTTGCCCTCGAACGATGCCGACACCGGCGTTCGGCGTGGGCTGGGTCATCCGGATTTCTGGCCGCTGTACGAAGAGGCCGAGCGGCTCGATGTGCCGATCTCGATTCACGGTGGCGCATCGATGAATCTCGGACTCAATTCGTTCAAGCATATTGCAATGACCGTGGCGCTCGAACACCCCATCACCCAGATGATCCAGCTCACGAGCTTCATGCTCGAAGGCGTGTTCGACCGCTTCAAGAAACTGCGAGTGGGCTTTCTCGAGGCCGGTACGGGCTGGGTGCCTTACATGATCGATCGTCTTGATCGCTCCTATTCGGTGATGCAGCGCGACGGCCACCGCGAGTTCTCCGATGCCCTGAAGACGCTGCCCAGCGAGCACTTCTCGGGCGGTCGCATCTACTTCAGTTGCGAAGGGGGTGAGCCCTCGATGCGCAATCTCATCCAGCGCATTGGTCATCGCACCATCATGTTCGCCTCGGACTATCCGCACGAGACCAATATGGAGCACGCCATGGAAGAGGTGGAAGAACTGCTCGAGCGCGACGATCTGTCCGAAGAGGCCAAGCGCGGCATCTTCTGCGACAACATCGAGGCGTTCTACGGACGCTGACCGTCTTTCTGCACCGCCTGCGCTTCGCCCCTGCTGCCACCATCTTCCCGGAGAGCCTCGCCATGTCCACAACTGCCCGCACCGATCGTATTGTCCCCAGTGACCGCACCTCTCGCCATGCACCCGGCAGCCGCATTTCCTCGCTGGCGTTTGCCGCAATGGCGGCGCTGGGTCTGTGCAGCGCCGCACAGGCCCAGGAGCCGATCAAGCTCGGCATCCTGCTCACGCACGTCGGCCCGACCGCGATCTTTGCCCGGTACGAGGACAAGGGTGCGCGCATGCGAATTGACGAGGTGAACCGTGCCGGCGGCATCAAGGGACGACGTATCGAGGTTATCGGTTACGACACCGAGGGCAAGCCCGATCGTGCTGGTACGCTCTTCCGGCGTCTGGCGCAGGAGGACAAGGTGTCGGCGGTCATCGGACCGGACAGCATCTATGTGCTGCTGGGGATGTCCTCGGTGCCCACCGAGTCGAAGGTGTTCTCGATGGCTGCGCCGGGCAATTATGAGCTCGTGCCGATGAAGGACCGGCAGTGGGTTGCGAGTGCCTGGACGGCCAACGGCTACACCATGGTGCTGGGCCTTGCGTGGCTCAAGGACAAGTTGCGTGTGGGTCGTGTCGGCATGCTGACCACGGCCGACAGCATCGGCGAGATGATCGGGCGCGAGGCGACTGACACTGCAAAGATGCTCGGCATGGAGATGGTGCAGGTGCTGGCGCAACCGGCTTCCGACCGTGACCTCCTGCCCTCGCTCACCAAGCTCAATGGGATGAAGCCCGGCATCGAGGGTCTGGTGGTGTTTGGCAGCGGCCCCTACGGCACCATCGCCATGAACCAGACCGATCTGGCCGGGGTCAACGTGCCGATTCTCTACATTGGCGGCAACATCATCCCCGAACTCATCAAGGATGTGACTCCCGAGACCGGCAAGCGCACCTTCCTGACCGTGGCGCGCAATGTGGTTGCCGATACGCTGCCGGCCAGCGATCCCTACATCGCGGCGGCGAAGAAGTTCAACGCCGACTATCAGGCGAAGTACAAGGAGACGCCGACTCAACCGAGCGCGGTCGGTTACGACATGGCCAGCACGGTGATCGATGCGATCGAGAACGTGGGTTCCGACCCGGTGAAGATTCGCGACTACATCTACACGAAGCAGAAGGACTTCCCGATGGCCCAGGGCATTCGCACCAATCGCACGCCGTCGGACGCCTACGGCATCGATCCGCGTGATGTGGTGGTGGCCTCGATCGAGGGGGGGCGCTTCGTGTTCAAGGGCTATCTGAAGGACAGCTACAAGGCGCTGGGCATCAAGGATGAGGCAATCACCGAGCAGATGCGTCGCTTCAAGATGCTGGCTGACTGATACTGCTCGCCTCGTGAACCGCGTGCAGATCGACCTTTCCTCGGCTCCAGGCTGCGCCGGCCACCGCCTCGACGAACCACCCTTGGTCGACCGCCCCCAGATGCTGCATGGCTGAATTCCTGCAGGTGCTTTTCACCGGCCTCTCGCAAGGGGGCATCTACGCTCTCATCGGCATCGGGTTCAGCCTGGTGAACATGTCGACGCGGGTGCTCAACCTGGCGCAGGGGTCCTATGCGCTGCTGGGTGGCTTTGTCTTTCTGACCCTTGCCACGCGCTACGGTTTGCCGCTGTGGGCGGCGCTCGCGCTCGTCCTGGTGTTCGTGGCGATGCTCGGCGTCGTCACCGAGCGCATCGTCTCGCTGCGCGTGCGGCCGTGGCGGCCGATTTCGCATGACATGGCGATTCTTACCACCCTGGCGCTGGTTGTCGTTGCCGAAGGCGCAGCCTTTCTCATCTGGGGGCCCGACCCGCAGCGCGGGCCGGCGCTGCAGCGCGGGGTCGTGAACGTGCTTGGCGCCATCCTGATCTGGCAATCGGTCTGGATGCTGGTGATCACGCTCGTCATTGCGGCTGGATTGCAGTGGTTGCTGATTCGCACCTGGCTTGGCCGCTCGATGCGCGCCTGTGCCCAGAACCCGCTCACCGCGGCGCTTCTCGGGATCGACGTGCGCCGCGTCGGGATGGCTGCTTTCACCTTGAGTGCGGTCATCGGTGCGCTGGCCGGCATGCTGGTGAGCCCGATCACGTGGCTCGATTACCAGATTGGCGGCGAGTTCATGTTGAAGGGCGTACTGGCCTATTTGCTCGGTGGTGAACTGGCGATTGCAGGCCCGCTGGTAGGCGGGTTGGTGCTCGGGCTCGTTGAAAACCTCTTTCTGCTCTTTCCGGGGGCCACCGGCGGGCTTCTCAAGCAGGTGGTGCCGATGGCACTTCTCATCGTGATGCTGGTCTGGCGTCCGCAGGGTCTGCTGGGTGGTCCGCGCGCGCGATGAGTTCGACGATGACGGCTGGTTCACCTTCGCTGCTGATTCGAAACCGCACCTGGCTCATCGCGCTCGCGGCCTATGCGGCCACGGTCGTGCCCCTGATGACGAGCGGCCTCCTCTACGCCGATGTGGTCGTGACATCGGGCATCTTCTTCATCCTCGTGATGGCAATGGATCTGCTCTTCGGCTGCGCCGGGCTCCTCAGCTTCGGGCACATCGGTTTTTTTGCCATCGGCGCCTACGCCCCGGCCGTCCTGGCCAAGTTCTTCGCTGCCTCGCTCCTCTCGGGCACCCTGGCAGGGCTGGTGGTGAACCTGGCGCTCGCGCTCACCCTGGGGCGGGTGTTTCTGCGCCTGTCGGGCTCGTACTTCATGCTGGGCACGCTCGCCTTCGGCATCATGGTGCATGCGGTCATTCGCACCTGGTACCCGGTGACGGGGGGTGATGCAGGGCTGGGCGATATCCCGCGCGTGGTGCTGGGGTCCTTGTCGCCCCAGGTGTCGCTGGCCATCGTCATCTGGGTCAGCGCTGCGCTACTGTTCTGGTTCTCGCTCAATCTGTCGGCATCCCGTGTCGGCCGTGCCCTGCGCGCCATTCGCGGCGACGCGGTGAGTGCGGCGTGTTGTGGAGTCGATGTACCGCGGCTTCGCATCAATCTCTTCGCGCTCAGTGCCTGCTATGCGTCCATCAGCGGCTCGCTCTTTGCGGCCTACAACGGCGCGGTGCATCCAGACAGCTTTGCACTCAGTGCACTGCTGGATGTGCTGCTGATGCTCTTCTTCGGCGGCGAGGGCACCATCTGGGGGGCGCTGATCGGCGTGACGCTCTTGCGCGTGCTGCCCGATCTGAGCGGGCCGCTTCAGGCGGGCAAGATCCTCTTCAGCGGCGTGCTCTTTGCCGTGATCATCTTTCTCTTTCCGATGGGGGTGGCCGGTGCCTTGAAGGATGGCATGAGGCGCCTTGGGCGAGCGCGTGACGAAGTGCGCCCGCACGAGCCTGCCGCCACCGCTGGTGAGGGCGCCTCGGGTCAGCGGGCGGCAGGTGACGAAGTCTTCGGTCAGGGTGTCGCCAGCGAGGGCATGGCCCGCGCTGGCACTAGGCGGCTGCGAGCGGCTGGTGCGTCGGGTGAGCCGCCACCAGCGGTCATCGAGGTCGAGGCGCTGGGGCAGAGTTTTGGCGGCTTGCGGGCGGTGGATGCAGTGAGCTTTTCGGTCGAGGCAGGCACCATTCGCAGCCTCATCGGGCCCAACGGAGCTGGCAAGAGCACGATGCTCAATCTCCTGAGTGGCGTGCAATCGGTGCGCGAGGGTCGTGTGAGTGGTCTGGGGCATCGGCTCGAAGGACTCTCGCCCGATCGCATCGCTCGCCTCGGGGTACGCCGCACCTTCCAGCACGAGAGGCTCTTTGCCCACCTCACCGTCATCGAGAACGTGATGGTCGGTTGCGAGAGTGGATCGGATGGTAGCGTGCGCGATCTGGTGCGCTGCGGTCTTGCCTTGCCATCGACCCGCAGCGAGGCGCAAAGGGCGCGGGCCGCGTCACTGGCCTGGCTCGAGCGTATCGGTCTGGCCGATCGTGCTGATGACGCGGTCTCGGCATTGCCGCACGGTTTGCGCAAACTGGTCGAGGTGGCGCGTGCGGTTGCGGCCTTGCCGCAGGTATTGCTGCTTGATGAGACGGCCGCTGGGCTCAACGCCACCGAGAAGGCGCGATTGAAGGTTTTGCTGCGCAGTCTGCGTGACGAGGGGGTCACCACGTTGCTCATCGAACACGACATGGCTTTCGTGATGGATATTTCCGACCGGATACTCGTGCTCGATTTCGGCCGGCTCATTGCCGAGGGAACGCCCGATGCCGTGCGGCGCGATCCGGCCGTTCTTGCAGCCTATCTGGGAGCCTGATCGGATGTCGGCCGAAACACCCTCCGATGATGCCATTTCGCCGGCTTGCGCATCGCCAGCTCCCTCCCCGACGAAGGGCTCTCGGGCATCCCCAGTTGCTGCGGGTGCGCCTGCTTCACCCATTCTCTCGATCGAGCGATTGAGCGCCGCCTACGACGGTAGTTTGCCGGTGCTCGAAGACGTGAGCCTCGAACTCGCCCGCGGTGAACTGGTGGCCGTACTGGGTGCCAATGGCGCAGGCAAGTCGACATTGCTGCGCACGCTCTCGGGCCTCTTGCCCTGTCTGGCCGGGCGCATCATCTTCGAGGGCGTCGACATCACCCGTCTTGCGCCCGATCGGCGGGTTGTGAGGGGCCTTGTTCAGGTGCCCGAAGGGCGCCAGATGCTGGCAGCACTCACGGTGGAGGAAAACCTGCTGCTGGGTGGATACGTGCACCGACGGGATCCTGCGGGTTTGCGTCGTACGCTCGATGAGGTGTTTGCGCTCTTCCCGCGATTGAGCGAGCGTCGGACCCAGGCGGCAGGGTTGCTCTCGGGCGGTGAGCAGCAGATGGTGGCGCTCGGGCGCGCGATGATGGGACGCCCGCGCGCGCTGCTCCTCGATGAACCTTCGTTCGGGCTCGCTCCCAAGGTGGTCAGCGACACCTTTCGGGTCATCGATGGACTGCGCTCGAGCGGGCTGCCGATTCTGCTCATCGAGCAGAACGCGAGCAAGGCGCTCGCGGTGGCCGATCGGGCCGTGGTGCTGCGCGCCGGGCGAGTCGTTGCCCGCGGCACGGCGGCCGAACTGGCAGCGAGCGAAGAGGTGCGAAGGTCTTATCTGGGCGACTAGTGCAGGCAGTGCCTCGCGCGCGCCCCGCTTCCTGTGGGTCGTCTCGCCGACCTGCCTGCACCTCAGCGTGTCGCGGCTTCTCTGGCGATCATCTGCTCGAGCACCCGTTTGTAGCGAGCCGGCCCTGCATCGACCTCGAGCAGCACCGGATCGAGGGTGCGGTTCGCTGCATCAAGTACCGCTTGCTGAGATTCGATGACGGGTGCGTCCTGTTCTTCGAACGCAAAGCGCCGTAGCCGTGCGATGCGTGTCTGCATGTCGCTGTTGAAGTTCGGGTCGGGTGTTCGAACGCCGAAGCGCACTGCGGTGAAGAAGTAGTGCGTGGTGCCGGCGGTGGCCGGGGTCAGCATGTGAAGGCCGTGATACCCGGTGCCGCTCGCCGGGTCTGCACCCGGCTCGCAGATGCCGGTCATGAGGCGAAGTGTGCTCGGTGCCATCCAGCGCATGTGGGTGAAACTGTCCACGAGCGCCGGATGCCCGGGCCACATCGGCGCAAACATGCCCGGTGGCGGCACCGCGCTCGCGTGGCGATTCACCGTCACCTCGGTACCCTGGGTGTCGCATTCGATCGCAGACGCGGTCATGCCCTGATTGCCGAGCAAGCCCTCATGCACGAACGAGGTGTGGCTCAGATCGAGCAGGTTGTCGATCACGAGCTGGTAGTTGGCCCGGATGAGGATGCCGTCGGATGGGGTGACATGCAGTTCGGGTGCTTCGTCGAGCACCGAAAAGTCGGGCACCTGGGCCGGGCTTGGTGATTCGTCGCCCATCCAGACCCACAAGGCCTTGTGCCGCTCGAGTACCGGCCACGCGCGTACCCGCGCCCGCGACGGTATGCGCTGCGAGCCATGCGGGTTGTGCACGCAAGCGCCTGTCGCGTCGTACTGCAGCCCGTGATAGGGGCACTGCACCCGGCAGCCGTCGATGAGTTGGCCGCGGCTCAGCGGCGCGAACCGGTGCGCACAGCGGTCCTCGAGGGCAACCCACACGCCTGCATCGGTGCGGTAGATGACGATGGGCTCATCCAGCAGTGTGCGGTGGGTCAGGGGGGATTGCCGAAACTGATCGACCCAGCCGGCCATGTACCAGGCATTGCGCACGAAGGCGCCTGCGGTGAGCGGCTGCGTGAGGCTGCCGGCGGGTCTCGGCGGGCTGTCGGCGAGGGCCGGATCGCGTGATGATTCCTGCATGGTCTCCTCCTGTCTGAACCCGTTCTCTGGCCCTTGGCGCAGCGAGCCCGTAGAATCCCGGGCTGCACGGCCGCCTTGCAGGCTATCGTGTCCCGCGAATTATCCCCTTTGAAGGATCGCCCCGTGAGCGTTTCCATACCGTCTGTCAGCAAGGCTCAGATGTATTCCGTCCTCATCGGCGGCAGTCTGATGCTCACGCTGAGCATGGGCATGCGGCAGAGCTTCGGGCTCTTCGTGCTGCCCATCACCCGCGATACCGGGATGTCGATGGCCGACTTCACCCTGGCGCTTGCGCTGCAAAATATCGTCTGGGGGCTGGTGCAGCCACTCACCGGTGCCATCGCCGACAAGTACGGCGTGCGCAGCATCACCTTGGCAGGCACCGTGCTTTTTGCAGCTGGCCTTGTCCTCACCATGATGGCTTCAGGCCCTTTGCTGCTGCATCTGGGCATGGGTGTCTGCATCGGCATTGCAATGGCCTGCGTGTCGCTCAGCCTCGCGCTCTCGGCCAGTGCCCGCGTGGTGGCTCCGGCCAAGCGCAGCATGACGCTAGGGGCGGTTTCTGCAGCGGGTTCGATCGGCAGCTTTCTTGCGGCGCCCCTTGCCCAGGGGCTGCTGGTGAATTACGGCTGGCACGTGGCGATGACAGGCTTCATCGTCTTGTGCGTCGTGATGCTGCCCGGTGCCTGGTATGTGGGTGCTGCCGACGCGGGTGGTGCTCGCCCGGTCGGTGACCGCGAGGCCGGCCTCTCGCTCAAGGCAGTCCTGCGTGAAGCGACCGAACACACCGGCTACATCACCATGGCCATTGCCTTTTTCGTGTGTGGCCTGCAGCTCGTCTTCATCACTACCCACCTGCCCGTGTACCTGCAGTTGTGTGGCCAATCACCGGGCCTCTCGGCGACGGCGCTGGCGACCATCGGCGGTTTCAATGCCATTGGTTGCTATGTGCTGGGCTGGATGGGTGGTCGCTGGCCCAAGCAGCAACTGCTCGGGCTTGTCTATATTCTGCGTTCGCTCATCATCGTGGCTTACTTCAGCTTCGATCCCACGCCCACCACGACGCTCATATTTGCAGCGGCCATGGGCATGCTCTGGCTGGGGGTGGCACCGCTCGTGAGCGGGCTGATCGCGCACATCTTCGGCCTTCGCTACATGGCCACGCTCTCGGGAATCGCCTTCTTCAGCCATCAGGTCGGCTCTTTCCTGGGGGCCTGGGGCGGCGGCCTGCTCTTCGATAAGCTCGGCAACTACGACCTCGCCTGGAAGATCGGTGTGGCCATCGGTCTGGGTGCCGGCATTGCCCAGGTCTTCATGCAGACCCGCCCGACGCCGCGCATGGCGATGGCGGTCTGAGACTTGCATCACGGAATTCACGAATCTCATGAAAGCGCTTGTCCTTGTCGAACACGGTGATATCGATCGATTGCGGGTGATGGAGCATCCGACGCCGGTGGCGGGCGCGGGTCAGGTCGTCATCCGGGTGCGAGCGTCGTCCTTCAATCATCACGACGTGTTCACCGTGAAGGGCATGCCCGGCATCAAGGTGCCGATGCCGGTGGTGATTGGTCTGGACATGGCCGGCGAGATCGTCGAAGTCGGCACCGAGGTCACTGGCTGGGCGGTGGGCGACCGCGTGCTGGTCAATCCGCTCAACCGCAAGCTCGGACTCATGGGCGAAGTGCTCGATGGCGGCATGGCCGAGTACTGTGCGGTAGCTGCCGAGCAGTTGATTGCCGTTCCTGACAATGTCGATCTCATCCAGGCCGCGGCCCTGCCGGTGGCTTACGGCACGGCGCACCGCATGCTCGTCACGCATCGCACGGTGAAGGCGGGCGACAAGGTGCTCGTGCTGGGTGCTTCGGGCGGTGTGGGCATGGCCTGCGTGGTGCTCGCACGGCAACTGGGCTGCGAGGTCATTGCCTGCGCCTCGAGCGACGACAAGCTCGAGCGCCTGAAGGCGCTGGGCGCCCATCATGTCGTGAATTACTCGAAGGTCGACTGGTCGCGCTGGGTCATCGACACCTTTGGCAAGCCGCAGCGCCGCACCTACGAAGGCGGTGTCGACTGCGTGGTGAACTTCACCGGCGGCGATACCTGGGTACCGACCTTGCGCTGCGTGAAGCGCGGCGGGCGCATCCTGGTCTGTGGCGCGACCGCAGGCCACGATCCGAAGGAAGACCTGCGCTACATCTGGACCTTCGAACTCCAGGTGGTCGGCTCCAACAGCTATACCGACGAAGACCTTCGCGCACTCATGGCCATGATCTCGCGGGGCGAAATCAGCCCGGTGATCGATCGGGTGCTGCCGCTCGACGAAGCCATCGAGGGCCTGCGTCTCATTCGTGACCGCGAAGTCATCGGCAAGGTCGTCGTGACGCCATGAGCCAGACTGCAGGCGAGTCGGTGCTCGACGCCGAGCAACTGCAGGCATTGATGCTGCGTGCGCCGTATCACCGGTGGCTTGGCATCGCGGTCACTGCGGTGAGTCTCGATGCGATCGAAGTGCGTGCCACCTGGCGCGAGGAGTGGATTGCCAATGCCGACACGCGCCACACCCATGGTGGCATCCTGGCATCGCTCATCGATCTCACGGCCGATTTCGTGCTCGCCACGCGCCTGGGGCGGGCGGTACCCACCATCGACATGCGGGTCGATTACCACCGGATGGCGCGCCCCGGGGATCTCCTGGTGCGCGGCAGCGTGGTCAAGGCCGGTCGACAGATCTCGGTGTCCGAGGCGCGGGTGCTTGACCTCGATGGCATGCTGATTGCGAGCGGACGCGGTACCTATCTCACTTCGGCAACCCAGTCGGGTTGAACATGATGATCAATGGCTCTTGCTCTCGTCTGCTGCAAACCGTGACGCCCATCGCCGCGGCACTGATCACCCTGACCGGACTGGCGGGCCTCTTCGCCTCGGGTGATGTGCGAGCCCAGGATGCCTGGCCCTCGCGCTCGATCAAGCTCGTCGTGCCGTATGCGGCCGGTGGTGTCTCCGACATCATGGGGCGGGTGCTCGCCCAGAAGCTCTCCGATCTCATTGGCCAGCCGATGGTGGTCGACAACCGCGCGGGTGCCGGGGGGGCGCTCGGGTCTGATGTGGTGGCCAAGGCCACCCCCGATGGCTACACCTTGCTGCTGTCCAGCCTCACACCCCTCGGGATCGCGCCCAACATGATCAAGGGCATCCAGTACGACGCGGTGCGCGATTTCAGCGCCATCGGCGCGGTGGCGATTGCCCCCAACATTCTATCGGTGGCGATCGGCAGTGACTTGCGCACCCTGGCCGATGTGGTGCGCCAGGCCCGCGCGCAACCCGGGCGCATCACCTTCGGTTCATCGGGCGTCGGCAGCGTGGGTCACCTGTCGGGCGAGGTGTTGCGCGTGGCGACCGGTGCCGACATGGTGCACATTCCCTACAAGAGCGCCGGGCTTGCCTATCCCGACATGTTTGCCGGCAATGTGACCATGGTGTTCGACACGCTGCCCTCGGCCATCGGTCATATCCGCTCGGGCAAGGCCCGCGCGATCGCGCTTCTCGCCGATCATCGCTCGCCGCAGTTGCCCGACACTCCTACCTTCGCCGAAGCAGGCTACCCCGAGGCGACGCTGCGCTTCTGGGTGGCGCTGCACGGGCCCGCCGGTCTGCCTGCCCCTGTCGTTGCCAAACTGAACGACACGCTCAACCGGGCGCTGGCCTCGGCCGATCTGCGCGAGCGTTTCATCACACTCGGTGCCGAGCCCTGGGCCACCACGCCGCAGCAGATGAACGAACTGGTGCGCACCGATCTGGAGAAGATGGCTCGCACCATGCGCGCGGCCAGGATCCAGGCCGAGTAGGGTACCGATTCCGTCAGGTGACCCGGCCTGACTCCGCGACCCGCGAAGCGCCCCGCTACCCGGCGGTCTCGACGGGCTGCCGGCAGGTGTCTGTCTAGCTCGCGACCGTGTGGGCGGCCGCCAGTGCCGTCAGTCGCGTGCGCGCGAGGTTGCGGTCGATCTTGCCTGCACCGTTCAGGGGCATGTCGGCCTCGGCAATCACCTCGACAAAGCGCGGGTGGGCGTACTTGGGGCCGTTCTCGAGGCAGTAGTCGCGGATGGCATTGGCGTTTGCGTCCGAACCCCGCTTGAGCACCACGAGCGCGGCGGGCACATAACCCTTGACTGCATGGGGCACGGGCGCCACCACGGCGTTCGCGACACCGGGATGGCGAAAGAGCAGGTCTTCGACTTCCTTCGGGTAGATATTCTCGCCGCCACAGGAGAACATGTCGTCGACCCTGCTCTTGAAATAGAAGAAGCCCTCAGCGTCGACCCGGAACACGTCGCCGGTTCTTAACCAGCCGTCGACCAGCTTGTCGCGCGTGACATCAGGCCGCTTGTGATAGCCCAGGCAGTTGTAGGGTGACTTCAACCAGAGCTCGCCTTCGCCGGCTCGATCGAGTGGCTGATCGCGGCCCTCGGTATCGACCAGACGCACGCCGTACTCGGGCGCATGCACGCCCGGCGATCCGCGCGGGGTCGTGCGGCCGTCGAGCGGTTTCCTGAACGGACTGCCCCCTTCGGTGAGGCCATAGCTCTCGCCGACCTTCACGCCCGGAATCGTGCGCTCCACCTCATCCATCAGTTCATGGGTGACCACGGCCGAGCCGATGGTGAGTTCGCGCAGTGCCGAGAGATCGAGTTGCGCCAGACGCTCGCGATGCTGCAGGAACATCGTGAAAACGGCCGCTACGCCGCGCGAGTAGGTGCAGCGGTAGTGAGCGAGCGCTTCCAGAAACGAGCGCGGCTCGTAGGCAGGCATCAGCACGAAGGAACCACCGGCGTAGAGCATCGGCTTCACCGTGCCGCGCATGGCGTTCTTGTGAAAGAGCGGCAGCGCGATGAGACCCCGATGCTCTGGTTCGGTTGGCCAGTAGCGCTGGTTGTAGTCCACGTACCAGAGCATGCCGTGGTGGGTCATGATGGCGCCCTTGGGTAGCCCCGTAGACCCCGAGGTATAGGGTTGGAAGGCCTGCGCGTCGGGTGCCAGTGCGGGCGGCTCGGCGAGGCGCGGGCTGCCATCACGCGCAGCGGTGTAATCGAGCCAGCCAGCCGGTGCGGCCTCGAGCGCGATGCGATGCTCGAGCGGGGCAGCACTCGCCACCGCGATGGCATCGGGGTGCGTGGCCGGTTCGACGAACACCGCACGGCACTCGGCGTCTTCGAGGATGAATTTCAGCGTGTCGCGGGCAAGCCGTGTGTTGATCGCCACCGGAATTGCGCCAGCACGCATCGCGCCAAAAAAGATCTCGAGAAACTCGACCCGGTTGCCGACGATCATGCCGACGCGGTCACCAGTGCCGATACCGAGGCCCGCGAGGAGCCCTGCGATGCGGTCGGCGCGCTCATCGAGTTGCGCGTAGGTGACGAGGCGCTCGACGCCGCCGTAGAGGTCGATGACCGCGACCTTGTCAGGGAAGCGCTCGACCGAGCGCGCGAAGAAGTAGCCTAGGTTGGTGCTGCGATTGCTCACTGGGTCGATCCTTTGCTGCCGAGGTGATGGGCGATCATCCACGCGTAGACGCGGGCTGCATCGTAGGTTTTCTCGACCGATGCCATGTCGAGGTCGGTATGGGCGAAGGCCTGCTCGCCCGAGCCGAAGTTGGCAGTCGGGATGCCCACTGCGTTGAGGTAGCCCTGATCGTGGGCCGACTGCCCGTAGAAGCTCTCGGGGGCTTCGCCCAGCATGGCGCGACAGCCCTCGGCGAGGAGACGCACGACCGGGGATTCTTCGGTCACAAGGCTTGGGTACATCACGGCACCCTTCTCCACGATGGCTTCGAGCGGCAGGCCCGAGATCGGGTCGAGCCAGCCCGAGAACGCGTGCGCGATCTGTTCGATCTCGGCGACCGCCGCGTCGGGGTCTTCGCCTGGCAGCAGGCGCCGGTCGAGGCTGAGCTCGCAGCGGTCCTGGATGGTGTGGGTCGACTTCGGAAAGCTCTCGATGCGGTTGCAGGTGAGCCAGGCGGTACCCAGCTGCGGATGGCTGCGATCGTTGGCAATGCCGAGCGCGAGCCGCCGCAGCAGTTCGGTGGCACCCGTCACCGCATTGGCGCCGGTGTCGGGGCGGCTCGAGTGGGCAGCGCGTCCACGCACCGTCACCCGCACATCGACCCGGCCGCGATTGCCCAGCTGGAGCTTCAGGCTGTTGCCGTAGACGAAGGCCAGATCGGCACGCACGCCCTCGGTTTCGACCACATGCCGGATGGCGTCGTGCTTGCCGGTCTCGCCCGACACGCAGCAGACGAAGACGAGGCGGCCCTCGAGGGCAAGGCCGGCCGCACGCACGGCCTCGATGGCATGCAGCATGGCGGCCATGGTGCCTTTCTGTTCGCTTGCGCCCTTGCCCAGCACCGCCATGCCGGGCAACCCATGTGGGGTGGCATCGATGATCGTGCCGCCATAGGGGTCGGGCATGGTCGAGGGGGGCTGATTCATCGCATGGCTCACCAGCATGAGTGACTGGCCCGAGCGGTCTTCGCCGGCGATGGCAATGAGGTTACCCATGGCATCGATGCGCGCCGAGTCGAACCCGAGTGCTGCCATGCGCGGCAGGAGCGCTACTTCCATGAAGGTGCGCAAGGCCGGTTCGGCTTCGAGGAGGTCGGTCTGCGGACTCGGTACCCGCACCAGCTCCTGGAAGACGGTGGTGACCCGTTCGCGCGACAGATGCGGTTCGAGCAGACGGGCGAGGGTGGGGTCGGTCATTGCAGGGGATGAGGCTTGAAGGGCCCCGAATGATAGCCCGAGGGGCCTGTCGGCAGGCGCGGCGTCTGAAACCGGCGAGTTGGCGGGCACCGTGCTGGTGCGTGCGAGCGCGCGTGCGTCGGTCGCACCGCCTGTCGCGCCGCCTGTCGCGCGTGGGCGCACCGGTCTTGCCGCGGGGCGGCGGCTTGTGGCGGGTCCCGGCACCGATCTTGCTCGTTGCGTGTGACGCGTCTGTGTTTGACCGCTTCGATCGGCGCGGCGGCCCCCAGACCACAAGCAGCGGATGTGAGGACGACATGGCAGCAGCACAGATGACACAGGCAGCAGTGCTTCCGATGGGGACCACGCTCTGGATTGCAGGCGCGCGCGTGATGTCGGCCGATGCCGACTGGCATCAGCCGCCGGTGGCCGACATCGCCATCGGTGGTGACACCATCCTCGGTGTGGCAGCAGCCTACCGGCCCGCCTCGGACGTGGCGGCCCCCGAGCGACTGGACGCCCGTGGCCATCTGGTCATGCCCGGATTTGTGAACGCCCACTATCACTCGCATGACGTGCTCGCCAAAGGCACGCTCGAACAGGTGCCGCTCGAGCAGTGGCGGCTCTTCGCGCTGCCTGCGCAGTATCCGCCGCGATCGCTGGCCGAGGTGCGGGCTCGTACCCTGGTTGGCGCGCTCGAGTGCTTGCGCTCGGGCATGACCACGGTGCAGGACATGCTCACGCTCTACCCCTTTGACCCTGCGCATCTCGATACGGTGCTGCAGGCCTACGAAGACGTGGGCATCCGGGTGGTTTTCGCGCTGCAGTACGGTGACCGGAAGGGGCTCGACACCGTGCCCTTCTGGAAGGAAGTTTTTCCGCCCGAGATGCACTCGATGCTCTCGAGCGCAGCTGAACCCGAGCGCAACTTCGATCTGCTCGCACACTTCGAGCAAACCTGCCTCCAGGCACCGGCCAGGGCGCGTCGGCACTGGGCGCTTGGCCCTTCGGCGCCCGAGCGCTGCACGCCCGGTCTGATGGCGCGCACGGTCGATCTGGCCCGCCGCTACGGCATTCCCGTGTATTCGCACATCTACGAATCGAAGGGCATGGCACTGCAAGCCCGGCTCGAACTGAAAGCCCATGGCGGCTCGCTCATACGCCGACTGCATGCCGAAGGGGCGTTGGGCCCCGAGATGAATTTCGCTCACAGCGTGTGGCTGGCCCCCGATGAAATCGAGATCCTCGCCCAGACCGGTGCCGGCACGGTGCTGAACCCCCAGGGCAATCTGAAGATGCAGTGCGGTCTCCCCCCGATCAAGAGCCTCATGCGCGCTGGTGTGCGCATCGGACTGGGGTGCGACAACTGCAGCTGTTCGGATGCGCAGAACATGTACGCCGCGATGAAGCTCTTCTCGCTGCTCTCGGGGGTGAGCGACCTGCGCAAGGGGCCGCCACCGGCGATGGAGGCCCTCAAGGCCGCGACCGAAGGCGGAGCGGCGGGCGCTCGCCTGGGTCATCTCATCGGGCGCATCGCGCCGGGCTACAAGGCCGACCTGTCGATTCTCGATCTGGCCGATCCGAGCTTCGTGCCGCTAAATAGCGTCGCGCGGCAGCTCGTCAACATCGAGGGTGGGCGGGCCGTGCGCCATGTGATGGTCGACGGACGCTGGGTGATTCGCGACCGCCAGGTGAAAACGGTGGATGAGGCCGCCATCTTCGAGGAGGTGGCAGCAGTGATGCCCGAGTTTCGCAAGGACTTCGCGGCCATTACCGCGCGTGTGGCACAGATGCAGCCCTGGCTCGATGAGGCGCAGGCGATGATGGATGCAGCCGATGTGGGCATCGAACGCCTGCCGAGGCTCAGCTGATGGCTGCGCTGCCGGTGATCGTGGTGCTGGTGTCTGCGCCTGTTGCCCTCTACGATGCCGCATCGGCAATGGCCAGAGGCAACGATCGTGCGTGAGACATCTTCCATCCCAGGGGCCGCAAGCGCGCAGCCTGATGCACCCGCCGCGGCGGGCGCTGCTGCACCGCTGCTCTTTCAGCCCATGCAACTGCGCGAGCTCGTCATCCGCAATCGCATCGTCGTCTCGCCGATGTCGCAGTATGCGGCGGTCGATGCGGCGCCCACCGACTGGCATCTGGTGCACCTGGGAAAGTTTGCGATGGGTGGGGCCGGCATCGTGTTCTGCGAGGAAACGTCGGTTTCGCAGCGCTCGCGCAAGACCTACGACTGTCCGGGCATCTACACCGACGAGCAGGCACGGGCCTGGCGCCGCGTGACCGATTTCATTCGGGGTCAGGGCGCCGCAGCGGCTATCCAGTTGGGACATGCCGGGCGCAAGGTGGCCACGCGCGCGCCCTGGGATGGCTTCTCGCCCCTGGGGGACGCGGATGCCGCGCTCGGACGCCCCCCATGGTCAGGTCTCGCGCCCAGCCCCATCCCGTTCAAACCCGGCGCGCTCGTTCCCAAGGAAATGGATCGCGACGACATCCGCGCCGTGATCCAGGCGCATGTCGACGCAGCGCGTCGCTCGGTGGATGCCGGTTTCGATATCTGCGAGATTCATGGCGCCCACGGCTACATCATTCAGCAGTTCCTCTCGCCCATCACCAATCAGCGCACGGATGCCTACGGCGGTGACATCGAGGGGCGCATGCGCTTTGGCCTTGAACTCATCGAGGCGGTACGCACGGCATGGCCAGCGAACCGGCCACTCTTCTTTCGCGGGTCGTGCGTCGATGGTCCGGGTGGCATCTGGAGCCTGGAAGACACCACGGTGCTCGCTGCGGCCTTGAAGGCGCGCGGGGTCGATGTCTTCGACTGCTCCTCGGGGGGTATCGAGGGCCCGCTCACGCTGCATGTGGTGCCCCGGGTGCCGGGCTATCACGTACCCTTTGCGCGTCATATCGGCCAGGCCACCGGCATCCGCACGATGGCGGTGGGCCTCATCACTGAGGCTGCCCAGGCCGAGAGCTACCTGCAGGCCGGTGATTGCGACCTGGTGGCGCTGGCGCGCGAGATGATGTGGAACCCGAACTGGCCGGCGCACGCCGCCGAGGCGCTCGGCGTACCGCGCCCGCACGAACTGCTGCCGCAGCGTTATGCCTGGTGGCTGCAGAAACGCGAGGACACCCGGGCGATTTCACCGCGCGAGGCCTGAGCGACGCGCGCGCGCGGGGCTTCACGATTGCAGAACCTCGGGCTTTCAGAACCTCAGGCTTTCAGAACCTCAGGCTTCGAGCGCCCTGGCGAGCAGGGTGAGCGCAGCCACGGCAAACGCGGTCATGTTGCCGGCGCGATCGTCCTTGCCCGTTTCGATCGTCATCGCCTGCTCGCCAGCGGCGCTCGCAACGGCGCAGCAGGCGTGGCCCGCAGCATCGCCATAGCGGTTGCCCGAGGGTCCTGCCGCACCCGTCTCGGCGAGGCCCCAACTCGTCGCCAGACGCGATCGGATGGTGCGGGCGAGGAGCAGCGTGTAGGGCTCGGTTGACGAGCGCATGCCGGCCACGGCCGCCGGATCGAGGCCGAGAAGCGCGGCGCGGGCCTGCCAAGTGTAGACCACCGTACCCCCGATGTACCAGGCCGAGGCGCCCGGCTGCGCCAGCAGCGCTGCCGAAATGAGCCCGCCCGCGGAGGATTCGGCCACGGCAACGGTTTCGCCGCGCGCCTTGAGCGCGGTACCGATACGGGCGGCAAGGGCATCGAGTTCGGTCATTGCGGGCTCCCGCGCATGAAGAGATCGCATTCTACGGGCCCGCGACATGGGAAGATCGGGGAACCCCGCATCCCCTCATCGAACGGGTGGAGACCGACATGCCGATTGCGATTGCCTGCCCTCGAGCCGTGCTGGCTCTGTGCCTTTGCTTGCCGCTGGTGCTGCCCTCGGCGGCCCGTGCCGGCGTCACCCGCGTCGAGATTGCCGATCGAACCACGATCCCGGGGCCGGCCTTCGCTGAGGTGGGGGCTTACGAGCGTCTGCGCGGCCGCTTCCACGGCGAGCTCGATCCGGCGCACCCGATGAACGCGGCCATCGTCGACCTTGCGCTGGCGCCGCGCAATGCGCGCGGGATGGTGGAGTACGTGGCCGATCTCGATCTGCTCAAGCCTGTCGATCTGGCGCGCGGCAACGGCGCCATCCTGTACGACGTGAACAATCGCGGCAACAAGCGCGTGCTCATCGACTTCAACGATGCACCGGGCAACAACGATCCGGCGCGGCGCGAGGATCTGGGCAACGGCTTTCTGATGCGTCAGGGTTTCGTCGTGGTGTGGAGTGGCTGGATCGCCGGCTTGCCCGCCACCGGGAATGCCCTTCGCATCGAGGTGCCGGCGGCGCCCGGTCTCGAGCAGATGGTGTGGGACGAACTGTTGCCCAACGAGCGCAATGCGCTGCGTTTCCCGCTCAGCTTTCCGGTTAGCGGATTCGCAGGCGAAGGCACCGACCGCTCGCGGGTCAGGCTCACCCGGCAGCTGCGCAATGGCGATGTGCCAGTGACGATCGATCCCACCGAGTGGACCTTCACGGGTGAGCGGGGTATTGCGCTCACGGGGGGGCGCGCCTTCGACATGGGGGTGCTCTACCGCGTCACCTATCCGGCCGCCAACCCGCCGGTGAGTGGCATCGGCTTTGCCGCCACGCGCGATCTCCTTTCGTTCCTGCGCCATGAGGCGAGCGAGGCCAATCCGCTCGCCGGTGGCGTGAAGCGCGTTCTGGGCTACGGGGCCTCGCAGAGCGGACGCTACCTGCGCGACTTCACCTGGCGCGGCTTCAACGAGGACGAGGCGGGGCGACGCGTGTTCGATGCAATCAATCCGCACATCTCGGCCGCACGACTCTTTCTGGATCACCGGTTCGCCCAGCCGGTGCGCATGACGACCCTGGGTTTCGGCTTTGTCGGGTTCCCCGATACCACGTTTCCCTTTGCCTATCAGGAGGAGCGCGATCCCTACAGTGCGCGCCATGACGGCATCCTCTCGCGCTGCACCGCGCGCGGCAATTGCCCCAAGGTGGTCCACACCACGACCGGCACCGAGTACTGGCAGAGTGGCGCTTCGCTCGTGACGACCGATCCGCGCGGCGAGCGCGATGCGGTGCTGCCCCCGACCGTTCGCGTCTATCACATTGCCGGCACGCAGCATGTGCCCGGTGCCACCATGCCGCCAGGGGTGTGTGCCTTGCCGCCCAATACGGTCGATGCGCGGCCGGTGCAACGCGCGCTTCTGATGGCGATGGACCGCTGGGTGGCCGAAGGCCTGGCACCGCCCGCGTCCCGTTACCCACGCCTCGCCGATCGAACGCTGGTGCCGATGGCGCGCTGGCAGTTTCCAGCCCTGCCGGGTGTGCAGCGCCCGGTCGCTCCCTCGCCGAAGGGGCGCTTCGATTACGGCCCGGACTTTGCCCGTGGCGTCTTCGCTCGTGTGCCCCCCGAACCCCTGCCCGGTGACTATCCGGTGCGCGTGCCGCAGGTCGATCGCGATGGCAACGAGATCGCGGGCGTACGCGTGCCCGAGCAGGCTGTGCCGATTGCAACCACGACGGGCTGGGCCGTGCGTGGTGCGGCCTCGGGCAATCCGGGTGAACTGTGCTACCTCGACGGCAGCCAGGTACCGTTTCTGCGCCGTGCCGATCAGCGGCGTGATGCCCGTGATCCAAGGCCTGCACTGGCCGAGCGCTATGCCTCGCCCTTGCAGTATGTGGGCCGTGTGCGGGCTGAGGCCGAGCGGTTGCGCGACCAGGGCTATCTGCTGGGCGAGGATGTGGAGCGGGCGGTGCGCAAGGCCGAGCAGGTACGCTGGTAGAGGAGCCATACCCGCCCGCCTGGCCTGCAGTCGGTGCTGCACGCTCCGAGGCCAGGGCCTTGAGCGATCGAGTTCCCTCGCCCGGTGACGTGGGCGCTCAGTGGCTGGACACGCAGTAGTCGCCACTGCTGAAGTAGCCGCTTGGGCAGGAGCCTCGCCTCGGAATGGCAAGCTTCGAACTGCTCGATGAGGCCACGCAGTAGTCGCCGCTGCTGTAGTAGCCGCTCGGACAGGAGCCCGTGCGCGGCACGGCGTAGCGTGCGCTGCTGTTGGGGACACAGTACTCACCGCTGCTGTAGTACCCACTGGGACACGACCCGTGGCGCGGCACGGGTTGTGCCGGCGGGTCTGCCCACGCGACCGATGAGGCGAGCGTGACGAGGAGGGCAAGCAGGTGGGGCAGGCGAGAAGGCATTCATGACTCCTTGGTCTGATCGAGCGGCGGCTTGAGCGGGGTTGCGATGCTTGCGAAATCGCTGAGGGTCACTGGCTCAGGCGACATCAGACGCTTCGCGACGGGTGGTGCCATGGGGATGATTTTCTCGCTCCTGCGCAGATCGCCCGCGAAGAATCCGGGGCGCTGCTGCCTCGCTGGAGTTTGAAACCAGGATGGGAAGCCTGGTTGGTGCAGTCCTGTGGTTTCGAGCAGCCTCATGATCGTGATGGCGGCGAGGACAATCCCCGAATGCCCCAATCTGCTCGGGTAGTTCGTTGACCACGAGAGCCGGTTCGAACCACAAGGTATCCATTGTCAGATGCGGCGTGAAAGATTATCGCGATCAACCCCATGCGGCGGCCACAGCGACTACATCGTCTACGTGGACGAAAGCGGTGACCATAGCCTCACCTCCATCGACCCGGACTACCCCGTGTTCGTGCTTTCATTCTGCATCTTCCGCAAGGAGGAGTATGCATGCGGGGTGACGCCGATCATTCGGCAGCTGAAGTTCGCCACCTTCGGGCACGACATCGTTGTGCTGTACGAGGCGGACATTCGGCGCAAGAGGGGAGTATTTTCCCGGCTGTCGAAGGAACCGCGCGAAGCATTCCTCAACGCGCTGACCGATATCATCGGCGCTGCCAACTTCCAACTGGTGGCTGTGGTGATCGACAAGCGCAAGCTCAAGGACGGCTGCGACAGCCATGGCTCTTCAGAAAGCAGAAGGGCCCCTGTGTTCTCGGGAGCCCGACGCCGGCCGCGTAGTCGCAACCCATTTATCCGCCATGGTAATTCCGTGTGCGTGTCGTGGCAATGCCGGGTTGAACGACGTCATCAAGCGACCAGACCTTGCCGGGGACGGTAACCGCCTGTCGACCTGCCGGGACTGGAATCCCCATTTTCTCGCAATGGGGAAAGTGCCGTGCGAGGAAGTCCGGTTGCAGCGATAACCCGATGAGGGCGGTGTTCAGGCATGCCGGCTCGCGCCTGGCAGGTACGCGGCTGGCGGGCGCGGTACCATCCGGGGGTGGGCCGAGGGGCGAGGGCCGTTTCGCACGGCCGATGCGATCACGCCATCCTCGTGACCCCGAGCCCGGGCTGGCAGCCCGCCCTGATTCCATGGAGACAGACGCATGAGTTCGAACAAGGTCATCATCACCATCGCCCCCACCGGCGGCATGGCTGGCAAGAAGCAGAACCCGCATCTGCCGATCCAGCCCGACGAGATTGCGCGCGACGTCATCGACTGCTGGAATGCCGGCGCTTCCGTGGTCGCGGTGCATGCGCGCCGTCCCGATGGTCAGGCCACCTGCAATGCCGACATCTATCGCGACATCAACTCACGCATTCGTGCGAAGAGCGACATCATCATCAACAACTCCACCGGTGGTGGCGTTGATGGTGATGTGGTCAAGCAGATGCCCGATGGTCGCTGGGAAACCCTGTGGGAGGAGCGTATCAAGGGCATCGAGGCGGGCGCCGAGATGTGCACGCTGGATGCCATCACCGTCAACCTCTCCTTTGGCGGCAACGAAATCCTCTTCAACAGCCCGCCCTCGCGCAATCGCGAACTCGCGCAGGCGATGCGGGCGCGTGGCATCAAGCCCGAATGGGAAGTGTTCAGCCCCACCCACATCGTGCAGGACGTTTCCAACCTCGTCGCCGAGGGGCTGGATGACGACCCGCCCTTCGTCAACATGGTGCTCAACGTGCACCGGGGCTTTCAGGGCGCCATGCCCTACTCGTCAAAGACGCTGCAGTTCATGATCGATCTGCTGCCCAGGAACGCCATCTTCGGGGTGAGCGGCATCGGCCCGTCGCAATTGCCGGCATCGGTGCAGTCGGTGCTCCTGGGCGGCCATGCGCGGACCGGGCTCGAGGACAATCTGTACTACGCGCAGGGCGAACTCGCCACCAACCAGCGCCTGACCGAGCGGCTGGTGCGCATCGTTCGCGATCTGGGCTTCGAGCCGGCCACCCCGGCCGAAGCACGCGACATCATGGGTCTGAGTCGCAAGACCGGACCGAAGCCCGAGTTCGCGATTCGCTAGGACCGGGATGGTTCTTCGTGCGCTCCTGCTGATCATCGCCTGCATGGTGGCAGCAGGCGCGCAGGCGCAGGGCTTTCCCTCCCGCCCGGTGACCCTTGTCGTGCCCTACTCGCCAGGCACCGGGGTCGATCTGGCAGCCCGCGCCATCGCCGAGCGTCTCGCCGAGCGCTGGCATCAGCCGGTGGTGGTCGAGAACCGCGTCGGTGCCAGTGGCAATATCGGTGCCGAGGCGGTGGCGCGCGCAGCACCCACCGGCCATGTGCTCCTCGTGGCTGCCAACACCTTCACCATCACCCCCGCGTTTGCCCGCTCGCTGCCGTACGACCCGGTGGCCGACTTCGCGCCGGTGGCGCGACTCGTCACGGCGGGCTATGCGCTCGCTCTCAACCCGGCCCAGCCGATGCAGGATCTCGCGGGTCTCCTCGCCCGAGCCCGCGCCGAGCCGGGGCGCCTCGCTTACGCATCACCGGGTAGCGGCACCGCGATGCACCTGGCCATGGAACTGCTGAAACTGCGCCTCGGGGTCGACATGCTCCATGTGCCCTACAAGGGCATGGCCGGCGCCATCACCGATGTGGTGTCGGGGCAGGTCCCCATCACCTTCCTGCCCTTGGGGCCGCTCCTGCCGCAGGCCAGTGCCGGTCGACTGCGCCTGCTGGCAGTGACCGGGCCGGCGCGTCTGGCCGCGCTGCCGGGCGTGCCGACCTTTCGCGAGCAGGGCGCGGCCTTCATGGATGAGGTCGATGCCTGGTATGGCCTCCTTGCGCCTGCACGCACGCCCCCGGCGGTCATCGCCCGGATCCATGCCGACAGCGTGGCGGTACTCGAGGAACCCGCCTTGCGCGTGACGCTCGCGCGGCAGCATCTGGCCATCGACACCGCTACGCCCGAGGCCTTCGCGGCGCTGATCCGTGCCGATCTGGCGCGCTGGGCGCGCGTGGTGAGCGAGGCGCACGTCAGCGCGGATTGAGGCTGGATCGGTTGCCGAACGGGGCGTCGGGTGGCTCGCGATCGAAGAGGCTCATCCTGTGAGACGGCCGGGGTCTAAGATACCCGGATCAACCATCGAGGATGACAGCCATGGGTCGTATGGAGCGCATATGGGCGATCGATCGCCTGCTTCGGGCCCGAGGTGGTCTGGCCCTCGAGGAGTTTCTCGAGGCGCTCGAGGTGTCGCGGGCAACCTTTCGACGCGACCTGGACTATCTGCGCGACCGGTTGCATGCCACGATCGTCTGGGACACCATCGAGCGCAAGTATCGCTACGACCGCAATCCCGCCACACAGCGTCCGCATGCGCTGCCGGGCGTATGGTTCAACGAGTCGGAGATCCATGCGCTGCTCAGCATGCAGCAGTTGCTCGAGCAGATCGAACCGGGACTCCTTGCCGCGCATATCGAGCCGCTCAAGCTGAAACTGGTGAGCCTGCTGGGCGAAGGACAGGTGCATCCGGGGGCAGTGGCTGACCGCATCCGGCTGAGCCCGCTCGCCCGGCGCCGCACGCAGAACACCTTCTTCGAAGCGGTTGCCAGTGGCTTGCTGCTGCGCCGACGGCTTCGCATCACCCACTACAACCGGCATACCGACGAGACGCTCGTGCGCGAGATTTCGCCGCAGCGGCTCATCTTCTACCGGGACAACTGGTACATCGACTCATGGTGTCACCTGCGTGACGACTTGCGCAGCTTTGCACTCGACGCCCTGCAGGCCGTCATTCCGCTGCCCGCCGCCGCGCGCGAGGTGGCCCTCAACCATGTGGCGGCGCGCTTCGACGACGGGTACGGCATCTTCTCGGGGCCCATCCGGCATTGGGCGAAGTTGCGCTTCACTGCCTACCGGTCACGCTGGGTGGCGGCTGAAACCTGGCATCGCGACCAGCGTGGCACGCTTGCCACCGACGGCTCCTACACGCTCGAAGTGCCCTACGACGACCCGCGGGAACTGCTGGCCGACATCCTGCGCCAGGGTGCCGAATGCGAAGTGATTGCACCCCCCGAGTTGCGCGAGCAGGTGGCGAGGGAGGCCGCCCGGGTGCAGGATCTGTATCGCGAGCCGTCCGCCGGCTGAGCGAGCCGCGCAACGGATTGCAACGGTGTCGGGACGCCCGCTCCCGGCTTGGGCGACAATGCACGCCTTCGCGCGCAAGCCGCGCCTCCAGGCTGCACTCGTCTTGACCGCTCCCCAGAACCGATCCTTCTCAGCCTTCTACATCAGCGGCTATCGCGCCCACTTCGCGACCTATGTGCTCTCGATGATGGCCGACAACATCGAGCATGTGATCAGCTACTGGATGCTCTACCAGAAGTTCCACTCACCAGCCTTGGGTGGTTTTGCGGTGCTCTCGCACTGGCTGCCCTTCCTGCTCTTTTCGGTACCGGTGGGGTCGCTTGCCGACCGGCGCGATCCGCGCCGGATCATCCAGGTGGCGATGCTCCTGTTCATGACGGTCTCGCTTGGCTGGGGGTGGTTCTTCCTCACCGATTCGCTCGAGATCTGGCATGCAGTGGTACTGCTTACCCTGCACGGATGTGCGGGTGTGCTGTGGCAGACCGCCAGTCAGTTGCTGCTGCACGACATCGTGCCCTTGCCGGAACTGGCCAGCGCCGTACGGCTCAATGCGACCGCCCGCTATGTCGGCATCCTGGTCGGACCGGCAGTGGGTGGAGCGATGCTCATCGGTCTGGGGCCTGCACACGGCATCCTGCTCAATGCCACCTACTACCTGCCGCTGGTCATCTGGCTCTGGAAGGCGCCCTATGGCCCGGCGTTTCGCGTCGTGGCCCAGCCGGTAAGGCGCGCGGTGCGCGGGCTGTCCGACATCACGCAGACCATGCGTGACATCGCTCATCTGCCCATCATCGTCTCGATGACCCTGCTCGGTGGAGCGGCGTCATTCTTCATCGGCAACGGCTACCAGGCACAGATGCCCGGTTTTGCTCATGACCTCGGGCATGGCGATCCGGGCATTGCCTACAGCATGCTGCTCGCGGCCGATGCGGCGGGCGCGCTGATGGCTGGTGTGATGCTCGAGAGCACCCGCTGGTTGCGCGCCAGTCCGATGAAGGCCATCGGTCTGGCACTCACCTGGTGTTGCGTCCTCGTGGCGTTCTCGTTCGCTTCAGCCTACCCGCTTGCGCTTGCACTTCTCTTCATGGCCGGCTTCTTCGAACTGTCGTTCAGCAGCATGGCGCAGGCCCTGGTCCAGTTGAATGCGCCCACCGACATGCGCGGTCGGGTGATCGGGCTGTTCAACATGTCGGCGCTGGGCTTGCGTGCCTTCAGTGGCGTGACGGTCGGTGTCGTTGGTGCAGCCGTTGGCATCCACAACTCGCTGGCTGCTTCGGCCACCTTGCTCTTTTTGGTGGTAGCGGGCATCGGTTACTTCATGAAGCACCACTTCGCATCCCCGGCAGTTGCGGCATCGGCAGCGCCAGCCGAGGAAAAAAAGGCCAGCTGACCGCTCAGTTCTGCAGTCGCACGGCACCACCCAGGTGGGTGATGTCCTCGTCGATCCGGAGGCCGGCCGCATGGATGCCATGCGCGGCGAGTTCCTCGTCCATCTGCTGCGTGTCACCGGTGACGCCGACCGCGCCGATCACTTCCCCGTCGGCTGCGCGAATCAGTCGGCCACCGCCTTCAGCGAATATCTTGCGTTCCGAGGCGTTGAAGAGAAATTCCATGAAGATCGGACGCTCTTCGGTACGGGTCAGCACAAGGCTCGATGAGCGACCCAGGGCGAGTGACGCGTAGGCCTTGCCCATCGCCATCTCGAACCGCATCATCGAGGAGCCGTCTTCCTTCTGGAAGGCTTTGACGATGGCGCCGGGTTCGACCACGACGACCGACATGGGACGCAGGTTCAATTCACGCGCGCGGGTCAGGATCGCGCTGATGATGGCGTTGGCCTGGGCAAGGGCAAGAGGCATGGCAGGGCATTCCGCAAGGGTTCGTGAGACCGACATTGTCTCCGAACCGGTGCTGCCGTGTAGCGGTTGGGGCTACTACTCGGCCCGCGCGCCACTGGCTTTCACGAAGGGGCCGAGCTTGTCCATGTCGGCACGTACATAGGCATCGAACTCGGCCAGGGGCACATCGCGTGACGACAGGCCGAGCTTGGCAAATTCGGTCCGGATGTCCGGGTGCTCCTGGGCCTGACGCACGGCCCGACTGAGCTGGGTGAGGATCGTCGGGGATACCCGTGACGGGGCCAGCAGTCCGAACCAGGCGGTGTACTCGTAATCGATGCCCGCGGCTTCGCGCGTGCTCGGTACCTCGACCGGGCTGTGCATCGATTCGCGGGTCGAGACACCCAGTGCGAGCAGCTTGCCGGACTTGATGTGGGTGAGCAGGAATGCGGTGGGCACGAAGCTCACTTCGACCCGCCCGCCCAGCATGTCGGAGATGTAGTCTGACGAATTCTTGTAGGGGACGTGGCGAAGGTCGATACCAGCCAGGCTGCTGAAGTACGCAGCGGCCAGGTGGGTCGACGTACCGATGCCGGCGGATGCGTAGTTCAGGCGTCCGGGCGCCTGACGGGCCATCGTGATGAATTCGCGCAAGGTTTTCGCACCGGCCTGGGGACTGGCCACGATGAGATAGGCTGATTCGGCAACCAGGGCCACCCCGGCGAAGTCGCGCCGACTGTCATAGGCGAGCGATGTGTAAAGCGCGGGGTTGATGGCGTGCGTCGAATTGGCCATGAGCAGTGTGTAGCCATCAGGCGTTGCCGTTGCCACCGACTGCGTGGCAATGGTGCCACCGGCACCGGGTCGGTTCTGAACCACAACGGTACCCGCAAGGATCTCTCCCAGGCGAGGCGCGAATGCGCGGGCGATGAGATCGGTTGTCGTGCCCGTTGCGTAAGGCACCACGATGGTGACGGGCTTGGTCGGATAGCGCTCCTGCGCCTGGGCATGGGTGGTCGTCAGCAGACCGACTGACAGCAAGGGGGCAATGACCCATTTCATCGTGCATCTCCGATAGGCGGGGTGGTTGTCGCAGCGCCCCGCTCGTGCATCCGGACTGGATGCCTAATGTCCCTATAATAGGTCATGTGGCGGCACCGATGAACCGCTCTCCGGGGACGACCAGTGACGGCAAGTGACGGTGCGGCAGATGCAGCAGTGACCCATGGGGTCGGATGCCCGGTGCTGCGGTCCGAAGACCGACGTTTCCTGACAGGCCGTGGCCGTTATCTCGACGACATCGAACTGCCGCATCAGGCGCATGCAGCGCTCGTGCTCGCCGACCAGGCCCACGCTCGCATCCTTCGTATCGATGTGGCTCGAGCGCAGTCGATGCCGGGTGTGTTGTGTGTGCTTACTGGCGCCGACCTGCTCGCTGATGGCATCGGTGCCTTCCCCACGATCTACATCGGTGATGAACGGGGTGGGCCAGCCGGCTTTCGCACCTTGCGACCCTTGCTGGTGCATGACCGGGTGCGTTGTGTCGGCGATCGGGTGGCGATGGTCGTGGCCGAGACCATCGCGATGGCGCGCGATGCGGCCGAACAGATTCGGGTCGACTATGACCCCTTGCCGGTGGTCGTGAGTCCCGACGCTGCGGTGCTTGCCGATGCGCCGCGCCTGTGGGAGGGGTGTGCCGACAACGTGTCGTTTCGCATCGGCTTTGGCGATGCAGCCCGCACCGATGCCGCCTTCGCGGCGGCGCATGCCGTCGTATCGCTGCGTCTGGTCAACAATCGCATCTCGGCCAATCCGATCGAGCCGCGCGGGGCGATCGGCGAATACGATCCGGCCGAGGCGCGCTACACCCTGCACGCCACCTCCCAGGCGCCGCACAGTGCGCGGGGCATCCTTGCACGTGACGTGCTGCACATCCCCGAGCACGCCTTGCGCGTGATTTCGCTCGATGTGGGGGGGGGTTTTGGCGTGAAGATTCACCCCTACATGGAAGATGCACTCGTACTGTGGGCGGCGCGTCGCTGTGGTCGGCCGGTGAAGTGGGTGGCGACGCGCTCCGAATCGCTGCTCGGTGACAACCATGGGCGTGATCAGGTGGTGGAGGGCCAGTTGGCGCTGGCCGACGACGGTCGATTTCTCGGGCTGCGGGCCCGCGGTTGGCATGGCATCGGTGCCTATGCCTTTCACGGCGCGGTGACGCCGGTCGATTATTCGATGAAAATGCTGCCCAACGTCTATGACCTGCAGGCCATCGATGTCATCGGGCACGGTGTCTTCACCAACGCCTCGCCCACCTCGGCCTACCGGGGTGCGGGACGCCCGGAGGCCACGCTTCTCATCGAACGACTGGTGGCGCAGGCAGCGCGTCAGCTCTCGGCCGATCCGGTCGCGCTGCGCCGGCGCAATCTGGTGGCCGCGGCAGCCATGCCTTACCGAAGCGCCACCGGTCTTTTGTATGACACCGGCGACTTCGAGGCCGTGCTCGATCGGTGTGTCGAGGCCGCCGACTGGGCAGGCTTCGAGTTCAGACGCGCGGCCGATCGTGAGGCCGGCTACCTGCGCGGACGCGCCCTTGCGAGCTACATCGAGGCGGGCGGGCGCTTCAACGAACGGATGGAACTGCGCTTCGACCCCACCGGCAGCGTCTGCATTCTGGCGGGTACCCATTCGCACGGACAGGGTCATGCCACGACTTTTGCGCAACTCGTTGCCCAATGGCTCGGCGTGCCCTTCGAGCAGATCCAGTTTCGCCAGGGCGACACGGATCAGGTCGCCTTCGGCCGCGGTACCTATGCGGCGCGCAGTTCGATGGCCGCCAGCGGCGCCTTGCGCAAGGCGGCTGATGCCATCATCGACAAGGCACGGCCCATGGCCGCCCATCTGCTCGAGGCGTCCGCGAGCGACCTGCAGTTCGAGGCCGGTGCATTCCGGGTCGCGGGCACCGATCGGCGCATCGCACTCACCGAGGTTGCCAAGGCCTGCTTTCGGCCGCGCGATGTGCCGGTCGAACTGGCACAGGGCCTGGAAGCCACTGCCATGTATTCAAGCGACGGCCAGAATCATCCCAATGGCTGCCATGCCTGCGAGGTGCAGGTCGACCCCGAGACGGGCGTCGTGCGGCTCGTCCGTTATACCGCCGTTGACGACTTGGGTCGTGTCATCAATCCGATGATCTGCGAGGGGCAGGTGCATGGCGGTGTGGCCCAAGGCGTGGGGCAAGCCCTGATGGAACACATCATTTATGAACCGGCCACCGGGCAACTGCTCTCGGGAACCTTCACCGATTACTGCATGCCACGGGCCGATGACCTGCCCTCGTTCCGGTGCGAGTTTCTCGAGATTCCCAGTACCTCGAACCCGCTCGGGGTGAAGGGCGTCGGCGAGGCGGGCACGATACCGGCACCGCCCGCCCTCATCGAGGCGATCCTCGATGCGCTGGCGCCGCTCGGGGTCACCGACCTGCAGATGCCGGCGACGCCTGAGCGGGTCTGGCGGGCGATCAAGGCGGCTGCGCGCGCGCAGCACTGAGGCACTGGCCAAGCGCCCGCCTCGAGTTGGAAATCACAGTCACACAAGAACACATACGGATGGAGACACTCGATGACCCCCAACAAGCTGGTGATTCTGGTTGCACCCACAGGCGGCAATGCCATGGACCGCGAAGGGGCCATCGTGCCGCTCAGCCCGGCCGACATCGCCGCCGAGGCGGCACTCTGTCGCGAGGCGGGCGCATCGGTCGTGCACATCCATGCCCGTGACCCGGTGAGCCGTCAGGCGAGCGCCGATCCGGCCATCTTCGGTGACATCATCCGGCGCATCCGCAGCCAGAGCGATATGCTGATCCAGACCACCACCGGCATCGGCATCACCGGTGCCGAGGTCCGTCCCGGCGTCGATGAGCGCCTGGGGCTGCTTGCGATCGATCCGCCGCAGGATCTCGCCACGATCCCGCCCGGCAGCTGGGACATCTGGCGCCCGGGTGGCAGCAGCGCCTACAAGGCCGATGCCACGTACCACAACACGCCCGCCTTCCTGCGCCGGAACATCGCGGCCATCGTGGCGCGCGGTCTGCCCTGGGAGATGGAGATTGCCGATACCGGGTTTCTGAACAACGCGCTGCGTCTGGCCGAGGAGGGGATCTTCGATCGGCACAGCACCCGGTTCTGGCTCGATTACTGCATGGGCTTCGGGGCCATGCCGGCCACCGCACGTCATCTGGTGTTTGCCCAGGAAGAGGGCCGTCGGCTCTTTCCCCAGGCACGCTGGGCGGTGCTGGCCACCGACCGTGATCAGTTCCCGATGAACACGCTGGGCATGGCCATGGGTTGCGACATCGTGCGGGTGGGGTTCGAGGACAACATCTACCTGCCCGATGGCAAACCGGCCCGACACAACCACGAACTGGTGCATGCCACGGCGCAGATCGCGCGCGCCCTGGGGCGCGAGGTGGCCAGTGTCGAGGATGCCCGCGAGATCTTCGGCCTGGCGTGAGCGCGCTGGCTAGTCCATGCGCATGCCGCGCTCGCGGATGACGCGGCCCCACTTGGCCGATTCGTCCTTGAGTCGCGCGCCGAACTCCTCGGGGCTGTTGGCCACGATGTCGATGCCGTTTTGCTGAAAGATGCGACCGACCTCGGCACCGCCCAGGGCTCGCCGCACCCGTTCGGCGAGCAGATGCACGACCGCCTGGGGCGTGCCCCGCGGCGCCAGCATGCCGTGCCAGGTGACGAATTCGTAGCCAGGCAGCCCCGACTCAGCCACCGTGGGCAGGTCGGGGTAGCCCGGTGAGCGCTTCGCGCTCGTGATGGCGAGCACCCGCAGCTTGCCGGTCGGCATGTGGGGCGCGGCTTCCGAGATGCCGGCAAACACGATCTGGGTGTCACCCGAGAGGGTGGCCAGCAGGCCGGGTCCGCCACCCTTGAAGTGCACCGCCACCATATTGGTGCCGGCCAGGTAGTTGAAGAGTTCGGCCGCGATATGCGGATTGGTGGCAGCCCCCGCAGTGGCAAAGTTCAGATCGCCCGGGCGCGACCGCGCGAGCGCGATGAGTTCGCGCACCGAGCGTGCCGCCACCGACGGGTGAATCGCCACCACGGTGGGTGCTGCCGAGATCATCGTCACGGGCACCAGATCGGTGAGCGGGTCGAACGGCACTTTCGCGTACAGAAAAGTGTTGGCGACCAGCGGAATCGTGTGCACGAGGAGCGTGTAACCGTCGGGCGTGGCGCGCACCACCTGTTCGGTACCGATATTGCCCGAGGCGCCGCCGCGATTCTCCACCACCACCTGTTGGCCCAGGGTGTCGGCAAGGCGCGGCGCGAGCAGGCGCGCCACCGTATCGACGCTGCCACCGGGTGGAAAGGGCACGATGACGCGGATGGGCCGAGAGGGCCAGGCACTGACGTCGGATCGGGCGTCGGACTTCGCGTCGGTTTGTGCGTGACTGCTGCCGGCACCCAGCGCAATGGCCGTCATCATTGCCAGAAACAGGACCTTGGTATCCATCAGTCGGCCTTGAGGTCTATCGAGCGGATGAGCTTGCCATAGGTGTCGAAGTCGCGTCGCATCGAGGCGGCGAGGGCGTCGGGTGCGAGCATGTGCGGCACCATGCCCCCGCCGCTGTAGAGGCGCTGCCGGCTTGTCGAGTCGGCGAGAAACCGTTCGATCTCGCCCCTGAGACGTGTGATGGTATCGGCCGGGGTGCCGGTGGGCGCAAAGAGCCCGATCCACACCGACACGGCGTAGCCCGGATAGGTTTCGGCGACCGCAGGCAGACCCGGATAGTTCTCGGCGCGATCGGGGCCGGTGGTGGCGAGGGCTCTCAGGCGACCAGCCCGTATCTGGGGTTCGAGCGTGCTGCCGCCGATCGTGACCAGCGTATCGCCCGCCACCATGGCGGTGGCCGCTCCGGCGCCGCCCTTGTAAGGCACATGGGTCATGTCGAGGCCGCTGCGCGACTTGAAGAGTTCCATGGCCAGATGCTGCTGGGTGCCACTGCCGGCCGAGGCATAGGCCAGTGGCGGGCGCGCCTTGCGGGCAAACTCGATGAATTCTGCGAGACTCTTCACGGGCAGTGACGGATTGACTGCAAACACGAAGTCCTGGATGGCGATGCTCGCCACCGGCACCAGATCGCGATTGGGGTCAAAGCCCATCTGCGGGTAGATGTGCGGGCTGATCGAGAAGAGGGCATCGTGGGCCATCAGCAGCGTATAGCCATCGGCCGGTGCCTTGGCAACCGCTTCACCCGCCAGATTGCCGTTCGAGCCGGCCCGGTTCTCGACCACCACCGGCTGGCCGAACCGTTCGGTGAAGCGGGTAGCCAGCAGCCGGCCGATGATGTCCGGGGCACCCCCGGGCTGGGTCATGATCATGAGCCGGATCGGACGGCTCGGGTACTGGGCGTTTGCGCCCGACATGGCTGCCAACAACAGCATGACCAGCGCTGCGGGCAGCCCGATGGCTCTGACCATCGTTGATTGAATCGTGCTCATCGTCCTGTCCCTCCTGTCGCGCGATGATAGCCCCGGCTGGGCGCTGCGCGTGGCCGCTGCTGGCCTAGTCGAACAGCCGGCCCGTGCTTGAGCGGGGTTTGCTCCTCGGTGTGCTCATGTCGGCTGCGGGTGCGGCATCGAAGATGCCTGCCGCTGACAGTCGCAACAGCGCGCGTGCCTCTTGCTCGCTGCCATGGAGCCAGGTGTCGATGTCATCGGCTTCGATAACCACCACCGACCGCTTGTCCTGTGCATCGGGCGCGAGCGCCGGGTCGGGCTTGTGCATGCGGGACATCAGCGGGTGGGCGTCGGCGTTGATCGTGCACATCGTGTACGACTCGACCGCCTCGCCCGAGGCCCGATCGGTCCAGGTGTTCCACAAGCCGGCCAATGCCCAGAGCGCACCGTCGGTGCGACGAAAGGTCCACCAGAGGTTACGCCCGGTTTCCCAGTTGGGTTCGTCAAAGGACAGCGCCGGGATGATGCAGCGCTGCGCCTGCCGCCACGGTGTCTTGTAAGTGGCCTTGCTGGCCATCTCTTCGCTGCGCGCGTTGTTGGTCGACCAGCTGATCTGCGCTGTCTTCGCGAAGTCGGGTATCAGACCCCAGCGACCGACCACCAGTTCGCGCCTGTCCTGCCGGGGCGCCCCGGAGTCGCGGGCTGCAGGCCCCTCGGTCCGATCGGGCCCTTTGCGGGCGCGGACGAAAGGCCCTGCGCTGTTCGGGAACACCGACCCACCACGCCAGGCCTCGCCGGGCGTGAGTTGCCAGGCACGCTCGATATCGGCGGCCGCTGGCGACACATAGCGATTGCACATCGGCCGGTCCCCCTTCGTTGCGGCGCGATCATAGCCTGCCTGTGCGCAGGGGGGGCTGTGCGCCTGCGCTAAGATGACGCCTCATCCACAGACTCTCCCGGTGCAAGCCTGCCGGGGCAACGCCTGCCATGACCACTCGATACGACTTCATCATTGTCGGCGCAGGTTCTGCCGGATGTGTGCTTGCCAACCGCCTGACTGAAGACCCGAGCGTGCGCGTCCTGCTCCTCGAGGCGGGTGGTGGTGGCGATCGCCATCCCTATGTGCAGATTCCGCTTGGCGTCGGCAAGCTGCACGAGCGCTTCCTGTTCGACTGGGGCTATCGCACCGAACCCGAACCCGGGCTTGCCGGTCGGGTGCTGGTGGCACGCCGCGGCAAGGTGCTGGGTGGTTCGTCGGTGATCAACATGATGAACAATTCGCGGGGCGATCGGGGTGACTACGATCGCTGGGCTCGCAACGGGGCGACCGGCTGGTCTTATGACGAGGTCTTGCCCTACTTTCGCCGCAGCGAGCGCTGGCAGGGTGGTGCCGATCGATTTCGCGGTGATGCGGGTCCCTCTGGGGTAAGCCTTGGCCGTTTTGTCGACCCCTTGAACGATGCCTGGCGTGCGGCTGGTCTCGAGCACGGGTTCACGCCCAATGACGACTATAACGGCCAGACCAGCGAAGGGTTCGGGCGCGGGCAGTACTTCATCGAAGGTGGCCGACGGGTGTCGGCGGCCAGTGCCTACCTGCGCCCGGCCATGAGCCGCCCGAATCTCCAGGTGCTCACCGGCGTAGTCGCGCATCGTGTGCTCATCGAAAACGGGCGCGCCACGGGCGTGGCCTATAGCCATCAGGGCCGTACGCAGCATTCGCACGCCGATGCCGAGGTGATCCTGTCGGCTGGCGCTTTCAATACGCCGCAACTGCTGATGCTCTCGGGCATTGGTCCGGCCGATCACCTGCAATCGCTCGATATTCCGGTCGAGGTCGATGCGCCCGTGGGTGCGGGCCTGCAGGATCACCCGGCAGTGCTCCTGCAGTGGCGCCGGCATGCGCCCGGCCCCTTCCATGGCCGCATGCGTCTTGACCGCATGGTGGTGGCCATGCTGCGGGCGGGTCTCACCGGCACCGGGCCTGCTACCGAGTTGCCGAGCGATCTCTATGGCTTCGTGAAGACGCGCCCCGGGCTCGAGGTGCCCAACATCGAGTTCATGTTCCGGTGTGCATCGCTCACGCCCCATCTCTGGTTTCCGGGTGTGCGTGCACCCGAACCTGATGCCTACAGCATTCGGCCGACGCTTCTGCATCCGCGTAGCCGCGGCCAGGTGCGGCTGCGCTCGGCGCGCCCGGATGACCCGGTGCGCATCTGCTACAACGCGCTCACCGACCCTGCCGACATGGACGAATTGGTCGAAGGTTTCGAGCGCGCGCGCGAGGTGGGCCTGTCGGCGGCGATGGCGCCCTTTCGCGGCGAGCAGAGCGCGCCCGATCCGACGGTGACCGACCGCGCCGGCATCGAGCAGTGGATCAGGCGTACCGCGATTACCGCCAACCATCCCTCGTGCACCTGCCCGATGGGTAGCGATTCTCAATCGGTGCTCGACCCCGAACTGCGAGTGCGTGGGGTGACTGCACTGCGGGTGGTCGATGCATCGGCGATGCCTGATCTGGTGACCGCCCACATCAATGCCTGTGTGCTCATGATGGCCGAGCGCGCCAGTGATCTCGTCCGGGGGCATCATGTCTGATCAGAGTCTGCGCGGGCACCTCGCGCTGCTGGAGGCTGCTGGTCGTCTCGAGCGCATCACCCAGGGGGTCGATGTCGATGAGAATGTGTCGGCGTTGTCCTGGCAGGCCTATGTCGAGCGGCGCCGCGCCTGCCTCTTTACCGATGTGAGCGGCTTTCCGGGCTGGCAGGTCGCCAGTCAGCTGGCGATGGACCGTGACATGTGGGCCACTGCGCTCGGGGTGCCGATCGATGAGGTGATGCCCACCTTGGCCGCACGGCTCACCCGGCCGATTGCGCCGGTTCTTGTGGAAAATGCCCCGGTGCAGGAGGTGGTCGATATCGGCGAGGACGTCGACCTGATGCGGTTGCCTGCGATGTGGACATCCGAACGCGATCCGGGCCGCTACATTGCCTCAGGCATGGGCATCATCAAGAACCCCGATTCGGGGGTTCGGAACATGTCGGTGCATCGCGCCCAGGTGTTCGATCGGAACAGCACCGGCTATTACATGCTGCCGCGCCAGGCGATGCGCATCCACCAGATGTACGAGCGCCACGGCCGCCCGATGCAGGCGGCACTGGTGATCGGCGGGCATCCCCTTCTCATGTTCGCGGCCGCCTTCGTGGCGCCCTTTGGTGTGGACGAACTGGCCGTGGCCGGTGGCCTGCTTGGTGAGCCGGTGCGGCTCGTGAAGTGCCGCACCATCGATCTCGAGGTGCCCGCCGATGCCGAGATCGTGCTCGAGGGCGAGATCTTCCCGGGTGATGTTGCCGATGAAGGGCCGTTTGGTGAAGTGACCGGCACCTATTCGAAGCGCGGTACGGTGCCGGTGTTCAGGGTCAAGGCCGTCACGCGGCGTCGCGCGCCGATCTTCTACGCGATGAGTTGCGGCATGGCCCCTTCGGATGCGCATGCCATCACCTGTGCGGTGGTCGAGGCCAAGCTCTGGGATCACCTGCGCGCAGTCGACGGGGGATTGCTCGACATCCGCGACATCCGTTGCCCGGGTGGCATGTCGCCGCTCATGGTGGCGGTACGCATGCAGCCGCATCGTGCCGGGCAGGTTGCCAGCGCCTTGCTGGCGGCCGCATCGAGCCCTTATCTGCATCCCAAGTTCCTGGTCGGCATCGATGCTGATGTCGATGCCGGTGATGCCTGGGCCGTGCTCAGAGCGCTGGCAGGTCGGCTCGATCCGGTACGCGGCGTCACCCGCATCGATCGAACCCGGGTCTTCACGCTCGACAACGCTTCGCCGCTCGATCCGGCCCAATCGCCGATGAATCGGATGGGCAGCAAGGTGCTGTTTGACACGACACTGCCGCCCGCTCTCGATGCAAGGGCAAGGGCGTGTCATGAATGGTTGGTGGTGCCTGCTGCGCGCACGCGCGAGCAGTGGCTGCACGCACTGGGTGTGTCAAAGGCAGGCGGCATCCTCGAACTGGCCGGACGCCTCGAGACCCACGCTGCCGGGAGTAACGCCAGGGGGGTGCGCGGGCGTCCCAGGAGCGTCATCGAGGGCGGTGTTTCGCGCACGAGCATCAGCAGCGAGCCGCGATCGGCGGGGCACTCGGTGCACGCGGCACATCCCATGCAGCCGGTGTTGCCTTCCGTACCTGCCGTGCTCGAGTTGCCCGCCTCGACGCCCGCGGGTGAGTCGACGATTTTTCTAGTGCGGCTGGTGCGCGACGCCCAGGGCTTGCGAGTGCTGCTTGACACGCCGCGCCTGGCAGCCTGCCTGGCCCGTGGTCGCACGGTGCGGCTGCTCGGTAGTCTGTCGCCGGCGCAGTTGCTCGCCGCGGCCTGTGGCACGCTCGGCCGCGATGCGGGCTGGTCTCTGGGCGATGCGCTCGCAGGCGAGGTGGTTGCAGCGCCGGCCCGTGCCTCTGTTTCATCCGCTGAAGTCCTCGCCTGCGGGCATCTCGGGCCGATGTCGGCCGATCGAGCGGTACATGCTGTTGGGTTCACTGGCTTTGCCGATGTGCAATTGCAGGCGATCGAGTTCATGGAGGATGCTTGGAGTGAAGCGGGCGATGCGTCCTCAGGCGATCCGGCTGCCCTCTTTGCCCGATTGCACGCCCAGGCCATTGATGGGGCAGCGCTTGCCTGCCTTGCCAACGAAGTACTGACCGCGCATCACCTGCGCAACATCGAGGGCGGGCTCGACCTGCGTGATGTGTTGTGCTCCGTGCAGACCGGAGGGCTCCTCACCGTGCTGCAACTCGCCCCGCGTGTGGCCGGTCAGGCCACCACGGCGCTGATGGCGGCCCTGTCGGGGCCGTCTTTGCTGGCACGCTGTGCCATCGCGGTCGACCCGGATGTGAACCTCCATGATCCGGCTGATTTGATCTGGGCGCTGGCCAGTCGAACACACGCCCCGGATGACCTCACGGTGTTGGGTGAGGCTGCCATCCTCCCCACGGGTCCGCACGCGATCGCGGTCGGGTCAGGCAGTGCCGTTGCGAGCAAGTGGTTGTGCGATTGCACCGTCCCGCTCGCGCGCGCCAGCAGCGAAGGCGTCGAGGCGTTTGCGCGGGCCACCCCACGCAACAACGCCACGGTCGAACTCAGTCGCTTTTCGCCCCCGAGGCCTTGACCACGCGGGCCCACTTGGCGAGTTCGCTCGATACCAGACGAGCGAGGTCGTGTGGGGTACCACCGTGCAGAAAGAAGCCCTGCGCGAGCAGTTTGTCCCGGGTGTCGGGGTCGGCAAGAGCCGCACCGAACTCGCGATTGAGGCGCATCACGATGCCCTCTGGCGTACCGGCCGGTGCAAAGAGCGCAAACCAGGTCGATACCTCGAAGCCCGGCGCCCCCGCCTCGGCCACGGTTGGCCAATCGGGAAAGGCACTGAGGCGCTGTGCAACGGTCACCGCCAGCGGGCGCACCCGGGCATCCTTCACCATCGGCAGTGCCGGGGCGAGGTTTGCAAACATCAGCTGGACATCGCCGCGTGCCACTGCCACGACCGCTTCGGCGCTGCCCTTGTAGGGCACGTGGGTGAGGCGAACCCCGGTGATCATCTCGAACAGGGCTGCCGACATGTGCGGCGATGTGCCAGGACCGTTCGATGAGTACATCAGCGCGCCCGGTTGCGTGCGCGCCAGTGCGATCAGATCGGCGACGCTGCTGGCGGCCAGTGCCGGGTTCACGATGAGCACGTTGGGGATGCTCGCCAGGTTGATCACGGGCGCGAAGTCCTTCTGCGCGTCATAACCCAGGCGTGCGAAAAGCGCAGGGTTGACTGCGTGCGTTGCCGCCGCCCCAAGCAGCAGTGTGTAGCCGTCGGGCGACGCCTTCGCTACGAGTTCGCTGCCGACGCCACCCCCCGCACCGGGGCGGTTTTCGATCAGGATCTGCTGCCCGAGCGCGCTGCTCACCCGCTGCGCGATGATGCGAGCGAGGATGTCGGTGCTGCCGGGCCCGTAGGGCACGACCCAGTGAATCGGGCGTGCCGGCCAGGTGCCTGTCTGCGCCAGGCAAGGGGCACTGCCAGCCGCCAGCACGCTGCACGCCAGCACAGCCGACAGGCTCGCCCGCAGGCGACTCAGCCCAGAGCGTGTCTGAGCAGTCAGCGGTGCCCGTCGTGTCGCGTGCACGCCGGTGCCTGGCTCAGGCAATGGCCGCGGCGTCGCGCAAACTGTCGGCCAGCGCCGCGCGGCGCATGTAGGCGCGAGCAGTCTCTCGACCTTCGGCGGTCTTCTTCAGTTCGGCAAACTTTTGCGTGCGGGCAGCGGCATCGCGCTCTTCCATCAGTTTCTTGTTGGCGATCGTCTGTGCCTGCACGTAGCTCACCGCCGCATGACGGCGCTGCCGGCTGTAGAGGTCGAGCAGCGTGTCATCGGCGCCGTGCAACATCACCTGCGAGAGTTTCTCGGCCAGGTTGATTGCGTCATGGATGCCGCCATTCATGCCCATGCCGCCGATCGGATTGTTCACATGGGCCGAGTCGCCCACGAGCAGCACCCGACCCTTGCGGAAGGTGGCAGCCACGCGCTGATTGACCGAGTAGACATTCGCGTAGGCGATCTCGTAGTCACCGTCCTTGGGGAAGAACTTCTTCAGTCGGCGCTGGATGCCCTCATGGCTCAGCACTTCCTCATCGGTCTCTTCGGGGCGGGTCGGGAAGATTGCGCGCCAGATGCCGCGCTCGTCTTCGCCGCGAACCTTGAACAGGTTGCACCACTCGTGCGGATCGGAGAAGTAGTTGCGATACACATAGCCCGGGTTGGGTTCACGAAAGTCAAAGCTCGTGGCCAGTTTCACGAATCGTTCGGGGTAGGTGAAGCCCTCGAAGTCGATGTCGGCCGACTTGCGCACCGTGCTGCGTCCGCCATCGGCACCGATCAGCCAACTGCCGGTGTGGCGCTGGGGCCCGTCGGGCCCGGTGACCTCCACCTCGACCCGGTCGGCAAGAATGTGTACCGCATCGACCCGGTGCGAGTAGCGCACGTCGAAGTCCGACTCGTTGGCAAAGCGTGCCGTGATGTCGCGAGTGAGCTTGTACTGCTCATACTGCAGCACATAGGGAAAACGGAACTCGTCGGCGAGCATCGACAGGTCGAATTCGGCCACCAGATCCCCCGAGACACGGTCGCGGAAGTGATAGGTGGGCGAGATGAGACCGCGCGGCCGTATGTCATCGAGCACGTCGAGCGCATCGAGCATCTCGAGCGTCGTCGGGTGGAGCGATGCGGCACGCTGGTCGCGAACCGGTTCAGGCTCCTGCTCGAGGACGGTGACGGCGATGCCGGCACGGTTGAGCGCCAGTGCGCAGACCATGCCGACCGGACCGGCGCCAATGATGAGAACTCGTTCTGCGCTCATGCCGTACTGCCTCTTCGTTGCGTGATCGACTACTTCGTCAGGTTGAGGAACTGGGCGATCGGCGGCGCACTCACGACCGCGCGGGCTGACAGCGCCCCGGTGTCGAGCAGGCTCTTGTAGTACGCGAAGCGCACGCCATAGCCGACGCGATTGCCCTTGAGCATCTCGTCGATCTTCTCGGTCGGAATCACGTTGGGGGTGCCCAGTTGCAGCGAGAAGTAGTTGAGCAGCGCGAGGCGCTCGATGTGGATGGCCGACAGCGTGGCCTCTTCGACCGTGGGCCCGGTGAACACGACACCATGGTTCTGGATGTGCACGGTGGCGTGGTCACCCAGGGCCTGAGCCAGTGCCTTGCCGCGTGCAGGCGAATTCACCAGATCGGGGTCGCTGTAGATCGGGAAGGGGCGCTTCGCATCATGCGATTCGGTGGCGAGGATCGGCAGGATCGGGCGACCGACGACACCGAAGGCGGTGGTCATCATCTGGTGCGTGTGCACGATGCCGCCGATATCGGGACGCGCGCGATAGATCTCGGTATGGATGAAGATCTCGGCGGGCGGACCGTCACGACCTTCGACCGGCTTGCCGTCCATGTCGATGATGATCATGCGCTCGGACTCGACCGTGCCCATGCCGTGTACCGAGGCCGAATGGCGCGGCTTGATCACGATGCGGTCGGTGCCCGGAATGCGCGCGCTGCAATGCCCCATGTAATCGGCCAGTCCGAGGTGGTAGAGAATGCCCCCGGCAACCGATACGGTCTTCTTGAGTTCGGCGATCACGGCCTGGATATCGTCTGCTGATGCACTCATGCGGGGCTCCCGGTATGCCGCGTACCACGCGGACTCGATGCTGCGGTTCGACTGCTGCCTGCGCCACCCGAGGCTGCGCTAAGATGAAACACCGGCACAAGGGCATCGCGAGCAAGACAACGATGGATTCTAGCAGTCTGCATGCAGGTGCCGTGACGGCATGTTCGCCGATGGGTCGTGTGGATCGCCTCACACGCATCCGGGATCGATCCCCTGCGCGCGTGCGGGCAGCGGCTTGGGCCATGTTGCTTGTGGGTCTGGCACTGCTGCCCGTTGCTGCGGTACAGGCGCAAGCCCAGGCGCCATGGCCTTCGCACCCGGTCAAGATCATTGCCACCAGTCCGCCGGGTGGATCGGTCGATCTCATGGCGCGCATCGTGGCCGAAGGGTTCACGCAGAAGTTCGGTCAACCGTTCGTTGTCGAGAACCGGCCCGGCGCCAACGGCAATATCGGTGTCGAGGCCGTGGTGAGGGCGCCTGCCGATGGCCAGATGCTGTTTGTCACCACGCCCGGCGTGTTCAGCATCAACATGTACCTGCAGTCACGCATGCCCTTTGATCCGCGCACCGAGATTGCGCCGATTGCGCTGGTGGGCTACTCGCCTCTGGTGCTTCTGGTGCATCCCGATGTGCCGGCGCGCAACCTGCTTGAACTGCTCGCTTGGCTGCGCGAACGGCCAGGAAAGGTGAGTTATTCCTCGGCCGGTGTGGGTACCACCGGTCATCTGGGGATGGAACTCCTGCGCAGCCTCACCGGGGTCGACATCGTGCATGTGCCGTACAAAGGGGCAGCAGGCGCCATCACCGATCTCTTGTCAGGCAATGTCGCGCTGACCCTGAACAACACCAGCGCGTCGGTGCCCTATATCCAGAAGGGCCAGTTGCGTGCGCTTGGCGTAGCCGAACGCCATCGTCTGTCATCCCTGCCTGAATTGCCCACGATCGCCGAGGCTGGCGTGCCGGGGTTCGAGGTTACCCCCTGGTTCGGGCTCGGCACCCGCGCCGGGGTGTCAACCGATACCATCGAGCGCCTGGCGGCCGAGGCATCGAGCATCATGTCGCGCCCGACTACGCTCGCGCGTCTCTCCCGCATCGGCATGGAGCCGCGCACGCTCACCGGCGCCGCCTTCGCCCGTTACATACGTGCCGAGTCGGAGAAGTGGAGCGATATCGTGCGCCGCTCGGGCGCCCGTGCCGAGTAGCGCATCCGCTGTAGCTGCGCTCTAGTCGTAGACTGTCTCGCTGTAGTGCGCTGCGTCGACCACGGCCTCGATCACCGTGGGGCCATCGGCGGCCAGCGCCCGGCGCAGGGCCTCTTCGAGGGCAATCGAGTCACGTACGCCAATGGCCGGCACGCCAAAGTAGTGCGATGGTGGCTCGCGATAGGCCTCCTCCTGCAATTCGGTGCCGTAGTGAACGAGTGAGCGTCGCTCCTGCTTCACCTTGATGAGACTCAACCAGCGATCGTCGAGTACGACCACCGGTACGGCTAGCCGATGGCGCTTGAGCACCGCCACCTCGCCACAGGTCATCTGGAAGCACCCGTCGCCAATGAGGCAGACCACCGGGAGGTCGGGCCGCTCGAGCTTGGCCGCGATGGCGGCCGGCAGGCCAAAGCCCATCGATGACCAGCCATTGGTGATGAGAAAGCTGCGCGGCGCATGCGCGGTCCACTGGCTGGCGATCTGGTGGGTGTGGGCGCCAACGTCAAACGTGAGGATGCCCTCGCGTGGCAGTACCCGGCGCACCGCATCGATGGCTGCGTGTGGGGTGAATCCGGGGGCGGCAGGGCGCAGCGCGGCCTGAAAGGCCGTGCGGTGAGCGCCAATGTCGGCAGGCGTCCAGGTGTTGTGGCAGGCAGGCGCCGAGGCAAGGTGCGCAATTGAGGCGTCGAGCACGCCGATGGCTTGATCGGCAAGCGTGACACTCCCATCGACGTCGGCTGCTTCGATGTCGACATGCAGCACCGGTACACGGCCTACCCAGGCCTCGTACTCCACTTCGATGGTGTCGTACCCAAGTCCCACGATCAGATCGGCGCTGGCGAGCAGGCTGCGCTGCATCTTTCGCCGCGCGCGCTCGATGCAGCCGATCGAGAGCGGATGGTCTTCATCGATCATGCCCTTGGCCATCGTGGTGGTGGCAAAGGGCAACTGGTGCCGTTCGATGAGGGCCAGCAGGCTCTGTGGCGAGTGCATGCGCATGGCGTTCGAGCCGATCACCGCGATCGGTCGGCGTGCCGCACGCAGTCGCGCTTCGGCGCGATCCAGCGAAGCATCATCGGCACGTGTCAGTTTGCGCGTGGCCACTGGCGCCTCGAGCCGTGCCGGGATGACTTCGCTTGCCTCTGCGACCGCCACGTCTTCGGGCAGATCGAGGTGCACCGGCCCGGCCGGCTCGCTCATGGCCAGCTGCAGGGCCTCGGTGAGCGTTGCGACGATCGAGCCGCGTTGCAGACGCAGGGTGGCCTTGGTGATGGGCTTGAACAGGGTGTGGTGGTCAATCCACATCTGCAGGCGACGGCCGAGCTGGGCCTCGTTGAGGGTGCAGGTGATGGCGATCATCGGTGACCGGTCGAGCCAGGCGTTGCCGACGCCGGTGGCGAGGTTGGTCGCACCCGGGCCAAGCGTGGCGATGCAAAGGCCGGGTGCCTTGCCGACCCGTGCCGACACGTCGGCAGCAAAACCGGCCGAGCCTTCATGGGCGGTGAGCACGAAGTCGATGCCACCGGAGCGCATCGCCTCCATCAGCGGGAGCACATTGCCACTGGGGATGCCGAAGCCACGGGCAATGCCCGCGTTGCGCAGCAGGCGAACGATCAGATCAGCGTTGTTCATGAGGATGCTCAGGTGCCGTAGCGCACGCGCGAGTTGAATTGCCGGAAGGCGGCAAGCGAACTGTAGGCGGCAAGCATCGCGGTCTTGGGGTTGTTGGGGAATGGCACTGATTCGAACTTTACGTCGATGCGACCAGAGGCGCCCTTGATCGAGATGAAGTGGGTGTTGTAGATCAGGGCCGGGTCAGCGACGACCTTCAGGCGGGTACGGTCGAAGCCGATGCCGGCCATCGACAGGACGGCGGCGATGTTCACATTGGCCGGAAAGTGCGGCACGCCTTCGCGCGCGCTGCCCTCGAAGAGCACGGTGGCACCGGTCAGGTTGTCGAGGTCGACACCGAGTTTCTCGACATAGTCGATGCCGCGCCAGGCCGCCGGTGGCTTGGTGACGGCGATGGTGACTTCGTCGACCCCGGCCACGCAGGCGGCCTTGAGCGCATCGAGTCCACCGATACCACCCGAGGGCACGTAGAGCATGGCACCCGACCGGTTGGCAGCGGCTTCCATGGCATGCCGCAGCGTGTCATCGCACAGGGCACCGCCCGAGAGGACGATGAAGGACACGCCCTGCTCCAGGAGTGGGAGGCCGTAGTCGCGGACTACGTCATGCGAGGCTGCCTCGATCACCACATCGGGACGGGTTGCGCGCAACGCATCGAGTCCGATCGCGAAAGGTACGCCATGTCGTGCGGCCAGCGCCTTGCCACGCGATGCGTCGCTGCGGCCGACGATCGCGACCACTTCGGCGTCACCGAGTTCTCCGGTCGCGAGATGTTCAAGAAAGAGCCGTGCGATCTCGCCGCCGCCGATGATGCCGATACGCATGATTCAACCTCAGTAAACCGAGCCGGTCTTTTACGGTCTGGCGCCGCACTTGTCAAAGCAGCCGCTCGCCTCTAAGGGGCGGGCGATGCGCTGCGGCGCGACTCGCGCGGCGTTGCCGGCAGGGCGTCGGGCCAGGTTTCACGGACCAGGCCCACCAGCGCCATGATGAGCGGATTGCGCGCCTGCCGCCGTGCGTGAATGAACCACAGCCGGGTCTGCAGGCGCGCCTGAGGCCAGATGCAGACATCACCGGACCGCTCGCGCGCAAGCGCGATGTCCTCGCGCAGGAGCGACAGACCTACGCCTGCCACCACCAGATTTTCAATCACCGACTCGTGGTCGGCCTCGACATGAAACTCGGGTGGGCTGACGCCTTCGCTCGCAAAGAGGGCATTGACCAGCCGGCTGTGCGTGCTGATGGCTGGCGTCAGTACCCAGGGCATTGCGGCGATCGAGCGCCAGTCGGCATGATCGACACGTGACTGCCACGAGGCGGGCGCACACACCAGATAGGTGATGTCTTTCAGTGCAATGGCATTGAGGTCGGCACCGGGTGGTTCGCCAAAGTAGAAGCTCGCGTCCAGTCGACCCTCTCGCACGCCCTCGGGCGCTGCCCCGGATATCTCGTGATGGAGTTCGAGTTCGAGCAGCGGATGTCGCTTGATCGAACGGCCAAGGAGATCGCCCAGGCGGATGAGCGCCGGATCGGCGAGGGTGCCGATGCGCAGGCGGCCGGCAATTTCGCCCTTGAGCGCACGTGCGGCACGCATCAGTTCGTCGGCAGCGACCACGGTACGCCGTGCGTGCTGCAGGAGTTCGCGACCCGGCACCGTGAGCACCATGCCGCTCGAGGTGCGTTCGAAGAGCCGGGTATCGAAGGCGTCTTCGAGAGCCTTGATCTGGGAGCTCACTGCAGGCTGGCTCACGTGCAGCCGTTCTGCCGCGCGGGTGAGGTGACCCTCGTCGGCGACTGCCAGAAAGGCCCGCAGCTGGTAGAGCTCCATTGCGACCTCCGTGAAAACCCCGAGTGTACCGTGTCAGAGTCGAAATGATGCGACGCAGCGAGCCTTGTCGATCCGCTGACCGGCGTCATAAGAGGGTTGAATCGTAATCATCTGAAATTACTATTTTATTTTTGGCGGATAGAGCCGTATCTTCCCATCGTGCGCTGCAGCAAATGCGCGTCAATACTTGAGGATACATCATGCGACCCTGGCTCCCGATCTACGAAGGCGACGGTTATCTCCGCCAGACCGACCTCGCGGTGGCTCTGCCCACCCGCAAGGCCGTTGCGAGCGGCCCGTTCGACGGGCTGACCCCCCGATTGATCGAGCGGCGTGCCCATGAGTTGCGTGCCGCGGCCATTGGCGGGATGGCGATGCGCCTCCTGCAAGGCGCTCGTGACTGGTTGAGCAACGCTCCTGCCTTTGAGGCCGAGCGCTTTCTCTCCCGTGCAACCGACCTCGCCGATCTGGAACGCCGCCTGGTCGAGGCAGAGCGTCGCGGCCTGCTGGTCGGTCGGGTCTGACGCTGAGGACACGCGCAGACTGCCGGCCTTGTCGGCAGTCGCGCGCCCGGGATGACACGTAGCGTCAGCGGCCAGATATGCTAAGGTCGGCTGATACGTATAACCCCGTTCTGGAGCCTCCCATGCCCGGCAAACTGCGCCATCTCGCGATCACCTGTCCTGACCCTTGGAAGGAGGCTGAGTTCTACATGAAGGCCTTCGGCATGACCAAGGTCGGTGAGACCGACTCGACACTCGCTCGCGGCGTCTACCTTTCGGATGGCACGATCAACATCGCCTTCCTGAATTACAAGACCGACTGGGCGGCCGGCGAAGACCGGGGCAAGGCATTCTACGGACTGCATCACGTCGGCTTCTGGGTCGATAACGTGGAACAATCGAAGCAGGAACTCGAGGCTGCCGGTGGCACCTACATGATGGGTGAAGTGCCGGTCAAGGGAAACACCTTCTACGAGGTGAAGTATCGTGACCCGATGGGCGTGGTGATCGACATCACCGACCATGGTTGGGGCGGTGCGTCAAAGCAGGGTGCCCCGGGTGCGCCAGCACCCGGATTGCGGCAGCCCGATCTGATTGCCGACCGCTCCGGGTTGCCTGCCTCCCAGGCTACTTGATGCTCTGCTGCTGGACGCCTTCCCAGCGGCTGACGCCGTCGGTGAGCATCCACTCGGAGAAATAGCGCGGCTCCTGCGGCAATTCGCGCGCCTGCCACTTCTCGGTGACCCAGTCGGTGTCGGCGTAGTACTCGGCCGCGCCGCCACAGGGGTTCTTGAAGTACCAGAAGTAGCAGGACGAGATCACGTGGCGACCCGGGCCCATGAAGGTGGGCCAACCGCCCTTGGCGACTGCCATGCCGCCGCCGAACACCTCGTGGATGTCGCGCACCCCGAACGCCAGGTGATGCAGGTGCGAACTGCTGTCGGGCGACTTGAGCAGAAAAAGGTTGTGGTGCTCGCCCTCGGCGCGACAGCGCAGGAACACCGCGCGTCCACGATAGCGGTCGGACGGCCGAAAGCCCAGTACCGTGCAGTAGAAGGCCTCGACGCCATCGATGTCCGGTGTGGTGAACACGATATGGCCGATTCGCTGCGGCTCGGCGCCGGTGTAGAACGTGCCTTCGCGGTCAACCCGGGGTGAGGGCTGCGCGACTTGCCCGGCACAGTGGGGGGTAGGCGTGCGCTGGGTGAGGGTGAACGCGATCGCCAGGCCCATCGGATCAGTGAGTTCGAGCAGGTCGAGGCGCACCCGGCGCACAGCGCTGTTGGGCGCATGGGTACGGACCCGCGCTTCGAGGTCGTCGATGTCGCTCAAGGCCTCGACTCCCCAGACCAGCTGCCGGACGGTAGAGCCCGGTTCGATTGCGGCCGGCAATGTCGGGTCGGCTGCCGGCACCAGCTTTATCTGGCCGTGGTCGACGGTGCGGTAGAGAAGATGTGTGGGCAGATCTTCCACCAGGGTCATGCCCCAGTCATTGAAGAAGCGGCGCCCCTCCGCCATGTCTTCGACCCCGAACACCACCCGCTCGATTCCTGCAATGGCCATGACCGACTCCCTCCGAAATCGCCGACGCTGATGGCTGGCGAGACCTCGATTCTAGCTGCCGCGCCCGTGCGCTTGGTACCATCCTTGCTCGCTGCGCACCGAGCCGTTCGGGCGCATGCCTGCCGACCGATCGCAGAAGGAGGTTCCGATGGCCATTCTTGGCGGGGCGATGCTGCCCCATGCGCCGCAGTTCTTCACCATGCCGCCCACCGAGGACGTCGCCAATGTCGAACAGGTGCGCGCCGTTGCAGGCCAGATCGGCGAGGGGCTGCACGCGCTCAAACCCGATCTGTGGATCATCATCGCCAATGATCACGCGCAGCAGTTCTTTCACCAGTGCGCGCCTGCCTTCACGATGCATGTCGGTGGCGAGGCCAGCGGCGACTTTGCCGGACGGCGCTTTCACTGGCCGGTGCCCAGTGAAGTGGCGTTCGCGCTGGTGCGTGACCTTTATCGCTCGGGGTTCGACCCTGCCTTCACCAGCACGGCCGAGATCGACTATGCCTTGGGCATACCGCTCACCCACATCGGGGTTACCGCGCCTGTGCTGCCGATCTACGTCAATGCCTACTTGCCGCCGCAGCCCACCATCGAACGTTGCTACGAGTTTGGTCGAGCATTGGCCCGTTCGATCGATCGCCTCGGCCTTCGTGCCGTGGTCGTGGCCAGTGGTGGCATGTCGCACTTTCCGGGGACCGACAACTACGGCAATCCTGACAGCGCCTTCGATCTCGAGTTGCTCGGGCAGCTCAAGCTGGGCCGCCTGAAGGCGCTCATCGGACTGTCCGAAGAAGCGCTTGATGCCTCGGGCAATATTGAACTGCGCTGTTGGGCGCTGGCTGCCGGTGCGCTGGGTGATCGGGTGCCCGATATCGTGCAATGGAATCCGAGCTGGCACCACAATTACGCCTCGCTCGCCTGGATGGCGCCCCAGGCAGAAGAACTCGCCAAGCCGCATTACCCCTCGATCAAGCCGCAATTCGTGCGACTGACGGAAGCCCTGCACGCGGTGGCGCATGACGCGGTGGCGCGTGGGCGTTTCATGGCGGACCCCATCGCCTATGCGGCCGCGAGCGGTGTGCCGATCGAGCAGCAGGCGATGCTGGCGGCCATCGACATGCCGGCGATGGCAAAGCTGGGCGTTCATCCGCTGGTGCCCTTTCTGGCGCACCTGCAGGTCGAGCACCTGCGCAGGCAGCAGGCCTCGTGAGCGTGTGGCGCACGCTCGTGCGGACTCGCCGACCCGGGCTCACCCCGCACGGGGTGCTGAGCACTGTGCTGCGTTCCTTCCTGATACTGATGCTGGTCCTGCCCTGCCTGGTGCCCGGGCTTGCCCGCGCGCAGACCCAGGCCTGGCCTGCGAAGCCAATTCGGGTCATCGAGCCCTTCGCGCCGGGTGGTGCGCTCGACATCATCGCGCGTGCGGTGGCCCAGCGTCTGCAGGAGCAGACCGGGCAGCCCACCATTGTCGAGAGTCGCGCGGGTGCGGCCGGGGCGATCGGCAGCGAGTATGTGGCGCGCAGTGCGCCTGATGGCTACACGCTGCTGCTGGGTGCTACCACCACGCATGGCATCAACCCGGTGCTCTACCCGAGCCTGCCCTACGATGCGGTGCGCGACTTTGCCCCGGTCACCCTGATCGCAACCATTCCGCATGTCATCGTGGTCAATCCGGCGTTGCCGATCACCTCGATGCGCGAATTCATCGCCTGGGCGAAAGCCCACCCGGGCATGGCCTACGGATCGGCCGGCAGTGGATCGCCGCACCATCTGGCCGGTGAAATGCTGAAGTCGCAGGCTGGCCTCGACCTCACCCACGTCCCCTACAAGGGTTCCGGCCCAGCCATGGCCGATGTCGTGGCCGGGCAACTGGGTTTCATGTCGATCGAGATAACGGCAGCTGCCTCTTTCATCAAGAGTGGTCGCCTGCGCGCGATTGCGGTTGCTGCGCCGCGGCGGGTACCGGGGCTTGATCTGGCACCGGTGGCCGAGGCGGGCTTGCCCGGCTTCGAAGTGACGGCCTGGTACGCGCTTTTCGCCCCTGCGCAAACGCCGCGCGACATCGTGCTGCGCATTCAACAGGAGGTCACCCGAGGCCTTGCCGACCCGCAGACGCGTGAGCGTCTGGCGTCCCTCTTTGCCGTTCCGGTCGGTAGTACGCCGGAAGAACTGGCCGAGTTTCAGCGGGCCGACATGGCGCGCTGGGCGCGGGCGGTCAAGTCCTCGGGTGCACGGCCCGACTGAGGTTCCGGCCCCTGCGCGGGGCGGGCATTCAGTCCTGGGCGATGCGGATGCCGGCCGCGCGCGTCACCCGCCCCCACCGGTCCAGTTCGGCGTGCAGATAGGCACGAAAGGCTGCCGGGCCGCGGATATCGGGTTCGGCGCCCAGTTCAACCAGTTGCCCGCGCACATCCGGGCTTGCGCTGGCGGCCATCACCTCCTGCGCCAGCCAGTCGATGATCGGTTGCGGCGTGCGCGCCGGCGCGAGCACGCCGTTCCAGCCCACGACCACCAGGTCCTTCATGCCGGACTCCTCGGCGGTCGGAATCGTCGGTGCGGCACGCGAGCGGGTATTGGTGGTGAGCGCGATGGCGCGCAGCCTGCCGCTGCGTACCTGCGGCAGGATGGCGGTGAGGTTGTCGATGGTGGCCTGGATCTGCCCACCGACCAGGTCGCTCACTGCCGACGAGGTTCCTTTGTAAGGCACATGCACCACCTCCACATGTGCAATGGCCTTGAACAGTTCGATCGACAGATGCGCCGTGGTGCCCTGACCAGCCGATCCAAAGGTGAGTTGCCCGGGCTGGCGTCGCGCAAGTTCGGCCAGCTCACCCAGCGTTGTTGCGGGCACGCCCGGATGCACCGCGACCAGGTTGGGCACATTGGCTACCAGCGCGATCGGTTCGAGATCGCGCTCGACGTCGTAGTTGAGTCGTACCAGGTGCGGGCTCATTGAAAGCGGGCCAGCCGCGCCCAGCAGCAGCGTGAACCCGTCAGGGGCGGCCGCCGTAACGGCACCTACCCCGATCGATCCACCGGCACCCGGCCGGTTTTCAACCACGAAACGGGCACCGGTGCCGCTCGACATGCGCTGTGCAACCGTACGTGCCACGATATCGCTGGCACCCCCCGGCGGAAACGGCACGACGAGACGTACCGGCTGCGAGGGATAGCCGGTCGGGCGCTCTGCCGCGATAGCCGATTGCAGGCCCGCAAGGGTTGCCATGGTGGCCATTGCGCCCAGCAGGGCGGCAAGCGGCCGCACCAGCCCGACGTGTGCTCGGGCAAGACCGAGACTGATCATTCCGGCGGCCCTAGAAGGGAACGACGATGAGCGTGTCGACCTGGGAGGAGTCGAGCACGACGGTGCGCTCGTGAAAGCGCAGGCCACCTGGCGTGGCGACGATGAGGTCGTCGAAGAAGCCACTGCCAAAGAAGGTCGTTTCGCCGTTTGCCATGATTCTGGTTACCCCGAAATTGGTGTGCACACGCACACCCGAGGCAAACTCCGGCGCACGATCCGTGCCGGGGGCGAGACGCGTGGCCGACACCATGTGCCGGTAGTGGTGCGCCTCGAAGATGTTGGCATGGCGCATCGACATGATGCGGTCACGCAGCATGGCTGCCCCCGCGCAGTGCATGAGTCCGATCGGCCAGCCCTTCTGTCGTGCTTCCCGCGTGGTGATGTCGTAGCGGCAATCGTCGGTGAAAAAGGTCGACCACTCGTCGAAGCGTTCGTCATCCACGGCGCCGACGCAGTCGGCAACCAGGGCGGCGGCGGCCGTGATCACCTGCTGGAAGGCTGGCGTGAGCAGGTGAGTGTTGTCCTTGGTGAGGATGGGCATGGTCAGACTCCCATCTTCTGGCGCCATTCCTGCCAGAACCCGCGTACCCCGGTTTCGCTGACCCGCCCCTTCTGGCTCTCGACGGTACGCCCGCCCATCTCGACCACGCCGGCGCGGTTGGGGTCCTGCAGCGTCGTGCGCTGCACGATGCTGCCGATGACGCCGTCCTCGAGCGAAACGAGCCCGGCCGGCCCCACCAGATTGGATTGCAGGATGCGGGTCTGCATCTGCGCTTCGGTGTCATCGGCATAGCCGATGATCCACCACTGCAGTTCGCACTCGTCAGTGCCGCGCGGCACCAGCAGGCGGACCGCGAGCGAGTTCTGGATCTGCTGGATGATCACGTTCGGGAAGATGGTCTGGATCATGTGGGTGATGCCGTCTTCATGCTCCACCCAGGATTGCAGCAGACGCTTGTCCTCGAGATCAAAGTCCTTCATCGAGCGCAGTTTGCCGTCGCTGTATTCGGTGCCTTCGGTGTGGTCGTTGTGCATCTTCGACCAGCTCAGGTGGTGTCCGCCGCGCTCTGACACTTCGACCGCGCCGTCCATCGACAGCCGGTTCAGGCCAAAGCGAGTGAAGAACAGGTGCAGGAGCCCGGCGTGATAGGCGTCCTTCACGTTCTCGATATAGAGCTTCCAGTTGTTGTGCATCACCTGGGTGTAGCCGCCGATGATCCGCACCGGGCGGCCGACCACGCGATCGACGTTCCAGGCCATGCGCTCGCCCAGCCACTCGCGCACGGGTGGCACCTTTTCTGAAAACGAGGCAAACACCAGCGCGCCGATGATGTCCATGCGCAGCTGTTTCAGGCCGTGCTGCGAGGGGTCGAAATCCTCAGGCAGCCCGCCTTGTCCGCGAATGCCACGCCGGAAGGCAATGCTTTGCAGCGAGCCTTCCAGGTCGTAGACCCAGTTGTGATAGATGCAGGTGAAGTCCTTGCGGTTGCCGCTCTTGTCCAGACACAGCATCGACCCGCGGTGGGCGCAGCGGTTGACGAAGACGCGCACGAGGCCGTCATTACCCCGGATGGCAACGACCGGCGTGTCGCCGATGACGTTGGTGCGGTAGTCGCCTGGTTGCGGAATCTCGACTTCGAGGCAGATGAGATTCCAGATGTCGCCCCGGAAAAGCCGCTGCTGCTCCGCGTCGGCGATGGCCGGGTCGTTGTAGACCTGGAAGGGAATGCGGGCAAGGCCCTCGGCAGGCCAGGTGAGCAGTGTCTCAGGCGGTGTTGCTGGGGGTGCGCTGCTGGCGCTGGCCTCGAGGCCGGTATCGGAAGCGGGGTTCATGCAGAAAGACTCGATGCGCGGGCCTCAGGCCCGTGGGGGTTGCGTGGGGTGTGTGCTGCGCCACGGGACAGCGGTCGATTCTATCCCCAAGCGCGTGCTTGTTGCGCTGCGACGAGGCGCCTGCGCCCAACCCTGATAGGATCCCGCTTGGGCGATGTTGGCAGGTCATGCAGAAGTGATGGGTAATGTTGGCCTATACTAGGCGTCAACTTGGGCTGACACATCCGTGCAACCGGCGCAATGACGGCATCGATGGAACTCTTCGCACTCGGACTCAATCACCATTCCGCACCGCTGGCGGTGCGTGAGCGTGTGGCATTCACCGGCGAATCGCTGGGTGAGGCCCTGCGAGCACTCGCGCGCGCGCCCGGCTGGCGAAGGTGCCATTCTCTCGACCTGCAACCGCACCGAGATCTATTGCGCCGATGGTGACCCGGCCCAGGCCCTCGAGTGGCTTGCCCGCTATCACGACCTGCCTGCCGATGTCATTCGGCCCCACGCCTACACGCTGCCCCGCGCCGAGGCGGTGCGGCACGCTTTCCGGGTGGCGAGCGGCCTCGATTCGATGGTGCTTGGCGAGCCGCAGATTCTGGGGCAGATGAAAGAGGCGGTACGTGCAGCGGCCGAGGTCGGCTCGATGGGGGCGACGTTGTCGCGCCTCTTCCAGCGCTCGTTTGCGGTGGCCAAGGACGTGCGCACCCAGACCAGCGTCGGTGCCAATGTCGTGTCGATGGCCGCGGCCAGCGTGAAGCTTGCCCTGCGCATATTTCCGACTCTGACCGATCGGCGCATTCTCTTCATCGGCGCCGGCGAGATGATCGATCTGTGCGCCACCCATTTTGCCGCCCAGTCACCGGCGGCGATGACGGTGGCCAACCGAACACTCGAGCGCGCCGAGGCGCTTGGCCGGCGGATCGAGGCCGGCACGATGGAATTGCGCGATCTCCCCGAGCGTCTGCACGAGTACGACGTGGTGATCTCGTGCACGGCCAGTACGCTGCCTATCGTGGGCAAGGGGACCATGGAGCGTGTCATCCGCGCCCGTCGCCATCGGCCTGTGGTCATGGTCGACCTCGCCGTGCCACGTGACATCGAGGCTCAGGTTGCCGACCTCGATGACGTCTTCCTCTTTACGCTCGATGATCTGTCGCGACTGGTCGAGGCCGGTGCCGATGCGCGCCGCTCGGCAGTGACCGAGGCCGAGGCGATCATCGATACCCAGGTCGGGCAGTTCCTCAGCTGGATGGCTGGCCGTGACACGGTGCCGCTCATTCGCGACTTGCGCGAGCGTGGCGAGGCTGTCCGGCGCTCGGAGCTCGACCGTGCGATGCGTGCACTCGCGCACGGTGATGACCCGCAGCAGGTGCTCGAGGCCCTGTCGCGCGGACTCACCAACAAGTTTCTGCATGCACCCACCCAGGCGCTCTCCGAGGCGCGTGGCGAAGAGGTATCGAGCATCCAGGAGATGCTCGCGCGGCTATACCGCCTGCGCTCCAATCGCTAGCGGCGCTCGCGCCCCAGTGGGCGAAAGCCCCAGTGGTCCGTGAAGGGGGCACTGTCAGCCCTGCGCTGACGCACCTCGCGATGCAATCGTCGGCTCGCAATCACCGGACGCCTGCGCCAACGCCCTCGTCGAGGCGTCAATCCTGCCCGGCCTTGTCGTCGGGATGCCGTGGAATCACCATGAAAGCCAGCCTGTCCTCCAAGCTCGAACTGCTCACTCGTCGCCTCGAGGAGATCGACGCGCTTCTGGCCAGTGACATGGCGGTGCGTGACATGGAGCAGTATCGCCGTCTGACCCGCGAGCATGCCGAGATCACGCCCGTGGTCGAGCAGTTTGCGCTCTACCGTCAGACCGAAGCCGACCTCGCCGCCGCGCAGGCCATGCTCGATGATCCGGAAATGCGCACCTTCGCCGAGGAGGAGATCGGTGCCGGTCGCACGCGCCTGGGTGAGATCGAAGGCGCGATCCAGACGATGCTGCTGCCGCGCGACCCCAACGATGATCGCAATGTCTTTCTGGAGATCCGGGCCGGCACCGGTGGTGATGAGTCGGCCCTCTTTGCGGCCGATTTGCTGCGCATGTACATGCGCCACGCGGAGCGCAATCGCTGGCAGGTGGAGCTCGTCTCCGAGAGCCCCTCTGAACTGGGCGGCTACAAGGAGGTCATTGTCCGCCTCATCGGTCAGGGTGCCTACTCGCGCCTGAAGTTCGAGTCGGGCGGTCACCGGGTGCAGCGGGTGCCCAAGACCGAGACGCAGGGGCGAATCCACACATCGGCCTGCACCGTCGCGGTGTTGCCCGAGGCCGATGAGGTGAGCGATGTCGTCATCAACCCGGCCGATATCCGCATCGACACCTTTCGCGCCTCCGGTGCCGGTGGCCAGCACATCAACAAGACTGACTCGGCGGTTCGTATCACCCATCTGCCCAGCGGCCTGGTGGTCGAATGCCAGGATGGCCGCTCGCAACACAAGAACAAGGAAAAGGCACTCTCGGTGCTCGCCGCACGTCTGAAGGACCGGCAATTGCACGAACAGCAGTCCAGGATCGCCTCCACCCGCAAGTCCTTGATCGGATCGGGGGACCGTTCGGAGCGCATCCGCACCTACAACTTTCCGCAGGGGCGCATCACCGACCATCGCATCAATCTCACGCTCTACCGCATGGAGGCGATGATGGATGGCGACATCGCCGAATTGAGCGGTGCGTTGATGGCCGAGTACCAGGCTGAACAGCTGGCCGCGCTGGGCGAGACCCCGACGTGACGCTCGATCGTCACGATACGGCCAGCCTGATCCGCGCGAGCGGTCTGGAGCCGCTCGAGGCCGCGGTATTGGCGGCGCTGGCCCTGGGCAAGCCTCGCGAGTGGCTGCTGGGCCATGATCGCGATCGGCTCGACGCCAATCAGGTGCACGCCCTTCTGGCCGTCTTCGAGTTGCGTCGAGCCGGTTTGCCCGTAGCCTACCTGTGTGGTGAGCGGGAATTTCATGGGCATTCGTTTCAGGTCACCCGCGATACGCTGATTCCACGGCCCGAAACCGAGCTGCTGGTGGAGGCTGCGATCGAGGCAGCGATCGACAGGGCTTCAGCCCCGAGACTCCCGGGTGCGTCGCCCGATGGACTGGCGGCTGGCGCCCTGCGCATTCTTGACCTGGGCACCGGTTCGGGCGCGGTCGCGATCTCGATCGCTCTTGCCCTGGCCCGGCGCCTGCCCGCGGCCGAGGTTCTGGCCCTCGAGCGTTCGACGCACGCGCTGGTGGTTGCACGGCGCAATGCCGAGCGGCTTGGCGCTCGGGTCGAGTTTCTTGCCGGTGACTGGTTTGTGCCGCTGGGTGGTTTTCGCTTCGATCTGATCGTGTCCAATCCGCCTTATGTGGCCGCTGCTGATCCACACCTTGCGCAAGGCGATCTGCGTTACGAGCCCCCTGAGGCGCTCACCGCAGGCGTCGATGGGCTCGATGCGTTGCGCATCATCATTGCAGGTGCCCTCGATCATCTGGCTGTCCAGGGGCGATTGCTGCTCGAGCATGGCCATGACCAGGGAGCTGCCGTTCGTGCCCTGCTGGTCGCCGCTGGCTTGCGCTCGGTCTTCACGCTGCGTGATCTTGCGGGTATCGAACGTGTTTCCGGGGGGGTGAGATGAACGCAGATCTTCAATCCTTGCTGCCCTTTGCGGCCAGCGTGACCGGTGGCTTGCTCATCGGCATTGCGCTCGAGCGATCGCAACCAGGCCGCGGTTGGCTCCGCACCGCGGCCCTGGTGGCAATGCTGGGCGCACTTTGCGGCTTTCTGACCGAGTCGGCCGGCAGCAGCGGGCCGGTCGTTGCAGGACTGGTCACGGTCGGGGCGCTCCTCGCCCTGGGGCAGGGTGTCGGGCGCATGCCCCAGACCGATCCTGGCGGTAGTGCGCTCGTGGCCATCCTGCTTGCCTATGCGATCGGTGTGGCAGTCTGGAGTGGTCATGCCGAGGTGGCGATGCTGGCGGCCCTGATCGTCGCAGCCCTTGTCCAGTTTGGCCAGGTGGGCCGCAGGCGCTCGGGCGAGGTGGGCCATGCCGAAGCCTTGGGTGCCCTGCAATTCGTTCTGCTCGCGCTGGTCGGCCTGCCCCTGTTGCCCGATGCCGGGTACGGAAGTCATGAGGTGCTCGAGCCCTTTCACATCGGTCTGATGACCGTGCTGATTGCCGGTGCACGTCTGGTAGCGCATCGCCTGACCGGACTTGCGACCGTACGGGGCGGGTGGGCATTGAATGCCTGTGTGCGTGGCATGGCAGGGCCGCTGTACGTGGCCATCGAATATGGGCGGACAGCCGCGCGCGATCCGGCGCGTGCCAACTCGATGGCGGTTGCCGACAGCCTTGCGCAAGCCGGTGCATGCCTGCTCACGGTGGTCATCGTCCTGCTGGCCGCGCCGCAATGGACCACCATCGTGCTTCTTTTTGTGGGTCTGCAAGGGCTGGCCCTGGCGGCCCTGGGCGGGTGGCAATGTCGCTCCACAAGGGGACAGGCTCTGGCGGTGGCCTGCGCCCAGGTGCCCGATCCGGTCACGCTCGGTCGGTTGCTTGTTCTGGCAGCCAGTTACGCGATTCTTCTCCAGGCAGCTGCGGTTTTTGTCGAACCGGCAGGGTGGTCAGGGACCGCCCTTTTTGGCGGGATTGCCGGGTTCGTGAATCGTGATCAGTCGCTGCTCGCTCTCACGCATCTGGCCTCGCCCGAAGAAGGTGATGTGTTGCTGCTGGTGGTTGGGGTCGGCAGCGCCGTGGGCGGCAGCCTGGTCATGCGCGCTGCGCTTGCGATCTGGCTGGGTGGGCGGCGCTATGCCCGGTGCCTGTTGCCGCAATGGCTGGTGTGCATCGTGGCACTGGGGGTGGCCAGTGCCTTGGCCGCTGTGCTGGGCATGGCCGGACCGGCCGGTTAATGTGTATACTTGAGTGAAATGATCAACTTTAAGCTCAATCCATTTCGTACCCGCTCGGGACCAGCAACCCTCGGAGCCAGCATGAATATCAATGACAGGATTCAGACCGAAGTCACCTCCAAGCCGGTGGTGCTCTTCATGAAGGGCACGCCCACGTTTCCCCAGTGCGGTTTTTCCTCGCGTGCGGTGCAGATCCTGCAGGCCTGCGGCGTGGAGGCCTTCCATTCAATCGACGTGCTCGCAGATCCCGAGATCCGCCAGGGCATCAAATCGTTTTCCAACTGGCCGACCATTCCCCAGCTCTACGTGAATGGCGAGTTTGTCGGTGGATCGGACATCATGACCGAGATGTACGAGTCGGGCGAGTTGCGCAAAGTGCTCGGCGGCTGAACAGCAAGCAGTGCTGCATGCCTGGGGTCCCCGGGCAGCAGGTTCCAGCGCGTCGCCTTCAGCGGTGAGCGTCCACCGAGGTTTCCATGGCCATATCCTGGTACCCGGGTCACATGGTCAAGGCGCGCAGGGATGCTGCCGAGACCCTGGCACGTGCCGACGTGGTCATCGAGGTGCTCGACGCCCGATTGCCGGGCGCGAGCAGCAACCCGATGATCACCCAGTTGCGCGAGCACCGGCAGCGCCCGGGGCTGGTCGTGCTCAACAAGTCCGACCTCGCCGATCCGGCCGTCACACCTGCCTGGCGTGACTTCTTCGAGGCGCGGCCGCGCACGCGGGTGATTGCCCTCTCGAGCAAGCGCGCGAGCGATGTGGCGCGTCTCGTGCCGCTGGCTGCAACGCTTGCACCCCATCGCGACAGTCCGCTCAAACCGCTTCGCCTGATGGTGATGGGCATCCCCAACGTCGGCAAGTCGACCCTCATCAATGCGCTGGTGAAGCGTGCGGTGGCCAAGGTGGGTGATCAGCCGGCGGTCACCAAACAGCAGAGTCGCCACGATCTCGGGTCTGCGGTCGAAGTCATCGATACGCCGGGCCTCATGTGGCCTGCCATCGAACATCCCTCCGACGGCCTGATGCTGGCGGCAAGTCATGCCATCGGGGCGAACGCCTACATCGACGAGGAGGTTGCCATCTTCCTTGCGGCTACGCTGCTCGAGCGTTATCCGGCACGCCTTGTCGAGCGCTATGAGTGCGCGGTCGATACCATCGACGCGGTGGGCGTCATCGAAACGATAGCCGCCCGGCGCGGCTATCGCTTGCAGGGGGGGCGTGTCGATTTCGAGAAGGCTGCGCTTGCCTTGGTGCATGATTACCGCAGTGGGGCGCTGGGACGGGTCAGTCTCGAGACGCCCGCCAGCCGTGCTGCGATGGTGGAGGCTGCGGCCGTTGCAGCCGCCGATGTTTCCGTTGCTTCGAGAGAGGGCAATCCATGAGAGGTCTTTCGCGCCCGGCAGGCCTTGTTGCGCTGCTGCTCGTGCTGGCCGTGCACGCGGGTACCGCGCTCGCGCAGTCGGCGTCACCAGCCCGTCGGGCGGTTCGCCTGTCGCTCGATCATGCACCTTTCGGCGCCAATGGCGCCTTCGTGCTGGGTCAGGCGCGTGGCTACTTTGCGGCCGAGGGCATCGACGTCACCATCGACGGGTCGTCAGGATCGGCCGACGCGGTAACCCGTGTGGCGAGTGGCGCCTACGATGCGGGTTACGCCGATATCGGCACGCTGGCCGAGTTCTGGGCGCGCAATGGCGGTGCCGCCAACCCGGCCACACCCCGTGCCGTGTTCATGATTCTCGACCGCAGTCCGGCCGCTGTCATCACCCTCAAGTCGAGTCGCATCATGCGCCTCGCAGATCTGGTCGGGCGTCGTCTGGGTACCACCAATGCCGATGGGGCGAGTCGCCTGTTGCCGGCGGTGCTCGCCCGCAACGGCATTGCGCTCGATCGGGTCAACCGTCAGGTGGCCGATCAGCGCTTGCGCGACACCTTGCTCCTGCGCGGCGATGTGGACGCTGTCTGCGGATTCGATTTCACCGTCATCTTCAATCTGGTCGGGCAGAAGGTGCCGGTCGATCAGATCGTGGTGCTGCCCTATGCCGACAACGGTCTGGACCTGTATGCCAACGCGCTCATCGTGTCGCGCCCTCTCCTCGAGGGGCCACGTGAGGTCGTTCAGGGGCTGGCGCGTGCCGTGGCGCGCTCATGGGTCAGCGCGGCCGCAGAGCCCGATGCGACCATCGCGGCTCTGGTGGCGCGCGATGCGCTGCTCGACCCGGCGCTTGAGCGCCGACGTCTGGACTACGTCATGCAGAACAATGTCATGACGGCACGTACCCGCGAAGGTGGCCTCGGTCGGGTCGATGTGCGTCGTCTCGACGAGGGCTTGCAGCGCATGGCTGAGGCCTTCGGGCTGCCCCAGGTACCGACCGCTGCCGATCTCTACGACAGCCGGTTCCAGCCCGCACTCCCCGATCGGCGCTTCAGGTGAGGCGCGCTTTCAGGAGTGCGCTCGCGCGCTCGACCTGAGCCCGCACTTGCGCGGGTGCGGTACCCCCGCGCAGGTTGCGGCTGGCCGCCGACCCGGCTGCCTGCAGTACGGCCAGCACTTCAGGGCCTGCGTCGCCCGCAAATTCGGCCATGACGGCGGCGGGTAGTGCGGCCAGCTCGCAGCCGTGGTCGTCGGCTGCGCGTACGGCGCGGGCAACCGCTTCATGGGCATCGCGAAAGGGCATGCCGCGCTTCACCAGCAGGTCGGCCAGATCGGTGGCCGTGGCATGTCCGTCGCGCAGCGCGGCGAGCATGCGCGGTGCATTCACGGTGAGCCCGGCCATCATCGAGGCAAAGATCGCCAGCGTGTCGGCGAGGGTATCCACCGAGTCGAAGAGCGGTTCCTTGTCCTCCTGATTGTCCTTGTTGTAGGCGAGGGGCTGACCTTTCATGAGCGTGAGCAGTGTCATCAGGTTGCCGTAGGCGCGGCCCGTCTTGCCGCGTGCCAGTTCAGGCACATCGGGGTTCTTCTTCTGCGGCATGATCGACGAGCCGGTACAGAAGCGGTCGGGTAGCCGGATGAACCCGAACGCCGGACTCATCCACAGCACCAGTTCTTCGGACAGGCGTGACAGATGCATCATGCTGATGGCGGCAGCCGCACAGAATTCGATCGCGAAATCGCGGTCGGACACCGCATCGAGTGAATTTTCTGAAACCGCTGCAAAGCCAAGCAGCTCGGCGACGCGTTCGCGCCGGATCGGGTACGAGGTGCCGGCCAGAGCGGCCGAACCAAGCGGCAGCACGTCGAGCCGGCGACGGCAGTCGACCAGGCGGCTGCGATCGCGCTCGAACATCTCGAAGTAGGCCAGCAGGTGATGCCCGAAGGTGACGGGTTGAGCCACCTGCAGGTGGGTGAACCCGGGCATCAGGGTCTCGGCATGGCGGCTTGCCTGCTCGACCAGCGAGGATTGCAGCCCATCGATGAGTTGCACGATGTCATCGAGGGCGTCGCGCAGAAAGAGGCGTACATCGGTGGCGACCTGGTCGTTGCGCGAGCGGCCGGTATGCAGGCGCTTGCCGGCGTCGCCGACAAGGTCGGTGAGACGGCGCTCGATATTGAGGTGCACGTCTTCGGCGTCGAGCGACCAGACGAACTCGCCACGCTCGATCTCGCTGCTGATGAGGGCCATGCCGCGCTCGATGTCGGCGAGGTCGCTGGTGGAGATCACGCCGGCCTCGCTCAGCATGCGCGCGTGCGCCAGCGAGCCGCGGATGTCATGGGGCGCAAGGCGCCGGTCGAAGTCGACCGAGGCGGTGTAGCGCTTGACCCGCTCATCGACAGGTTCGTCGAAGCGGCCTGACCAGGTTCGGGCGGGAGGAGTGGCTGTCATGGGATAGGGGCTGTGGGCAACAGGCCGATGCGCAATCGCCATACAATCTGCGCACGCTGCTTGCCGTGGATGGACAATGACAGCGGCGATTGTATCGCTTGTGCTTGTATCGCTTGTGCTTGTATCGATGGTGAGGATGGGCCCGATCCTCAGCCGGTGCCGCCGTGCGCCGGTCCAGTTGCGCCTGACGGGCTCGTAACGATCCGATTGCAGGCCCGAGGAACCGATGGTCGCCCAGCCACAGTCCGCCCAGCAAGCCCCCTCATCGCAGGCCCCCCCTTTGCCGGCACGTGGCTGGCAGGCGCGTGGCGCCAGGAGGCCTCCCGGGCCCCTGCCGCCGGCGCGGCCGCTACCGGCGGCATGGATGCCCGATCTGCGCAATCCCGGCGTGGTGGGGCGCGTGATCGTGCTGGTGCATCTGATGCTCTTTGGTGCTGCCGCAATGGATGCGCGTGGTTATGCCGATGCGTTGAGTGCGCTCGCCACGGTGGCCGAGCCGGCCTTGCTCTCAAGCCTGCTGGCAGGCTATCTGGCGATGCCATGGCTCAGGCGCTTGCCCTGGGCGGCCGTTGTGGCAGCGGCGGGCGCCCTGGTGGTGTCGACCGTGGTGGCTCTCGTCCTGCTGCTCGACGCCGCAGAGAGCCCCGGCGTGCCCTGGCGGCAGGCCTTGCTGGCGCTGCTCGCCGTGATCGTGGTGGCCGAGTATCTGCGCCTGCGTACCCGTGCCTTTGCGCCGGCCAACGCGCAAGCGAGACTCAATGCCCTGCAGGCACGCATTCGGCCGCACTTTCTCTTCAACAGCCTCAACGCCGTGTTGAGCCTGATTCATGTCGATCCGCAGCGTGCCGAGCAGGTCCTTGAAGACCTGGCCGACCTGTTTCGCGCACTGATGAGCGACAACGCTTCGCTCGTCTCGGTGGCGCGCGAGGTCGACCTGGTGCGCGAGTACCTGCGTATCGAGTCGCTCCGTCTGGGTGATCGGCTGCAGGTGTGCATCGATGTCGACGTTGCCGCCGCCGCAGCACTCGTCCCCTCGCTCATCCTCCAGCCGCTGGCTGAAAATGCGGTGCATCACGGTATTGAACCCTTTGCCGAACCCGGCGATGTGCTGATCCGTGTCGCCGTGATCGGCGCGCGCCTGTCGATCACGGTCACCAACCCCTGGCGTGCTACTGCCCCTGAACGGGCGGGCAATGGCATGGCCCTGGGCAATATCGGCGAGCGCCTCGACCTGCACTTCGATGCGGATGCCTCGCTGCATCATGGTCCGGTCGCCGAGCGCTACGAGGTGCGGATCGACCTGCCGCTGCGCCTCCCCGCAAAGGCGAGCGCATGAGGTACCGCTGATGAGCCGACCGGACGAACGCCCGGCAGGGCTTGACCGTCAGCTGCCTGCACGGGTACTGATCGTTGACGATGAGGCCCCGGCACGCAATCGCCTGCGCGAGCAGCTCTCGCAACTGGCGCGCGAGCTGCCGTTCGTCGTGGCCGGCGAGGTCGCAACCGCTGCCCAGGCCCTTGCACTGATGGATGAGGTGTCGGTGGACATCGTGCTGCTCGATGTGAGCATGCCCGGCGTCGATGGTCTGGGTCTTGCGCGGCGCCTGCTCGATCGGCCAGTGCCTCCGCAGGTCATCTTTACCACGGCGCACGCCGAGCACGCGCTCGAGGCCTTCGACGTGAACGCGGCCGACTACCTGCTCAAGCCGGTGCGTGCATCGCGCCTCCTCTCGGCGCTCGAGCGTGCCAACGGTCGGCTCGGCGAGCGTCGACCCGAAGCGGCTCAGCCCGCATCGCTGCAGCATTTCACGGTTACCGAGCGTGGGCGCATCGTGCGGGTGTCGATTGCCGACGTGGTCTATCTGCGTGCCGAGCTCAAGTACATCACTGTGCGCACCCGTGATGCGCAGTATCTGCTCGAAGCCTCCCTGGTTCAGCTCGAGCAGATGCTGGGCGAGCGCTTCGTGCGGGTGCATCGCGCCTGCCTGGTTGCGCGTGGTGCACTGCGAGGCCTCAAGCGTGCCGATCCCGATGGCGTCGAGGGCGCGGGTTGGAGCGTTCTGCTCGATGGGGTCGATGAACAGCTGCCAGTGAGCCGCCGCCAATGGTCACTGGTGCGTGAACTGCTCTCGGGCTGAAGGTCGGATCGCCGCCCGTGGGCACCCCCGGGTCGAGGGCGGGCGCAGTGCTAGAATCGCGCCTCGCCTACAGAGAGACAAAGAGAGTGTCGGCCATGTCCGCCCAACCCAAGCGTCTGGTGATCGCCACGCGCCAGAGCCGCCTGGCGCTCTGGCAGTCTGAACATGTCAAGGCTCGGCTCGAAGCCCTCTACCCCGAGTGCCGCGTCGAGTTGCTCCCGATGAGTACCCAAGGAGATCGGATACTCGACCGATCACTCGCCGCCATTGGCGGCAAGGGCCTCTTCATCAAGGAGCTCGAGACCGCCATCGAGCGCGGCGAGGCTGATCTGGCGGTGCACTCTTGCAAGGATGTGCCGGTGGACATGCCGGCAGGATTCGATATCGCGGCGATCGGTGAGCGTGAGGATCCCCGCGACGCCCTGGTGTCAGGCCGCCATACAAGTCTGGCCTCCTTGCCGCCCGGTGCCCGAGTCGGCACGGCCAGCCTGCGCCGCGAAGCGCAGATACGCTGCCGCCGTCCTGACCTCGATGTGCAGTCCTTGCGGGGCAACCTCGATACCCGCCTTGCCCGGCTCGATCGGGGTGACTTCGATGCCATCATCCTGGCCGCTGCGGGACTGCGGCGGCTAGGGCTTGCGGCACGTATCGCCAGCCTCATCGATCCTGAGGAAAGTCTGCCTGCGGTGGGCCAGGGCGCGCTCGCTCTCGAAATCCGCTCGGGGCGCGATGATCTCAAGGCATGGCTCGCGCCGCTCGACCATGAGGTCACTGCGCAGTGCGTGCGGGCCGAGCGCGCAGCAAGCCGCAGTCTGGGGGGGAGCTGTCAGATGCCGCTTGCCGTGCACGCAAACCGCGACGCCGACCGCTTGCATATCAAGGGGCTGGTGGCCAGTCGTGATGGCACCCGAGTCGCGCGTGCCCAGGCCTCAGGCGATCCGGCAGACCCCGAGGCACTCGGGCTGGCACTGGCCGAGGCGTTGCGCGCCCAGGGTGCCGACGAGATCCTCGCCGCTATCCCGGCCTGATCGAGGTCACCATGACAGGCGCCACGGAGGGCGCATCGAGCCCTGCTTCGGTGCTCGCCGGGGACGGCCTCGGGCGAGTCGCCGGATTGTCGGGGCGCAGGGTGGTGGTGACCCGACCCCATGACGAGGCCGCCGACCTGGCCGCAGCCCTCCGTGATCGTGGTGCGCTGGCACTCATGGCCCCGTCCATCGAGATCGAAGCGATCGAGTCGGTCGAGGTGGCCGTTTCCATCCGACAAGCCTTTGCTGCCGATGATGCGGTGTTCGTGAGTCCGTCGGCGATTCGCGTGTTCTTCGCTCTGGCCGCTCGAGCACACCCGCAGCATGTCTTTGCGCCCCGTGTGTTCGCCATCGGACCGGGCAGTGCCCGGCTCCTGGCTGCTCAGGGTGTCTCGTGCGTCCTCTTTCCGACCCGGATGCACGATAGCGCAGGGGTGCTGGCACTGCCAGAGCTTGCTGCCCCTGCCGCCCGAACCATCGTGATCATCGGCGGGCTTGGCGGACGCACCGAACTGGCCGACACGCTCGCCGCCCGTGGCGCACAGGTGCTGCGGGTCAGTTGCTACCGCCGGTGTGCGCCCGCCCATACCCCGCTCGATCACTGGCTTCAGGGTGAGGCAGCGGCTCCGGCTGCGGCCTCGGGTGGGTACGTGGCTGGCATCAGCCCGCAGTTATCCGAAGGCCCGGTTGATGCGCTGGTGGTCACATCGACCGAAGGGCTGCACAATCTGTGGGCTGCCTGTGGTTCGCAGGCGCGAGCGGCGTGGGTCAGGACCCCGACCTTCATGCCGCATTCGCGCATTGTCGAGGCGGCCCGTGCACTGGGCCTGCGCGAGGTCATCCTGACCGAATCGGCTGATGTCGGTATCGTTGGTGCGCTCGAGCGCTTTTTTGGGTAGATTCCAGCCTGTGTCAGACAACGTCGAACCTGCCAAGTCCTTGCCCGAGCCTGCCCCGGCAGGCATGCCGCCGCGAGCCGCCGATGCGACTGCCCCGGCGGGCACTGCCCAAGCCGTGCCAGCCGCCAGCGCCGTGCCGGGCGCCGCGCCGCGCTCGGGCAGTCCGAAGGCCGGCTTCGACCGCTGGAAGATGGCAGCCTTGCTGGCCTTGGCCTTCATTGCCTGGCAATGGGTGGACACCAGGGGTGAACTCAACCGGATACGCGAAGACATCGCACTTCGCTTGCAGACGGCCGAAGGTGACAGTCGTGACAGCCAGCGCGTCGCCCGCGACGCGCAGGAGGCGGCGCGCGATCTGCAGGCGCGTTTGAGTCTGCTCGATGCGCGCCTCACCGAGCAGCGCGGTCAGCAGGCTGCACTCGAACAACTCTATCAGGAGCTCTCTCGCAGCCGCGACGAGTCGGTGCTCTCCGAGGTCGAGCAGACGCTGTCACTCGCCTCGCAGCAATTGCAGTTGGCCGGCAACGTCCAGGGCTCACTCCTCGCATTGCAGAGCATCGATGCCAGGCTGGCGCGATCGGATCGACCGCAATTCATTCCTCTTCGCCGCGTGATCGGACGCGAGATCGATCGGCTGAAACTCCTGCCGACGCTCGATCTGGCCGGTCTGACCCTGCGCATCGATCAACTGCTGCTGTCAATCGATGTGCTGCCGATGGCGGCCGATGCGCGTCAGGCGCTGCCAGCAGACAGTGCCGATGAGCCGGCAGGCAGCTTGTCCCGATTCGGGAGCCTGATCTGGAGCGAGATCCGCCAACTGGTCCGCATCCAGCGTCACGAGGGCGCCGAGCCGCCCTTGCTGGCCCCCGAGCAGCAGTACTTCCTGCGCGAAAATCTCAAGCTGCGTTTGCTCAATGCACGAGTCGCGCTGCTTCAGCGCAACGAGGCAAGCTTTCGTGCGGATCTCAGGCAGGCGAGTCAGTGGGTGCAGAAGTACTTCGATGCGCGCCAGAAGAATGTCGTTGCGGTTCTGGCAACGCTCCAGGAGTTGCAGACTTCGGCACTGACCGTCTCGGTACCTACTCTGGCCGAGAGTCTGTCGGTGGTGCGCAGCTACAAGGCCGACAGTGATCGCCCGCGCCGTTAGCCTGGCGTTGCGCCAACCGGCCTGCGTCTGCGCCACCGGGCCGGGCAGGGTAGCCCGATGAAGGGCCTGATCTGGTTCATCGTGATGGCAGCGGTGGCGGTTGCCCTGGCCTTGCTTGCCCGCATCAACGAAGGTTATCTGCTGCTGGTTGCGCCGCCCTGGCGCATCGAAGTTTCACTGGTGCTGTCGGTGGTGGTGGCGCTGGCCGCCTTCGTCGTTTTCTATCTGCTGCTGCGAATCGTGTTTCGTACCTTGCGCATGCCTGCCGATGTGGCCGCGTTCCGGCTCGAGCGCCGTAGCCGGAACGCGCGCGAGGCCTTGCAGCGCGCATGGCGCGCGTACTTCGAGGGGCGATTCGGACACGCGCTTCAGCAGGCGGCCCGCTGCCACGCGCTGGGTGAGTCGCGCGGCCTCGCTGCGCTGCTCGCCGCCCGCTGTGCCCACTTCCTGCGCGACACCGAACGCCGCGAACTCTGGCTTGCACGCGCCGAGGACGCGCCCGACGATGACCGCAATGCGCGTCTGGCCACCCAGGCCGAACTGCTGCTCGATGAGCGCGATTTTCAACGGGCACGCGAAGTGCTCCTCACCTTGCATGCCGGTGGCCCACGGCACGTATCCACGCTGCGCATGCTGCTGCGTGCAGAGCAGGGGCTGGGTCGTTGGGATGAGGTGTTACGACTGGCCGCACAGCTGAACAAGCGGGGTTCCATCGAGCCGGAGCGGGCACGTCAACTGATGCTGGCTGGCAGTGTCCAGCAGGTGCGTGAACGCGCGCTCGACCTGAACGGGCTCAAGTCGTTCTGGCACGCCCTCGACCCTGCACTGCGCCTCGAACCACGGGTGGCTGCCCAGGCGGCACTTGCAATGATTGCGCTTGATGACCGTCGTGGCGCCACGGCCCTGGTACTCAATGCCCTGCAGGCGCAGTGGGATGAGGCACTGCTCAACGTATGGCCCCGATGCGCCGACACCGCTTCAATCGTCCGGCTCGAGTGGGCCGAGCGATGGCTGCGCGATCACGCGCGCGACGCGGTGTTGCTGCGAGTGCTCGGGCAGTTGTGCGTCGAACGCGAACTCTGGGGCAAGGCCCAGAGCTATCTCGAGGCGAGCCTGTCGACGCAGCCCAACCGCGAGACCCATGTGGAACTCGCGCGACTCATGGACCGGCTCGATCGAACCGACCTGGCCAATCTCAACTACCGGGCTGCCGCCGGTCTGTAGGTTTCGCTGTTGCCCGGTGCTTCGTGTTTGTCAGAGCCAGTCACGCGGCTTGAGAAACTCGTCGGTCAGCCGGGCCTCGGGGGAGCCAGCCGGTGCATGCCAGTCGTAGCGCCAGCGTGCCACGGGTGGCATCGACAGCAGGATCGATTCGGTACGTCCACCCGATTGCAGACCAAACAGCGTGCCACGGTCGAAGACCAGGTTGAATTCGACGTAGCGGCCTCGCCGATATTCGAGAAAGTCGCGCTCGCGCTCGCCGTAGGGCGTGTCGCGGCGTCGCTCGACGATGGGCACATAGGCCTGCAGCAAGGCGTCACCCACGCTGCGCTGCAGCGCAAAGCACCGCTCGAACCCGCCTTCGGCGAGATCGTCGAAGAAGATGCCGCCGATGCCCCGGGTCTCATCACGGTGCTTGAGGTAGAAGTAGGTGTCGCACCAGGCCTTGAAGCGCGGGTAGTAGCCGGCATCAAAGGGCGCGAGCGCATCGCGGCAGGTGCGATGGAAGTGCACCGCGTCTTCCTCGACCGGGTAGTACGGCGTGAGGTCCATGCCGCCACCGAACCACCAGACGGCAGCCTCATCGGCGGTGCGCGCCGGCGCGATGAACAGGCGGACGTTCATGTGCACCGTGGGCACATGCGGGTTGCGCGGGTGGAATACGAGTGACACGCCCATCGCCTCGAAGCCCCTGCCAGCCAGTTCTGGCCGGTTGGCGCTGGCCGAAGGCGGTAGCGAACGCCCGCGGACGTGCGAGAAGCCGATGCCGGCGCGCTCGAACACTCGCCCACCTTCGAGCATCCGGCTCGAGCCCTCGCCGGTGAGTGCTGCGTTCTCCGGCTTGGTCCATTCGTCGAGGCCGAAACGGCCTTCGCCATCGATGGCCTCGATGCGTGCGACGATATCGGCCTGCAGGTGTTTCAGATAGCGGCCAACTGCTGCGGGATCTGCCGTTGTCATGACGTTTTCAAGGCGCGGCTGCCGATGTCGCGTCGGTATTGAACACCCGCAAAGTGTACGCCGGCGATCGCCGTGTAGGCGCGACTCTGCGCCTGGCCAATGTCGGCTCCGAGCGCGGTGACGCACAATACACGCCCGCCGCTGGAAATGCAGCGATCGTCTTCGAGACGCGTGCCGGCATGAAAGACGTGAACCTCGGGGTCGGTCACCGGCTCGACGCTCACCAGGTCACCCTGCCTTGGGGCATCGGGGTAGCCGGCTGCGGCCAGCACCACGCCGAGTGCCGGTCGCGGATCCCAGAGCGGCTGCACATCGCCCAGCGTGCCATCCAGTGCAGCCTCGAGCAGATCGAGCAGATCGCTTGACAGACGCATCATGATCGGCTGCGTTTCGGGGTCGCCCAGGCGGCAGTTGAATTCAAGCACCTTGGGCTCGCCAGCAGCGTTGATCATGAGCCCTGCATAGAGAAAGCCGCGGTAGCGGATGCCCTCGGCAGCCAGGCCCGCAAGGGTCGGGCCGATCACTTCGCGCATCACCCGTTCGTGCAGGGCCGCAGTCACCACAGGCGCGGGTGAGTAGGCACCCATCCCGCCGGTATTCGGGCCCTGATCGTGGTCGAGCAGGCGCTTGTGATCCTGACTGGTCGCCAGAGGAACCACGCGCAGTCCATCGACGACCACGATGAAGCTGGCCTCCTCTCCGGCCAGGAACTCCTCGATGACGACACGCGCTCCGGCGTCGCCAAAGGCGTTGCCGACCAGCATGCGATCAATCGCGGCATGAGCGTCGGCTTCTTCCAGTGCAACCACGACCCCCTTGCCGGCTGCCAGTCCATCGGCCTTCACGACGATCGGGGCGCCGTGGCTGCTCACCCAGGCATGCGCGGCCTGCGCGTCGCTGAACGTGGCGTGATGCGCGGTTGCAATGCCGTGCCGAACCAGGAACTGCTTGGCGAAGTCCTTGGACGATTCCAGCTGTGCCGCCTGGCGTGTCGGACCGAAGATGCGCAGTCCGCGCGCTTCGAACAGATCGACAATGCCGGCGGCAAGCGGCGCCTCGGGGCCTACGACCGTGAAGTCGACGCCCTCGTCGAGCGCCATTTGCAGCAGTGCTTCCGGGCTGCCACCTGGCACATTGCGCACGCCGGGTTCGATCGCGGTGCCGGCGTTGCCGGGAGCCACCAGTACCTGGGCCACGCGCGCGCTGCGGGCGAGCTTCCATGCCATGGCATGCTCACGTCCGCCCGAACCGACCACCAGAATCTTCATTGCCGTACTGCGCATGGTTGCCTCGCGGACAGTCAGTGTCTGAAGTGCCTAACGCCGGTAAAGACCATCGAGGTACCGCGCGCATTGGCTGTGGCGATCACGCTCTCGTCGCGTACGCTGCCCCCGGGTTGTATCACCGCACTGGCGCCGCTTTCGAGAACGACCTCGAGCCCGTCGGGGAAGGGAAAGAATGCGTCTGAAGCCACCACCGACCCTTCGAGGGCCAGCCCGGCGGCGCGGGCCTTGATGGTGGCCATGCGGGCGCTGTCGACCCGGCTCATCTGCCCGGCACCAATGCCCAAGGTGCGGCCTTCGGCTGCAAAGACGATGGCGTTCGACTTGACGAACTGTGCCACGCGCCAGGCAAAGAGCAGGTCCTCGACCTGGGAGCTTGTCGGTGCGATCTGAGTCACGACGCTGAGGTCCTCGGCGCCGAGGCGGTGGGCATCGGCCTCCTGCACCAGCAGTCCACCCCCGATGCGTTTCATGTCGCGCTGGGTCGCGGTAGCGTCAGCGGGCAAGGTCAGCAGGCGCACGTTGGCCTTCTTCGCGAAGATGGTGCGTGCCGCCTCATCGAATGCGGGGGCAATCACGACCTCGACAAACCGGCATGCAACGGCGCTGGCGGTGGCTCCATCCACCGGTGCATTGAAGGCAATGATGCCGCCAAAGGCCGAGTCGGGGTCGGTGGCGAAGGCGCGCGAATAGGCCTCGAGCGTGGTAGCGGCCATCGCCACGCCGCAGGGATTGGCATGTTTCACGATCACGCAGCTGGGCACTGGCAGCACGCATGCGCAACTCCAGGCCGCATCGGCATCAGCAAGGTTGTTGTAGGAGAGCTCCTTGCCCTGTAGTTGATGTGCATCGACCAGCAGTCCAGCGGGTGCGCGGTTTTCGCGGTAGAGCGCAGCCGACTGATGCGGGTTCTCGCCGTAGCGCAGGTCCTGGACCTTGGCAAATTGCAGGGTCAGCGTGTCCGGGTAGGCGCGGCGACTGCCATCGGCAGCCAGAGACGAGAGGTAGTTGGCGATGGCCCCGTCGTAGGCGGCCGTGTGCGCGAAGGCTTTGCAAGCGAGGCGGAAGCGGGTCTGGGCACTCACGCCACCGGTGCGTGTCATCTCGTCCACGATGAGGGGGTAGTCGAGCGGGTCGGTGAGGATGACGACCCCATCGTGATTCTTGGCGGCCGCCCGGATCATGGCCGGCCCGCCGATATCGATGTTCTCGATGGCATCCTCGAAGACGCAGTCGGCGCGTGCCACGGTGGCCTCGAATGGATACAGGTTGACCGCTACCAGATCGATGGGCTGCCCGCCGGCCTGCGCCAGTGCCTCGAGGTGGTCGGGGCGGTCACGGCGCGCCAGGATGCCACCATGTACTTTCGGATGCAGCGTCTTGACCCGCCCGTCGAGCATTTCCGGGTCGCCGGTATAACGGGCTACCTCCAGGACATCGAGGCCTGCGGTTGTGAGCAATGCGGCGGTGCCTCCGGTCGACAGGATCTGGACCCCGGCTGCGGCCAGTTCGCGCCCGAAGTCGACCGCGCCCGTCTTGTCGGAAACGCTGATCAGGGCACGTCGGATGGGGAGTGACATGAGAGGCATCGGACTGTCTCAGAGATTGATCTTGAGAGCCTGGATCTTCTTGCGCAAGGTGCTGCGCGTGATGCCAAGCATCTCTGCGGCTACGGTCTGGTTGCCCTCGGCATGGGCGAGCACGGTCTCGATCATCGGTTTTTCGACGCTCTTGAGAACCATGTTGTGGATCGCAACCGGCTTGGCTCCGTCCAGATCCTTGAAGTACTCCTCGATGGCTTGTCGCACGCAGGCGGCAAGGTCGGTCGGCGATGATGTCATGCGAGCACGGGCTCCGTTTCGACCGCTGCGCGGGGCGCGGCGGTCGGGCACGACGACTCGAGCTGCCTGAACCAGCCCATGATCGTTGCGCGTTGATCGGCGAATGCATCCATCCGGTTGAATCGCTCCCTGAAGGCTGACGAGTCCGGCAGGTCCTTCACATACCAGCCTGCATGCTTGCGTGCGATGCGGGCGCCAAGCTCATTGCCGTACAGGCGATGGAGTTCCTCGAGGTGTTCGAGCAGAACCTCGCGAACTTCACTGATGCTGACCGGTAGGGCCTGGGTACCGGTGGCCATCTCGTGGGCAATCTCGCGGAAGAGCCAGGGCTTGCCCTGTGCACCGCGCCCGATCATCACGCCATCTGCGCCGGTGTATTCAAGCACCAGCCGCGCGCGTGCGGGCGAGTCGATGTCTCCGTTGGCGATTACTGGCAGTCGTGATGCTGCCTTCACCGCTGCGATGGTGTCATATTCGGCCATGCCGCGAAAGCCGCAGGCGCGGGTGCGCCCATGCAGGGCGAGCAGCTGGATGCCTGCCTCCTCGGCGATGCGGGCGATCTGCAGCGCATTGCGGTTCTGTTCGTCCCAGCCGGTGCGAAACTTCAGCGTCACCGGTACATCGACCGCCGCCACCACCGCCTCGAGAATCTGCCCCACCAGCTGCTCATCACGCAGCAGCGCCGAGCCGGCTGCCTTGTTGCAGACTTTCTTGGCCGGACAGCCCATGTTGATGTCGATGATATCGGCACCTTCACCGGCATTGAAGCGCGCGGCCTCGGCCATCGCAACGGGGTCGTTCCCGACGATCTGCACTGAAATGGGCCCGGATTCGCCCTCGTGGTTGATGCGTCGGCGCGACTTCACGGTGTCGCGCAGCTGCTGACTGGCGCCCACCATTTCGCACACGGCCAGCCCGGCGCCGTATCGCTTGCACAAGCGACGCCATGCGCGGTCCGAGACGCCTGCCATCGGGGCGACGAACAGGCCGTTCTTCAACAGATGGGAACCGATTCGCAGGGGCATTCGAGGCTTCGAACCGGATGAAGAGAGCCGGCCGGGCAAGGCAGCGGGAGGCCGATTGTATAACGAAAGAATCAGGGGATTGCTCGCGCTCCGAGCATCATGCGGCGGGCAAGAAAACGGCGCGCCGGTGGGCATTGGTCGAGTACATCCAGGGCGAGCCCGCGCAGCGTGCCCGGCAGGCCGTTGCTGCCTGCGCCACCGAACCTGAACGCGAGGGCCAGCATGTCGGTCAACCCGACCGTGACACCACGATCGAAGTGTCGAACGCGTTCGTAACGACGGATGAAGGTGCTCGACCCAGGGTCTGCTGCTCGATCGGCCCCAGCCTGCAAGGCCAGCACGAGCGCGTCCCGCAGACCGAGGTTCAGCCCCTGGCCAGCGACCGGGTGCAGGGTCTGGGCTGCGTTGCCGATGCGCAACACGCGCTCACCGCCGGCCGGAGCGCGTCTGCTCCTGATGACCTGGCTCTGGCGCATGCCGGGCTCGGAGAAACGACCCAGGTCGCTGCCGAAAGCGTCGCCCAGGGTTTCGACAAAGGTGGCGTCGTCTGCCTGCGCAATCCTTGCCGCCTTCTCATGCGGCAAGGTCCACACCAGTGCATGCCGGTCACCATGCGGCAGCAGTGCGATCGGCCCATCGGCGGTAAACCGCTCCCAGGCCACGCCTGGCTGACCGTGTTCGCTTCTCACTGCGCAGACGATGGCCGACTGGGCGAAATCGCGTTCGCTGGCCGCGGTGCGTCTTGCTGCCGCTCGGATGCCGGATCGGCCGGCGTTATCGGCCTCGTCCTGCTGGCCAGGGCTGCTACGCCCGCCATCGGCCAGCACCAGCAGGCGTGCCGTGATCGGGTTCTGGCTGCCCTCGGGGCTTTCCCATTCGATGCGGATCGATGCGTGGCTGGCCTGCCAGCCGGTGACGCTGCCGGTGCATCGCTGCAGTTCCGGTGCGCAGGCTTCGATGCCTGCCGCCAGTTGAGCCGACAGATCGGCAAGCTCGATGACCTGGCCGAGCGACGCCAGCCCGTGCTCGGCGCCATTCATCCGCGTACGACCGGGTGCATGGCGCTGTGAGACATGAACCGTCTCGATGGCCGTCGCGGTGGCGGGGTCGATCGGCACCAGTGACTCGCACAAGGCAAATGAGGGCTGCGACAGCGCGATGGGCCTGAACCCGCCGACAGGCTCGGCGCGCGCAATCAGGCAGACCGTGATGCCGCGACGCGCGAGCAGGCGTGCAAGCACCAGTCCGACCGGTCCCCCGCCTGCGATCGCGATCTGGACCATGGTCGGGCGAGGCTCAGTCGGTACCGGAGCGCATCAGCGCTTCGATGTCTTCGATCGACTTGGCAACGCCCGAGGTGATGACTTCACAGCCAGAGGTGGTCACCGCAACATCATCCTCGATACGCACGCCGATATTCCAGAAGGCCTCGGGCACACCCGCTCCGGGCCTGACATAACACCCTGGCTCCACCGTGAGCACCATGCCCTCGCGCAGCGCGCGCCACTGCCCGCCTTCGCGGTAGTCGCCGACGTCGTGTACGTCGAGCCCGAGCCAGTGTCCGGTCCGGTGCATGTAGAAGCGGCGGTAATCGCCGGTTTCGATCACTGACTCTGGGGTGCCCTGGCACAGCCCCAGATCGATCAGGCCCTCCACCAGCACCGAGAGGGCGGCCTGGTGTGGGTCGTCCCAGCTACGGCCCGGCGCCACGGCCTGGATGGCGGCATGCTGGGCCGCCAGCACCAGGGCATAGATGTCTCGTTGCGGCCCCGAGAATCGCCCGTTGACCGGGAAGGTGCGGGTGATGTCGGAAGCGTAGCCATCGAGTTCGCAGCCGGCGTCAATCAGCAGCAGGTCGCCATCGCGCAGTACGGCGCTGTTCTCGCGATAGTGGAGCACACAGGCGTTGGCGCCGCCTGCCACGATGGATGTGTAGGCCGGAAACTGCGAGCCACGGCGTCTGAATTCATGCAGCAGCTCGGCCTCTATTTCGTATTCCATGCGCCCCGGCGCCGCCATTCGCATGGCCCGCACATGCGCATCGGCCGAAATGGCTGCTGCCGCACGCATGGTGTCGAGCTCGTGAGCGTCCTTCACCAGACGCATCTCGTCGAGCAGGCTGCGTACATCGACGATCGATGCCGGTGCACGGGTGCCTGTGCGGGCCATGGCGCGCACCTCGTTCAGCCAGCCAAACACGCGCGCATCCCAGCCGCGGTCGGCCCCGGCCGGATAGAGCAGTGTCGGCTGGTTTGCCATCAGTGAGGGCATCTTCGCATCGAGTTCGTCGATGCAGAAGGTCTCGTCCATGCCCAGGTGTTCGCGCGCTGCCTCGTAACCCAGCCGATAGCCGTCCCAGATCTCGCGCTCCTCGTTCTTGTCGCGGCAGAAAAGCAGTTGCCGCGGGCTGTCGCCGCCGATCAGCACCAGCACCGCTTCGGGCTCGCCGAACCCGGTCAGGTAGTGAAAGTAGCTGTCGAAACGGTAGGGATAGTCGCTGTCGCGGTTACGCGTGACCTCGGGGGCGGTCGGGATGATTGCAATGCCTTCGCCCAAGGTCGCAAGCAGGCGATTGCGGCGGCTGCCAAATGGGGTGTCGCGGTTCATTGTCTGAGCAGTCCGATGGACGAGGATCCATTGTGCGGCAAGCCCGGTGCTCCTGCACAGGCCCTGTCGGCCGCGGTCAGGCGTTCGGGTGTGCCGATGTCTGACCACCGTCCGTGATAGTGCTCGCCGGTGATCGCTTCGCGGGCCATGGCGGCGCGCAGCAACGGCGCAAGCGGTGCCGGTTGCCCTGGCTCGATGCCGGCAAGCAGTCGCGCCCGATACAGCCCGATGCCGGCAAAGGTGAGGCGCGTGCCATTGGCGAGGGTGAAGTCACCCGTCGGATGTTGCGGCGGATTGTCGACCATCACCAGATGTGCGTCGATGTTGGGTTCGATCGACTGCCCACGTGCAAGGAGCCGTTCAAACGGGTAGTCGCACAGGATGTCGGCGTTGACCGCGATGAAGCGCTCGCCCAGATGATCGAGTGCGTGTGCAAGGCCGCCGGCGGTTTCGAGTGCCGGGTTCTCGGGCGACCAGGTGATCTGCGCACCCAGGCGAGCACCATCGCCCAGTCGGGCCACGATCTGCTCGCCGAGCCAGGCATGGTTGATCACCAGGCGGGTGATGCCTGCGCTCACCAGGCTGTTGATCATGCGTTCGATGAGGGTGTGCCCCCCCACTTCGAGCAGCGGCTTGGGGGTATGGTCGGTGAGTGGTCGCATGCGTGCGCCACGACCGGCTGCCAGGATCATCGCCGTGAGGGTCATCGCCATCAGTCCCTTCCGTGTCCATTGCTCGGCGGCTTGTGCTCAGAATGTGAAGCCCGAGCGCGTTTCGCGCGCCTCGATGCGATCAAGCAGTGCGGCCAGACCGCCAAACCCGTTGTAGCGCCGGGCGACCGAACGGATGTAGCCATGGAAGCGAGGTGCATCGCGCAGGTAGTCCGGCTTGCCGTCGCGGTGCTGCAGGCGCGCAAAGATGCCCAGCACCTTGAGGTGTCGCTGCAGCCCCATCCATTCGAAGGCCCGGTAGAACTCGCCGAAGTCGGCATCCACCGGGAGGCCCGCCTTGCGTGCCTGCTCCCAGTAACGGATCGTCCAGTCGATCACCCTTGCTTCAGGCCAGGAGATGAACGCATCCTTGAAAAGGGAGGCCAGGTCATAGGTGATCGGGCCCTCGACCGCATCCTGGAAGTCCAGGATGCCCGGGTTCGGTGTCGAGATCATCAGGTTGCGCGGCATGTAATCGCGGTGAACCCAGACCCGCGGTTGTGCCAGCGCCGAAGCGATGAGCAGGGCGAACACCGGTTCGAGCATGGTCTGCAGGCCGGGTTCGGCGGCGATGCCCAGATGCTCGCCCAGATACCACTGCGGAAAAAGATCGAGTTCGCGTCGCAGGAGCGCTGCGTCGTACGGAGGCAGGACATGGGAGCGCGATGCGTACTGCCATTGCACCAGCGCCGTGATGGCTGCGCCGTAGAGCGCGTCAGCGCGCGCGTACGCTGCGGGATCGGTCGAGTCAGCGGTCGAGTCAGCGGTCGAGTCGCCGACGCCGTCTGCCGTCATCGCGGCAAGAAAGGTCTGTCGTCCCAGGTCGGTGAGCAGCAGGAATCCGCGCTCGAGGTTGGCCTGCACCACTTGGGGGGCGTTCAGCCCGGCCTCGTGCAGCAGTCCGGCCACCTGCACGAAGGGGTGGCAGTCTTCGCGTTCGGGCGGCGCGTCCATGGCGACAAGTGTCGTACCGTTGTCGAAGCTGATCCGGAAATAGCGCCTGAAACTCGCGTCGGCAGACGCTGGCGCAATCGTCCAGGTGTCTCGCCGATGACCAAGGGCGATCCAGGCGCACAGTTCTTCGAGTCGGGCGTCGTGCGGGGTGCCGGGGGTGTCAACGGGCATGAGGCAGCTACCATGGGCGGGCCGGGTTAGAATCCGATGCGGGCGGTAGCGGATCCGCCTGCCGATCGCCCGGCCAGCCGACATCCAGCGCGACGACATGGCGGACGTCGGCGCGGGCATCAATCCATCCGCATCGACCTTGCCGTTCGATCTTATCACTCGCCGTCATTCCTTCCGGGCGCTGCTCCTGGGGATCGCACTCGCCAGTGTGGCCAGCGCGACCCGGGTAGAGGCAGAGGGTCTGGGCCTGCGACTGGAGACGCGCCCCAGGCCGCTGCCTGTGGATACCCGGACGCCGTTGCCCGTCCATCTGGCGGGCGATCGTATCCAGGCGCTGGGCGATGACGAGATCGACGTGACCGGTCGGGCCGAGGTTCGCAAGGGTGAATTGCGGCTGCTGGCAGGGCAGGTGCGTTACTTTCCCGGTGTGGATGAAATCGAGGCCACCGGCAGCGTGCGCCTGATTGCGCCCGGTGGCGAGGTAAGCGGCCCCCGCCTGCGTCTGCGGCTGAGCGACGAGATAGGCATCATCGAGCAACCCACTTACCAGCTGGCGCCGCGCGTGCGGCGCAACCCGCAGGCCTTGATCGCACCTGCGGTCGGACGCGGCAATGCCCATGCCATCCGGCTCGAGGGTCCGGATCGCTACCGTATCGATGAGGGCACCTTCACGACCTGTTCGCCAGGCAATGACGACTGGTATCTGCGTGCCGATTCGATCGACCTCGATTACATCGGCAACTCCGGAGAGGCGCGCGGCGCCACGCTCAGCTTCATGGGGCTGAGCACGCCGCGGGTGCCCTGGCTGAGCTTCCCGATTACCGACCAGCGCAAGTCCGGTGTGCTCCCCCCCACGTTTGGTGTGCAGGGCAAGGTGGGTGCCGAACTGACCATCCCGTATTACATCAATCTGGCGCCTGACTACGACGACACGATCTCCACGCGAATCACTGCCCGCCGCGGCAACCAGTACATCAACGATTTCCGCTATCTGGAGCGCAATGCAAGCGGCATCACCAGCTTTGAAATCCTGCCCCATGACCCGACCTTCGACGGGCGACGTTTTGCCCTGCACAGCGCCAACGGCTTCAACTGGCAGGGCGGCAATGGCGGCTTGCTGGTCGACAAGGTGTCCGATGACAACTACTTTCGTGAACTCTCCACCAGCCTGCCTACTGCCACGCAGCAGAATCTGTCTCGTTCGGTCTTTGCCAGCCAGGCGTTGACGCCGGGCTGGACGGTGTTTGGTCGCTTGGAGCGGTTCCAGACACTGCAGGATCCGACCTCGCAGGTGCGGGTCGATCGGCAGTACGAGCGCATGCCGCAATTGACGCTCGCTGGCCTGCAGGCGGCACCGGGGGGTACCGAGTTCGGATTCAATGGCGAGTTCGTGCGATTTGGCAAGATTGGCGCGCCAGTGGGCGAGCGCCTCATCATGAATCCGTCGATCGCGCTGCCGCTCACCGCTCCGGGCATGTTCTTCATCCCCAAGCTGCAGTTGCACGCGAGTCAGTATCGGCTGGGCGATCTCTCGGCATCGAGCGATCCGGCCATCCAGGCGGCCACGACGACACAGAGTCGCACGCTGCCGATCGCGAGCCTCGATACGGGCCTGGTGTTCGAGCGCCCGTTCGAATGGCAGGGCCGCGCCTTTGCCAATACCCTGGAGCCCCGTCTCTACTACGTCAACATCCCCTACCGCAACCAGGAGGGCATTCCGCTCTTCGATACCGGCCTGCGCGATTTCAACTACTCGACGATGTTCAGCGAGTATTACTACGCTGGCAGCGACCGGATCAGCAACGCCAACCAGCTCACCATGGCGGTGAGTTCGCGCCTGATTCGTGATGACAATGGGCAGGAGGTGCTGCGCGGCATCATTGGCGAGCGTGTTTATTTCCAGCCGCAGCGCGTGGTGCTCAATTCGCCTCTGTCGCCATCGCCTTCCACCCCCCGGTCCGAACGACTGTCTGCCCTGCTTCTCGGACTGGGTGGACAGGTCTTGCCGCGCATCACGGTCGAGTCGACCGGGCAGTTCGTCAACCTGAGTGAAATCGAGCGACTCAATCTGGGAGCCCGTTACCAGCCTGAATTGGGCAAGCTGATCAATCTTGGCTACCGGTACACGCGTGCTGATCTGAATCCGACCCCCGATCCGGTGAGTGGAAGCACCCTCTACGAGACCCTGCGACAGTTCGACCTGTCGGGGCAGTGGCCGCTGCTGGGCCGCTACTACATGGTCGGGCGCATCAATTACTCGATCCCTGACCGTCGCAGCACCGAGTCGGTGTTCGGATTTGAATACAATGGCGACTGCTGGATTCTGCGGGTGGTCAGTCAGGCGTTTGTCACGGGTGCAAGCCAATCGACCCGAGTGCTGTTTCTGCAACTGGAGTTGAACGGCATGTCCCGGCTTGGGTCCAATCCGCTCGAGGTGCTCAAGCGCAGCGTGACCGGCTACACGCCGCTCAACACTCCCAATATCGACCAGCGGCAACCCAACCTCTACGGCGACTGAACCTTGATGACTTCGAGCATGCAAACGCATTGGCGCGGGCTTCTCCCGCGAACGATCGCGGTCGGTCTCCTGCTGATTGCCATGGCCGCCAGCGCGGCCGATCAGCCGGCCCCGGCTGTTCGACCGGCTGCATCGCCCTCGGCAGGGGCCGCGCAGCCCCGGCTTCTCGAGCGCATCGTTGCCGTGGTGAACAAGGAAGTGATCACCTTGGGCCAATTGAACGAGCGCATCGATGTCGTCTCGCGCCAGTTGCGGCAGCAGCGCGTGCAGCTCCCGCCTGCCGATGTGCTCGAGCGCCAGGTGCTCGAGCGCATGATCACCGAACGTGCGCAACTGCAGTTGGCCGAAGATAACGGCATCCGCATCGATGATCTGCAGGTCGATCGGGCGATCGATCGCATCGCCGACCAGAATCGGTTGTCACTTGCCGAGTTTCGAGCCGCACTTGATCGCGATGGCATCGTCTATGACCGCCTGCGTGCTGATCTGCGCAAGGAGATCGCACTGACAAGGCTGCGCGAGCGCGAGGTCGATGGCCGGGTGCAGGTGACCGAAAGCGAAATCGACAACTTTCTCGACGAGGAGAAAGCCCGCACGGCTGCCAATGCCCAGAACGTCGAGTACCGCGTATCTCATGTCCTTGTGCGGGTGCCCGAAGGGGTCTCGAGCGAGCAGCTCGAGCAGTTGCGCGACAAGGCTTCGCAGGCCATGCGCCGTGCCCGGTCGGGCGTCGAGTTCTCGGAGGTTGCAGTGGCCAGTTCCGATGCGGCCGATGCGCTGCAAGGGGGCGCGATGGGCTGGCGTCAGGGCGATCGATTGCCAGAGCTCTTCGTGGCTGCGCTCGTGCGCATGAAGCCCGGTGAGACGAGCGATGTGCTGCGCAGTCCGGCCGGTTTTCATGTGCTGCATCTTGACGAGACTCGGGGTGTGGATGTGCGCACCGAGGACGTCGATCAGATTCGAGCCCGACATATCCTCATACGGACCAACGAGATCGTGTCCGACAGCGAATCTCGTCGACGCATCCAGCAGCTGCGCGATCGCATCGTCGAAGGTGCCGATTTTGCCGAGATCGCCAGGCTCAACTCCGACGATGGCTCGGCACCTCGTGGCGGCGAACTGGGCTGGCTCTATCCTGGTGATACGGTGCCCGAATTCGAGCGCGCGATGGGCGCGCTCCAGGTCGGTGCCCTGAGCGAGGCGGTCCGTTCGCCCTTTGGCTGGCACCTGATTCAGGTGCTGGAACGTCGCCGTGGCGACCTCTCGAGCGAGCGCAAGCGGGGTGAGGCGCGCCGCGTGGTGCATGACAGAAAAGCCGAAGAGGCCTTCGATCTCTGGCTGCGTGAGTTGCGCGACCGCACCTACCTCGAATATCGTCTCGAGGAACGATGAACCGCGTCCGCGGGCTGCGGCTGCCCGGGCTGCAGGGGCGTCAGCCGCGCAAGCGCTTTGGCCAGCACTTTCTCGATGACCAGTCCGTGATCGATCATCTGATCGACTCGATCGCACCCCGGCGCGATGACGTGATGGTGGAGATCGGGCCAGGTCTGGGTGCCCTCACCTCGCCGCTGCTCGAGCGCCTTGATCATCTGCATGTGGTCGAGATCGATCGCGATCTGGCCCGCGGGTTGCGCGAGGCCGTGCCGCCTGAACATTTGCATGTCCATGAAATCGATGCGCTGCAGTTCGACCTTGCCGCAATCGGCGAGAAGATACGGGTGGTGGGCAATCTGCCCTACAACATATCGACCCCGCTGATCTTTCATCTGCTCGATCAGGCGGCGCGCATCGATGACATGCACTTCATGTTGCAGAAGGAAGTGGTCGAGCGCATGGCTGCCGATCCAGGCAGCTCAACCTACGGAAGGCTCTCGGTGATGGTGCAGCATCGCTGCCAGGTTCGCTGGCTGTTCGATGTGCCACCCGAGTCGTTCAATCCGCCGCCTGCGGTCGATTCGGCCATCGTGCGCCTGGTGCCACGCGATGCTGCCGATCTGGGCGACATCGAGCTTGCGCGTCTTGCCCAGGTGGTGACCGCAGCCTTTTCCCACCGACGCAAGACCTTGCGCAATGCGCTCTCCGGGGTGGTCGATGCGGCGACGCTCGAGGCTCTGGGCATCGATCCGGGTCTGCGTGCCGAAATGATCGGTTACCTCGACTGGCGCCGGATCGCGCGCGCATCCACAGCATCCTGAGCCCAGCCTCAGCGCCGTTCGATCAGCTCGATCTTGTAGCCGTCGGGGTCTTCGACAAAGGCGATGACGCTGCCACCATGCTTCATCGGGCCTGCATCACGTACGACCTTGCCACCACGCTCGCGGACGTCGGCACAGGTTTGCGCCGCATTCTCCACGGCCAGCGCCACATGTCCGTAACCATTGCCCAGGTCGTATGCCGTGGTGTCCCAGTTGTGGGTCAGCTCGATGACGGCCTGGGAGGCTTCATCGCCATAGCCAACGAAGGCGAGCGTGAAGCGCCCCTCGGGAAACTCGCGACGACGCAGTTCACGCATGCCCAGGACGCGCGTATAGAAGTCGATCGAGCGTTCCAGATTGCCAACCCGGATCATGGTGTGGAGTATTCGCATGCTGGTCCTCCTTGGGTGGGGCGGGCGCGCCTCAGAACACCGGCATGGCACGCCCGATTTGTCGAAGTTCTCGTTCTGCCGCGCGGTGATCCGGGTAGGCGCAGGCGACCCAGTTCCAGAATCGCGGCGAGTGATTCATCTCACGCAAGTGTGCCAGTTCGTGCACCGCCACGTAACGGGCCAGATGGGGCGGTACCAGAGCAAGGCGCCAGTTCAGGCGGATGCGCGCCATTCCGGTGGGTGAAATCGAGCAACTTCCCCAGCGTGTACGGGCATTGGACAAGAGCACTGCAGGCGCCTTGACTTCGAGGATCGGAGCATGTGCCAGCGTGATGTCGGTGAGGCGCACCAGCGCCTGTGCCTGGATCCAGCCCAGTGCCGCTTCGCGAAGTTGCGAGGCCGCGGTGAGCGTGGCCGGGAGGCGCAGTCGACCCTCGTTCTCGACCGGCGCAGCGAGTCCGGCCTCGAGGCTGATGGTCAGCGGGGTACCAAACACGATCAGTTGCGCACCTTCCTGCCAAAGGAAGCGTGCAGGTTGCGCCATGCCCTCGATCAGTCGGGCGACGATCCATCGCTCCTTCTCGCGCATGAACCGTTCGATTTCATCGATGGACACCCAGCGCGGCGCGGCAACGCACAGGCCTTCGCTGCCGACATGCAGTGCGATGGTGCGGCGTCGCGAGCGCCGCAGTTGATAGGGCAGCACTCGCCCGTTGAGCTTGACCGCACGGGTTACCCCATCGGCGTCGCGTCGGGCGCGCGGCGCGGCCAGCGGAAGATCGAGTTGGGCGCCCAGCGCCTTGTCAGGCGGGGCGGTCAGGGGCAGCTTCGGCATCTGGATTCAGCGTGTTGCGGGGATGCCTGTGAGTCGCTCGACTTCTGCTTCTGCCCACTGCTCGACCTGGCGATTGACCTGGTCGGCGGTGAGTCCACGGGTGTCAATGGGCTTGCCGATCGATACGGTGACACGCCCCGGGGTTTTCAGGAATGCGTTGCGAGGCCAGAAGCGCCCTGCATCATGGGCGACGGGCAGCACGGTCGCTCCCAGCCGGCAGGCCAGGGCCGCCCCGCCTGAGCGCCAGGGGGCACGCCGACCGACCGCGACGCGCGTGCCCTCGGGGAAGATCATGATTGAAAAGCCCTGCTGGAACCGGGCGGCCCCGAGATCGGTGAGTCGCTGCATGGCCTGCTTGCGGTTGGAGCGGTTGATCGCGATCGGGCTGTAGAGCGCCAGGCCCCAGCCGAGAAAGGGAATCCAAAGCAGCTCTCGCTTGATCACGTAGACATGCGGCGGGAATATGCCGGTGAAGCCGATGGTTTCCCAGGCCGACGAATGCTTGGAGAGGATGACGCAGGGTTCACGCGGAATGTTCTCGAGACCTTCTACTGCGTGCTCGATGCCAAGCAGCACCTTTGCCAACCAGGTGGCCAGGCGAGGCCAGCCGGCAATGACCTGCCAGCGCCGCATGCGCCCCAGCGGGGCTGACAGGATGACCAGCACCCAGTAGAACGGCGTGAGCACGATCAGGGTGAGCAGAAAGACGGTAGCGCGCAGGACGCTCATCCGATGAGTGCCTGTGCCGCTGCGCTCAGATCGGCAAAGGTGCGCGTGCCGGGCGGCAGTTCGCCAGAGGCTGCGGTTTCGCTGCCATTGCCGGTAAGAACCAGCACCGGTTCGGCCCCTGCGGCGTGTGCCGCCTGCAGGTCCCGGTGGCTGTCGCCGATGGCCCATATGCCCGCGAGCGGCATCTGGAACCGCTCGCTGATCGATTGCAGCATGCCGGCTTTGGGCTTGCGGCAACTGCATGCCGCCGTGGCCGCATGGGGGCAGTAGAAGAGGGCATCAATGCGCCCACCGGCATGGTTGACCGCGCGGTGCATCTTGGTGTGAATGGCCGACAGGGTAGCCATGTCGAACATGCCGCGGCTGATACCCGACTGGTTGGTGGCCACCGCTACCAGAAAGCCCGCATGGTGCAGGCGAGCAATGGCATCGAGGCTGCCTGGCAGTGGATTCCATTCGGCAGGCGACTTGATGAACTGCGCGCTCTCGTAGTTGATGACGCCATCTCGGTCGAGAATGACAAGCTTGGTCATGGCCGCTGCCTCATGCGGCCAGGCGCGATATGTCGGCGACTCGATTCATCAGCCGATTGAGTCGCAGCAGCAGGGCAATGCGATTGGCGCGAACCTGCTCGTCGGTGGCGTTCACCAGTACCTTGTCGAAGAAGGCATCGACCGGCTCGCGCAGCGCCGAGAGACGCTGCAGTGCCGGCCCGAAGTGGCCGGCCTGCAAGTCCTGCTCGAGCACTGGCTCGAGGGCGAGCAGTCGCTCGAACAGCGCGCGTTCCTCGGCCTCGTGCAAGTGGGCTGTAGCGACGGTCACGGCGCCCGCGGCCGGCGCGGACTTGCGCAGGATGTTGCTGATGCGCTTGTTGGCCGCGGCCAGTGCCTCGGCCTCGGGCAACTGACGGAAGTTGCGCACCGCATCGAGAATCGAGGGCACCGTGTGCAGCCGGGTTGGTGCCAGCGCCAGAACGGCATCGATCTCGTCGGGCAGGTGGTTCTGGTCGCGCAACCACGAGCGCAGCCGCTCGAGCACGAACACGCGCAGATCGGCGGCCAGGGTCGGGGCAAAGCCACGATCTTCGAATGAGTCGCAGGCGAGCGTGAGCAGTGCGTCCAGATCGAGGTCGAGGCGGTGCTCGACCAGGATGCGCACCACGCCCAGCGCTGCACGGCGCAGGCCGAACGGATCCTTGTCACCGGAAGGGATGAGCCCGATGCCATGGATGCCCGCCATCGTGTCCAGCTTGTCGGCCAGGGCCACGCAGTCGCCCACCACATGGCCGGGCAGGGCAGCGCCGGCTCCCCGTGGTCGGTAATGGGCTTCGATCGCGTCGCAGACTGCCTCGGGTTCGCCGTCGTGGCGCGCGTAGTACATGCCCATCGTCCCTTGCAACTCCGGGAACTCGCCCACCATGCCGGTGACAAGATCGGCCTTGCACAGCAGGGCGGCGCGCGCGACCAGCGCTTCATCGACAGGATCGCCGGCGTGGGTGGCAAGCGCGCGTGCGATGGACGTGGCCAGATTCACGATGCGTGCGGTGCGATCACGCTGGGTACCCAGCTTGTTGTGATGCACGACGCTGGCAAGCCGTTCGACCCGTGAATCGAGTCGATGTCGACGATCCTGATCGAAGAAGAACCGTGCATCCGAGAGGCGTGCGCGCAGCACCCGCTCGTTGCCACGGACGATGTTGGCCGGAGCCGCAATCGGCATGTTGCTGACAATGAGAAACCGATCGAGCAGGCGGGCCTCGGCATCGAGCAGCGGAAAGTACTTCTGGTTGGCCTTCATGGTGAGCATGAGGCATTCCTGCGGCACTTGCAGGAAGGCCGGATCGAAACGCCCTTCGTACACGGCGGGTTCCTCGACCAGTGCGGTCACTTCCTCGATGAGGGATGCATCGGCCAGGCTCGCATCGCCGGCAGCGGCCTCGAGCGCGTCCTTGATCAGGGCAGCGCGCTCGGCGAAGTCGGCAGTCACCTTGCCGCGCCGGCGCAGGGTGTCTGCATAGCTGTCGGCATGGTCGATTGTGACGACGCCCTCGCCCAGGAAACGGTGGCCGCGGGTCGTGCGGCCCGCCACCAGACCCATGACCGAGCCGGCCAGGGTTTCGTTGCCCCAGAGCATCATCAGTCCATGGACTGGACGGATGAACTCGGTGTCGCCATTGCCCCAGCGCATGAGCTTGTGCGCCGGCAGGCCGGCCAGTGCCGTCTCGACCATCGCCGGCAGATGCGCCTCGAGCACTTCGCCAGCGCGTGTGCTGCGAAACACCATGGTCTCGGTCTTGCCCTCGCCGGCTCGTCCGAGCGACTCGATGCTCACGCCGCACGAGCGTGCAAACCCGGTGAGGGCCGGGGTAGGCTCGCCATCCTTCCAGGCAGCTGCCACCGATGGGCCCTTGCGCTCGATGGTCTGCTCGGCCTGGATGCGCGCCACTGCGTCGACCGTAAAGGCGATGCGACGGGGTGTGGCATAGGTTCTGACGGGGGTGTCGGCGGCGCTGAAGCCCGCCTTGGCGAGCGCTTCTGCAACGCTGCGCCCGAAACGCACGCCCAGTTCACGCAGTCCGCGTGCGGGCAACTCTTCGGTGAGCAGTTCCACCAGGAGCGTGGCGTGGTTCATGAGCGTGCTCCGCCGGCGCTTGCAAGCAGCGGAAAACCAAGCGCTTCGCGCGCATCGAAGTAGGCCTGGGCAACCTTGCGCGACAGGGTGCGTACCCGACCGATGTAGGCTGCGCGTTCGGTGACCGAAATGGTGCCACGGGCATCCAGCAGGTTGAAGGTATGCGAGCACTTCATGACCATCTCGTAGCCTGGCAAGGCAAGCCCTGCATCGATCAGACGATGTGCTTCGCGCTCGAAATCATCGAAAAGGCGAAGCAGCCACTGCGGGTTCGAGTGCTCGAAGTTGTAGCGCGACTGTTCGACCTCGTTCTGGTGGTACACGTCGCCATAGGTGACACCTGGGGTCCATTGCAGGTCGAAGATGTTTTCCACGCCCTGCAGGTACATGGCGAGTCGCTCGATGCCGTAGGTGATCTCGCCCAGTACCGGCTTGCAGGCAAGGCTTCCCACCTCCTGGAAGTAGGTGAACTGCGTGACCTCCATGCCGTCGAGCCAGACTTCCCAGCCAAGACCCCAGGCACCCAGAGTCGGTGATTCCCAGTCGTCTTCGACAAAGCGGATGTCATGTTCGCGCGCGTCGATGCCCAGGGCCGCGAGGCTTGCCAGATACAGCGCCTGGATATCCGGTGGCGAGGGCTTGAGCGCCACCTGGTACTGGTAGTAGTGCTGCAGGCGGTTGGGATTCTCGCCGTAGCGCCCGTCCTTCGGACGGCGCGAGGGTTGCACATAAGCCGCACGCCAGGGCTCCGGACCGATCGAGCGCAGGAACGTGGCGGTGTGGAAGGTGCCGGCACCGACTTCCATGTCGTAGGGCTGCAGCAGAACGCAGCCCTGGTCGCCCCAGAAGCGCTGCAGTGTCAGGATGATGTCTTGGAATGAACGCACTGCTCGCCTGTCATGAAGCTCTGCAAGGCACAGATCTTAGCGGCTTTCACCGTGTGGCGTGTCCTTGCCGGTGCGCAGGATTTGTGCTTGCTCGGGGCCGGGCTATCGTTTGCGTGACAACCGTCCCGCAATCGTCCTGCCTGCCTCGGTTGCAAAGGCCGCAAGGCCGGCAATGCAGGCAAGGGCCAGCGCCATCAGCAGCGCTGGCGCATCACCGGTACGAGCGTATGGCGTCATGCCCTGACGACCTTGTGCCCGTCCCTCGAGCACGCCGGCGGCAAAGGGGGGCAGGGTCTGTGTCGTCCCGTCGCTGTGGATGATGGCAGTCATGCCGGTGTTGGTGGCACGCAGCATGTCACGACCTGTCTCGAGCGCGCGCATGCGCGACATCTGCAGGTGCTGGCGCGGCGCAAGCGAGTCGCCAAACCAGGCCATGTTGCTCACGTTGACCAGCAGGCTTGCCGTGGGCAGCGCACGGACGATCTCTGCACCGAAGGCATCTTCGTAGCAGATGTTGACGCCAACCCGCTCGCCCGCCACCGCAAGCGCTTGTGTGTCGCTCGCGCCGGTGCTGAACGCCGACATCGGTACATGCAGGATCGCCAGTATCCAGTCAAAGCCCGCCGGGATGTACTCACCCAGTGGCACCAGGTGCTGCTTGTTGTAGATCTGTGTGGGCGATGTGCCCAGCGACACCACCGAGTTGTAGTAGCGATGGGAGAGGTCGCCGGTAGGCACCCCCAGAAGCACGTCGGCCCCGGTGCTCAAGGCGTGGCTGCGCACCCGCTGCCAGAAGGCCGGATCGACCTGGGTGGCCATGCGCGGGACGGCGGTCTCGGGCAGCACCACCAGCCGGGCCCGGGTCGCCTCGATGGCTCGCGCGTAGTGCTCCAGAGTGCGTTCGTACTGGGCCGGTTCGAACTTCAGATCCTGCGCGATATTGCCCTGGATGAGTGCCACGCTCAGGCCTTCACCGGTGGCCACTGTCCACTGCAGGCGCCCTGCAGCGGCGCCCGCAATCCAGGGCAGGGACAGCGCGGCCAGCGAGATCGCCAGCGCGGTTCGGGAATGGCTGGGTGATGCCCGTATCCGAGCGGGCCTTGCGTGTCGGTGCATGCGCAGGCGCAGCACGAGCGCGGCCAGTCCGCTTGCGCTCACCGCCAGCGCCAGAGCGATGCCATGAACCCCGGCGATCGGTGCGAGTCCGGCCAGCGGCGAATCGGTCTGCGAATATCCGATGGCAAGCCATGGAAAGCCGTTGAACGGCAGATTGCGCGCCGCATCCAGCGCTACCCAGGACCCGCAGGCGCCGAGCAGTCGCAATGGGCCACGCGGTGTGATCCGTGCCGTGAGTGCGCCTGCAAGCGCTGGAAAGAGCGCAAGACCGCAGCAAAAGACGAGCGTTGCCAGGGCAGCCAGCGGTGCAGCCATCTCGCCATAGACATGCATGCTCACGTAGACCCAGGACACCCCGGTCATGAAGAGCCCCAGGCCGAATGCAAAGCCGCTTGCCGCCGCGTCGCGCCAGTTGTCCGCCTCGTGCCATTGCGCAAAGAGCACAGCCAGGGCAAGCAGCGCGAGAGGCCACCAGCCCAGGGGCGCAAAGGCAGCGACCGTGCCCGCACCGGCCAGCAGCGAGATCGTCCGGGAGACGAACCAGGCGAGCGACAAGGATGGCGGGCGTGGCGCCACGCGCGTCATGCGGCAGGTGTGGTGCTGCCGGCTGCGCTGCGCCGCACCTGCAGGGTGTGCAGGCGCCGACTGTCGGCACGGATGACCTCGATCGACAAGCCGTCTGCGAGCAGGGTCTCGCCCCGTCTGGGGAGTCGACCCAGACGGGCGATCACCAGGCCACCGATCGTGTTCACGTCTTCTTCAGCGAATCGGGTGCCGAAACTCGCATCGAAGTCCTCGAGCGTGGTGAGCGCCTTCACGCGCCAGCTGCCGTCGTGTTGCTGCCGGATGTTGTCGGCATCTTCGTCAAAGTCGTACTCGTCCTCGATGTCGCCCACGATCTGCTCGAGCACGTCCTCGATCGTCACCAGTCCGGCCACGCCGCCATACTCGTCGACCACGATGGCCATGTGATTGCGGCTCGAGCGAAAATCGCGCAGCAGCACGTTGAGCCGCTTCGATTCAGGGATGAAGACCACCGGTCTGAGCATGTCGCGGATGCTCGCCGAGGACTCGCTCTGCGTGTAACGCAGCAAGTCCTTGGCGAGCAGGATGCCGATGACCCGGTCGCGCTCCCCATCAACCACCGGAAAGCGCGAGTGGGCGGTACTGATGACGGTGGGGATGAAGGTCTCGGGCGTCTGGTTGATGTCGATCACGTCCATCTGGGCGCGCGGGATCATCACGTCACGCACCTGCATCTCGGCCACCTGCAGGGCACCCTCGATCATCATCAGTGCGTCGGGGTCGACGATATGGTGCTCGCAGGCCGTGCGCAGCAGATCGAGCAATTCTTCGCGGTCATCGGGCGCGCGCAGCAGCCAGCTCGACAATCGCTCGAGAAGGGTGCGCTTCTGACTGGGAGGGTCTTCCATGGCTTACCTGGCGTGGCTCGTCGCGTTCGCCTTGCGTGTGCGGACGCTGCCACGCAAGGGTTTCGGGTGGCAGGCGTCGACCGCCGACGTTGCGTAGGGGTCAGGATACCCCAGAGTATCGAGAATCTTGCGCTCCAGCCCTTCCATGTCCTCGGCCGCCCGGTCCTCTTCATGGTCGAAGCCCAGAAGGTGCAGCATGCCGTGCACCACCAGGTGGGCGTGATGGGCGACGAGGGTCTTGGCCTGCTCACGCGCTTCTGCCGCCACGACTGCCGGGCAGATCACGATGTCACCCTGCAACGGTGGGCTGGCGCTGCGCCGACCTCGTGCGCGGCTCTCGGGCATCGGTAACGCCGGGTAGCTGAATGTGAGCACGTTGGTGGCGTAGTCGCGTCCGCGGTAGGCCTTGTTCAGGCGCCGCGCTTCCGCGCGCCCGGCAAACCGGATCGTGATGGTGGCGGACTGCCTGGGCGCCGTGCTGGACAAGGCGGCGCTCACCCAGCGCAGGATCGAACGGCGATGAGGCACGCCGGCGCGCGCGCAGGCGATCTGCAGCGTGAGATCCACCGGCAGAACGGTTCTTGAAGCGGCCGGGTGCATCGGGTCGGAGGCCATGAGGGATTCAGGCTGCGTCGATCTGTCGGATACGACCCTGTTCATGCGCTTCGTAGGCTGTGATGATGCGCTGCACGAGGGGGTGGCGCACGACATCGGCCGCCGTGAACTGCACGAAGGCGATGCCGCGCACGTCCTGCAGGATACGTCGTGCCTCGACCAGGCCGCTCTTCTGCCCACGTCCGAGGTCAATCTGCGTCACGTCGCCGGTAATCACGGCCCGTGTTCCGAACCCGATCCGGGTCAGAAACATCTTCATCTGTTCCGGGGTGGTGTTTTGCGCCTCATCGAGAATGATGAAGGACTGATTGAGGGTGCGTCCACGCATGTAGGCGAGCGGCGCGATTTCGATCGTGCCACGTTCGAACAGGCGTGACACCTTGTCGTAGCCCATCAGATCGTAGAGCGCATCGTAGAGGGGGCGCAGATAGGGGTCGACCTTCTGGGTCAGGTCACCGGGCAGAAATCCGAGTCGTTCGCCCGCTTCGACGGCCGGGCGCACCAGCACGATGCGCTTGACCGCATCGCGCTCGAGCGCATCGACCGCGCAGGCTACCGCGAGGTAGGTCTTGCCGGTGCCTGCCGGGCCGATGCCGAAGGTGGCGTCATGCGCGAGGATGTCGCGCATGTACTGGCGCTGGGCTTCGTTGCGGCCGTGCAGATCCGCGCGCCGTGTCAGCAGACTGGGTCCCCCCGCATCAGGGGTGCTGATCGCGCGCACGTCGCGCGCAGCCGGAATCTGTCCGTCGCCGCCGCTTGCCCGGGCAAATTCTGCCAGTCCGAGTTGCACGTCTTCGAGCGACAGGCCGTCGGCGGCCCGGTTGTAGAAGTGTTCGAGCAGTTCGGCGCCGCGCTGGGCCTGTTGCGCCTGACCCAGCACGAAAAATCGATCGCCGCGCCGGTTGATGGTCACATCGAGCGCGGCCTCGATCTGGCGCAGGTTTTCGTCGAGCACGCCGCACAGACTGGCAAGGCGCGCGTTGTCGGCGGGGCGCAGGGAGACTTCCAGGGGGCGCTGTTTCAAGGGGTGGGGAGCATCCGTTGGGCGATCGGTTCATGCGCGGCAGCATCGAGGGCGTCATGGTCGATCCACTCCCCACGCAGGGAATGGGCGCGGACGTGCGTGATGCGCACCCATGCGTAGCCACGCGCAAGTGTGGCATGGAGATGTGTCGGGGCGGTGAAGTTGACCACCCGGTTGTTCGCGGTTCGCCCGGCCAGATCGCCCGGATCGCGGCGCGCCTGCCCCTCGACGAGCACGCGTTGCACGCTGCCCAGCATGGTGGCGCTGATGGCACTGGCCTGGGCATCGAGCAGGGTCTGCAGCCGACGCTGGCGTTCGACCTTCACGGCGCGCGGCGTGTCATCGGCGAGCGAGGCTGCCGGCGTGCCCGGCCGGGCCGAGTAGATGAAGTTGTAGGAGGCGTCGAATCCGACCTCGGCCACCGTTTGAAGGGTCGCCTCGAAGTCGGCATCGGTCTCACCAGGAAACCCGACGATGAAATCCGATCCGATGCACAGATCGGGGCGCACGGCGCGCAGGCGCCGGATGATCGACAGGTATTCCAGGCGGGTGTAGCCCCGCTTCATCGCGGCCAGCACCCGATCGGATCCCGATTGCAGGGGCAGGTGCACATGGGGCACCAGTTGCGGCAGCCGGCCATAGGCATCGATGAGTCGTTGGCTGAACTCGCGCGGATGCGAGGTGGTGAACCGGATGCGTTCTATGCCGGGTATCGCAGCGACGTGCTCGAGCAGAAGCGCGAAGTCGGCATGGGCGGGCAGGCCCAGTGCTTGCGCGTCCGGGTCGAGCGGCGCATGCCAGGCGTTGACGTTCTGACCCAGCAGGGTGACCTCGCACACACCGGCTTGCGCCAGTTCGGCGATTTCGGCAATCACGTCATCGAACGGGCGCGACACTTCCTCGCCGCGGGTGTAGGGAACGACGCAGAAACTGCAGTATTTGCTGCAGCCTTCCATGATCGACACAAAGGCGCTCGGGCCGGTGACGCTTGGCGGGGGCAGCGCATCGAATTTCTCGATGTCGGGGAAGCGGATGTCGACTTGAGGCTGGCCCGAGGCCCGCCGCGCCGAGAGCATTTCGGGGAGTCGGTGCAGGGTCTGAGGTCCGAACACCAGATCGACGTAAGGCGCCCGCCGGATGATGGCCTGCCCTTCCTGGCTGGCGACGCAGCCACCGACGCCGATCAGCAACTCGGGTCTGGCCAGCTTCAGTTCGCGCAGCACGCCCAGATCACTGAACACCTTTTCCTGGGCTTTTTCGCGCACCGAGCAGGTGTTGAGCAAGATCAAGTCGGCGTCTTCAGGCTGGCTGGCGCGCTCCAGACCTTCGGTGGCGGCCAGCAGGTCGGCCATCCGGTCGGAGTCGTATTCGTTCATCTGGCAGCCGAAGGTGCGGATGTAGACCTTCTTCATCGCGGGTCCGTTGACGCAGACAGGGTCAGACTCCTCAGGCAATGCCAGACAGTCCTGCTGGGTGGTGGTGAAGGAGGGACTCGAACCCTCGACCCCGGCATTATGAGTGCCGTGCTCTAACCGGCTGAGCTACTTCACCCCGGTCTGCCGCACGGTCCGGCACAAGGCCCGACCGTAGCGTGTCGCCACCGAGGGGTTCGCCGGCATCCGTTCATCAACCCGGATGCCCTGGAAACCATCAGGGCAGCCGAAAATTATCGATTGTCGAGCGGTTTCTGTCAATGGTGCCGCCGGTTGTCCGAGGACGGACGGGGCCCCCGGACCTCGCGACAGGCCGTCTTTGCTGCGCCACCGGACTGTGTCCATATCATGATGTCAATCAGGACATGTCAAGTTCATATTGACAAATGGATGCCGTGATTGCACGATGAAGCCTTCTGCGGGGGCTTGGCCATGCGTGTCTGTATCGTTGGAGCAGGATCGATTGGCGGCTTTGTGGCGGCACGGTTTGCCCTGGCTGGCGAAACCGTGACGGTGGTTGCCCGAGGTGCCAACCTTGCAGCGATCCAGCGTGATGGCATCGTGATCGAGCACGCCGATGGCAGCACTCAGCAAAGCCCGGTTCGTGCGGTTCTGCGCCTGGCCGATGCCGGTGTCCAGGACCTGATCATTCTTGCGGTCAAGGCGCATCAGGTGGCCGATGTGGTGGGTGACATCGACCAGGTGATGCACGAGCAGACCGTTGTCATCCCGATGCAAAATGGCGTGCCGTGGTGGTATTTCCAGCGGCAGGCGAGCCCCTATGAAGGTCAGCCGATCGAAAGTGTCGATCCTGGCGGACGTCTGATGAGGCTCATCGATCCGCGGCGCATCGTCGGATGTGTGGTCTATCCGGCCTGCGAACTGGTGGCTCCCGGTCGTGTACGGCATGTGGAGGGTGAGCGCTTCCCGCTTGGCGAGATCGATGGCAGCCGCACCGAGCGGGTCGAGAACCTGTCGGCTCTGTTCGTGCGCGCCGGATTCAAGGCGCCGGTGCTCGATGCGGTGCGCAACGAAATCTGGCTCAAGCTCTGGGGCAATCTCTCGTTCAACCCGATCAGTGCACTTGCCCACGCCACCTTGGCCGACATCTGCGACTTTCCGCTCTCGCGCGAACTGGCGGCCAGCATGATGCGCGAAGCCCAAGCAGTCGCTACTCGTCTGGGCGCCTCGTTCAGGGTCACGCTTGAAAAGCGTATCGATGGTGCGGGCAAGGTCGGCCATCACAAGACCTCGATGCTCCAGGACGTCGAGTCGGGGCGCGACCCCGAGATCGATGCCCTGGTGGGCAGCGTGATCGAACTGGGCCGGATCACCGACACGCCGACGCCGCACCTGCAGACCGTATACGCCCTGATAAAGCTGCTGGGGCGGCGCATCTCGGCGGAAGGCATTTCGGTGCGTGCGCACGCCTCACGAGCGGTGGCGCAGGTCGCCTGAACGTACGCGGCGGGAAAAAGCGGCACGAGGACGCTGCGGCAGGGGGACGCGCTGCAGGGGGCCGCGCGGCAGGAGGACGCTGCGGCAGATGCGCGCAAGGTCGATCCAATCATGGACCATCGCGCCCCCGCTCGATGTCAGCCGTGGTGTGCCCGGCCCGGACGGATAGAATGACATCATGGTCAAGCACTCCACCTACGACGTGATCATCGCTGGCGCGGGTCTGGCGGGTCTGAGCCTTGCCGCGGCGCTGCGCCCAAGCGGGCTGCGGGTCTGTCTGCTCGACTCATCGCCCCTCGCAGGCGCCGGCGGCACGGGGGGGGCCGAGTCCAGCGACACAGCGCCAAGCAATGCGGCATCCAGCAATGCGGGCGGCTGGGACACGCGCATTTACGCGCTTGCGCCCTCCAGCGTCCGCTTCCTCGAGGCACTGGGTGCCTGGGAGGGCGTTGACTCGCGGCGTGTCACCTCGGTCGAGATGATGGAAGTGGCCGGTGATGACCTCCGGGCTTCGCCCTTGCAGTTCAGCGCTTTCGATACCGGCACGCAGCAACTGGCCTGCATCCTCGAGTCGCGCGAACTCACTCGGGGACTGCTGGCTGCGCTGGCGCCCACGCCGCAGGATGACGGCGGGGCCGACCGAGCAGCATCGTCCGAAGCGCCCGATGATGCCTCGGGCCAACCCTGGCTGCGGCGACTCTCGGGCGTGAGCCTGACTTCGATCGAACGCTCGGCCCGCGGCTGTCGGGTCGAACTGGCCAGCCAGGGTGAAACCGCTGACGGGCAGGCGCTGCCTGCCGCCGGTGCGACCTTGTCGCTCGAGACCACCCTGCTGGTGGGCGCCGATGGCGCCCGCTCGCCGACCCGGCTGCTCGCCGGCCTCAGGGCACGCCATACATCCTATGAACTGACCGCGGTTGTGGCCAATTTCAGCGTCGAGCTCGCCCATGCCGGCATGGCCTTTCAGTGGTTTCGTGACGGCGCCGTGCTGGCCTGGCTCCCGCTGGGCGGGCGCTGCATCTCGATGGTCTGGTCGCTGCCTGCTGCGCGAGCCGAGGCGCTGCTCGCAGCCCCGGAGGCTGCCCTTGCTGCGCAAGTGGCTGCAGCTGGCGAGTATCGGCTCGGGGAGATGCGCCTCATGGGGATGCCCGGCGCCTACCCGCTCAACCGCATTCGGGTCGACGACCTGGCGGCTGATCGGGTGGCTCTGATTGGTGATGCCGCCCACACCATCCATCCGCTGGCCGGGCAGGGCATCAACCTGGGCTTTCGCGATGCGCGCGACCTGGCTGGCCTGATCGGTGCGGCCGCCAAGGCCCGCTCGGGCACCGATTGTGGTGCGCCGGCGCTGCTGCGCCGTTATCGGCAGATGCGGGCCGAGGATATACTGAGCCTCGATCTGTTGACCCACGGCCTGCAACGCCTGTTTGCGGCGCCCGATCCGCTCAGTCGTGCGTTGCGCAACAGCGGCCTGAACCTTCTCGAGCACCTGCCCATGGTCAAGGGCGTGCTTGCCCGGCGAGCACTCGCCTGAAGCCGGACCCGAGGACCTCCATGATGAAAGCCCTGCCTGCCTTCTTGCGTTCTTTTTTGGGTGCCCCTCTGCCCGGGCGCCGCTCAGTGTGCCGATTGGGCGGTGGTTTGGGGCGATTGGCCATCGGTGGCGTCGCGCTGGGTTCCGGGCTGATGGCGCTGCTGGGCCTGGCTGATCTGGCGGGCCTGGCCCGATCAGCGGCTGCCGCCGACCGGCCTGCCGTGCGGGCCGGTGGCACTGCGCCCGCTGCAGCAACGGTGCTCGGACCGACCGAGGCGGCGCTCAAGCGCACGCTCGAGGAGCGCATGTCCGGTGTGCATATCGTCGGCATCGTGAAGACGCCTTACGCGGGCCTCTACGAGGTTCGAACCGATGACAACGAAATTCTCTATACCGATGACAAGGCGGCGTTCATCTTTGTCGGTGCCATCCGCGATGGCCGCGACCCGCAGCGAAATCTCACCGAAGAGCGCCAGCAGGCGCTGAGCGCCATCAGCTTCTCCGAATTGCCCTTCGAGGGTTCATTCAAGATCGTGCGAGGCAACGGGCGTCGCCAGCTCGCCTATTTCACGGATCCCAATTGCCCTTACTGCAAGCAGCTCGAAAAAGAGCTCACGCAATTGGATGACGTCACGATCAATGTGTTCCTGTACCCGATCCTGTCGGCAGACTCGCTGCCCAAGTCACGCGCGATCTGGTGTTCGGCAGACCGGGTCAAGGTCTGGTTCGACTGGATGCTGGGTGGTGTCGCGCCGGCCACGGCCGGCATCTGCGACTCGCAGGTCCTCGATCGCAATCTGGCCTTCGGGCGCCGGATACGCGTCACCAGCGTGCCCACCCTCATCTATCCGAACGGCACCCGCTCGGCAGGCATGCGGCCGGTGGCCGCCATCGCTCGCGCGATCGACGAAGCAAGCCCGCGCCGGCCCTGAACGCAGGCTCAGTCGGGGTTGGTGTCCGGGCCTGCGCGGGTGTTTGCCCTGACTGGATATCTCAGTCGGGTCGAACCGACCAGTCGCGCGGCAGCATGACCCACATCCGACCGCTCTGACGCATCCGACCGGCCTCGCGGTCGGCCTCCTCCCCGAACCCCCAGTAGAAGTCGGCACGTACCGCGCCGGTGATCGCACTGCCGGTATCGAGCGCGAGTACGGTGCGCTCAAGCGGGGCTGCACTCGAAGGCCGGGTGGTCGCCAGGTAGACCGGTGCCCCCAGCGGCACGATGCGTGGATCGACGGCAATCGATCGACCGGCGAGCAGCGGTACGCCTAGCGCGCCGGGTGCACCCAGTTCAGGGCGGCGCGGGTCGTCTTCGCCCAGCCGGAAGAAGACATAGCTGTCATTGGTGTCGAGCAGTTCCCGTACCTGCCTGGGGTGCATCAGCGCCCAGGCGCGGATGGTGGGCATCGAGACCTCGTTGGGCTTGAGTTCGCCACGCTCGATCAGCACGCGCCCGATCGAGCGATAGGGGTAGCCGTTCTGATTGGCATAGAGGACTCGCACGACGGTGCCGTCGGTGAGTTGCACCCGGCCTGACCCTTGCACCTGCAGAAAGAAGAGCTCGACCGGATCATCGACCCAGAGCAGTTCGCGACCCGGCAGCGGTGCCAGGCCGGCCTCGATCTGCCCACGGGTGTAGTAAGGCACCAGTCGTGAGCCCTCGAGGCGCCCGCGCAGGCGCAGGCCGGCGCTCTCGGGGACGACGGCGGTCAGGTCTACCGTGACCAAGTCTTCGGGCGGCGCGAGAACCGGGTAGATGAACGGGGGGGTGCGTGTCCGACTGCCGCGCAGCAGCGGCTCGTAATAGCCGGTGACAAGGCCATTGTCGGTGCCGTCTGCATTGACCAGTTGCCAGGGTCTGAACGACGCCTCGAACCACTTGCGCGGGTCGCGATCGGCTTCGCTTGCGCGTGCCTGTGCGCAGGTGCTGCGCCAGGCGTCCTGGCGCTCGAGCGCCGTGCAGGCGTGTCGAAGGGTCTTCAGTGCTTGGGCGTGATCGTCGGCTGCCCAGTTGGGCAGGTCACTCCAGAGTGCTCGGCGCATGAGATCGGCACGAGGCGCGCGCCCGGCCGCAGGCGTGCGCGGCGCGGCGGCGGTAACGCTGCCTGCGGTGACAGAGCCTGGCGCGGCCTGGCTGCCAGTGCCCGCGTTTCCGGGTGACGCTGCACCCGGAGCAAGCACTTGAGGGCCTGCCGGAATGCTCGCGACCGAAGCGGGCGCGCGCGGCGCCGGACTCGCGGGCTGAGCCGTGACCGACTCGATGCCGCGTCCCTGGCGGGTTGGTGCACTCGCGTCGGGGGCGGGCCTGGATGGCGCGTGCGCGCAGCCGGCCACGAGCGTTGCCAGCACCAGCCAGGCGCCAAACCGCACGGAGTGCCGTATCGGAGAATGTCGGGTCAGTGGTCCCGAGCGTACGATGCCCGGTCTCGAGTCGACTATCATCGCGGCAGGGCTTGCCTGAGGAGCGTGTTGCATGATTGAAAGTGGTGCCTGGATCATCATCCTGGAGTCCCTGGTCGCGCTGGCGATGGCGGTTTTGATCGTCTGGTGGACCGTGCCGCGCCAAACGCCCGAGCCCACCGAGGCGGCCGCGCCCGAGCACGATTCCGTTGCAGAGGCGAGTGCATCCCGACGCGATTCGAGCGCAGAGTAGAATCTGATGATGAATCCGCTCGACGCCGCACGCAAGTCCGATCGCAGCCCCGCCCGGCACATTCGCATCGCGCCCAGTCTGCTGGCCGCCGACTTTGCCCGTCTTGGTGAGGAGGTTCGCGCCGTGCAGGCCGCGGGTGCCGACCTGATCCACTTCGATGTGATGGACAACCATTTTGTGCCCAATCTGAGTGTCGGCCCGATGGTGTGCGCAGCCATCCGGCCGCATGCGACGGTGCCGATCGATGTACACCTCATGGTGAGTCCGGTCGATCGGATCATTCCGGATTTTGCCCGCGCCGGCGCCGCGATCATCAGTTTCCACCCCGAGGCATCGGTGCATGTCGACCGCACCATCGGTCTCATCCACGAGCAAGGCTGCAAGGCCGGTCTGGTCCTCAACCCGGCCACACCCTTGCACTGGCTCGATCACACGCTGGCTCAACTCGATCTGGTGCTGGTGATGTCGGTCAATCCCGGTTTCGGTGGACAGGCTTTCATCGAGCACACCCTGAGCAAGGTGGCGGCTATTCGCGCACGGATCGATGCCCAGGTGGCTGCGGGGGGGCGCGAGGTGATGCTCGAGGTCGATGGCGGCGTGAAGACCGACAATATCGGTCGGGTTGCGGCTGCTGGTGCCGACGTCTTTGTGGCCGGGTCAGCCATCTTTGGCACCCCGGACTACCAGGTCACGATGGCGGCGATGCGCGCTGCGGCCCTGGCTGCCTGCGGCGGCTGACGGTGGATGCATGGTCGCGGTCGTCGGCGCCCGCGGGGCCACAGGGGCTGGTCGACTCGCCTGGGGTTTTTCGAGATATGAACAGACCCACGCAAACCCGGGTATCGCCGGTGGCTGCGGTGCTCTTCGATCTTGATGGCACGCTCATCGACACGGCCCCCGATCTGGTGGTGGCCGTGACAGGGATGCTCGAGGCGCTGCAACGGCCAGTGCCGCCTCCACAGCGCATCGAGCGGTATGTGGGCAAGGGCATTCCGCGACTGGTGCACCGTGCCCTCACCGAGGACATGCAGGCCGATGCCGAGCCTGCGCTGCATGCCCGTGCGCTCGCGCTCTTCGAGGGCATCTATCGCCAGCAGTCCGGGCGCGGCGCGATGCTCTATGCGGGGGTGGCCGAAGCGCTTGCGCAATTGCGGAGCGCCGGCTTGCCGCTGGCCTGCGTCACCAACAAATCGCGATCGTTCACCCTGCCATTGCTCGAGCAATTCGATCTCGACAGTCAGTTCGATGTGGTCGTTGCGGGCGACGATGCCGGTGCCCGCAAACCCGACCCGGCCCCGGTGCAACTGGCGCTCTCGCGCTTGTCACAGCGCTGCCCGTCCATTGCCCTTGAGCCATCACGTACCGTCATGATCGGCGATTCTGCCAACGACGTGCTGGCCGCCCGGCGTGCCGGCTGCCTGGCCTGGTGCGTGCCCTATGGCTACCGCGAGGGCGAAACCCTCGAGGCGCTGGGGGCCGACCGGCTGGTCGATGACATTGCCCATGCGACACGGCTGATTCTGGGGCTGGAGGCCGACACCCGATGACTGCACTGATCGATGTGCTGCGGCAGGCCGTCGGCGCCGCGCATGTTCTCACCGAGCCGGCCGATGTCGAGCCCTTTGCCCACGACTGGCGCCGGCGCTATCAGGGGCGGCCGCTGGCCGTGGTACGACCTGCCGATACGGCCCAGGTGGCAGCGGTGGTGCGTGCCTGCGCCGAGGCCGGTGTGGCGATGGTGCCCCAGGGGGGCAATACCGGCCTGTGTGGTGGCGCAACCCCCGATGCTTCGGTCTCGCAGGTCGTGATCAGCCTGGGGCGCTTGAACCGCATCCGGGCTATCGATACCGACAATGACACGATCACGGTCGAGGCGGGTTGTGTCCTTGCTACGGTTCAGGCGGCCGCCCGTGCTGCCAACCGCCTCTTTCCCTTGAGCCTTGCCTCGGAGGGCAGTTGCGTTGTCGGGGGCAATCTGTCGACCAATGCGGGGGGCACCGGCGTCCTGCGATATGGCAACACCCGCGAACTCACGCTTGGCCTCGAGGTGGTGCTGCCCTCCGGAGAGGTGCTCGACATGCTGCGTGGTCTACGCAAGGACAATACCGGCTATGACCTCAAGCATCTCTTCATCGGGGCCGAAGGAACGCTGGGCTTGATCACCGCGGCGGTGATGAAGCTGTACCCGGCGCCGACGGCCGCGGGCACGGCGCTGGTGGCCTGCGACACCCCACGGCAGGCGGTCGCGCTGCTCGGGCTTGCACGCCGTCACGGCGGCGCCAGACTCACGGCCTTCGAGCTCTTTTCCTCGTTATGCCTCGAACTGGTCCTGAAACACTACCCGGCCTGCGTGCCCCCGTTTGCGACGCCGGGTGCACCGGCTTCAGGCCATGTGGCTTCAGGCCATAGGGATGCCTCAGGCGAGCGCGGCGGCGCAGGCAAGCGCGATGCAAGGGCGCTGGCATCGCTTCACCCCCAGTATGTATTGCTCGAGTTCTCCGACGCCGGCGCCCCGGCCGATCTGGCCGCGCTCACCGAAAGTCTGCTTGGCGAGGCCCTCGAGGCGGGTCTCATTCGCGATGCGGTGATTGCATCGAGCAGCGCGCAACGCGATGCCTTGTGGGCCTTGCGCGAGAATGTTTCCGAGGCGCAGGCGCTCGAGGGACGCAACATCAAGCACGACGTGTCGGTGCCCACCTCGGCCATCGCCGAGTTCATCGAGACGACCGATGCACTGCTCGAGGCGGCCTTTCCGGGGGCGCGGCGGGTGACCTTCGGGCATCTGGGCGATGGCAATCTGCATTACAACCTGGCAGCACCGATCGGCGTCGACCCGCTGGTCTTCGAGGCGCAGCTCGATGCGGTCAACGAACTGGTGCATGACAGCGTTGCGCGTTTCAGGGGGTCGATCAGTGCCGAACACGGCATCGGCCAGCTCAAGCGCGACGAGTTGACGCGCTACAAGTCGGCCATCGAGCTTGCCTTGATGCGTGCCGTGAAGGACGCGATCGACCCGCGCGGGCTCATGAACCCTGGCAAGGTGCTGGGTGCCCCCTCGAGCCCTTGAACTCCTGGGCTCGTGAACTCGCAGGCGCCTGAATCCCCAGGCGCCTGAATCCCCAGCCTCTTGATCCCCAGGCCTCCGATCATGCACACATCAGCACTGCAGAATGCACGCCGATTCTTCAACACCTATGCCGGCGCGCTGCCCGCGGCGTCTGATCGGGTGCATGTGGTCGAGATCGGCTCGGCCAATGTCAACGGCAGTCTGCGCGAGGTTTGCCCGCCGGGCGTGCGATACACCGGGCTCGACTTTGCCGCAGGGCCCGGTGTCGACATCGTGCTTGATGATGCCTATGCCCTGCCGCTTGCCGATGGATGTGCCGACATCGTCGTGAGCAGTTCATGTTTCGAGCACTCGGATCTCTTCTGGCTGGTCTTTCTCGAGGCCATGCGGATACTGGCGCCCCACGGCCTGTTCTATCTCAACGCGCCCAGCAACGGCGCGATCCATCGCTACCCGGTTGATTGCTGGCGGTTCTATCCGGACAGCGGTCGCGCGCTCGTGACCTGGGGTCGGCGCAATGGTCTTGCCTGCGAACTGCTCGAGTCGTGGGTCGGCGCCCGAGAGGGTACGCAGGAGGGTGACCACTGGAACGACTTTGTGGCGATCTTCCTGAAGGACTCGGCACATATCTCCGCGTATCCGCGGCGGATTCTGCACCGCCTGCAAGGGTTTCAGAACGGCACGCTTCACGGCGACGATCGGGTACTCAACCCCTCGGTGCTGACCGAGGACCAGTTGCGGATGAAAGCGATGGCAGCGCAGCTCCGGGCTCTTCGTCCTTGAAGGTGGCAGGGGCCGGCGGGCGAACGGCGGATGCTGTCGTCTGTCCGGTGGGGCGCTGCGGCACGATCTGCCGGTAGCCCAGCCGTTCGAAGTCCTGACGGAACAGCGCGTTGATCTTGTCGATCGTGCGTGGCTGCAGTTGGTCGATATAGCGATAATTGTTGGCGTCTGGCCGCGCCTCGGCGACGGTCGAGCGGTTTGCATCCCGGCTGTTGGTCGGGCCTATCCGGTAGCGTGATTTCAGGCTTTCGAAGTCGGCCTCGAAGCGCTCGACACGCCCGATGAAGTCGACGCCCTGGGCCTTGCCCTTGTGGGTCCAGTAGACGCAGGGATGCAGCAGCATGAACGTACTACGGGCTGCCGAGTCGAGCACCGCATGTTCTGGCAGTTGCTGGAACCACCGGTTGACGTCAAAGCCGGCGCGGCTCATGGCAGACCACTCGCATGACAACTGCTCGATCACCAGGTCCCGAATCCAGGGTACCGCGAACGGAAATCGTGGCAGGTAGCGAAACGCGCGCTGAACCTCCATGAAACCTGACACGACCCGGTCATAGGGGTTGCGCACGAAAACGGCCAGTTCGTAGCCGAGACTGCTCTCGGGCAGTGCCGCCCAGTCGTGCAGGGTGAGGTGCTGGTGGGCTACCCGCCGCAGCCAGGGATTGAAGTGCCAGGCCTTGGGGTACGGGCTTGTGGCCAGTCCTTCCAGGCGCGCCCGCAGGGTCTGGCTGGCCGTCTTCCAGGGGAGCAACAGGGCAAGTCTTGATTCAGGAAGCAGTAGCATCGGGCACATCTCGGCAGGGAAAGCGGTAGGGTTGGCGGTGCTGCCGACGGGCAGTCCCATGCCCCACGCGATCGGAACTGATGCAATAATAGCCATCATGATGATGCAAATTGTTTCCGCTCCATGCCGACGTTGGCGCTGGCGTCACTCCGCCGCCTGACCTCCTTTGCTCGCCGATCGCTTCGGCGACGCCCCGCACCTGCCGCAGTCATCTGGCTTCAACCCTCGGGCTCAAACCCTCTGGCT
>CAIKRR010000035.1 GCA_903829815.1 uncultured Pseudomonadota bacterium | reverse complement strand
TGGATGCCCGGGCTGCCGAAGCACGGGGTGCCACAGCGCAGGCCACATCGCCCCAGGCCGCGCCGGATGCCGTGCTGCACATGACCGGACCGGGTGTCTTCGGGGTCGCGGCGCGCGCGCAAATCGAGCGCGAGGCAGCGCACCTCTCGGTACTGAGCACGGTGCTCATTGCCGCCTTCCTGCTCGCCGTGTACCGATCGCCCCGCGCGCTCATCCTCGGCATGTTGCCCGTGCTCACCGGGGCGCTGGCCGGTGTGGCCGCGGTGGCGATCGGCTTCGATGTCGTGCATGCGGTCACCCTGGGGTTCGGCGTGACGCTGATCGGCGAGGCAGTGGATTACTCGGTGTATCTCTTCATCCAGCGCGAGAGCGGTCCGGCAGGCGCCGACGAGCACTGGCAGCGCCGCTTCTGGCCCACCATCCGGCTTGGCATGCTCACCTCGGCCGTGGGTTTCGCATCGCTGGTGCCCTCGGGCTTTCCGGGGCTTGCGCAACTGGGGGTCTATTCGATCGCGGGCCTGGTGGCTGCACTGCTGGTGACACGTCACGTGCTGCCGGCGCTCCTGCCACCGCGCCTCAACCTGGCGGCCATCGAGCCGGTGGGCGAGGCCGTGCTCACACTGCGTGCACGACTGTCGCGGGTGCGGCTGCTCGATCGGGCGGCCCCGGTGGCGGCGCTCCTGGCACTCGGCATCCTCGCCGTTCATCGGGTACCGCTCTGGGATGGACAACTGTCGAGTCTGAGTCCGGTACCGGCAGCCTCGATTGCGCTCGACTCGGCCCTGCGACGCGATCTGGGGGCACCCGAAGTGCGCTCGGTGGTGGTGGCATCGGCGACCCGTGCCGAGGGGGCACTGGCAGCGGCCGAAGCGGCCGCACCGGTCCTCGACAGGCTCGTGGCCGAGGGTGTTCTGGCGAGCTACGACAGCCCTGCCCGCTACCTGCCCAGCGAAGCACGGCAGGAGGCACGGCAGGCGAGCATTCCAACGCGCGAGCGCGTGCAGGCCCTGCTTGGAGGCGCGCTCGCGACGCTGCCGATTCGCGGCGATCAGCTACACCCCTTCGTCGATGCGCTCGAGACGGCGCGAACCGCACCGCGCATCACCCGCGCCGACCTCGATGGCACCTCGCTGCGGTCAGCGGTGGAACTGCTGCTCGTCGAACACAAGGGCCGATGGAATGCGCTGATGCCCCTGGCTGCACCGCGCTCGGGCCTCGGGAGCGGCATCGTCGACACTGCGCGGGTCAGCGAAGCCTTGCAGTCCATCGCATCCGCAGGGAAAAGCGACACCGCGAAGCCGAGCGAAGCCACGCCCGCGAGCGCTGCCCGGCTGCCCGGGGCTTCTGGCGCCTTCGAGCTTCGGGTGCTGGACCTCAAGACCGAGTCGGATGCGCTGTACGCGAGCTATCTCGCCGAAGCCTCGCGGCTCTCGCTCATCGGGCTCGTAGCCATCATCGTGCTGCTGGCCGCCGCGCTCCGATCCGCCAGGGCCATGCTGCGCGTGGTGGCACCCCTTTTCCTGTCGGTGCTGATCGTGATGGCCGGTTTCAGCCTCGCCGCGCAGCCGATGAACATCCTGCATCTGGTGGGGTTGCTTCTCATCGTGGCGATCGGCTCCAATTACGCGCTCTTCTTCGAGCGCGAGGCGCAGCAGAGCGGGCAGCCGATCGACGCGCGCACGGTGGCATCGCTCGTGGTGGCCAACCTCACCACGGTCATCGGCTTTGGCGTGCTGGCGCAATCCTCCGTGCCGGTGCTGGCTGCGATCGGCTCGACCGTTGCCCCGGGTGCGCTCCTCGCCCTCGCGCTCTCGGCGCTGATGAGCGGTGGGCAGAGCAGTACGCAGCGCGCGACCGGATGACAACCACGCGCCCGCGAGGGCCCGCTCGGCTACCATCGGCATCTGCCCGGCAACCTGCAATGGAGGAGCGGCCTTCGATGTCAGACAGACGATTGCATCCGCGCGCCTTGCTGCAGGGCGTGCGACCCAAGGCAGGGCTCGAGTACCTGCCCTCGCGGTTCCTGAAGGGTTCGCTCGCGCTGCACGGGCTGGCGGGTGCAGCGCTCGTCGTCGAAGCCTCGGCCTGGCCCTGGGCCCTGGGCGGTCTCGCCCTCAACCACCTCGCCATCAGCAGTGCGGGCCTCATCCCGCGAGGCGCGCTGCTCGGGCCCAACATCGTGCGGCTGCCCGAGGCCGCCGCGAGCGCAAGGCAGATTGCGCTTACGATCGACGATGGCCCCGACCCCGAGGTCACACCCGCCACGCTCGACATCCTCGAAGCCCACGGCGCGCACGCCACCTTCTTCTGCGTCGGGCGGGCACTGCTTGCACAACCCGCCCTCGCTCGCGAGATCGTTCGCCGTGGCCACGCGATCGAGAACCACTCGTTGAACCACCACCATTACTTCTCGCTGCTCGGGCCGCAGCGCATGGCGCGCGAAGTACGCGAGGGGCAGCGGGTCATCGCCGACATCACCGGTGAGTCGTCGCGCTTCTTTCGCGCGCCTGCGGGCTTGCGCAACCCCTTCCTGCAACCGCTTCTTGCGCGCAACGGCCTGCACCTGTGCAGCTGGACGCGACGTGGTTTCGATACCGCCTGCCGCGAACCGGACCGGGTGCAGCAGCGGCTCACCCGGGGCCTGAGCGCCGGTGACATCCTGCTGCTGCATGACGGGCGCGCGGCGCGCACGCGGGGCGGCCAGCCGGTCATTCTGGAGGTGTTGCCCCGGTTGCTGAAAACCGTGAGCGCGAAGGGCCTGAGCACGGTACGCCTGCGCGACGCGCTGCCACTGCCCCTGCCGGTCGCCGAGTCCGTCCCCGAGTCGGCGTCCATGTCCGTGAAACTGTGAGGCTCACCGTCTTCCTGCTGGCGGGCTATGCCCTGCTCGAGCACCTGTCGGTGGCACTGCATGAGCCTGACCTCGGGCTTGCAGCCCTGGTGCTCCTCGCGGTGCTGGTACTCCTCGGTCCGTTGCGGCAGGGGCGGGCATGGGCCTTCGTTGCGGTTGCAGGCCTTGCGGCACTGCTCGGCCTCGAACGAGTGCGCGCCTGGGCACCCGCCGCCTTCTTCCTCTCGCCGATTGCCATCAACACCGGGCTCGCCTGGGTCTTCGGACACACGCTCGTTCGCGGGCAGACGCCCCTTGTGGCACGCATCGTCCGGCTGCTGCATGCACGCGATGGCGTGCCTGACCCGGCGGTGTGGGGCTATGCACGCTCGGTCACGCAATGGTGGACGGCACTCTTTTGCTTCAACGCGCTCACCTGTCTCGTGCTCGCGCTCTTCGCGCATCCCGATGGACTGCTCGAGCGTCTGGGCGTGCAGCCCGCCCTCAGCATTCCGCTCGAACTGTGGTCGTTTCACGCCAATATCGGCTGCTATGCGCTGGTGGGCGCGCTCTTTGCCATCGAGTACACCATCCGGTGCCGACGGTTTCCATGGCAACCCTTCACGGGGCTCGTCGACTTCCTGCAGCAGGTGGCGCGCCTCGGGCCGGCCATCGGTGAGGAAATACGCGCCGAGCGTGCAGCCCGTACCCGGAGCGCGTCGCGATGAGCATGACCGAACCACGCCCGCATCGATCGACCTTCTCGATCGCACCCGATCACCCCTGCCTTGCCGGACACTTTCCCGGTGCCCCGATCGTGCCCGGCGTGGTGATGCTCGACGAAGCGTTTCGGGCACTCGGGCTCGATGCCGGAGCCGCACTGCAGATCGACTGGGTGAAGTTTGCGCGTCCGCTCCTTCCGGGCGAGACGGCCACGCTGGAGGCCACGGTTGAAGACCCGCCAGCGAGCCGGACGATCATCCGGTTCTCGATCAGGCACGCCGATGAACTGCTCGCTCGAGGGGCGCTCACGGTGCCCGCACCGGGCAGCCGCGACCTTGCGGGAGGCGCATGAGGAGCGACGGTCACGCCGCACCCGGCACCGCCGACCGGAGCGCCTGGATCAGGCGCCCGGAGGGGGGTGGCCGGCTCGCCCTGTGGCTCATCCGGACCTTCGCCCTCACCTGCGGACGGGCCCCGGCGCGGCTGGTCCTGGCGCCAGTGAGTGCATACTTCGCGCTTCGTCGGGGTCCCGAGCGGCGCGCCTCGCGCCAGTTTCTGACCCAGGTGAACGGGCGACCCGCATCGCTCCTCGATGTCATCCGGCACATCTTCACCTTTGCCACCGTCACCCTCGATCGGGTGTTTCTGCTCACCGCCGCGTTTCGCGGTTTCGACATCCGGGTGCACGGTGTCGAGGCGGTTCACACGCTCATGGAGCCCGGGCGCGGCGTGCTGCTGATGGGTGCGCATGTGGGCAGCTTCGATGCCCTGCGGGTGCTCGCGCTCGCGCGACCCGGGCTCAAGGTTCGACCGGTCATCGATCTGGGCCAGAACCCCACGGTGTCGCGCCTCCTGAACGCACTCAACCCGAGCATCGCCAGCAGCATCATCAATGCGCGGCAGGATGGCACCCGCACTGCGCTCGCCATTCACGAGGCCCTCGCCGAGGGTGCTCTGGTGACGCTGCTTGCCGATCGGGTGCGCCCGGGCAATCCGTCGGTGGTGGTGAACTTCCTGGGTCGGCCGGCCGCTTTCCCCACTTCGCCCTGGCTGCTTGCGGCCACGCTCAAGGTGCCAGTGGTGCTGTGCTTTGGCCTCTATCGCGGCGGACGCCGCTACGACCTGCACTTCGAGGTGTTCGATGAGCAGGTCAGCATTCCGCGCGGCGATCGGGCTGCGGCCACGCTGGCGGTGACGCAACGCTTTGCCGACCGGCTTGGCCACCATGTGCGACTGGCACCACTCAACTGGTTCAACTTCTATGAGCTCCGGGCCTGACGCAACGCAGGCCGCAGGGCCTGCCGGCACGGCGACCGCAGCCGCGACAGCCGGGGCAGGCGCGCCCGCCGAGTTGACCATCGCCGACCTCGTCCCGCACGCCGGATCGATGTGCCTCCTCGAGCGCATCGTGGGCTGGGACGACACGCACGTTCAGCTCGCCACACAGTCGCATGCGCGCGCCGACAATCCGCTGCGTCACGCAGGACGCCTTTCGGTCGTGATGCTGTGCGAATACGGCGCCCAGGCCACTGCCGTCCACGGCGGGCTTCTGGCTGCATGCACCGGTGGCCGTGCGCCCCCCGGCTTTCTCGTATCGCTGCGCGAGGTGACGCTGACGGACGTCGCGCTCGAACAGCTGGCGGGCGAAATCGACGTGCAGGCCACCCGCCTTCACGGCGATGGCAGCGGCTGGCAGTACACCTTTGCCGTCTCGCACCAGGGGCGCCTGCTTGCCAGCGGACGCACCGCCATCATGCTGCGGCGGGAACCGCCTCGGGATAGCTGAGGAAGGCGCCCTGGGGCGCGGCTTCACGTCCGGCACAGCGCAAGGCGGCCCCGGCCTCGGGCCAGGTCGACGCGAGCGGGTGGCTGGTCTGCGCCCGACCGACGATCTCGGCAGCCAGCGCCTCGAGACGATCGAGCGATTCGCTCATGCGTGCGACAAAACGCTCATCGTCATCGAGCTGCCCGGCGAGACCCTCGTTGAGTTCGACAAACCAGGGCAGGCGCGCCTGATCGAGAATGCGCGCCGGGTTGCGGCTGCCGCCGGCAGCGGCCCACACGCGCAGCAAGGCCTGCATCGCCTCGTTGAGCGCGCGTGCCTTCATGAGCACGGCGCCAATGCGACCGAACATCGACAGGTCGGTGAGCCGGTTCTGGAAGAAGATCGGGCACAAGATGCCCCAGTAGTAGGTGTAATCCCACATCACCTTGCAGGCGAGTGCCTCGGGGTGACCGAAGATGCCGTACTGACCTTCGTAGAGGGTGAGCGTGCTCTCGTAGAAGGAGCGCAGCAGTCGCGAGTAGGCGCGCACGGCCGGTGCCAGTGCCTGCCCGCGCAGATCGCGTGACACGAGCTCCACGATGTAGGTGTTGGTAATGGCGATGAAGTCGCTGCCCGGCGAATAGAACGGGTCGAGAAAGAAACCGGCCTCACCGGTGATGGCCCAGCGACGCGCGGAGAAAACCTCGCGACAGCCATAGGAAAAGTTTCTGAACGCCGCGAAATCGGCCGGACCGACACCGGCATCGAGCAGCGCCTCGGCAAGCCGCGGCTGGTGCCGCTGCAACCATTCGAGCGCACGCTCGAAGGTGTTCATGGTGGCCAGTGGATGGGTCGCGGCATCGGCCACGATGCCCACCGAGTGATAGCCCGAGGCGAGTGGAATGAGCCACACCCAGTAACCATCACCGACCAGATGGTTGGTCGAGCGCCAGCGCTGGCCCGCCACGCAGCGACCCAGCCAGGCCGGGTCGGTCGACCAGGCCTCGACATCGATCCGGAAAGGCGTGCGGAACCACACCGCATTGGCATCGTGCCCGTTGTCTTCGGCCAGACCGAGCTGACGCTTCAAGCGACCGGCGCGACCCGAGGCATCGACCACCCAGCGGGTGCGTACCACACGGTCTTCACCACCCTGCACGTAGCGAACCACGGAGGGTTCGGCATCGCCATCGGCCGAAGGCGACAGATCGACGCCATCGACGACGGCACCGGTCTGCAGATCGATGCCCGCTGCGCGACAACGCTCGGCCAGATGGTTCTCGAAAATGCCACGGTCGATCTGGTAACTGGGCGCACTCAGGAAGCGGCCGACCCCGATCTCCTGCACCGCGTCGAGCGCCGGCCGACCATCGGAACTGAAGAAACGAAAACCGAACTTGCGCACATGCGCGTCGCGCAGATGATCGCGAAGACCGAGCACCTCGCCGAAGTAGTGCGCCCCGATCTCGACCGTCGACTCACCGACCTTGTGGGTAGCCTCAGGAGCCGGCCCCTCGCGCCGCTCGAGCACGCGAATGGCCAGTTGCGGGTGGGCCTGGCGCAGGTGCAGGGCACAGGTGAGGCCGGCAAGGCCGCCACCCATCACGAGCACATCGACGACCGCAGGGGCGCTCGAGACAGCGTCGGGCAGGTCGACTCGAACAACCACCCCAGCGCCGCGATCCCTTTCAACACCATCAGCCATGTGTGGTGACCTCCTCGATGTCAACCTCGAGCACGCAGCCCTGGTTCAGCTGCATCTGCATACGGCCTTCTGCATCCGATGCCAGCAAGGCCAAGAGCGGCAGACACTGGCGCATGCTGTTCGCGGGTAGGGCAGCGAACCAGGCGTGGGGTATCGAGCCCGGGGATACGGAGGCCTCGGGCATCGCCTGCGCGCCTGGCGCGACACGCGCTCTCAGGCAGCGCCCAACGCCGGCTGGGCGCACGCCTGGCCCATGGCCCTTGAGCGGCTCGACCACCAGCGCGCTCGCGATCATGCCGGCACTCGGGCTCACCTCGCCCACCGGGCCCGGCATGGCCGCGTCGTAGGCCACATAGAGCACCGGGGTCTCATCAGCCAGCGCCTGCACGATGGCTTCGAGCAGACCGGCGGCAAAGGTCTCGCTGCCAGCCGTGAGCGCGGTGCTCGGCTTGACGCAACCGGTGCCGATCGTCCAGTAACCGGCGGCCGCGTTGTGCACCGAATTGTGAAAGCGCGTCGGCGAACAAAGGAGCGGGTTCGAGGCGAGCGTGCCGCACAGGTAATCGTTGATGGCGCCATCGCCATGCGTACAGGCAAAGACGCTGGGCAGGCTCACCGGATCGACACCGGCCGCTTCACAGGCCCGGCTGGCCGCCTCGAGCGCAATCGATACCGTATCGGGCGCACGACGTCGCTCGGTGGGCGCGAGCAAGGCGGGCGTCGGCCGCGAACGCGCCACGGCTTCGGGCTCGGCGCGACCCGCCAGCACCGCACAGGCCGTCTGCCAGTCGGGCAGCCGAGGTGCCCAGAACCCGATGCCACGCACCCGGACTTCGAGACAGGCGCTCATGGTGCCGCCCGATCGGCAAAGACCAGCACGCAGTTGTTGCCGCCAAAGCCGAAGCTCTCGTTCACCGCGACCCGCACTGGCGCGTGCTCGCCGTGCAGACGAACATGCGGTCCGCAGTCGGGGTCGATCGAGCGTGCATTGAGCGTGCCCGGTCGAAAGCCGTGCTTCATCGCGAGCAGACAGATGACGGCCTCGACGATGCCGGCAGCACCGAGCGTATGACCGGTGAAACCCTTGGTGGAGCTGGCGGCAAGAGCGGGGGCGGCAAGAGCGGGGGCGGCGTGGGTCGTTGCAGAGGTCGCAGGGCTCACCGGAAAGACGCGGGCAATGAGCGCCCCTTCGACCTCGTCGTTCTTCTGGCTTCCGGTGCCGTGCAGATTGATGTAGTCGACCGCCTCGGGCGCACGTTGCGCGCGCGCCAGTGCATCACGCAGGGCGAGTTCCGCACCCAACCCTTCCGGGTGCGGCGATGACATGTGATGCGCATCGCTCGATTCGCCATGCCCGATGAGCCACGCATCGCTGTCAGCGGCCCCCTCGCGCTCGAGGAGCGCAAAGCCGGCCGCTTCGCCCAGGCTGATGCCGTTACGGGTCGGATCGAACGGGCGACACGGCTCTTTCGAGACGAGTTCGAGCGAATTGAACCCGAAGAGCACGCTGCCACACAGGGTATCGACCCCGCCCACGATGGCTGCATCGGCAATGCCGAGGCGCAGCAGCCGTTCGGCCTGGGCAAACACCTTGGCACTCGACGAGCAGGCAGTCGACACGGTCACGCAAGGACCGCGCAGGTCGAGCGCACGCGAGAGGAAAACCCCGAGCGAGTGCGGCGTATGCACTTCGGGGCGACACAGGTCGTCGGGAAAGTGGCCCTCGGGCGTGAGCCGGGCATAGGCCTCTTCGGTGGCACCGATGCTCGAGGTGGACGTGCCGATGACCAGAGCAATGCGATCGGCCCCGTAGCGATGACGAGCAGCCTCGACCGCGGCAATGAAGCCATCGGACTCCAGACCGAGCAACGCGAGGCGGTTGTTGCGGCAATCCCAGGGAGCGAGGTGCGACGGCAGGCGAACCGCCTCGACATTGGCGACCCTACCGATGAAGGTCTCGAGCGGGTGCTGCGTGAAGTCGTTCGGACGCAGACCCGAGCGCTCGGCCATCAGCGCGCCGATCAGGGCCGCGTTGCCCTGTCCCACCGCCGTGGTGGTCGTGAAGGCGGTGACGGCCAGCGGCTTCACGCCGGTCGGTGCGTCTGCACGTAGGCCGCAAGCGATCGGAGCGAGGCAAAGATCTGGCGATTGTCCTCGTCATCGGAGCGCAACTGCACGCCATGACGCTTGGAGATTTCGAGAGCCAGTTCGAGTGCATCGATCGAGTCGAGACCCAGACCCGTACCGAAGAGCGGCGCCTCGGGTTCGATGAACGCCGGGTCGACACCCTCGAGATTGAGCGATGTGACGATGAGTTCGGCCATCTCGTGTTCTGCAACCGACTGCACTTGACTCATGCTGTAGATCCCCTGGCGGGCGGGGCACGGGCACCCTGCCGCTGCGTTATGCCTGGCTCAGGGGGTATTGTGCCTGCCCCGAGCCTGCTGTCGACGGGTGGCATTATCGGGCTGATCGGGCCCGACCGCGCCACCGTCCGCCGGCGCTGCGGCCGCGCCGGTTGCGCGGGCCGCCACAAGAGCCGCCGCAAGAGCCACCTCAAGGGCAGTCTCAAGCGCCTGGCGCGGCAGCTTGCCCGAGGGCTCACGCGGCAGGGCCGGCACAAGAAGCAGCGGGCGCGGCATGAAGACCGGATCGATCGCATCGACCAGTTGCGCCCGGATACCGGCGGCGGTCAGACCGGGCGCCACCACGAGCGCCGCGAGCCGTCGGACCAGGCGCGGCGAAGGCTCGTCGATCGGCGGCTGCAGCAGTGCTGCGTCGGTGACGCCCGGCACGGCGAGGATCCGGCGGGTGAGATCCGCGAGCGACGCGCGCTTGCCCGCCACGTCGACAAAGTCGCCGTGGCGCCCGCGCACCTCGAAGCGGCCCTCGGGCAGCGACTCGATGACATCCTGCAGGACCTGCGGCGCGTCGAACCAGGGCGCCTCGACACGCGTCGTGCCGGCCTCGGGCAGAAAGCGCACACCCGGATAGGCGGTCCAGCGCTCATCGTGCGTGATGCGTCGGTAGCCGATGAGACAGGTTTCGGTCGAGCCGAAGAGATCGAGGAGCACACCCCCGGTGGCCGCCTCAACCGCGGTAGCCAGGGTGCGATCCATCGGCGCCGTGGCCGAGACGATGAGATCGACCGCGGGCAAGGACACGCCAGCGCTCACGATGGCGCGCAGATGGACGGGCGTACTCACGAGAATGCGCGGGTGAGGTACCTCATCGAGCGCCGCGATCACCTCGGGGGCAAGCAGCGGGCGTGCCGCATGCACGGCGACGCGCGCAAAGAGCGGCAGGAGTACGGTGAGCTCCATGCCGTACATGTGCTGGGGCGGCACGGTGGCAACGATCGACGGCCGTGCATCGCGCAAGGCCGCCGGCAAGGCTGCGCGCATAACGGCCTCGGACCGGGCAGCGGTCTCGCGCAGCGAACCCCAGGTCTTGCGATGCGCGGTGGGCTCGCCCGTGCTGCCCGAGGTATGACCGATGAGCACGCACGTGTCGCCAGGCAGATCGAGATCGGCGCACGGCGGTACCCCGCCATCGAGGGAGTCGGCGTCATGCAGGCCCGGTACGCGACAGTCCAGCCCGTGCGGCCTCGCCGCCCCACGCTCAACATCCGCAGCGGGCGCCCCGAGCGCTGCCATCACCCCGGCATCATCGAGCGCGCGACGAGCGGGGTCTTGCGCAAGCGCTGCCGCCACCATCTCGGGCGCGCGCGAGGACGGCGACACCGTGGTGACCCCGGCGCGCAATGCGGCCACGAACGCGGTCATGAATTCGAGGCGCCGATCGCACAGATTGAGAAGGCCCGAAGCGCCTGCGAGCGTGCCTGCCAGCGCATCGGCACGCGCCTTCAGCGCAGACCAGGTGATGACGCCACCGGTCACGCGCATGAGCGGGCCATCAGCGGCGGTGTGCACCGGCATGCGTGGAGAGCGGGACGGGTTCATGGGCAGATCGGCCGTTCAATGCGCCTTTGAATCGACAGGCATTATGTGCCGACGGGGCGCGGGTGCAACGACCGGCGGCCTGATATCCCCCGATCGACCGGCAAGCCAGGCACGCAACGCGGCCGGCGCCATGTGATCGAGTCGCGCCGCACGCTGGCCCTCGGCCGTCATCAGGACCGTATGCGGCAACTCGCCCTGCCACTGCGGGTCGATCTGATCGTGCAGCGCCTCGGCACTGTCGTCGGGCGACAAGACCCAATGCTCGGCACGCGCAAGACCCGCTCGGGCCAGCACGCGCTCGACCCGCTCATTGGGTGCCGCCTCGACCTGCACGAAGACCACCTGCGAACCCCCGGCCTCGCGCAGAAGCGCAGCCCAGCGGGGCAGCTCGACGATGCACGGTGCGCAGGTCACTCCCCAGGCATGCACGATGAAGGGCTTGCCCCGATGGGCCTTGATGATCTGCGCCATGCTGCTTGCGTCGAAGCGTTGCAGGGTCACGGCCTGCTGGGCACGGACCGATACACCGGCAAAGCCGCCCAGCACCAGGGCAAGACAGAACGCTCGGCGTACCTGAACGGCGCGCATCATCGCTGCGGCTCCGCATCAGGTTGCTCCAGATCGATGAGCCGATAGGCTTCAGCTCGGGTGAGCCAGGACAGTGCCGCATGGCCGCCGCGCGCGACCAGCAGCGGGTGATCGGAGTAACCGCGCGTGCGGGCAACGACCTGCGGTTCGCCCCAGCGCCCACCGTTGTCGCCAGAGCGCCTTACCTTGACCACGGTTTCACCCTCAACCAGGGCCTTCCACGCCAGCCACACGGTATTGCCGATGGCAAGCAGCGCGGGCCTTGCGGCGTGCTCGCTTGCAAGGCCGATGGGCTCGGGCTCGCTCAGGCTCGGGGCGGCGTCGGCTCGCGGCGGCAGACCACCGCCCACAGTGCGCGCGTAGAAGAGCCCCTGCCGCTTGCTGCCGGCACTGAACCAGGCCAGGTGTTCGACCCCGGCAGCATCGATGGCGAGCGCTGGTCCCTGATGCGGGCAGACGTTGGTGACCCAGCGATCATCGGCAATCGGGGTGGGTGCCGCGGTCTGCTCGCGGCCTGTGAACGCCACTCGCGCGTGATCACGCACGCTGCCTGGATAGATCGATCGAAACAGCATCACGGGCAGTACCTGCGCGGCACCACCGGAAGGCAGTGCCAGCGCGATGCGACAACACTCGCACGACGCGTTCGATGCGATGCGCACCTCGCCAAAATGCGCACCGGCATCGGTCGAGCGGGCCCACGCGAGCGATGCGCCATCAGTAGCCCGGCCATCGCGACGCTGCGCGACAACGAGCCGCTTGTCGAGCCAGGCCAGATACAGGTCACCCCGGGCACCCAAGAGCATCGCCGGAAAGCGTGCACTCACCGGATTGGCGACCGGCTCGACCGGGGCAGAAAAGTGTGCCCCGCCATCGGTCGAGCGCGACAGATGCAACCGGGCATTCCAGGCGCGATCCTTGAAGGTGGCCCACACCACGACGAGCGTGCCATCGGGCGTCGCGACGATCTGGGCTCGCGCATCGGGCCCGGTGTCCATCATCGCATCGGGGGCGGCGAGCGGCTGCGCCGCCGAAAAGTGTCGACCCCCATCGTCGCTGACTGCGACCGACACGACACCGGCAGCGGTCCAGGCGAGCCAGAGCCTGCCATCGGGGGCAAAGGCCGGCGTGGCCGAGCGGGCACAGCGGAGCGCCGGCTCGGTGCAGGCCCCAGCGCCACCGGCGGGCGCGCCCACATGCGCAGGCGGCGGGCTCTGCGCAAGCAGCGCAGTCGAGAACACGCTTGCAAGAGCCGCAAGAACGCGGAGCCGGATGAACATCGATGTCATGAGATACCTGTCTAGAAGCGCCAGCGCACGCCCACGTTACCCATGCGCGGCATGCCCAGAGTCTGGGTTGAGGCGCTGGTCGTGGCGTTGTCGGCGTAGTGCGTGTTGAAGAGATTGACCACCGAGGCGTAGAGATCGAGGTCGTGCTGCAGCGCGTACGCAGCGCTCAGGCTGGTGACCGCAAAGCCGGGTTGAGGCAGGGTGCGGTTCACATCGAGATACATGCCGCTCGAGTAACGCACCTGCGCATGGGTCTTCCAGCGCGAGTCGGGGTTCCAGCCAATGCCGAGCGTGCCCACATGCGGTGGCACCGCACCCAATTGCACCGCGGTGGGGTCGCCGGTTGTGGTGCGCGTGTAGGTGGTGTCGGTATGCGTGTAGCTCGCGTCGATGAGCACCGCGGCAGAGGCCTGATAGCGTGCGATGAGCTCCAGACCCTGCGAGCGGGCGTCCTGGCCGTTGGTGTAGAAGTTCACCGTCGAAGGGCAGGTGCCGGGCAGCGCGTTGCCGCAGAGGGCCGCCACCCCGGGCGGCGGCGTGCCGGTAACCTTGTAGGTGGCGATCATGTCGTGAATCTGCTGGGTGAAGGCAGTACCGGAGAGGGTGAAGGCACGACGCTGCCAGTCGAAGCCCAGTTCGCTGCCCGTGAGGGTCTCGGGTGACAGCGCCGGATTGGCAATGGTGATGGAGGTCGATGATGAATAGGTGCGATAGAGGTTGTTCAGACCGGGTGCACGAAACGCGCGGTAGGTGGCGGCTCGCAGCGCGGTGTCATCGGTGAGATCCCAGCGCAGCGCGAACGAGGGGTTGAGGCTCGACCTGTGCGTGGCATCGAGCGAGCCACCCTGCTGCGCACCGGCCACGCCCCCCGCGTACTTCACCATCGTCGCCACGCCCTCGGTATTCGACCAGGTGTCGTAGCGCAGGTTGAGCGTGGCCTGCACGGGATCGAACGGGCGCAGCTTCAGCTGGGTGAAGACGCCGGTCATGGCCTGACTGCCCTGACCGACACTGGCGCGACTGATGAGGGCCGAATTCACATCGGCACTGGTGGGCGTGGCGTACGTCTGAGCCACGTCCTCGCCCGAGATGCGACGATAGTCAAGGCCTGCCTGAACCTCTTCGACCAGGCCCGCCACGCGGCGCGAGAACTGGGCCGAGCCACCGGTTTCGCGATACGTATTCCAGTCGTGCGAGTTGGCGTACTGCACGATGGTGGGCGTGAGGCTCGTCGTGTTGCAGGTGGCGTTGGGCTGCAAGTAGCAACCGGCCCCGTTGGACTTGTCGAAGGCCACGAGCTGACGCCACAGGCGGAGATCGGCCGTGTCGCGCGCACTGAGCCTGGCCGTGAGCCCGCCCGCGACATCAGGGCTGCGCTGCTGGTTCTTGCCGTAGGCGTAGCCGCCGATATCCTGGTTGATGTCGTGATAGCCCATGCGAAAGAACGCATCGACCCAGGACAGCGGACGAGCGCTCGCGTCGACCTGTACGTTCCTTTCATCGGCGCGTGTGGCCGCCTTGCCCGGCAATGCGGCCATGAATTGGGCAGGGGTGGTCTGGTAACCGTCGGTATGGGCAACGCTACCTGACAAGCGCAGACCGAAAGCCTCCGAGGCGCTGAGGTTCTTCACCATGGCCAGCCGATCGGTATTCATGTCGCCACGGCTCAGGTCGACTTCGCCACCGGTACCCGCGGGCTTTCTCGAGAGGATGTTGATGACCCCGGAGACCGCCAGATTGCCCCAGAGGGCCGAGCTGCCACCGCGAATCACCTCGACCCGCTCGACCATGGCGAGGGGCACCTTGTTCCACTGCACGGTGCCATAGAAGGGGTCGTGAATCGGGATGCCATCGAGGAGCACCAGCACCTTGTAGTTCGACAGGCCGCGCATGCGGGCCTGGTTGCCGGTGGGGTCAGTCACGAGATAGGGCGCACCGGTCATGTTCATGCCGGGTACCTCGCGCAGCAACTGGTCAAGGGTGCGCGCGGGCGAACGCTCGATCTGCTCACGCGTAACGACAGTGGTCGACAAAGGCATGTCGGCCAGACGCGTGTGGGCGCGACTGGCGGTGACGATGACCGGACTGAGGGCGGTGTCGGCGCCCGGTGTGATTGCAGGGGCTGTGACAACAGCCGTCTGCGCCTGCGCAGGCGGCCGTGCAACCATCGCCACCAGTGCGATGGCCATCAGGGCAGAGGGCCACCCGCTGGCCTTGTCTTTCATGAAGCGCAACATCGGAATGCTTTCTCGTCGGCAATGACCGCCACGGCACGAGATCTCGATGACTCACCCTGCATGGAATGCCCGGGCGGGCGACATCGGTTCGAAGCGCCGCGGGCAGATCAGGGGTCGGTTTGACGGTGTGGCATCGATCACATCGACACGCACCGGCGTACTGCGTCAGCTGAGCTACCGAAGCGAGCGCGCGGGGGGTGCGCGCGGGGATGCGCTGGCCAGCACGACCCAGCGCTTGAACGCCATGAGGGATTCACCAGGCGGCAAAGGACTATAGCCTGGCAAAGCTGCCGGCTCGAATACGCTGGCGGGCCGGTTCATGGCCCCATCGGGTGCAGCCGAGCAGCAGCAGGGACAATGTGCCGCCGCGTGAGCGGTTGAGGCAGGCTGGCCATCACCCACGCCCGGTGCGTCGGCCTGCTGAATGCCAGCGGCCGTGCACAACGCACTCATCGGTGCGTCGTTGACTCGCCCAGCACTCAGCGCATAGGCATCGGCGAGCGGCAGAGCCAGTTGCACGAGGGCCAGCAGCAGCATGAAGCGGCCGAATCGACGAAGGAGAGCACAGCGCATGGGGCGCGACTCTAGCACCCTAGAAGGTGAATCGCACTCCGGCGTGCAGGGCGCGCGGTGCGCCCATCGCACGAAACTGCTCGGCGCTGCCATCACCCAGATTGTTGGCGGCAAGCAAGCCCGCCGTGGCATAGCTGCGGTTGAAGAGGTTCGATACGCCACCAAAGACCGCCATCGAGGGCGTGAGGGCGTGACGCAGATCGAGCGAAGCAGTGGCAAAGCCGGGTACCTGCCCGTGGGTATCGCGGTTGTTCTCGTCGCCTCGCGCATATTGCGAGCCCTGCGCCGCAAGGCTCAGGCCGATGCGAGTGGCCGGCAGCGGCGAATAGCCCAGACGCAGCTTTGCCGTGAACGCCGCGATGCCCGGAATGCGATCGCCCGGTTGTGCGGTAACACCGGCACAGCCGGCACCCGCACCGTTGGCCGCAATGCACTCGCTGTTGGCCGCATTGGCAATGGTGAAGGCGGTGCGGTAGCGCGCATCGACCCAGCTGCCGGCCAGCGTGTAGTCCCAGCGCTCGCCGCGCCCCTGCAGGCTGGCTTCAAGCCCCTGGCGCAGGGTCTGGCCCACATTGGCAAAGTAGCCCTGCACCGCGTTGGTCTGATTGAAGAGAATGTCGTCTTGCAGCGTGGCTCGAAAGGCCGCCAGGCGCCACAGGGCCCTACTGCTGCCACCGCGCGCGCCCACCTCGAGCGTGCGTGACACGACCGCGCGCAAGGCCGGGTCGGCGCCAAAGGCATTAGGTATGCCGGTGCACGGTGCATTGGGGTCAGCGCAAGCGAGTTCGATGGCCGAGGGGGTGCGAAAGCCCTCGCTGTAATTGGCGTAGCTGGTGAGACCGTCGAGCGGTCGCCAGGTCAGACCCAGGGCCGGGTTGATGCGCTGGTAGCGGTGCTCACCACCCACGTCGGCCAGGGTGTTGGAGCCCGGTACGGGCGACACGACGGCGGCGTTCGTGCACAGGGCATCGGCGTCACTGCACGATGTGCCCGCCAGTTGCACGCGGGCGTGATCGAGCCGGGCCGACGCCGTGAGGCTGACGCTCGGCCAAGGGTCGAGGGTGGTGGTGCCATAAAGGGCCGCGCGACGCGTGTTGGCGCTGAGGCCTGCCTGACTGACATAGTCAGCCACACCCACGGTGGCGTTGCTCGGGTCGACGATGGCCGCCTGCCCGCGGTTGGAAAACGTGGTGCGACCGGCCTCGACATTGAGCCCGAGGGCCACGACCTGGCGCTCGCGCTCGAGCGGGCCATCGCCTGACCACTGCAGATTGCCCCCGAGCGTGTCCTGCCGCACATGGGCAAGCAGGTTGGCCGCCGGGCAGGTGGCGGTACCGACGCAGGTGGGGTCGTTGGTAGCCGGGTTGCTGCCATCGGCCAGCGGCTGCGCGAGGTTGCTGTTGAGGATGTCGCGCACGATGTGGCGCCAGGCAATGTTGCCGGTGAGCACCTGCCGATCATCCAGGTCGAGGGTACCGCGCAGGTTCACCGTGAAGGCTTCGGTGGTGGTGCTGTCCGGGTGCGTGTAGCCGCCAGCCGCATGCGCCATCATCGACACGGGCACCATCTGGTTGCCGAAGAGCCGATTGTTCGCGTAATTGACCGAGAGTTCGGCCTCGGCCGGACCATCGCGATAACCGAGCTTGGCGAGGAGCTGACGCAGGTGACTCGGGTTGTAGCGCGCCCAGCCGTTGTCGTCATGACTGCTCACCGCCACGTACGCCCCCCAGCGTTCATCGTGGCCGGCGAGGTCGGCATCGAGATTGAAGCGTCCGAAGGAACCGGTGGTGGCTGCGACCGACCCGCCACTGCGACCAAAGGGCGAGCGGGTGGCGAGTACCACTGCCCCGCCCAGGGTATTGAGCCCGTACATCGGGTTGGAGCCGGGCACGAGGGTGACGCTCTCGAGCGCGATGCGCGGAATGAGATCCCAGGCCACGACATCGCCGAACGACTCGTTGAGGCGCACGCCATCCATGAAGACCGATACGCCCTGGGGGGTACCGAGGACGGGCGATGCGGTGAAGCCGCGATAGGCCAGATCGGCCTGCCAGGCATTGCCCTGGGTGTCGTTCAGGGTGACCGAGCCGATCGACTGATCGAGCAGGCTGGCCAGACCCCGCGCATCGACACCGAGCGCATCGCCGCGCAGCACCTGCGCGTTGCCCGCGTAGCGCGGCAGGGTGAGGCCGGTGCCGCCCACCGGCGTGGTGCCGATGACGGTGACCGTGGCAAGGGCTGCGTCAGCCTGTGCGGCATCCGTCTGCGCTGCGGCCTCGGGCGCAGGGAAAGCCAGTGCGATGACGGTAGCCGCGAGGGCCAGGCGGAGCGGGGGCAACATGGGGCAGACAGCGGTTGGCAGGCAGCGCGGCAGATGCGGGCGCAGATCGCCCGACAGGCGACTGGCTCACTCTAGCGCGCAGCGCCCGCCGGGGTGCCCCGCGGGTTCCCGATGCAGGTCGGGAAAGTTTCCCGGTCGCCTGGCGGTTGCCGGGACTTGACGATCAGGCATCTGCGCGATCAGGCACCTGCACTGTCACGCCCATGACCCGTAGCCGCAGGTGGCGCGAACTGCAAGGACCCGGCAATCCGGTTCCACGCGTTGATGGCAGCGATGGCCGCCGTCAGGAAGGCAATTTCCGATTTGGTGAAGGCCGCCTGCACCTCGTCATAGAGCGCATCGGTGACGGGCTCTCGCGCCATCAAGGTCAGCGCCTCGGTCCAGGCGAGCGCGGCACGCTCACGCGCCGAGAAGACGCCCGCGTCACGCCAGGTGGCCACGAGGTCAATCTTCGCTTGTGCCACACCCAGCCTGCGCGCCATGTTCAGGTGGAACTGAAGACAGAACGCGCACCCGTTCAATTGGGATGCGCGCACCTTCAGCAACTCGGTGAGCGGTTTCTCGAGCCCTGAGTCGTCGATCGCCTTGCCCAGCAGGGCCATCGCGGCAGCGACACCGGGCGCTGTCTGTTCAAACGAGGGCCAGTCGCTTCGTCGCTCCATTGAAGGGGTCACGCCACACTCCCGATGATCGTCAGCAGACCTCGAACAGGTCGCTGCGAACTCTAACGCAGCACAGACGGCTCACAGGGTCGCGCTGTCATCTGGCCTGCAGCCGCCGCTGCACGAAGCCGCCTTGCTGCCAGGCCGACTGTCCAGGAAGCCGCCCAAAAGCGGATGTACGGTGGATGTACGGCGACCTCGCAGACGCTTACAATGTACACGTACATCCAACGTATTTCTCTTTCTCGAGGGGCCCCGATGGTCAGCACCCGGCTGTTCAAGAATGGCAACTCCCAGGCAGTCCGCATCCCGGCGGAACTGGCCTACACCGCCTGGGACATCGATCTGGTCATCGAGCGCCGTGGCGACGAGTTGCGCATCCGCCCCGCGCAGCGGCGCCTGGGCGATGTTCTGGGCACCTTGTCCGAGTTCTCGGCAAACTTCATGAGCGAAGGGCGCTCGCTCGACACGGATGACGAACGCGAGGCCCTGTGAAGCCCAAGTACATGCTGGACACGAACATCTGCATCTACCTGATGAAGCACCAGCCTGCGCACGTGCGATCACGCTTTGCGCAGTGCTTCGTGGGCGACGTCGTCATATCGGCCATTACCCTGGCTGAGCTCGAGTTCGGAGTCGCCTGCTCCGGTGAGGCGCGGGCACGCAATCAGGCCGCACTCGATCGTCTGCGGCAAGACATCCTCGTGGCGCCCTTCGACGCCGATGCCGCGCGTGCCTACGGTCCCCTGCGGGCCGCCCACCGCGAGCGCAACAAGGGCGCGCTCGACAAGCTCATTGGGTCCCATGCTCTGTCCCTCGGGGCAACATTGGTGACCAACAACGAGGCCGACTTCAAGGACTTTGAAGGGCTGTCGATCGAGAACTGGGTCGACAACCCCTTGCCCGGATGAATGAGACGCTCCCTCAACCTGCCGGACCCACCATGACCCCACTCATCGCATTCATCCGAGCATGGCTCCCCGCCCCAACCGTGCGCCGGCTGGCCGCACTGGCATTGATGCTGATCAGCGTACTCGGGGGCCTCGGCACGGCCCAGGCCGCCCCCTGCCTCATCGTGACTCTCACCGGTACACAGAGCGGCCCGGCCGCGGTCAACGGACTGGCCGGTGCCGGCACCCTGATCCGCTACGGCGACGAGAGCAACGGCTGCTCGGCGCTGAAATTGCAGTTCGACGCCGGACGCGGCACCACGCAACGGCTGTCGCAACTGGGCATCACGCCGGTGCAACTCGATGCTGTCTTTCTGACCCACATGCACTCGGATCACACCGAGGGGCTCGTCGACCTGATGCTGCTGCGCTGGATGTACTGGTCGAAGGCCGACGACATCGATCTGGTGTGCGGCGTCGATGCACCGCCCGAGCGCGGCCACAGCCTGAGCTGCACGCAACTCGCCCGCCACATGGGCGATACCTTCATCGCCTCGGGCGAGATCGCCGAGCGTTACGCCGATGACACGAGTCGCCGCAAGGGCGGGCCGGCCGATCTCATCCGGCTCAAGACCTTTGCCCCCGCGCGGACGGGTGAAACCGTGTGGTCCAGAGGCGATGTCCGGGTGAGTGCCGTGCGCTCGACCCACACCGCCGACCATGTGTCGTATCGCATCGACACCCCCGCGGGCAGCGTGGTCGTCGGCGGTGATGCCGGCAATGACACGCTGCGTCCGCCCAGAGCCAGTTCAACCTCGGCCCAGGTCGAGAAACTCGCCGAAGGCGCACAGGTGATCGTGCATTCGACCATGCATCCGGTGATGGCACCCGGCGGCGGCAGCGGCATGCCCGATGCGGTGTACTACCGGCAGAGCCTCGCTGCCGATCTGGGCGCCATGGCGAAGCGCACCGGGGCACAGGTGCTCATGCTGACCCACCTGGCCCCCTCGCTGGGTTCGACCCGTCACGGGCCCTTCAGCGTGCCGGGCGGACCGCTCACGGTGGGCGATTACCAGCGCGCCGTCGCACCCAGCGGGTTTGCGGGCGAAGTGATCGTGGGCGAGGATCTGGTCAGCGTGAAGCTGCCGCGGTCCGGGCGGTAAGCACAGGCCACGTGCATCGCCAGGAGCGGGGCGCATGGGTCGTGCCCGCAGCCCCGCTCCGGTAGCCGCCCGCTCAACCCCGCTTCAACGGGCGCACCGCGGCATCGCGTGCGGCACAGAGCGCCCTTTGCTGATCGACGACCCACGCGAGGTCGGGGTTGTCTTCCTGATCGAGTTCGCGAAGGGCGGCCTCGAAGTGACCCTGCTGCCGAAGGATCTCGCAGCGGTTGAGGCGCCATTCAGGATCGCCCTGCATCGACGCAAGCAGCGCCTCGAGATTGCGTGCGCGATCGGCGAGGCAGGCCGCATCGGGTACCGGCCGTACCGGCACGCGCCCGTCCTCATCAGGCCGCGACGCGTCATTGGCATACCACCAGGCCACGGTGCGCAGGTGGCGCTGACGCTCGGCATCCATCGAGGCACCGGTGGCTTCGATCGTTCGAAAGATGTCGGCGTCGGTGGCCTCCTCGACTTCGGGCAACGCATTGACCGCAGCGCGCGTCATCGTGTGCCGATCGATCTCATGCTCGGTGCGCCACACATCATCGAGCCAGTAAACGTGCACACAGGTGCTGCAGCGAACCACCCACGGGGGCCGGGGCATCATCGGCCGCACGACCTTGCAGTCGGACCAGAAGACGGTACCGCCGCTATTGCCCGAGAGCAGCGTGGGCACGCGGGCGCGGGCGCCGCAAGCGGGACAGGGAACGATGGAAGCTCGGCCGGGCATCATGGGCAGACTCTCCGGAAGGGAAAACGCAGAGCATGGCAGGCGAGTGGCTCATGGCGTGAGCGCGCGACACGACCCGAACGATGCGGTGACGGTGGAGCCTCGCTGCGCGACCGCCTCGATGCACGACCGCCTCGATGCACGACCGTCTCGCTGCGAGACCGTCCCGGCGCGTTGTATGCTTGCACGACGATCAAGAACATCGGGAGACTGCACGGTGTACACGGGAGATATCCGCGACTGGCCCAGGCGAGTCGTGTTCGGACGCGGCAAGACCGACGAACTGGGGGCGCTGGTGGGCGCGTTGGGCGGTCAGCGCGCCCTCGTAATCTGCGGGCGCACCGTCGCGGGCGGACCGATGCTCGAGCGGGTACGCGCCGCACTTGGCGAACGTCATGCGGGCGTGTTCGACCAACTGCGCTCCCATACCCCGTTTGCCGATGTGAAGGCAGCCCATGAAGCCGCCCAGGCAGCCGGGGCCGATACGATCGTTTCGGTCGGTGGCGGCAGCGCGATCGACGCCGGCAAGGGCGTAGTGCTCTTCTCCGCTACCGGTGGCGACTTTGCGCCCTACGCCATCGACTGGGCGAGCAAGGGCATGGCACGCAAGGCGATGGCACGGCCATCGATCCGGCATGTGGCGGTGCCCACCACGGCCGGCTCGGCGAGCGACGTGATGCCCACTGCCGGAATTCGCGACCCCGAACTGCCTCGCAAGATGCTCTTCTGGGACGAGGCCCTGGTCTGCGACGCGACGATCCTCGACCCCGAGATGGCCATCCACGCCGACGCCCGGCTGACGGCAGCGACCGGCATGACTGCGGTGGCACGCGCCATCGAGACCCTGTACTCGAAGCACCGCCATCCGATCTCGACCGGGCTTGCCCTGCACGCGGCACGCCTGATGCGCCGGGCGTTGCCCCGGAGCGTACGCGCACCCGATGATCTGGATGCTCGCGCCGACTGTCAGATGGCCTGCCTCATGTCGGGCACGGCTTCGATCAACGCGATGGTCTCCATCGTTCACGCGATCGGTCATGGCGTGGGCGGACGCTTTGGCCTGCAGCACGGCATCTCGCACGCCATCCTGCTGGGACCGGCCCTGCGGCGCATGCTGCCGGCCATCGGCGAGGACCGCCGCTACGTGCTCGAGGCACTGGGCTGCGCGCCCGAGGGCTCGGTCGACGATGCGGCCGACGCTCTGATCAGCCTGGTGGCCGAACTGCCCTTGCCTCAGCGCCTGCGCGATGTCGGGGTGCAGGCTGCCGACCTGCCCGGCCTGGCCGCGGGCACGATGAACGACTACATGATGGCCAACCTGCCAGCGCCGATGACCGTGGCCGATGTTCAGTCGCTACTGCAGGAGGCCTGGTGAGCACGACCGGCCCGATCGCCCGCGCGCTGGCCCATCGGGCCGCCGCGCTCACGTTCAAGGATCTGCCAGCGGGCTCGCGCGAGACGGTACGCCTTCGTGTCATCGACAGCGTCGGATTGGCGATCACCGGTGCGTGCACTGACGCCGGGCGTGCCATCCGTGCCCAGGCACAGACCGTCGGCGGTGCTGCCCAGGCGACCCTGCTGGGCGACACCCTGCGCTACCCGGCCGCTCAGGTGGCCATGGCCCACGGCGTGATGGCCCATTGCCGCGACTTCGATGACACCTTCATCGACTCGGTCGTCCACCCGGGCAGCGTGCTCGTGCCCACCGCATTGGCCATGGGCGAAGCCACGGGGGCCGATGACGAGGCGTTCATCACGGCCGTGGTGGCCGGCTACGAGGTGGCTGCCCGCATTGGTGCCGTGGCCGGTCGGCGCTTTCATGCCCACCAGCTCCATGCCACTGGCGTGGTCGGACCGATTGCCGCAGCCGTGACGGCGGGGCGCCTGCTCGGACTCGATGGCGAGCGCATGACCAGCGCCATGGGTCTGGCCGCCAGCATGTCCGGCGGCCTGATGGCCTTCGTGGTCGATGGCGGCTGGTCCAAATGGCTGCACGCGGGTTGGGCGGCGCATGGCGGCATCGTGGCGGCCGAACTGGCGGCGCGCGGGTTTCGCGGCCCGGCTCATGTGCTCGACGGCGGGCATGACCTGTACAGCGCGCTGCTCGCGGGCGATACGGTCGAGCGAGCCACGATCCTCGAAGACTTCGGGAGCCGATGGGTCGGCGCCGACTGCGCCTTCAAGTACTACCCCTGTGCTCATGTGATCCAGCCCTACATCGACGCCGTGCTCGATCTGGCTCGCGAGCATCGCCTGGGCTCTGATGACGTCGAGCGTGTCACCTGCGCCATTGCGCCGTGGGCAGCCGCGATCGTGGCCGAACCGCGCGAGGCCAAGCTGCGCTTCGAGTCCGAGCTCGAGGCCATCGCCAGCCTGCCCTACCAGCTCGCCGTCGCGCTGATCGAGGGCACGGTCGGTCTCGAGGCCCTGAGTGCGCAGGCGCGGGCACGAACGGACTATCACGCCCTTGCACTGCGCATCGAGCACCGCAATGACCCCACGCTCGGGCGCGGCTTCGATGGCGAAGTCGAACTGATCACCCGCACCGGTCAGATTCATCGGCGCCGGGCCGGCGCCGCCGGTACCGATCGGGACAAGCTCGTCAGCAAGTTCATCCGGCTGGTCGAACCCGTGCACGGGCCCGATAGGGCTCGCGCCTCTGCCGAGCGACTGCTGGCGACCGATGGCTGGCGCGAGGCCCTGCGCATTCTGGCCACCCCATTGCCTGTCACCGCATCGCCGGTCACCCCATCGCCGGTCACCACGAGTCCGACATCATGACGATCACGCCTGCCCGTGCCCTGCTGGGTTTCACGCTGGCGCTGGCGCTGACCCCGGCAGGGGCACAGCCGGCACCCGACTGGCCGGTACGTCCACTGCGCATCATCGTGGTGGCCGCTGCCGGCGGCTTGCCGGACATTGCCGCGCGCAACGTGGCAGCCGGGCTGCAGCGTTTGCTGCCCCAGCCGGTGGTGGTCGAGAATCGTGCGGGAGGCGCCGGCAACATTGCCGCCGAGGCTGTCGCCAGGGCCCTGCCCGATGGACACACACTGCTGTCGACGGGCACCAATCAGGCGGTCAATCCGGTGCTGATACCCAATCCCGGCTTCGACTATGAGCGTGACCTCACGCCAGTTGCGCTGATCGGCGAGTCGAACATGATGCTGCTGAGCTCACCCCGATTTCCCGCCCGCAATGTCCGGGAACTGATCGCGCTCGCACGCCAGAAACCGGGGGGCGTCTCGATGGCCGTCAGCGTGCTCGGCTCGCCGAATCATGTCGGCGCCGAACTGCTCGCGTCGATGGCCGGCATTGATCTGAACTTCGTGCCCTACAAGGGCTCGGGGGCCACCTTTCCCGACCTGATGGCTGGCAATGTCGACCTGGCCATCGCGGCCGTGCCGGGTGCACTGGGCATGGTGAAGGCGGGCAAGCTGCGTGCGCTGGCCGTGACGCGCCTTCGACGCGCGCCACAGTTCCCCGACCTGCCCACGGTCGATGAGTCGGGACTGCCCGATTACGAGATCAACAGCTGGGTCATGCTGATGGTCACGGGAGGCACACCCGCCCCGATCGTCGAGCGACTGGGTGTGGAGGTACGCAAGGCGCTCGCCCTGCCCGAGGTGAAGGCGGCGCTCGATCTTCAGGGCATGGAGTCCTCGCAGATGACCCCGACCCAGACCGGCGAATACCTTGCGTCCGAGATGCGCAAGTGGGCCCCGGTGCTGAAGACCGCGAAGATGAAGTGAGTGCGACGAGCCCTCGCGATAACCCCACCGAAGACCCTTCCGAACTCGCCGATGAAAACCACATTTCGAGATCTCCTGCACTGTGACGGCCCGCTGGTATTGCCGGGGGCGCATGACGCACTGTCGGCACGACTGATCCAGCAGGCAGGCTTCCCCGGCTACTTCATCGGTGGCTTTCCACTCGTGGGGGCGCGCTACGGCGTGCCCGATGTCGGGCTGAAGGGGCTGGGCGAGATCTCGGCCGGGGTGCGTGACATCATGGCCGCCTGCGACCTGCCGGTTTTCGTCGACATCGACGACGGCTACGGTGATGTGAAAAACGCGGTGCACACCATGCACACCTATGAACGCATGGGTGTTGCGGCGATGCAGATCGAGGATCAGCGCTGGCCCAAGCGCTGCGGCCACATGGCCGGCAAGCAGGTGGTGGCTCCCGAGCAGATGGAGGCCAAGATCCGGGCCATGGTTGCCGAGCGGATCAACCCGGACACGTTCCTGTGGGCGCGCACGGATGCGCGGGGTCCGCTCGGACTGGACGAGGCGCTGCGCAGGGCCGAGCGCTATCTGCGCGCCGGAGCCGACGGTCTGTTTGTCGAGGCACCACGCTCGCTCGAGGAACTGGAACAAGTGGGCAAGGCCTTCGATGTCGTGCAGGCAGCCAACCCGCTCGAAGGCGGACTCACCCCCATCCTGCCGCCCGAGGAATTGCACCGGCTCGGATTCAAGGTCGTGATCTATGGCATCAACCTCGTCCTGCATGTCACGCGAACGATGCAGACCTTTCTCGATGACCTGAAGGCGCGCCGCTTCGCGCTGCAGGGCAAGGGCGCCTCGTTCAAGGAGTACCTGACCGCAGTCGGCTTCGATGACTGGGCCTTGATCGACGAGCACTTCGGTGAGGCCGGCATCCGGCCGTCATCAACCGGCTCAGGGGACTGAGCGCGCCTCGCCGTGCCACTCGTACCCTGACGAGCCTGACCCTGGAGCCTCTCCCCATGCCCCATGCCCCGATCGCATCACCCGCCGACTGGCGCGGCCCTGCCCTGGTGGAAGGGGGCGGCGACTGGACTCGTCCTTTCACCGCCGAAGAGGTCGCCGAGATCGACGCAGCGCTGGCGAGCGCGAAGGCGCGCGGCCTGTCGATGGCCGACATCACGCGCGAGACATTCCCGCTGCCGCGCTTCGAGCGACTGGTGCCGCAGGTGCACCGGGTGCTCGAGGAAGGGCCCGGCATCATGCTGATGCGCGGCCTGCCCACCGAGCGCTGGGGTGCACGCGACTCGCGCGTCGTCTACTGGGGACTGGGCAAGTACCTGGGCACGGCGCTTTCACAAAGCCCCGAAGGCGACATCCTGGGCGACGTGCGCGATCTGGGCGTGGACCTGTCAGGGCCGAAGGGGCGCGGGTACAAGACCAACGCCGAACTGGAATATCACACCGATTCCTGCGACGTGGTCGCCCTCATCGTCATTCACACCGCCAGGCTCGGTGGCCGCTCGATGATCGCCAGCTCCGTGGCCATCCACAACGAGATTGCCCGTACCCGGCCCGATCTGCTCGAGGTCCTGTACCAGCCCTTCGTCTGGAGCACGCAAAGCCAGCAGGGCGCCGGCGAGCCGTCCTGGTACGAGCAACCGATCTTCACGCAGCATGAAGGACGCTTCGCCTGCCGCTACATCCGGACCCACATCTACTCCGCCCAGCGCTATCCCGAAGTACCCCGGCTGAGCGCCGCGCAGATCGAGGCGATGAAACTCATCGATACGCTGGCCGATGACCCCGCGTTTCACTTCTCGATGATGTTCGAACCGGGCGACGTGCAGATCCTCAACAATCACGTCACGCTGCATGCGCGCACCGAATACGAGGACTGGCCCGAGGAGGCGCGCAAGCGCCACCTGCTGCGCATGTGGCTCTCGGTGCCCAACAGCCGGGCGCTCTCGCCCGGGCTGTCGCACATCTACCGCGACCGCCGCGCCGGCGCGGTGCGTGGCGGCAACCCCTCACGCAACGGGCAGATCGTCTACGAGACCACCGAAGCCTGATCTGCCCGTATTCCCGCCTCTCGCACGACCGTGGCCCACTTCGCGATCTCCTCGCGGATGAGGACGCCAAACGCCTCGGGCGAAGCGCTCGGGGTAGCCGCGGCCGCGCGTGATCGGACTCAGTCGTGGGGGCCCCAGGCGCGGATCACCGCGGGCCGCGCCTCGATGGCATCGTGCCAGCGACGCAGGTGCGGGAAATCGGCCAGACCGATGTCGCGTACACCGTGCAGATGGACATCGGGATACATCGAGATATCAGCTACCGTGTAGTCGCCGGCCATGTACTCATGATCGGCCAGATGCCGGTCCACTGTCGCCAGCATGTCGCGCAGCACCTCGGTGTAGTGCGCAATGGCTGCGGGGTTCTTCTCGGGCGAACGAATCGCGAAGAAGCCGAACTGCTGGGCGAGCGTGGTGAAGGTGGCCGAGCCGTAGAAGAGCCACTGATCGACCTCGAGTCGTCGCCTGGCATCGAGCGGGTAGAGCCCGTTGCTGGCGCGCTCGCCCAGGTACTTCAGAATGGCCCCCGACTCGAACAGCGTGACGGGTGCACCATCCGGCCCCGCATCATCGACCAGCGCCGGGATCTTGTGCCCGGGGCTGATGCGCAGGAACTCGGGCGCGAACTGCTCGCGCGCCCGGATATTGACCGGCCTGATCGTGTAAGGCAGGCCTGATTCTTCAGCGGCCTGGCGCGCCTTGTAGCCGTTGTCGGTGGTCCAGAAGTACAGGTTGATCATCGTGCGTCCTCGTGGGTGTTGTCCGATCAGTGTATCGGTGTCACCCGATTCAGAGGACATGCAGGCGCACCGCTTGCGTATGATCTTGCATCCCGGATCTGGCGTTGCCGGGGGCGACCGCTTGTTCCTTGCGACTTTCTGCACCACGGTTGCTCGGGCTTCACCATTGGTTGGAGGCGCAATGAAAATCTCTCTGCTCGACCCGGGGTTGGTTCAGACAACCGGCCACCATTTCGATCTCGACCTGCGCCTGATTCGGGCACTGGAAGCGCGCGGACATGAGGTCGAGGTTCACGGCGGTATAAACCCTGCGCCAGCACTGATGGCCGCGCTGGAAGAGGCGGGCATGGTGGTCCACGAAACCTTTCGAGCGGCGCCCTACGGCCCGCTGCCGACGGATGGGACAGCGGCGGCGATCTATCGAACGCGCGGGATAGCCACGACCGCGGATCTGAATGCAGTCGATCCATCAAGCCTGTGGTTGTGGCCAACCCTGCCGCCCTACCAGCTCGCCGCGGCGATCGGGGCAGCAGCGAAGACCCGGCAGATTGGCGGGACCTGGTGGCTGCCACGGCACCCCCATGCGGAGGGGGCAGCGACGTGGGCCCGCGCAGCAGAGCGGCTGGCACGTTCTCCCCGATCCATCGTGATTGGCGCCTTCGATGAATGGCTGTGCGATTCATACAAGAGCTATACACCCGAATTGTCGGTCGTGAACTTGCCCGTTCCGCACGATGGCGCAGTCAATCAGGGCCGACCAGCGGTACTGACCCGTATCGGCTTCTTCGGGCATCAGCGCCCGGCGCGCGGTCTCGACCTGATGCCCGAACTCGTGCGACGCCTGCTCGATCGTGGCTATGAAGTCGTGGTGCAAAACAGCGCTGGGAACGCCCATCAAGACCATCGTCACCCGCGCCTTGAGGTGCTGCCCTACATCAAGGATTTCGCGGCCGAGATCGCCCGCTGTGACCTTGTCGTGTGGCCTTCGAAGTGGCAGAGCTATGTTGCGAGTTGTTCCGGTGTGGTGGGCGAGAGCATCGCCTCCGGTGTTCCGGTGATCCTGCCCTCGGGCTGTCTGCCGGCCGTCCTCGCAGCGCGTCACGGTTGCGGCACCCTCTTTCACGACTATTCGGCCGAGGCGATCCTGCAGGCGGTCGACGAAGTGGCGGCCGATTTTTCACAGGCCATCGAGCGAGCGCGCCGCGGGGCCATCAGCTGGCATGCGAGCAACGGCACCGCCCGACTGGTGGACGCGATCGAAGCCCACGCAGCGAGCTTGCAATGAAGACTGCGCTGGTGCTGGGCGCAGGCGGTTTCATCGGTCACCATCTGGTGCGCCGGCTCAAGCGCGAGGGCGTGTGGGTTCGAGGTGTCGACATCAAGATGCCCGAATTCTCCGCCACCGCCGCGGATGAGTTTTTGCTGCTCGATCTGAGAGATCGCGCGGGCGCACGAGAGGGCATCGATCGGGACTTTGACGAGGTGTACCAGCTCGCCGCCGACATGGGCGGCGCGGGCTATCTCTTCAGTGGCGAGAACGACGCGCAAGTGATGGCCAATTCGGCTCTCATCAATCTGCAGGTGCTCGATGCCTGTCGCAAGGTGGAGGTCGGTCGCGTGTTCTATTCGTCGTCGGCCTGCGTCTATCCGATGGTGAATCAGGAAGACCCCGAGAATCCGGTGTGCGCCGAAGCCACAGCCTACCCGGCGAGCCCCGACAGCGAGTATGGCTGGGAGAAGCTCTTTGCCGAGCGGCTCTATCAGAACTTTGCGCGCAACCATGGGCTCACCTGTCGAATTGCGCGCTATCACAACATCTTCGGCCCCGAAGGCACGTGGCAAGGCGGACGCGAAAAGGCCCCTGCAGCGTTGTGCCGGAAGATTGCCATGGCCGATGAGGGCGACTCGATCGAAGTGTGGGGCGACGGGTGCCAGACGCGCAGCTTTCTGCATGTCGACGAATGCATCGAGGGCACGCTGCGAGTGATGCGCTCCGAGGCCTCCGAGCCGCTCAACATCGGTTCGGCAGAGATGATTTCGATCAATGGGCTGGTGGCATTGATTGCGCGCATTGCAGGCAAGCGCGTGACCGTCAGACACATTGCGGGGCCCGAAGGCGTACGCGGACGTACATCGGACAATCGACGCATTCTCCAGACAGTGGGGTGGGCGCCGTCACGACCACTTGCGGCTGGCATGGCGCAAACCTATGCGTGGATTGCGGCTCAAGCGCGTCGCTCACCGGGTGATACATCGAGGGCTTAGGGTACGGGGTAACACCCTTCTGGAGCTCCTCGTGTCTTCAACGTCTCCTGCCATCGCCTCATCCGTCACGCCCGGCCCGTCGGCCACGCCTGTCGCCACTCGCGAGAGCTGGCTGCTCGAAGCCACCGCGCGCCTCGCCGCGTCGGTCTTCAGCCCCTTGGGATACACCGTGCCACCGATCCAGGTGTCGGTGGGCTACGCAAGCACGGGGCTGCGCAGCAGTGCCATCGGGCAGTGCTGGTCGCGGGCCAGCGCCGAAGACGGGCTCAACCATGTTTTCATCTCGCCATCGCTCGGCAGCGCCTACGCCGTGATCGACACGCTTGCGCACGAACTCGTTCATGCGGTCGATGATTGCCAGCACAAGCATGGCAAGGCATTCAAGACGATTGCGCTCGCCATCGGCCTGCAGGGGCCGATGCGAAGTGCCAGTGCCGGCCCCGCGCTCAAGAAGCGGCTGGAAGCCCTGCTCGTTGAGTTGCCCCCCTACCCGCATGGTCGAATCAAGTGGAGCCCACGGCCCCGCGTGACGGTGTCGCCCCCGAGGGCACGATGCGAGCAGTGCGGCTATCGGGTGAGCGTGCCCAAGCGCTTCCTGCATCTGGGCCCACCGATGTGTCCAGTCCACAAGTCAGCGATGGAGACACTGGGCGCGTGGGAGCACACCTGAAACCTGCCTGATAATATCAAGCGTCCATTCAAGAAAGGAGCTGAGTCCATGCGGGCACCTGACATCACGCGACGTCGCGTTTCTCTCGCGCTGACAGCGGCCGGCCTGGCTGCGCCGCTCTTTGCGCCACGCCTCGCCCATGCGGCAGAAGACGTTCGCGAAGGGTTGCAGATCGGCGCCATGGGTGCGCTGCGCACCACGCTCGGGGCCAGTGCCCAGAAGGATGGCTTCACGCCCGACATCAAGGACTTTCGTGACAGCACCTCGGCCTTGCTCGCGCTCGAGCAAGGTGAGCTGGACATCGTGAACACCACGACCCAGCACCTGCTGCGCGCCATCAGCGAGAAGATCCCGGTGAAGTGGGTGTGTGGCTGGGGTGGTGGGTACAACGTACTGCTCGCCCGCAAGCCGCTTGCGCTCAAGCCCGCGGATGCAGCGGGTCTGAAGGCTGTGGTGGCCTCGCGCAAGCAGTCCGGCAAGCCCGTCATCATCGGTGTGCCGACCGGGTCTTTGCAGCATGCCAAGCTCCTCACCTACCTGAAGTCAGTCGGCATCGATCCGGACAAGGATCTGGATATCGCGAACATTCCGTTCCCGAATCACCCGCGTGCGCTCGAAGCCGGCGAGATCGATCTGGCGATGTCGCTCTCGGCCTTCGCGGCCATCGCGATCGACAAGGGCGATGCGAACCTCTTCCTGCACCTGTTCGGGGGGAGCTTTGGCAAGCAGGAGGTCGGGTTCATCGTCACCGACAAGCTCATCCGCGACAAACCCGCGCTCGTGCAACGCATCGTCAACGCGCATGTGGACGCGATGCGAAGCTTCGTCGGTCAGCCTGCGCGACAGATCGAGTTCGAGCGCAAGTACTCGCGACTGCCCGAGGCGGTCATCGTGATGCAGGAGAGGGAGTTCCTGCGCTACGACTTTCGTACCAACATCGCCGACATCAAGACGATGGCGCGCGAACTCCATCAGCTGGGCTGGGTGAAGGAAGACTTCAGTGCCAGGGTCGATGCAGCCATCGATCTGTCGTTCCTCGCCAAGGCCTCAGGCCTCTCGACGGCCCAGTTGTCGACCTGGTGAGCAGCAAGCTCGCAGCCTCCGCGCTCGCCAGTCGGCCCATGCCTGTAGCGGGCCATGGCCGCTCGCGGCGCCTGCCCGAGGTGTTGCAGTACGTGGTGCTGCCGCTGGCCGTTCTCCTGCTCTGGCAAGTTGCGAGCGAGATCGGCTTCGTGCGACGAAACATCCTGCCGCCCCCCTCCGAGGTGGTGCTGGTCTGGTACGACCTCATCACCGGCTCGACCGATGCCGCTGCCCGTTACTCGGGCACCTGGCTCGGGCACGCCTGGGCGAGTACCTGGCGGGTGTTTGTGGGTTTTGCCTGGGGGGCAAGCCTGGGCATCATCGCGGGTCTGCTCATCGGTCTGTCGCGGGTGGTCGAGCGCATGCTCGACCCGACGCTGCAGGTCCTGCGCAATATTCCGGTGACCGCCTGGGTGCCGCTGTCGCTCGTGTTCTTCGGCATCGGCAATGCACCTGCCATCTTCCTCATCGGGCTGGGTGCCTTTTTTCCGGCCGCCATCAACGCCACGCACGGCGTGCGGCAGATCAACATCACGCTCTACAAGGCGGCGCGCATGATGGGTGCCAATGAACGCGAGCTGTTGCGGCGGGTGATCCTGCCCGGTGCCCTGCCCTCGATCCTCACTGGCGTGCGACTGTCGATGGGCATTGCCTGGGTGCTGGTGGTCGTGGCCGAGATTCTTGCCGTGAGACGCGGGTTGGGCTACCTGCTCAATGACGCTTACCTCTTTTATCGCAACGACATCGTGATTGCCGCCATGCTCAGCATCGGTCTGCTGGGGTTCGCCAGCGACCGGCTGGTGGTGTTGCTCCGCAGCGCACTTCTCACCTGGAATGAAAAGGAGACCTTCGGTGGGGAGCATTAGCGTCCGCGCAGTGAGCAAGCGTTTTGAAACAGGCGATGTCGATGTCACCGCGCTCGAGGCCGTTGATCTCCAGGTGCGCGATCAGGAATTCGTGACCCTGGTGGGCGCGAGCGGTTGCGGCAAATCGACTCTGCTCAATCTTGTCGCAGGCTTCGAGACACCTTCGAGCGGAGAGGTGCTCGTGGACGGTGCGCCGGTGCGCGGACCCGGCCCCGATCGCGGCGTGGTGTTCCAGCAGACGGCGCTCTTCCCCTGGCTCACGGTCGAGGAGAACATTGCCTTTGGTCTTTCGCTGAGAGCCAACCGGGGCAAGGGCGAAGTGAAGCCCATTGTCGAACGTCTGCTCGAGCGCACTGGGCTCGCAGCCTTTCGCACCCGGCGGCCGGCGGAACTCTCCGGTGGCATGCGACAACGCGCCGCGATCGCGAGCGTGCTCGCCATCGATCCGTCAACGCTCCTCATGGACGAGCCCTTTGGTGCACTCGATGCGCTCACCCGCTCGATCATGCAGGACTTCCTGCTCGAACTGTGGGAAGCGCGGCGCAAGACCGTGGTACTCGTCACCCACGACATCGACGAGGCCATCTATCTGGCCGACCGCACCATCATCATGACCGCGCATCCAGGGCGCATCTGCGAAGCCATCGAGGTCGATCTGCCGCGCCCCAGGCGATACGAGATGAGAAGCAGCGCAGCCTTCATCCGGCTGCGCGACCATGTCACGCAAATCGTTCGAGCCGAGGCGCTGAAGGGCACGGCACCGCTGGGGGCGCCAGCGTCGCCTGCGCTCGTCCCTTCAATGACGCAGTCGGCGCAGAACTGACACCGAAACAACGAGATACCCATGACCGGCCTTACCCCTGTGCACAAACCCAACCCGATCCGTGACTCGAAGAACCGCATCAAGCTTGGTGTGTTCGGCATCAACGGCAATGGGGCTGCGTTTACCTTTCACCCCGATCGTTTCCACTGCACCTGGGACGCCAATGTGCGTCTTGCACAGACCGCGGAAGCACTCGGATTCGAGGCCTTTGTGTCGGCCGCACACTGGAAGTCGTTTGGCGGCGATGGTCACTACAGCGGCGATCTGATGGAGACCTTTACCTGGGCGGGGGCGGTGGCTGCAGTCACCGAGCGCATCGGCATCATCAGCACACTGCATGTCACGCTCATGCACCCGGTCTTCGTTGCCAAGGCCGAGGCAACGGTCGATCTCATCTCGAACGGCCGCGCCGGCATGAACCTGGTGCTGGGCTGGTACCCGCCCGACATGCAGCTCTTTGGCGCCGACGTGAAGGAGCATGGCGATCGCTTCGAGGTTGCCGAGGAATGGATGGAGATCTTCGATCGGCTGTGGGAAGGGCGCGAGAGCTTCGACTACGCGGGACGCAACTTCCAGCTGAAGGGGGCCTACAACCAGCCTCGCGGCGTGCAACAACGGCCGGTGCTGCTCAACGCAGGCCGATCACCGCGCGGACGTGACTTTGCTGCCAAGCACTGCGACATCGCCTTCATGTCGGCGCACAACCCCGACCCGCGCGCAATTCGGCAGCAGATTGCCGACTACCGCCAGGATGCGCGGACAAAATTCGGCAAGGAAATCCAGATCTGGATGTCGGCCTACGTCGTTTTGAAAGACACGACAGCCGAGGCCGAAGCCTATGCCCACGACTACATCGTCACCCAAGGCGATGACGCGCCGGTGCAGACCATCATCCGCAACAATGCCATCGACACCAAGGCGATGCCGCCTGAGGCTGCCGCGAAACTGGCCTACTCCTTGAAGGCCGGATTCGCGGGCTACCCGCTGGTGGGCGACGCCGACCGAATCGTGAAGCTCTTTGCCGAATTGTCCGAGGCCGGTGTCGAGGGCTTTCTGCTCACCTGGCTCGACTACGAGGGCGGACTCGCGCGGTTCGGGCGCGAAGTGCTGCCGCGGCTCGAGGCCGCCGGCTTGCGGGCGCCCGTGAGCCATGTTGCGTAGACCGCAACCAGCCGGTTGCTGAACCTGCCCTCTTGATTCCCCTTCAGTGAATACCCCCTCCGGAGTTGCCATGCCCAAGCAGATCATCACGTCCGCATCAGCCCCCACCACCGGTTTCACGCCAGGCGCGGCAGTATCGCCACTTGCGCAAGCGATCCGGTTTGGCAACATGCTTTTTGTCTCGGGTACCGGATCGCTCGATCCGGTGACCGGTGCGGTCGTGCCCGGCGATATCGTCGTGCAGACCCGCCAGACGCTCAACAACCTCATGAGCGTGCTGGCAGCCGCTGGGGCCGATGCCAGGAACATCGTGAACATGCGGGTGATTCTGCGCGATGTCGCCGACTTTCCGCGCTTCAACGAGACCTTCCGCGAGTTCTTTGCCGGCGAGAAGGTCACGCGCACCTGCTTCGGTGGCGTGCTGCATCGTGCCGGTACCGACATCGAGATCGATTGCGTGGCCATGTTCGACTAGCCATGCCCAAGTCGATCGTCGCTGCGTCGTCGGTCGCCACCTCGGGGGCGACACGCGGGAGTACGGCGAGCGCAACCGCGGGGACGACAGCGCAGAGAGTCGCGCAGCGGGCAGAGGTCAACGCAGGGTCGCCGATTGCACAGGCGATCCGGTTCGGCCGCATGCTCTTCGTATCAGGTGTGGGCGGGGTGGATGGCGGCACCGACACGGTGGTTGCCGGTGGCCTGGAGGCACAGTGCGTGCTTGCACTCGCCAACCTTGACGCCATTCTGGCGGCGGCGGGGGCCAACCATGCCCATGTGGTCAATCTGCGCATCGTGCTTCGCGATATCGCCGATGCGCCTCGCCTGGACGCCCTGCTGTCACGGTGGCTCGGCGAGGAGAAGGTTGCGGCGCTCTGCATCGGCGGGGTTCCGAACCGCACCGGCATCGACCTGCAGATCGACTGCATCGCGATGTTCGATGAGCAGCGTGCCGGACAATCATGATGCCCAGATCCACTGATCTCGCCACCCGATGAATCGTACACCCCGAAAACGCGGATCCCGATCAGGCAAGGAAGGGCAGAGCGGCAGCGGGGACTTTGCCGGCAACAAGGCCGCCCTGCCCTCGAAGCCCTGTGCCGCCTGCGGTCGCCCGATGAGCTGGCGCCACCGCTGGGCGCGCGTCTGGGATGAAGTGAAGTACTGCTCGGATGCGTGCCGGCGGACTCGGGGCGCGGCCGCTTCGCCCGGAAAACCCGAACCCGACTCAAGCGGCGGTGCGCGTGGGTGAAGGTCTGGCACTGGACATGCCGGGTGAGCCGCCAGCCCCCACCGATGCGGCCCTGGTGTGGTTCAAACGCGATCTGCGTGTGCGCGACCATGCGCCGCTGGCGGAGGCCACGCGTTTCGGGCGCGCCCTGGCGCTCGTGGTCATCGAACCGCAATGGCTCGCAAGCCCCGAGTGCGACCCGCGTCATGTCGCGTTTCTGCTGGAGTGCGTTGCAACGCTGCGCGAAGACCTCGCTGCGCGCGGGCTGACCCTTGTCGTGCGCTCAGGCGACATGATCGAGGTGCTCACGCGCCTGCGGCAGCGGTTTGCGTTTACGCACCTCCTCAGTCACGAAGAGACCGGCCCTGACTGGAGCTACACGCGCGACCGCGCGGTGAAGCGCTGGTGCGCGCAGGCAGGCGTGCGCTGGACCGAGTGGACTCAAACCGGTGTGGTGCGGCGCCTGGGTGAGCGCTCGGGCTGGGCAGCGCGCTGGGCGACCCGGATGAATGCGCCTGAGGCGGCTGCGGTGACCCGGTTCAATGCAAGCAGAGGCGGTGCTCCGGGGTCGGGGCCAGCGTTGGCGCTGCCCGCCCTTCCGACACTGACCGACCTGGGCCTCCCGCCCCCTGCCATCACCCTGCCGCCAGCGGGCGAGCGCGCCGCGTGGTCAACACTGGAGAGTTTTCTCGATGGCCGCGGGCGTGATTACCGCAAGGCCATGTCAAGCCCGCTCAGCGCAGCCGAGGGCTGCAGCCGGCTGAGCGAGCACCTGGCCTTTGGCACCATATCGATGCGATGCGTGCATCAGGCTACCGAGGCACGAATCGCAAGCACGACCGATCGCGCCCTTGCGTGGGGACTGCGCGGCTTTGCCAGCCGCCTGCGCTGGCACTGCCACTTCATGCAGAAGCTGGAAGACGCCCCCGATCTGGAATGGAGGAACCTCGCGCGCTCAGCCGATGGCCTGCGCGCGGGTGATGGCGTGAACCCCGACCCGATCGATCAGGCGCGGCTTGCCGCCTGGTGCGAAGGCCGCACGGGCTATCCGATGGTCGATGCCTGCATGCGCCAGTTGCGCGCTACCGGATGGATCAACTTCCGGATGCGCGCCATGCTGACGAGCTTTGCCGCCTACCACCTGTGGTTGCACTGGCGCGAGCCCGGGCTCTTTCTCGCCCGCCAGTTTCTCGATTTCGAGCCCGGCATCCACTGGAGCCAGATGCAGATGCAATCGGGCACCACCGGCATCAACACCTTTCGCATCTACTCGCCCGCCAAGCAGGCACTCGACCAGGACCCGCAAGGCATCTACATCGCGCGCTGGGTGCCCGAATTGGGTTCGGCGGCCTACCCCAGCCCGATCGTCGAGGAGCGAGAGGCACTGGTCGCGGCGCGAACACGGCTCTATGCCGTGCGGCGCTCAGGTGAGGCGCGATCGGAAGCGGCCGCCATCCAGCAAAAGCACGGCTCTCGCAAGCGTGCACGGCCAACCCCGGCCCGAAAGGCATCTGCGCCGCGCAAGCCGGCCAAGGGTCAGGGCGATCTTTTCGGCGAGTGAAAGCTCAATCGGGCTGGATACCAGCCTCGCGCACCGCACGGCCCCAGGAGTCGGTCTGCTCGGCCAGAAATGCGCCCATCGCCTCGGGCGAGGAGGCTTCGGCGGCAAAGGCCTGACGGCCCAGTTGTTCGCGCACGTCGCTGCGTTTGAGAACGGTATCGAGCGCCCGCGACAGGCGATCGACGATCTCGCGCGGCATCTTCGCTGGCCCGAGCAGCGCGGCCCAGGGTGAGACCGAAACCCCGCCCAGGCCCGCCTCGGCCAGTGTGGGCACCTCCTGGGCGAGGCTGCTGCGCTCGGGCAGGAGCGTCGCCAGGACGCGCAGCCGGCCGTCCCTGGCCAGAGAGAGCGCCGATGCGGTGGTGATCATGGCGAACTGGATCTGCCCGGACATGAGGTCGGCAATGACCGCAGCATCGCCCTTGTAGGGCACTTGCACCATGGTAAAGCCACCGGCCTTCATCAGTTGCACCGTGGCCACGATTGCGGTGGAGTGCCCGGTGCCGTAGTTCAGCTTGCCCGGGTTGCTGCGCGCGTACTGGATGAATTCGGCGACCGTGTTGGCAGGTACGGCCGGATTGATGAATACGAAGAACAGAAACCGGCCGATCAGCCCGACCGGCGTGAAGGCCTCGCGCGCATCGTAGGGCGGGTTCCTGCGCAGGATCGGCACGGCCACCAGCGATGTGTTAGTGCCAAAGAACAGGGTGTAACCGTCGGGTGCGGCCTTGATGACAGCGTCGGCCGCGATCGCGCCGTCGGCACCGCCGCGGTTATCGACAACGAGAGGCTGACCAAGCGATTGCGAGAGCGCCTGGGCAACGATGCGCGCCGTGTTGTCGGCGCCACCGCCGGCCGGAAACGGGACGAGCAATCGGATCGGCTTGGCCGGATATTGCGCGAGGGCCGAGGCACCTGCCCCGGCCAGAACCAGCATGAGCGCGGCCAGCAAGCGCCGGCACCGTTGTCCTTGCATGGTTCCGATCTCCTCATCATCGGCCCACCCCGGTAGAGGCGGTGGCGCAAGAGTAACCCGTTTTGTCACGGTCGCGGATGAGGGCCTCACCCTGGCGGGTGGCGTCCTGACCTGACCGATGAACAGATCGGAGTCAAGGGCGTGGCTCAGGCGATGAGCCCGCGAAGCACGTGCCTGCCCGCGGCTGTCGCCCCCTGCCGCGGCATACAATTGTCCATGCACCCTTCTGCCCAATCGTTCGAGATCCTGCCCCTGCCGCAGCCCCTGCAAGCCACGCTGCAGCAACTGGGCTACCTGGCGATGACGCCGATTCAGGCTGCCAGCCTTCCGGTGGCGCTCACCGGCCGTGACCTCATTGCCCAGGCCCGAACAGGCAGCGGCAAGACCGTGGCCTTCACGCTGCCGCTGCTTGCCAAGCTGAACCCACGCCGCGTCGCCGTCCAGGCGCTGGTGCTGTGTCCCACGCGCGAACTGGCCGGCCAGGTCACGCAGGAGATCCGGCGCCTGGCGCGCGCGGAAGACAACGTGAGGACACTCACGCTGTGTGGCGGCAGCCCCATCCGCCACCAGCTCGCCAGCCTGGTGCACGGCGCGCACATCGTGGTGGGCACACCGGGGCGTATCCTGGACCACCTGGGGCGCGGCACGCTGGTGCTCGACGCGCTGACCACGCTGGTGCTGGACGAGGCCGATCGCATGCTGGACATGGGCTTCGCCGAGGACATTACGCAGGTGGTCGAACGCTGCCCGAAGGCGCGCCAGACGCTGCTCTTCTCAGCCACCTACCCCGAGGGCGTGGCCAAGCTCGCCGCCCGCTTCCTGCGCGACCCGCACGAGGTGAAGCTGGCCGAGCGTCACGCCGCAGGCCAGATCCGCCAGCGCTTCTACGAGGTGACCGAGCGCGAGCGCCTGCACGCCACCGGGCTGCTGCTGCAGCACTTCAGGCCGGTCAGCACGCTGGCGTTCTGCAACACCAAGCAGCAGTGCCGCGACCTGATGGCGGTGCTGCAGACGCAGGGCATCATGGCGCTGGAACTGCACGGCGACCTGGAGCAACGCGAGCGCGACCAGGTGCTGGTGCAGTTCGCCAACGGCAGCTGCAGCGTGCTGGTGGCGACCGACGTGGCCGCACGCGGGCTCGACATCGCGCAGCTCGAGGCGGTGATCAACGTCGACATCAGCCCTGACCCCACCGTGCACACGCACCGCGTGGGTCGCACCGGCCGCGCCAATGAAGACGGCTGGGCCTTCAGCCTCGCCAGCACGAAGGAGATGGGAGCCGTGGGGCGCATCGACGAGATGCAGGGCACGCCCAGCGCCTGGCACCCGCTGTCGGAGCTGACGGTGCCAGCCGGCGCCGAGCCGCTGCGCCCGCCGATGGTGACGCTGCTGATCCTTGGCGGTCGCAAGGAGAAGATCCGCCCCGGCGACGTGCTGGGCGCGCTCACCAAGGACCTGGGGCTGCCCGGGGCGCAGATCGGCAAGATCGTCGTCAACGACTTCGTCACCTTCGTGGCGGTGGCGCGCGGCGTGGCCGACGAGGCCCTGCGCGGCCTGAACGCCGGCAAGGTGAAGGGCCGCTCGGTGAAGGCGCGGCGGCTCTGAGCGCCTTCGCCGCACTGGGCCTGTCGCCCGGCCTGCTGCGCGCGGCCGCCGCGCTGGGCTGGACCGGGCCCACACCCATCCAGGCCGCGGCCCTACCGCCCGCGCTGGCCGGACGCGACGTGCTGGCCACTGCGGCCACCGGTTCGGGCAAGACGGGTGCGTATGCCTTCGCGGCGCTGCATCGCATCGAGGACATCGCGCGCCCCAGCCCGCGGCGCCCGCGCGTGCTGGTGCTGGTGCCCACGCGCGAGCTGGCTGCGCAAGTGGGTGAAGTCATGAGCGAGGTGAAACGATTTCTCGACGGGCCGACGAAGCTGGTGGTGCTCTACGGTGGCGTCTCCATCAACCCGCAGCTGATGGCGCTGCGTGGCGGTGCCGATGTGGTCGTCGCCACGCCGGGGCGGTTGCTGGATGTGGCGAACAAGAACGCACTGAACCTGTCGGGCCTGCACACGCTGGTGCTGGATGAGGCCGACCGCCTGCTCGAGGGCCGCTTCGCCGACGAACTGGCGCGCGTGCTGACGCGGCTGCCGGCGCAGCGCCAGAACCTGCTGTTCTCGGCCACTTTTCCGCCCGCGGTGGAAGCCCTCGCGCAGCGGCTGCTGGACGACCCGGTGCGGGTGGACGTGGGCCAACAGGCCACGGCCCTGGCGACGATTGCCGAGCGCGCCATCGTGGTCGACGCGGCACGGCGCACTCCGCTGCTGGTCCGGCTCATCGCGCAGGAAGGCTGGCCGCGCGTCCTGGTCTTCGTTGCCACGCGCCATGCCTGCGACCACGTGGCCGACAAGCTGCGCCGGGCCGGGCTGGCGGCGGCGGCCTTTCACAGCGACGCCAGCCAAGGGGCGCGCACGCAAGTACTGGCCGACTTCAAGGCCGGCCGACTGCGCGTGCTGGTAGCCACCGACCTGGGCGCCCGCGGCATCGACATCGCCCAGATGCCAGTCGTCGTCAACCACGACCTGCCACGCGCCACGGTGGACTACGTGCACCGCATCGGCCGCACGGCACGCGCCGGCGCGGCGGGGCTGGCGGTGAGCTTCGTCAGCGCAGCCACGGAAGCCCATTTCCGTCTGATCGAGAAGCGTCTGGGCCGACGCGTGCCGCGCGAGCAGGTGCCAGGCTTCGAACCGACGGAAACCGCCGCGCACAGCGCCTTGAACTGATCGATGAGCGAGGCAAACAGCGGCCTCGGCACGTGCTCGAGTACTTCGAGGGCCGCCTCGAACCGACCCTGCTGTCGGAAGATCTCGCAGCGCATGAAGACATCGCTCGGATCATCCTTCATCAAGGGCAGACTCTCCAGAAGAGGGCAGAAGAAGACGAAAGCGGTAGCTTCGGCCATGCCTGGCTCACAGGATGAGACTCTGCCAATGTCAGGGATCGGTCAGACCGCGATCAGGGCCTCCTTGCTGGTCCCCCGGGGACCCGGCCGTCACACGGTGTCGGGCTCCCGCATCCAATCGGGGATATCCCGCTGCTCGTGGAGCACACGCCAGACGTCGATGTGGTCTGGACGCTCGACATAGAACATGAGGTACGGGTAGCGCGTCAGCGGCCATGCGCGCAGGCTGGGCAGATGGAGTTCGTGGGCGTAGCGTGGAGAACCTGTGGACGGGTGGCGACCGATGTGGGTGTAGGCCTTCTCCAGCGCATCGATGAAGCCGAACGCGACAGCTTCGCCCGCCTCACTCAGGTAGTGGGCGACAGCCTCGTCAACGTCCCGGTTGGCCTGCTCACGCGGGATGACTGCCTTGGCCTTCAAGCCCTGGCGGCGGGCGTGGCGGCCTTGCGCACCCGGTCGCGCAGGCCATCGAAGTAGGTGGCATCGGCGGAGGCCGCCGGCGCCGAGGCTGCTCCGGCCAACAGCAGGTTGCGCAGGTGCAGGCGGTCTTGATCCTTGCGGATCAACTCGCGCACGTACTCGCTGCTCGTGCCATAGCCACGCTGACTGACCTGTTCGTCAACGAAGGACTTCAGGGTGTCGGGGAGAGAGATGTTCATCGTGCCCATGGCTCAAGCGTAGGTTCTTTGGCAAGATTTGGCAAGATCGGGGTTCCAGCCGAGCCTCGCGACCTTGATCAGCACGTAGTATGGAGTCCTCCCGGGAAAGGAGATCGGACGTGAAGACTCGGTTTATCCAGGCGCTGCACACCCGCTCGAGCTGCGAGCCGTGACGATGACGCAAGCAGACCGGCGCGAACCCTTTCAGCCCGAAGAGGCCAGCATTGCCGACATCCACGCGGCCTTGCGCAGCGGCCACACCGATTGCGTGCGTCTGGTTCGGCACTATCTCGCGCGGATCCGGGCCTATTCCGAGGCCGGGCCCGGGCTCAACGCCTTCGTGACGCTCAACCCCAAGGCGATCGAGGAGGCGGCGCGCCTTGACCGCGAGCTTGCTGACGGCAACCCCTTGCGCGCGCTGCATGGCGTGGTGGTGACCCTCAAAGACAGCATCGACACCGCCGACATGCCGACCACGGTCGGCTCGGCCCTGTTGCGCGATTCGGTCCCGCGCGAGGACGCGCCGCTCGTGGCCCGATTGCGCGAGGCCGGGGCCATCATCCTGGGGAAGAACGTCCTGGGCGACCTGTCGGGGGCGAGCTACAGCACGGTGGCTGGCATTCCGCGCAACCCTCATGACACCCGGCGCATGCCCGGTGGGTCGAGCAGCGGTTGCGGCGTGGCCGTATCGGCCAACCTCACGACCGTGGCCGTCGGCGAGGACACCTTCACCTCGGTGCGAACGCCAGCCGCCCTCACCGGGGTGGTCGGGTTTCGTCCGACCACCGGCCTCATCAGCGCACGGGGTATCGCACCGCGCAAGGTGGGCATCGACACCGCTGGGCCGATTGCGCGCACGGTCGCCGACGCCGCCCGCCTGCTCGACGTGATTACCGGGCCGGACCCGGCGGATGCGCTCAGCGTACGAACCTTCGGGCAGTTTGCCGAGGCCGACCGCTGCGAAGGACGCTACCGCTCCTTTGCCAGCGGCCTTGATCGGGCATCGGTGCAGGGCGTTCGCATCGGCATCGGACGCGACTTCTTTGGCGGCGACCCCGAGATCGACCGCCTCGCTGAAGCGGCCCTGCGCCGGCTCGAGCAACTGGGGGCCGACCTGGTCGAGGTGCGATTCGATCCGGCTTTTTTCGACCGGTATGTGCGCCATGCGGTGGACACCCTCATGCCCCTGCTGATGCGACCGTTTCGCGCGCGCTTCGAGGCCTACCTGGCCACCCGCGACGAGGGCACGCCGAAAACGGTCGAGGCCTGGCTTGCCCGCTACGAGACCGATCTGGCGGCCTCGCGCTTTCCGCCCGAGGCAACGCGTCCGACGCATGCCATCCGGGTGCTGCGCGACTCGCTCGAATACAGCTCGAACGACCCGGACTATCGCCAGCTCATCGAAAAGACCCTGCCGATGCTCACTCGGGAGAAGCGCGCAGTGTTCGACGCCCATCGGGTGAGTGCACTGGTGATGCCCTATCAGCCCATGTTTGCCGAGCCGATCGTGACGCCGCTCGAGTCGATCGAGGTGCCCGAGTTCGTGCGCGCCCCCCACATCACGCCGCCCAACAGCATTGCCGGCTATGGCAGCGAGGGGTTTCCGATGGCGGTGGTGCCGATGGGCTTCGGATCGCTTGGACTGCCCATGGGGCTGGCCTTCATGGGACTGCCCTGCAGCGACCATGCTCTGCTAGGGTACGCGCATGCGTTCGAGCAGGCGACCCGGCACCGCCGGGCACCGGCCAGCGCGCCGACGCTGCCCGCCGAGTGAATGCAAGCAGCCGATAACGACAACGATCCGGAGACCCGCACGATGCCCCTCAACCGCTCCTCGCCCTTCCCGTCGCGCCGGCAACGATGGCTCCCGACCAGTCTCGTCGCCCTTGGCATGCTGGCGATACTGGCCAGCCTCGCGCAAGCGCAGGACTATCCGAACAAGCCGATCCGCATCATCGTGCCGACCCCGGCTGGCTCCGGGCCGGATGTCGATATCCGGCAGGTAGGTCAGCGCCTGTCACAACTGCTGGGACAGTCGGTGGTGATCGAGAACCGTCCGGGCGCCGGTGGCCGCATCGCGACCGAAGTCGTCACGAAGGCGCCGCCCGACGGGTACACGCTGCTTCTGGGTACGCCCGGGTCGGTGGTGATCGGGCCCCTGCTCTATCCGAACCTGCCGTATGACGCGAAGACCGACCTCGCGCCGGTGAGTCTCATATCGACGACCGCCTATGCGCTGGTGACCCATGTCGGTGTGCCTGCGGCCGATGCGCGTGCGTATGTCGCGATGACGCATGGTCGGCCCGAGTTTGCCAACGTCGGTACTCTGGGCGTGGGCAGTACGCAGCATCTCACCAGCGAGTGGTTCAACCAGGTGACCCAGGCGCAGGTCAGGCCGGTTCACTACAACAGCTCGAACCCCTACGGCGACATGATCGGTGGCCAGATGTCCGGCATGTTCGAGGCGCTGCTGCCGCTCTGGGGCAGCGTCCGTCAGGGCAAGCTGAAGGTCCTCGCGATCACCGGCAAGCAGCGCTGGCCGCAGTTGCCCGAGGTGCCGACCTTTGCCGAATCGGGCTACCCGGCCTTCGATCCACTGGTCTGGGTGGGTCTGCTGGCGCCGACAGGGACGCCGGCCGCATCGATCTCGAAGGTGAGCGAGGCGCTCGGTCAGATCGCTCGCCAGGCTGACATCGTCGCGCAGCGGCGCGAGGCGTTCAGTGAGTCGGTGGGTAGCACGCCCCAGGCCTTTGGCGCCTTCCTGGATGCGGAACGCAGCAAATGGGGCGAGGTGATCCGTCGCGCAAACATTCGCCTGGAGTAGCCCAACGCGGCGATGATGTCACCCATCGAGCGGCCCGCCGGGTCGTAGGCATGCGGACGGCCCATCTTCTGGCCTGGTGACCTAGCCCCCGAAGGGGTGGCAGACGTAGTGGCCGTAGTTTCGTCCGACTTCCTTGAAGAAGCCCCACCAGCCGCCGGTGCCGGTGCCGGTTCCCACGTAAGTCTTGCTGGTGCGGCGTGCCGTGTCGATCATCGTGCTCGCAGCCAGCAGCGTCGCGCTGCCGGCCCAGGCGAAGACCGACAAGGAACCCTATGCCTGCGCCAGCCCGACCATCGAGCAGGCGGGCCCCGGCGCGGTCGCGATTGACGTCGCCTGGGTCACGGCCATCGCCGTTGGCACGGTGGCCATCAGCTACGAGTGCTACGACTTCTACAGCTCAGGCTCCACTTATGTGGGCACCGGCACGGGCGGCTGGTGGGACTGCATCAAGGAGACCGGCAGGAACTACGGCCATTACGCCTGTTTCTGGCGATGAGGCAAGACCTGACCCCCGTTCTTCTGGCCACATTCATCCGGATTCGAGGCCGTCCTGGAATGCCTGCAGGACAAGCGCCACACGAGCACTGGCGACATCGTCCCTGGTGACGAGAGTCGCCGCCAGGGCTTGATCAAGCAATTGCTGCTTCAGTGTCGGTTCGCGCAGGATTTCGACGACCGCACGCTTCGCGCTGACCGGGCAGAGGGTAGCGGCATCTTTGCCCAACAACTGCGCCCCAGCGAGTTCGCCGTCAAAGTCAAATGCCTGCAAGAGGCTCGATTCGGCGCCAAACAAGCGATCGGCATTCCCGGCATCAGCGTACTTGCGGGCGATCATCAGGAGATCGGTTGCATCCTTCGGGGTTACGAGGTGTCGGTCGTGCCAGGCCATCAGCTTGAGAATCGCCAGTGATGGCAAGGAGACAACAGGAACCGCAAAGTTCGCGGCGACTTCGATCATCAGGACCGAATCGCTCGCCTCGGAGAAGCCTGCGACACTCATCACGGTGTCCGACGCGGGCGGCCATCGAATGACGTGGTCGTTCGTTTCGACGCCGCCGAAGGGGAGCAGATCGAGGGGAATGCCGAGCTCGGTGCCCACCGGTCGATAGAGCAGCCTGTGGACAACACCTGCGACAAGGGCAAACGCTCCGCTCTCCACCAGGCGACCGCGCAGCGCTTCGAGCAGCGACCATTCTTCGATGCAGATACCAACATCGACATCGCGAGTTGCGCGACCGGTATCTCGCCCGAAAACGTGGAAGAGGACCACATCGCGCGCTAATGCGCCGCCAATGAAGTATTGGATGCCGAGATCTGCCGTGACGGTGTCCACCCGACGCAGAATGTCGAGCAGCAAGCCGTCAAGCGGCCTATCGGGCTGGATGACGAGTGTCTGTGAGGTTCTGTTCACGGATCATCGTTGCCGTTTCAATATTGCGAGCGTCGTTGGTCGCCATCAGGTCGGCATAGACCAGCACGGGTGGTGCTACATCGGTTGGCTTGCGAGCACCCTCCCGCGTCCAGAATGCGTCGAGGATCTCGATCTCTCCTCGGGCATCGGGGCGCAGTCGGTGGGCGAGAACGAGCTGATCGATTGTGCCAGCGGCATAAATAGTCACCTGTTCGGGTGTGAGGTAGCTGGTGAGCTTCGCGGCGGCGACCTCCCCGCCCCAACAGGCCTGATACTGTCCGATGTCCACGCCTCGCCACCAGTCGGGGCGGGGCGCGGTAAACCGCCGGAGGTGCAGTTTGGGTCTCAGCTTGACCGGATAGTGCGCAACCCATTCGTCAAGCAACCGATCGCGCGCGAGCAGACGGCGAGGCCCCGGTTTGTCGGGAGCCAGCAAGCCGCGCGCCTCCAGATCGGCCAAGGCATCACTTACGGTACCGAGTGAAACCCTGGCGACCCTGGCGATGTCTCGGTACGGCGCGGCCGCCCGTTCTGGCGCCTGGATCAGAGCAAAAATGACTCGCAGGCCCGCCGGTGTCAACGAAAGGAAGGACGTGGCTGCGCGCGCCTGAGTGGGGCGGGGTTTGCCCGCGACGTAGACGAGGAGGCCCGGCGCCTCGAGATAGACATTGCCTGCCCCATCAATGAACGACAGTTTCAGCTGCCGACATTTTTGAGCAGTTGCCTCAGTGATGTAGGGAGCAACCAGCAGAAGCGGGTACGGGGCGGTGTCTGCCCTTGCCTTGACCAGACCGAGCGTCTGGAACCGGTCAACGGTCTTAACCTCAGCGGCAAAGCGAAGGGTTCGTCCGTCGACCTGAATGTCGAGAATGGCATCGCACGCCACGACGGCGCCCGGTTCGAACCTGGCGTCTGCATGCAGTCCCGTCACCGTCTCAAGCGCTGTGGTGGCTTGCTGAAGAATCTCCTGTTCTCGCTGCGCTTCGCGCATGACTCCCTCCGAGCATTGTTCGCGTTACGCGAACGCAAACGGAAAACGAACACCGACGATATGCACAATGCAAGTGTATACGTTTCGTGAACACGAATCAGAAGTGAACAACTGACCCCACCCCTCGTTACCCATGCCGTCCGTCGGCGCCCAGGATGATGCGCTTCATGAACTCATCGAACATCGGCACCGTGAATGCGTTGTTACCGTGCCTCGGGCTCCAGACCATCCCCTTGCCTATCAGTGCACTGCGCTCTAGAGGCTCGCCGGTCGTTCTCGCCGAGCGAAATCTATCGCAACATGAGACAGGCAAGATCGCAAGGGCCGTCGGATGCGGCAATCCGGCAGGGACGTGACCGGTGAGCTCGTGAGCCCGCTTGCACCCTGCGCACCACCGGCAAGGCCGCCGCTTGCTGCATCAAGAGCCGAAGCCAAGCAGATGGTCACCTCGACTGTTGCTCCTCGACCAGCCGGTATCGCGCCGTTTGGCTTCCCCAACCAGTGGAACAATGGGCTGATTACGCTCGGCGTGGGCGCCTCGGCGACGGCCGTGAACGCAACCGCGTTCGCGGGGCTGTACAGGTCGGAGACCGGCGGTGCGAAGACACGCTGGTCGCTGACCAACACAACCGGTACGGCTCGGGTTGCCCGGCTTGCCCGATGCAGACCGGGGTTTCAATACGAGGGACTTCCCGCGGACTTGACCGCGTGGACTTGATCCCACCACCCCTACCGATAGATGATCTGCGACCTGAGGTCGCGCTGCAGCACCTTGTAGAAGGCCAGCCAGTCGCGATGTTCCTTCACGCCACAGAGGTTCGAGGCGCGTTGCACCTTCAGTCGGCG